>CANGEW010000008.1 GCA_947452965.1 Chitinophagaceae bacterium | reverse complement strand
GCAACGGTGGCTGCGACTACAACTTACTATGTAGCAGCTAAAACTACATTAGGTTGTTTGTCAAGTCGTAAGGCGGTAGCAGAAATAGTAAATGCAATACCATCGGCACCTGTGGGAACTGGAGATTCAACCTGTGCTTCAAGAACAGGCGGAAGCGTAAGTATTACAGTATCTGCAACAAGTACAGCGGGTAATAATATCAAATGGTACTCTACTGCGACATCAACTGCTGCAATAGGTGCGGATACAACATCATCAACCTATACAAGCAGTATGACAGCTAGTACAACGTACTATGCAGCTAACTACAATCCTGCTACAACATGTATATCTGCTAGAACTGCAGTAATAGCGAAAGTGTTAGCATTGCCAGCTGCGGTAGCAACAGTTACAAATGCAGCTAAGTGCGGAACAGATACGGCAAGAATTACAGCTACAGCATTGGCGGGTAATACAATTAACTGGTACTCAGATTCACTTAGAACAGGAGCAGCATTACAAGCTGGAACTGCAACGGGAGTTAATGCTTACTTATTGCCGGCAGCTATAAGCTCAACAACAACATATTGGGCAGCACAAAGGGTGTTAGCAAACGGATGTTTGTCAGCAGCTTCAACAAAAGCAGTTGTGGTAATCAATGCGATACCATCAGCACCTGCAGCATCAAGCAATGCAAGATGTGGAACGGGAACTGTAACATTAACAGCTACTTTGCCAACAAGTCCTGCTGGAACGGTGATATGGTATGCAAGTACTGCACCAACAACTTCAGTGGGAACAACGGCAACGTTAACTACACCAAGCATCACAGCACCAGGAACGTTGACATACTATGTAGCAGCTGTAACGACGGGTACGGGATGTATATCAACAGCACGTACAACGGTGGTAGCTACAGCGAATGCATTACCTGCAGCGCCTGTAACAGCAGGAGCTAACAGATGTGCAGCAGGGACTGTAACATTGTCGGCAACTACGGTTAGTGGTCTAACTACAGACTGGTACAGTGTAGCAACAGCAGGTACCGCGTTAGCAAGTGGAAGCGACAGCTACACAACGCCATCAATAACAGCTACTACAACCTACTATGCAGCTGCAAGAAATACAACTACTACGTGCGTATCTGCTGCAAGAACAGCTACGATAGCGGTAGTAAGTGCTGCAGCGCCAACAGCAGCTACAGCAGCAATAGTTGAAGCGGTAGTGAGTGATGTGTGTGGAGCTAAAGTAAGAAGATACACAGCAACAGCTGTAGCGAATGCTACTTCATATGTATGGACGATACCAGCGGGCGGAGTGATAGACTCAGGAAGCACTGGTAACGTAATCAGAGTAGTGTATGCAACCACATCTGCAACTGCAACTACCGACTCAGTAAGAGTAAGAGCTGCGAATGCATGTGGAAATGCAACGTTAACTAAGGCTATAAAACTAACATTAGCGGCATGTACTCCATTTACAGCTAGAACTGTAGAAACTACTCCAAAGTCAGAGAGTATGCAAGTGAGCGTGTTCCCTAACCCAACGATGAGTAACTTCAATGTTCAGGTAAAGGGCACTGCGAACGAAGCAGGGGTAATAACAGCCAAAGTGATGGATTTACAGGGCAGAGTGTTGAAGATGGTGAATGTAACACCAAATCAAACATTAAACCTGGGATCAGAGCTTAAGGCTGGTTCTTACTTAATCGAAGTTCGACAAGGTAAAAACACCACTACAACCAAAGTGTTGAAATTCTAATACTAATAATAGTATTTTAAAAGCAGAAGCCTCCTTATAGGGGGTTTCTGCTTTTTATTTAACAAGTGTTTATGGTATTTTATTTACAAAATCAGTTCAATAGTTGCTAAAAAGTACCTATTTTTGCAAACTCTATGCGCTTATCTATTGTTGCAATTTCGTTGTGTTTCTTAGGTGTAACTTTTATGGGCTGTAATAGTTTTACTAAGGTTCAAAAGAGTAAAGACTATAATTATAAGTTACAAAAGGCAGACGAATATTATGCCAAGGCTAAGTTTATGTATGCACAGCAGTTGTACGAGGAGTTGTTTGGTATATTCAAGGGAACTGATAAGTTTGAGGAGTTGTATTATAAATATTCTCTTTGTTTGTATAACCAAGAAATGTATGGAGAGGCTTCGGCAAGTTTCAAAGGTTATTTAGAAGTTTTTCCAAATAACGAACATTCAGAAGAGGTTGATTATCTAAGAGCTCTTTGTTTTTATAAGCAATCGCCTAAGCTTGAATTAGAACAGGTAAATACATTGAAAACAATCGGCATGATGCAGACTTTTATCAATACACATCCTGGTTCAGCAAGAATAAAAGAGGCTACAGAAATTATTGACAAGTCAAGAGAGAAATTAGAACTAAAGGCTTTTAGAGGAGCTCAGTTGTATTACAATATTGGAGAGTACAGGGCTTCGGCCATTGCATTCTCTAATTTAATGTATGACTTTCCAGAAACTAAAAATGGAGACGAGTACCAATATTTAGCGATAAAAGCGTACTATAAATTTGCTACATTAAGCGTCGTCTATAAGCAATTGGAACGATTTGAGAAGGTTATTTCTGAATATGATGATTTTGTTGAAAAATATCCTGATAGCAAATGGGTGAAAGAAGCAGAAGAATATAAAAATTTAAGTTTACATCAAATAAAAAACATAGAAAATGAGCAAACTTCGTCGTCATCTAAGTGGTAATACCAGTAGTTCGGTTGAACCAAAAAAACTTTCAGATTTGAAAGATAAGACTGGAAATTTGTATGAGTCAATTGCGATTATAGCAAAAAGAGCTAATCAAATAAACGTGGCTGTGAAAGAAGAACTTCATAGTAAGCTTGAGGAATTTGCTAGTCATACTGATAGTTTAGAAGAAATTCATGAAAATAAAGAGCAGATTGAAATTTCAAGAGCATATGAAAGAATGCCTAACTCATCTTTGTTAGCTACTACAGAATTTCTAGAAGATAAAGTGTACTTCAAGAAGAATGAAGACACCTTGTTTAATTAATCAGTAATTGTATCAGATTTTAAAGAATCATTTGATTTATAAATCATAATTTTAACCCTGCTATAAACTAGCAGGGTATTTTTTATGCTAAAAGGAAAAAAAATATTACTTGGTATTTCTGGCAGTATTGCGGCATACAAATCAGCCGTGTTGGTGAGGTTATTAATCAAAGCAGGTGCTGATGTAAAAGTCATCATGACTCCAGCTTCTACCGCATTTATTGGGCCGCTCACTTTATCTACACTTTCAAAAAACGAAGTGCTAACGGATTTATCTACTAATGACACCTGGTCAAATCATGTTAATTTGGGAAGATGGGCCGATGTAATGCTATTGGCACCATTAAGTTGTAATACTTTATCAAAAATGGCGCAAGGTGTGTGCGATAATCTTTTAATGGCTGTGTATCTTTCGGCAACTTGTCCTGTGGTGGTAGCGCCGGCAATGGATGAAGATATGTGGATTCATCCTTCTACAAAAGAGAATATTTTAAAAATTCAAACTCAAGGCAATCAAGTATTAGAAGTAAATAAGGGTGAACTTGCTAGCGGATTATTTGGAGAGGGAAGAATGGCAGAACCCGAAGAGATTATTCAATGGCTGCAATCTTTTTTTACAAAACAACATCAATTTCAAGGGAAGAAAGTACTTATAACAGCTGGGCCAACTCATGAGCCAATCGATCCGGTTAGATTTATAGGGAATCGATCCTCCGGCAAAATGGGTATAGCCATCGCAAATGAGTTTCAAAAGAGAGGCGCAAGTGTTACATTGGTATGCGGACCTACAAGCGAACTAATCAGGGGAAATTATGAGGTTATCAACGTGAATACAGCCAATGAAATGTATCAGGCTTGTTTAAACAACTTTACCAGTGCAGAAATTGTAGTCATGAGTGCGGCGATAGCAGATTACACAGTTGAAAACCCTTCAACAGAAAAAATAAAAAAATCGGGCGAAGAAATAAACATAGTCTTAAAAAAGACGGTTGATATATTGAGCGAACTAGGAAAATCAAAGTTGTCAAATCAAATATTAGTTGGATTTGCCCTTGAAACAACTAATGAAAAAGCAAACGCATTAGATAAATTAAAAACAAAAAACGCAGATTTAATTGTGTTAAATTCATTAAAAGATGAAGGCGCTGGATTTGGAGGAAGCACCAATAAAATTTGTATTTTTGACAGGAAAGGAAATGAGTATCTTTTTGAAACAAAAGATAAAAAAAATGTTGCGGAAGATATACTCGACACTATCTATACATACACCAATGAAACGAATTAAATTAATTGTTCCTTTACTGTTATTCTCGATTTTATTGAGAGCGCAAGAATTGAATGCAAAAGTTACTGTATCTGCTAATCAAGTAAGCAACAATGTTAACAAAAATACGTTTCGTACATTACAGACTTCATTGTTTAATTTTTTAAATAATAGAAAGTGGACTGCTGATCAATATGGGGTAAATGAAAAAATTGATTGTAATTTTTTTTTAAATCTTGAATCAACAGATGAGCTGAATGTATATAAAGCTACATTGTCTATCCAGTCGGCAAGACCTGTATTTAATACTTCTTATTTTTCTCCTATCATCAACTTTAAGGATGACAAAATCATATTTAAATATCAAGAATTTCAACAATTAGAGTTCAACGAAAATAGGGTATCAGGGAGCGATCCTCTTACCTCAAATTTGTCTGCCGTTTTTGCATATTACGCATATATGATTATTGGATTTGATGGGGCTTCTTTTGCTCAGCATGGCGGAGACGACGCCTTCTTAAAGGCGCAAAATATCATCAACAATGCCCCGGATGGTAATAATATTTCTGGATGGAAAGCTTTTGATGGTGTTAGGAATCGCTATTGGTTAACCGAAAACATGACAAATTCCAGAAACGATATTATTCATGAAATTTATTATAATTATTATAGGTTAGGGCTTGACAATATGTATCAGGATGAGAAGGCCACCCGTTCAAAATTTTTAGAAGTGCTAAATCAATTAGATGCATTTAACAAAGAGAATCCTGGCACTATGATTAATCAATTTTTCTTTCAAGGAAAAACAACTGAAATGATTCAGGTATTATCAAAAGCTGCTCCACAAGATAAAGCTACGGCCCGTGAAATTTTATCAAGAGTTGACATAAGTAATGCGAGTAGGTATAAAGACGAGCTTAAATAAATTATGAATGGTATCTCAATAAGAAAAGTCTTTTTTATTTTAATCATCCATTCGATGATTATATTTTCTTGCAAAGAGAAAAATGCAATCCCTTCTCATATAATTCATCCTGAAAAAATGGAGATGATAATTTGGGATGTAATGAAACAAGACGCACTTGTTTATTATCTCAATAAAAAAGATTCATTAAGAGCGGATTCTCTTACAACTGTCGATGTTAGATCGGCAATATTCAGCCATCATCAGGTGTCAGATCAAGAATTCCATGATAGTTATGTTTTTTATACAAAACATCCGGATTTGCTCGGTGCAATGCTAGATAGTATGATTGTTCATCAAAATAAAGAGGCAGAAGAAATTCGATATAAAGAAAGAAAGAATGTCGTGAATCAAACCCGAAAAAAATCTATTCCTACAATCAATAATAACGTAACATCCAAAGATGAATAAAGTTTTCTCAAATGCACATGCTGCAGTGTCGGGCATTAAAAATGGCAGCACAATATTATTGGGTGGCTTTGGCTTATGTGGTATTCCAGAAAATTGCATAGCCGCATTGGTTGAGCTAGGAGTTAATAACTTAACCTGCATTTCTAATAATGCGGGTGTGGATGATTTTGGTATAGGATTAATGTTGCAAAAGAAAATGGTGAAGAAGATGATTGCATCTTATGTTGGTGAAAATGCAGAGTTTGAAAGACAATTGCTAAACGGAGAATTAGAGGTAGAGTTGATTCCACAAGGGACCCTTGCAACTAGATGTATGGCAGCTGGGTATGGGCTGCCGGCTATCTTTACACCTGCTGGTGTTGGTACAGAAGTGGCGAATGGAAAAGAAATACGCAATTTCAATGGAAAGGATTATTTATTGGAATATGCTTTTGACGCTGATTTTGCGATAGTAAAAGCATGGAGAGGTGATACAATGGGCAATTTGATTTTCAAAGACACAGCAAGAAACTTTAATCCTCTAATGGCAATGGCTGGGAAAACGACAATTGCAGAAGTTGAAGAGTTGGTCCCTGCAGGCGAATTAGATCCTAATCAAATCCATACGCCTGGCATATATGTTCATCGGATTTTTAAAGGAGTTCAATATGAGAAAAGAATTGAACAACGAACTGTAAGAAAAGAAGCGTAAGCAAAGAAAAAAAATAGCACATAGATATGGCGTTAGATAAATTTCAAATAGCAAAAAGAATTGCGCAAGACCTTAAAGATGGTTTTTATGTTAATCTTGGTATTGGTATCCCAACGCTGGTAGCAAATTATATACCTGCAGGCGTTAACGTTATATTGCAAAGCGAAAATGGATTATTGGGGATGGGACCCTTTCCAATGGAAGGTGACGAAAATCCAGACTTGATAAATGCAGGCAAACAAACCATTACAACTTTACCGGGGTCTTCTTTTTTTGACAGTGCCATGAGTTTCGGAATGATTCGGGCGGGTAAAGTAGACCTAACAGTATTAGGAGCCATGGAAGTAAGTGAGAGGGGAGATATAGCTAATTGGAAGATTCCTGGAAAAATGGTAAAAGGAATGGGAGGTGCAATGGATTTAGTGGCGAGTGCCAAAAATATTATTGTTGCAATGATGCATACCAACCCAAAAGGAGAAAGCAAATTATTGCCTGATTGCACACTGCCATTAACGGGGGTAGCGTGTGTTAAAAAAATTGTTACCGAATTGGCCTATTTTGAAATAAGCGATAACGGTTTTGTGTTATTAGAAAGAGCCCCTGGTGTTTCGATTGATGAAATTAAAGCGAAAACTGCCGGACGCCTTATTGTTAAAGGGGAAATTCCTGAAATGGTTCTTTAATAATCACATTCGCTTAAACTATATTACGGGCCCTGCAGCTGAAATTTCTTGGTCTACTTCTTTTGCATATTTTTCGAAGTTCATAATGAATTCTCTGGCTAATTGCTTTGCTTTAATATCATAGGCATTTTTATCGGCCCAAGTATTTCTTGTATTTAATATCTCTGAAGGCACGTTTGGACAACAAGTAGGGATCGACAATCCAAATACAGGTAGTTTTTCAAAAGAAATTTTATCTAATGAACCATCAAGTGCCGCTGTAATCATTGCTCTGGTATGTGTCAAATTCATTCTGTGTCCTTTGCCATAAGGTCCACTTGTCCAGCCAGTATTTATCAACCATACGTTAACGTTATGTTCTTTCATTTTTGCACCTAACATCGCTGCGTATTTGCCGGGATGGAGTGGCATGAAAGGTGCGCCAAAACAAGCGCTGAATGTAGATTTTGGTTCAAGCACACCAGCTTCAGTTCCTGCAACTTTAGCAGTATACCCACTGATGAACTGGTACATGGCTTGTCCGGGTGTCAACTTGCTGATTGGAGGTAAAATACCATAAGCATCAGCAGTTAAGAAGAAAATATTTTTAGGTGTTTTTCCTATTGAGGGTATGGCTGTGTTTGAAATAAAAGAGAGAGGGTAGCTTACTCGGGTGTTTTCAGTAATCTTACTACTGCTAAAATCAATCTTATTGCTACCTTCAAAAAAAGTCACATTTTCAACTAATGCACCGGGTTTGATTGCTTGATAAATTTCGGGTTCTTTGGTTTCAGATAAATCGATGGCTTTAGCATAACAACCTCCTTCAAAATTAAAAACACTTTCGGATGTCCATCCATGTTCATCATCACCAATAAGACTTCTATTTTGATCAGCACTAAGTGTCGTTTTTCCTGTGCCGCTTAATCCAAAGAAAATGGCGGTATCTCCATTTTTTCCAATATTAGCTGAGCAGTGCATACTCAATACATTTTTCTGTTGGGGTAGTATGTAATTAAGAATGGTAAAGATTCCTTTTTTCATTTCGCCGGTGTAGCCAGTACCGCCAATCAGTATCATCTTTTTTGTAAAATTTACGATAGCAAAATTATGTTGTCTGGTTCCATCATTGATTGGGTTAGCTCTAAAACTTGGCGCTTGGATAATATGCCAGTCAGGAATAAATCCGTCTAATTCTTTCTCTGATGGACGGATGAACATGTTGTATGCAAATAAGTTACTCCACGGATTTTCATTGATGACTCTGATGTTTATTCGATAGTCAGGGTCAGCACAAGCGAAATTATCTCTTACCCATACTTCTTTTGATGATAAATGTTTCATCAATTTATCATAGAGTATGTCAAAATATTTTTCCTCAATTGGCAGATTGAATTGATTCCAATCAATGGTATTAGCCGTTATCTCATCTTTAACAATAAACTTGTCTTTTGGAGACCTTCCGGTAAACTCTCCAGTATTGATTACAAGGGCCCCTGTGTTATTTAACACACCTTCTTTTCGATTGATGGTTTGTGCAACCAGCTCTTCTGGGGGCAATTGATAATTTATTTGGTTAGAAAATAAATTCATTTCATTTAGCTCTTGGATAGGGCTATCTATCATTATTTGTGTTGGCATGGCAAACGAAATTTGAAGTGATACAACAAATGTAGTTATCTGTTTTATAAAAAAATATTCAATCAAGGTAGATAGTTTTGAATAAAATCTAAAAAGATAACATCATTTTGACTTATGTTTAATATTATCTAATATGACTCATCTTGATAGAATCGAACTAGGCTAATTTTTGAATATTACATAAATTTTAATTTTTTTCCACAGCGTATTAACTAAAAATGGGCGATTACCAAGGTAAATTGTAGCTTTGAGAATTGCTGTATTGAGTAGGTTGTATTTTCTGGGGTTTTACAAGCCATTGAAAATGATTATTTTATTTACATCAATTCTAGAAACTGAGTATTGGGTTGTAAAAGAGGTAGAAGCACATTAATTTAAAAATCAAAAACATGAAATATCTTCCATTAAATTCTTCCATTTTTATTCAAAATAGACAACGTTTTATTGAAAAAATGGATAAAAAATCAATTGCAATTTTCAATAGCAATGATGAATTGCCTACTAATGGTGATCAGTTACACACATTTAAACAAAACTCTGATTTATTTTGGCTTACAGGAATTAATCAGGAAGACACTATGCTGATTCTTTTTCCAGATCATCCTGATGCCACATGTAGAGAAGTGTTGGTGTTAGTAAGACCTAATGCAATTAAAGAGAAATGGGATGGACATAGACTAAGAAAGCATGAAGCTCAAGCAATTTCAGGTATCCAAACAATTGTATGGTTGGATTCTTTAGAAGGTCTTTTACAGCCTTGGATTCATCTGGCTGATACGATTTATTTAAATACTAACGAAAATGATCGTAAGGATAATCATGTACCTGTTCGCGACTATCGATATGCACAAAAGATGAAAGCGCAATATCCCTTGCACCAATATAAACGCAGTGCATCTATAATACGTGAAGTAAGAGCCATAAAAACCTCTTTTGAAATTGAGGTGATGCAACAAGCAATTAATATTACTGATAATACTTTTAGGCGTCTTCTTCAGTTTATAAAACCTGGTGTGATGGAATATGAAATTGAAGCAGAAATTTGGCATTCTTTTTTGTCGCAAAGAGCTACCAGGCCTGCGTATAATTCAATCATTGCTAGTGGCGACAGGGCTAGAACTTTGCACTATGTTGACAACAATCAAGAATGTAAAGATGGTGAATTGATTTTGATGGACTTCGGAGCAGAATATGGCAATTATTGCGCAGACCTAACCAGAACCATTCCAGTAAACGGAAAATTTAGCCGCAGACAAAAAACTGTGTATAATGCTTGTTTGCATTTGCATCAATATGCAGCTAGTATATTGAAGCCTGGCATCAGTATAATAGATTATACAAAAAAAGTAGGAGATGAGGCGACCATTGTTTTTCAAAAAATTGGACTGTTAAGAAAATCAGACATTAAAAATGAAGATCCTGATAACAGAGCGTATACTCAGTATTTGTATCATGGTATATCCCATCACCTAGGTATAGATGTTCATGATGTTGGAACCAGAATAGCTCCTATAAAAGCTGGTATGGTTTTTACAGTAGAGCCTGGCATTTATATAGAGGAAGAGCAAATGGGAATTAGAATTGAAAATAATTTTTGGATTACCAAAAGTGGAAATAAAGACTTGATGAAAAATATCCCTATTACTGTAGAGGATATCGAAGCGTTGATGAAAAGAAAATAAATAATATTTTTTAGTTACCAGCAAAATGGTTCAATGTAATAAAGAACAAGCCTTATGAAGCATATCCCTAATTTTTTCACTTTGTTGAATTTGTTTTTTGGCTGTTGTGCCATTGTTTTTTGTTTGCAAAATGGAATTGTGATACAAGAACATCTTGAAGGGGTTCAATTGATTGAAATGCCTGAAAAAATAGTTTTTTCGAGTGTTTGTATTGGTTTAGCAGCCATAGTAGATTTTTTAGATGGTTTTGTAGCTCGCCTCATGAAGGCGACTTCGGATTTAGGTAAACAACTAGATTCTCTGGCAGATGTAGTTAGTTTTGGAGTCGCTCCTTCAATGATTGTGTATCAGTTTTTGAGAATGAGCTTTGCGTCGCAAGAAAATGGGTTAGACGTACCTTTCATTTTTCTAACTCCAGCCTTTTTCATAGCAGTAACTGCTGCCTACAGATTAGGCAAATTTAATTTAGATGCGTCACAGTCTGTTTTTTTTAAAGGGGTTCCGACTCCTGCAGTTGGACTTATGATTGCTTCATTCCCTTTCATTTATTGGTATGCGGATAATGAATTTGTTTTAAAACTATTATTAAATAAATGGACTTTATATACACTAATACTTTTTGTGAGCTATGTAATGATGTGTGATTGGCCTATGATGTCATTGAAAATAAAATCTTTGCATTGGAAAGAAAATGCTCCTCAATTAGCTTTGTTGCTTGTAGCTATTATTTTATTTATATTTTTTCATTGGGCTTCCATTCCGATGATATTTTTTTCCTACATTCTAGTATCTTTGATTTTCAAAAAAAAATTCTCATGATTTTCTCTGTTCAGATTAAAATAATGCCTCTTAAGGATTTGTTAGATCCTCAAGGCAAGGCTGTGCTAGGCGGCTTGCATAATCTAGGGTTAACTTCCGTAAGCGCTGTTCGTGTAGGCAAAAATGTAACCATGGAGATTGAGGCAGATTCTGAAGAAGGTGCTTGTCGTATTGCTACAGAGGCAGCTCAAAAATTATTAGCTAATCAGGTTATGGAAATGTTTGAAGTGTCTATTTTGTAATGTCTCTTTTTTGAAAATTTTATATGCTCTACATTGTACCTACTCCAATTGGAAATCTTGCCGATATTACTATTAGAGCATTAGATGTATTGAAATCAGTAGATTTGATACTGGCAGAAGACACAAGAAACTCTTCAGTGCTTCTCAATCATTATCAAATTCACAAACCGATTAGCCCTTACCATCAGCACAATGAACATAAAGTCGCTGCCCATCTTACGGATCAGTTGCTTTCGGGTAAATCAATGGCTGTATTAACCGATGCAGGCACCCCAGGTATTAGCGACCCAGCTTTTTTGTTAGTGAAAGCATGCATTGAAAATAATATTGAGGTTCAATGTTTGCCGGGTGCTACTGCATTTGTTCCTGCTTTGATCAATAGCGGGTTACCTACAAACAGCTTTTGCTTTGAAGGGTTTTTGCCTTTAAAAAAAGGCAGACAAACTTTTTTAAAAAAAATGGCTATTGAAGAAAGGACTATGGTTTTTTATGAAAGTCCTATGAGACTTCTCAAAACACTTTCTAATTTCATCGAGTATTTTGGTCCTAGTAGGCTTTGTTGTGTAAGCAGAGAGCTAACTAAAAAATTTGAAGAAAATAAAAGGGGTACGTTGCAAGAAGTACATGATTATTTTGCTTCTAAATCAGTTAAGGGAGAAATCGTGATTGTGGTAGAAGGTATTCGCTAGTTTTAAAAAAAAATACATGAAAAAGATTTTCTTTTTTTTATTGCTCTTGATTTCCATTGCAAGTTCTGTTTTTTCTCAACAGCAACGTTGGCAACAGTCTGTAAGATATTCAATGGATATTGATGTGGATACGTTTACAAATCGTTTGTATGGGAAGCAAAAATTAGAGTATACAAACAATTCTAATGAAACCTTAGATAAGGTATTTTATCATCTTTATTGGAATGCTTTTCAGCCTAATAGTAGTATGGATATGAGAAGTAGAGAGTTAGGTAAAAATACAATTAATGGAAGAGCTGATTGGGATGGAAGAGTAAGGGATAGAATTTCGCATCTGAGTGATAAGGAAATTGGGTATCAAAAAATTATTTCTCTAAGAATGAATGGAGTGCCTCAGGTATTTACTTATCATGAAACAATTTTGGAAGTAAAGCTTACCAGTGCCATTTCGCCTAAATCTAAAGTTGTTTTTGAAATGGAGTACGAATCTCAAGTTCCCTTACAAGTGAGGAGAAGTGGGAGAGATAATCCTCAAACCGGCGTAAGATATAGTATGAGTCAATGGTATCCTAAATTGTGTGAGTATGATGAAGAAGGCTGGCATCCTACACCTTATGTGGCAAGAGAGTTTTATGGTGTTTGGGGTGATTTTGATGTCACCATTCATATTGCACCTAATTATAAAATTGGAGGAACGGGGGTATTGATAAATGCTCAGGAAGTTGGATGGGGGTATAGTAATGATGCTAATTTAAGGCCATGTCATACTGCAAAAAGAACCTGGCATTTTGTTGGGAAGAATATTCACGATTTTGTTTGGGCTGCAGACCCCGATTATAAACATATAGTAAGAAAGATTGCTAACGGTCCTGCAATTCATGTTATCTATAATGGCCATCAGTCTGATTCGAAATGGGATAGTTCTTGGGTACAAGTTGCTGATGCTGCCATAAAGGTTCTTCCATTCATAGAAAGTAATTTTGGAAAATATCCTTATCCGCAATATTCGTTTATACATGGGGGTGATGGAGGTATGGAGTATCCAATGGCTACATTGGTGAGCAGTCCATCTTTAGGTACTGCTTTTCACGAATGGATGCATAGTTGGTATCAGATGATGCTGGGTACCAATGAGAGCTTATATCCTTGGATGGATGAAGGGTTTACCAGTTATGCAGAAAATTTAGTGTCTAAATTTTATAATCAAACTAAATCCGACTTGGATGAATACAAACAAGCTCTAGAAAAAAATCCCCATAACCAGGACTTAAAGGCATTAATCGCTTCATTGCCTGATCAACATGCAGATGCCTATTCTAGTTATTTTGCTTTGGTAAAAAGCAAAAAGGATGAACCCATGTGTACGCATGCAGATCATTACAATTCAAACTTTTCATATAGCATTAATTCCTATTCAAAAGGGGAAGTATTTATGGAGCAACTTGGGTATATAATAGGTTCTAAAATGCGTGATTCTGTTTTGTTGGCTTATTATCATCAATGGAGGTTTAAGCATCCAAATGCAAATGATTTCTTTCGTGTAGCCGAAAAGGTAAGTGGCATACAGCTCGACTGGTATAAGGAATTTTGGGTCCACTCTACCAAAACCATAGATTATAGTATTGATAGCATTTGGGAAGATGCAGGATATGCTAAAGTAAGACTAAAAAGAATTGGGTTGATGCCTATGCCAATAGATTTGTTAGTAACTCATAAGGACGGCTCAAAAACTCTATATCAAATAACTTTGAATTTGATGTTTGGAAGCAAGAAGTCAGAATTGATTTCGAATAAAACAATTTTAGAAGAAGAATGGAAATGGACGCATCCTACTTATGAATTCATTTTGAAAGATGATAAAAAAGATATTACATCAATTGAAATAGATCCTTCAAAAAGAATGGCTGATGTTGACAGGAGTAATAATGTAATAGCCTTTCCTTAGATTTTGTCTATTTGTAAGGTTGATAAAGCATGAACTTGTCTTTAAAATACTCTTCGGGGAATATTGTATCTACCTCCCATACAAAAGGTTTGCAGCCACTTTCTTGAATTTCTTGAGTGAGATCACCTCCTTTGAGGCAAATCAACCCATTGGGGATAGATGGGTTGGTATTATTTGTTTTTTTTATTAAGGGTTTGCTCCATCTCCACAAATCTTTTAACGGAGCAACTGCTCTTGAAATCACTACATCAAATTTTTTATTTTTTATGTCTTCCACACGAGTGTGATGTGTGGTGATGTTTTTTAAGCCGACTGTGTTTGAAATTTCTTGAACAACCTTAAGTTTTTTGTTGATGCTATCCACAAGATAAAAAGAAGTTTCAGGGAAGAAAATAGCCAAAGGTATACTAGGAAACCCTCCGCCACAGCCAAGGTCCATTATTTGTGTAGAAGGCGTGAATTCGAATTGTGTGGCAATAGTTAAGGAATGTAAAACATGATGCAGATAAAAATTATCAATATCTTTTCTGCTAATGACATTTATTTTTTCATTCCAGTCGGTATATAATTCTTTTAGTAATGACAATTGAAGCAATTGCTCTTTGCTGAATTCTGTGAAATATTTTTCAATGAGTTCCATGATATTGTTTTTCTAATAGAAGTAAATAATATTAAAAATAAGTCATTGTAAGCTGAGTTTATTTCCAAGATTGGCTAGGTTTTTTTATGAGGGCTGGTGCAAATATCAGATAGTAAAAAAACATCCAGATATCAAAAAATAACAGATACGGAATTAAGTCTTTTTCGTTCAATTTTATCATTGATTTTCCATATACAATCCATTGAGTAATTAATTTAATAAAAAAGGCTAGAATACTCCATTTCCATAGTGGAGTGAAGCAAGCGGCTACAAATAAAGGAAGCGTTAAAAAATGAGTAAAGGCGAATAAGCCCAAAAGTAATTTGTGTGAACGTTTGTAATATTTGCTTGTGCTGTAATGTCTTTTCTTTTGCCTCATCCATTGTTTCCATGTGCTAGCTGGTTTAGTAAGTACAAGGCTTTCCGGATGAATGTTGATTTGAGTATTGTATTTATTAGCTGCCTGGTTGATGAAAAGGTCATCATCTCCGCCAGGGATATTATGATGTGAAGCAAATCCTTTTTGTTGAAGAAATAGTGATTTTTTGTAGCTTAGGTTTCGTCCAACCCCCATGTAAGGCTTGCCTGCAAGGGCGTAACTTAAATATTGTAAAGCAGAATGAAAACACTCCCATCTAATTAGTTTATTTAAAAAGCCGTTCATCTTTTGAAATGGACTGTACCCTAAAACGATTTCTGTATTGTCGTTGTAAGTAGATTGCATATGACTGATCCAGTTTTCGCTTGCAGGTATACAATCTGCATCAGTAAGTAATACAATTTCGTGTTTAGCAGATTTAATACCAATGGCTAAAGGAAATTTTTTACCAGGAATTAGTTTTGCTTCTTGGGTTAATTCAATTACATGTAATTGCTTGAAACTCTTTTTGAGCTCTTCTAAAAAATATTTGCTATCGTCAAAAGAGTTGTCATTCACAACAATAACCTCATGACTAGTGGGATACGATTGTACTAAAATGCCAGGCAAGTAGGCGGCTAAATTTCCGGCTTCATCTCTAGCACAGATAATTACGCTTACAGGATGTGTTTGCGAAATGGGTTTATTAACAGGTTTATAAACAGCCAATCGTAAAAAGAAAAATAAGAAATAAAAAAGTTGAATTAAAATAACAATACAGAAAACAATAAAGAGAACGATTGACCCATTGGGTAGAAGTGATAAAAAATTCATGGTTGCAAAAATATGTCATTGAGTTCTTTTAACAAGTGACATAAATGCGGGTTAAAAAATTACCTTTGTAAAACAAAGAAATGCAATCATGCCAAAATTAACCTTCGAATTGTCGCATACAGATTCTGGTTCTCGTGCACGGGCAGGTAAAATTACCACAGATCATGGAGTGATAGAAACGCCAATCTTTATGCCTGTGGGAACGGTAGCTAGCGTAAAAGCTGTTTCTCAACAACAATTAAAGGAAGATGTGGGCGCCCAAATTATTTTAGGCAATACTTACCATTTGTACCTTAGGCCTGGCTTGGAAACCTTAGAAGCCGTAGGCGGTTTGCATAAATTTAATGGCTGGGATAGGCCTATATTAACTGATAGTGGAGGGTTTCAGGTTTTTTCGTTATCAGGCAGTAGAAAAATAACTGAAGAAGGAGTGGTATTTCAATCGCATATTGATGGAAGCAAGCATTTGTTTACTCCAGAAAATGTAATGGATACTCAACGCACTATTGGAGGAGATATCATGATGGCATTTGATGAATGTCCACCAGGTGCAAGCGAATATCAATATGCAAAAAAATCGATGGAGCTTACTCATAGATGGCTTGATCGTTGTTTAAAAAGATTTAGTGAAACGAATGACAAGTACGGCTATACGCAAAACTTATTTCCAATTGTACAAGGTGGCGTGCATCATGAATTAAGAAAAGCTTCTTGCGAGTATATAAGCAGTAAAGATGCGGTCGGTAATGCAATTGGCGGCTTGAGTGTAGGAGAGCCTACCGAAAAAATGTATGAGATATGTTCCTTGTGTTGTGATCATTTGCCAAAAGACAAGCCCCGGTATTTAATGGGAGTAGGAACACCTTGGAATATTTTGGAGGCGATAGAAATGGGTATTGATATGTTTGATTGTGTAATGCCCACTCGTAATGGAAGGAATGCCATGTTGTTTACAGCGAATGGGGTTATTAATATTGATAATAAAAAATGGGAACGAGATTTTTCGCCAATTGATACAACCATCGATTGTGGCATGAGTGCGTATTATTCAAAATCATATTTAAGACATTTATTAAAGTCGAAAGAGATTCTCGGACTAACCATTGCGAGTGTGCATAATTTGGCTTTTTACCTTTGGTTGGTGAAAGAGGCACGTAAGCATATTATTGCCGGAGATTTTGTCACCTGGAAGAAGAACGTGGTGCAACAAATGCAACAAAAATTGTGAGTAAAATGACATATTTTTCTTAAAAATATTTTTATTATTTAACTTAGCATTTAAAATAATTATCAATGATTAAGTCTAGTTTTCTATTTGTAATTGGATTGTATTTCCTCCCTCTTTTTAGTTTTGCTCAAGTTCAGAATGCTGCTATTCCCAAAGATGTTCAAATTGATGTAACCGTTACAGATTTTAATTCAAAGCCGGTTGCTCATGAGATCATGATATTTAAGAGTAAGAATTACAGTAAAGAATATCAGGGCATGACAAATGATAGTGGAAAGTTTTCCATAAGAGTGCCGGTAGGAGACAAATATCAGTATTATGTATTGACTACGGGTACTGACACAACGCATAATCCTGATGATGTTTTGGATATTCCCGCTCCGCAAGGAAATGCTTATTATCACAAGCCCTTTATCTTGAACTATAAACTACAACCTGCGAAAAATTTCGTTTTGGAAGGCTGTAATTTTGATAATGGTAAGTTTACCTTTCAAGAATCAGCTTATCCAGTGCTAGATGAGCTGGTTGCCTACATGCAAAATGATGCAGATAAAAGAATTGAAATTGGCGGTCATACTGATAATGTAGGAAGTGTAGCTAGCAACAACAAGCTTTCTTTAGATAGAGCGAATGCCGTTAAGGATTATTTATTCAGTAAGGGCGTAGATTCCTCAAGGGTTACTACAAAAGGTTACGGATCTTCACAACCAATAGAATCCAATAAAACAGAATCTGGAAGAGCGCAGAATAGAAGGATAGAGGTGACGGTGATTGAGTAAGGGAATAATAGGTTTCAAAGGTTTAATGTTTAAGACGTTCAAGAGGTTCGGATGGGGATCTTATCATAAATAAGCTTTTTCTTCCTTAAACTGCGTTTTTACGTCATATTGTCCTTGGTGCCGTTTAAATGGTGGGCCAAATGAGCTGAACCTGCCATAAATTAGTACATTTTCCCCTATTTCTCACAGAAATAATCTTTTTTATTTTACTATTAATATTTTTTTCCTATCTTCGCGCTCCAAATTTTATGGCCAAACAAGCATTAATAAAACAAGACGGAACTATCATCGAGGCATTGAGTAATGCTATGTTTAAAGTTAAATTGGAAAATGGCCACGAAATATTGGCTACTATTTCTGGAAAAATGAGGATGCATTACATCAGAATTCTTCCCGGAGACAAAGTAGGCGTAGAGATGAGTCCATATGATTTAACCAGAGGTCGTATTATTTTCAGATACAAATAAATAAGCTGTTCGCGGCTATTTTTAATAGATAAAAACAAATAAAATGAAGGTAAGAGCTTCAATTAAAAAACGCAGTGCTGATTGCAAAATCGTAAGAAGAAAAGGACGTTTATACGTTATCAACAAAAAGAATCCTCGTTTTAAGCAAAAGCAAGGATAGGTCATTTAATTTTAAACAAACAATAATAAATATACAATATGGCACGTATAGCCGGTATAGATTTACCAAAGAATAAAAGAGGAGAAATCGGTTTGACTTATATCTATGGTATTGGTCGTTCAACTGCTAAGTACATCCTTGCAAAATCAGGTATTGATGTGAACAAAAAAGTGAATCAATGGACTGATGACGAGCAAACAGCTATTCGTAATGCAATCAACAACGAATTCAAAACGGAAGGTGCATTACGTAGTGAAACTCAAATGAACATCAAACGTTTATTGGATATCGCTTGTTATCGTGGGTTGCGTCATCGTAAAGGATTGCCAGTTCGCGGACAACGTACTCGTACAAACAGCCGTACCAGAAAAGGTAAGCGTAAAACAGTAGCAGGTAAAAAGAAAGTTACTAAATAATAAATAGACTTATTTGATTTGAGTCAACACCGGATTGCTTTATAAGTCGGCAGGAGGGTTGGTTCAACTCCCGGGATGGGAGATAAAAATTAAGATCACCTTATAGAATTAAAAAATGGCTAAAGCACAAAATCAAAAAGCGCAAAGCGCAAAAGCTGCCGCAAAAAAGCGTGTAGTAAAAGTAGACAGTTATGGAGATGCTCATATTGTAGCAAGCTTCAATAACATTATCATCAGTCTTACTAACAAACAAGGACAAGTAATCTCTTGGTCATCTGCTGGTAAAATGGGTTTCAGAGGTAGTAAGAAAAATACACCTTATGCTGCTCAAATGGCTGGTGCTGATGCTGCAAAAACAGCTATCGATGCAGGTCTAAAAAGAGTAGATGTTTATGTTAAAGGACCAGGAAGTGGTCGTGAAGGAGCTATTCGTTCACTTTCTCAAAGCGGATTGGAAGTTTCAATGATCAAAGACGTTACACCATTGCCACATAATGGTTGCCGTCCTCCAAAGAAAAGAAGAGTATAATTCAAACATATTTTAAAACGGGTGTATCATTCATTTAAAGACCTTTTAATGATACATCGTCACTAAAAGGTCAACTAATTACAACTATGGCACGTTACACAGGCCCCAAAACCAAAATCTCACGTCGTTTCGGCGAACCTATTACCGGTAATGGTAAGTGGTTAACAAAAAACAGCAATCCTCCAGGTCAACATGGTGCAAGCAAAAAGCGTAAAACTTTAAGCGAGTACGGTGTTCAGTTGAAAGAAAAACAAAAAGCTAAGTACACGTATGGCTTGTTGGAAAAACAATTCCGCAAAACATTCGAAGAAGCAGCTCGTAGAAAAGGAGTTACTGGTGAAAACTTAATCAAATTATTGGAAGCTCGTTTAGATAATACTGTTTTTAGAATGGGCATTGCTCCTAGTCGTCAAGCAGCAAGACAATTAGTTAGCCATAAGCACGTAACGGTGAACGGCGCTATCGTAAACATCCCTTCATACAGCTGTATGCCAGGTGATGTAATTGGTATCAAAAATAAAAGCGCTGCCAATACTTCTATTTCTGGTGCAGTTCGTGGAAAAAATCCAAAATTCAGTTGGATTGATTGGAGCGAAACAGATATGAAAGGAACTTTTATCACTTATCCAGAAAGAGAAAGTGTTCCAGAAAATATCAAAGAACAATTGATCGTGGAATTGTATAGTAAATAACAATTATATCACTTTCATAAATAAAATAGTTGTACTCATTACAGCTTCATTACAAAAACTTAAAACAACAAAATACAAATGGCTATTTTTAATTTTGTTAAACCAGATAAAATTGTTCTTCAGAAAGCAACTGATTTCGAAGCTCAATTCGAATTCCGTCCACTAGAACCAGGGTACGGCGTTACAATTGGTAATGCTCTTCGCAGAGTTTTATTAAACTCATTAGAAGGGTATGCAATTATCGGTATCAACATTGCTGGTGCTGACCATGAGTTTGCTACCATCAAAGGTGTTACTGAAGACGTAACTGAAATGATTTTGAATTTAAAGCAAGTTCGTTTCATGTCTAAAGTAGAAAATGACGCGAATACTGAAAAGGTAACTTTGTCCATCAAAAATCAAACTGCATTTACAGCAGGTATGATTGGAGATGCATCGCCTTCTTTCCAGGTAATTAATCCAGAATTATTGATTTGTACTCTTGATGCAAGTGCTAAACTTGATATCGAAATCACAATTGGTAGAGGTCGTGGATACGTTCCAGCGGAAGAACAAAAAGAAAAAAGTTCACACTTTGGATACATTCCTGTTGATGCAATTTATACACCAATTAAAAATGTAAAATATTTAATTGAAAACACTCGTGTTGAGCAAAGAACGGACTTCGAAAAATTAATCATGGAAGTGGTTACTGATGGCACTATTCATCCAGAAGAAGCTGTTAAGCAAGCAAGTCGTATTTTAATTCAGCACTTGATGATCATCACTGATGAAAATATCACTTTCGATTCTAAAGAAGACAAGAAAGAAGATTTAGTCGATGAACAAACTTTGCAGTTGAGAAAAATGTTGAAAACACCATTAGAAGATTTAGATCTTTCTGTACGTGCTTTCAATTGTTTAAAAGCTGCTAAAATCAACTCATTGAGCGAATTAGTACAATACGAACAAGAAGATTTGATGAAATTCAGAAACTTTGGTCAAAAGTCTTTAAGTGAAATCGATCAAGTATTACACGAAAGAGGTTTGAGTTTTGGTATGGATTTGAGCAAATTAAAATTAGACGACGAATAATAACAACATTGGGCTACTTGCCAATGATTATACATCACACGCCCTGTAATTCCTGACACGGTATAGGGTTTAAAAATTAAAAGTCATGCGTCACGGAAACAAAAACAACAACCTTAGCAGAACAGCCTCTCACAGAAAGGCTTTGATGATGAATTTAGGTTGTCAATTGATTACTCACAAGAGAATCACAACTACAGTTGCAAAAGCTAAAGCACTTCGCACTTATATCGAGCCATTGATTACAAAAACAAAGGCTACGGAAAGCAAAGAAGCTATCATGCATAATCATCGTATTGTATTCAGCTATTTAAATGATAAAGAAGCTGTAAAAGAATTGTTTACAGTGGTAGCTCCAAAAGTGGCAGGTCGCCCTGGTGGTTACACTCGCATCATTAAATTGGGTGCTCGTACAGGTGATAATGCTGAAATGGCGATGATTGAATTAGTTGATTTCAACGAGATATACGGCAAAGGAATAAGTCAAAGTGCTGAACCTGCTAAAAAAACTCGTCGTGCGGGTAGTAAAAAGAAGGCAACAGAAGCACCAGCTTCAGAAGAAGCGCCTGTTGAAGCGGCCTCTACTGATGCACCAAGTGATGAAAGCGCTGAAGCATAATGAAAATTTAATAACATATCGCCCCGATTATTTCGGGGCTTTTTTTTGATAAATTTTTTAAACTGAACTTCCTTTATTTTCTTTGCAAAACATTTATGTTATGACAAATACTTTCAAAAACCAAACTATCGCTCATTTACTATTAGAGGACGGCACTCTTTTTCAAGGTGTTGCATTTGGGAAAAAAGGGGTAGGCGTTGGAGAAATATGTTTCAATACAGGTATGACGGGCTATCAAGAAGTATTTACTGATCCAAGCTATTTTGGACAGATACTAATTATGAACAACGTGCATATCGGTAATTATGGAGTGCTAGAGGTTGATGTAGAAAGCAATGGAGTTAAAGTAAATGGAATAATCGGTAGAAATCTGGAAGAAAAATTTAGCAGACATTTAGCACAGCAGTCACTTCAACAATATTTAGAGGAACAAAACATTGTCGCTATAGATGGAGTGGATACCAGAGCTTTAGTGGCTCATATCAGAGTAAAGGGTGCCATGAATTGTGTTATTGCAAGCGATGGATCTACTGTTGAACAAATGAAAGAGTGTTTGAGTAAAGCGCCTTCCATGAACGGGTTGGAATTAGCATCTAAGGTATCTACCAAAGATGTTTATTTAATAGGGGATGAAAAAAGCTCCAAACGAATCGCCGTACTTGATTTCGGAGTTAAGAAAAATATTTTGAATTGTTTTGTAGAGCGTGGCGCTTATGTAAAAGTTTTTCCAGCAAAGACTTCCTTTGATGAATTAAAATCGTTTAATCCTTCAGGTTATTTTATCAGTAATGGCCCTGGGGATCCGGCACCCATGAAATATGCTATCGAAACCGTGCAAAAAATTATCGCGGAGAACAAGCCATTGTTTGGTATTTGCTTAGGGCATCAATTACTCGCATTAGCCAACGGTATTACTACATTCAAAATGCATCATGGTCATAGAGGATTGAACCATCCGGTAAAAAATCTAATAACTGGCAAATCAGAAATCACTACTCAAAATCATGGTTTTGGAATTGATCCCGAATCGGTTAGAAAAAATGAAAATGTAGAGATTACCCACCTTAATCTTAACGATGGAAGCATAGAAGGTATCAGAATCAAAAATAAAAAAGCCTTTTCTGTTCAATATCACCCTGAAGCCACACCAGGCCCTCATGATAGCAGGTATTTGTTTGACGATTTTCTTGCTATGTTATAAGTATTTCTGTATACATTTGACACTAACCTTTTTGTATGAAACTGTCAATTATAAATGGACCTAATTTAAATCTTCTTGGTACAAGAGAGCCAGAAATATATGGTGTAAGAAGCTTTGAAGTCTACCTTTCTGATTTAAGAAATAGATATTCAGATATTGAGATCTCTTATTTTCAAAGCAATGTGGAAGGCGAAATTATAAATGAATTGCAAAGGGTAGGTTTTGATTATGATGGTATCATCCTTAATCCAGGAGGGTACACCCATACTTCTGTTGCGATTGGGGATGCTGTAGCAGCCATCTCCACTAAGGTAGTAGAAGTTCATATCTCCAATATTCAATCTCGTGAGGACTACCGAAAAATATCTATGGTGTCTTCTAAATGTATAGGAACTATTTGTGGATTAGGTTTACAAGGCTATGAGTTAGCTGTTTCTTTTTTTGCAAACCCGCAATAGTTATGCAAGCTTCCAATCTCTTATTAATTTGTTGATATTGCTTTTCGTTTTTTGAAACTTTTTTTGTTGTGAGATAATAAACTCATTTTTTTCAAGCTTTCCTAGAACTTCGTTCATTTCAGACTCATTGTCATAAACCATTTTTCTAAATGGGTTTTTGTAGTCTTTAGCTCTCGAATCATAAATGCCTTTTGTCATCCATTCTTTTGTTGTTAATGCGTCCACTAATAATTGATGAAACATTGTAGAATTAAATTCAGATGGTTTTATTTGAAGTAGTTCAAGTAAAGAGGCATATGCATGTTGCAATTTAGTATTAGGATAGTTAGCACCTTGAGATATATAAAATTGATGCACTTGATCCCAACTTTTGATACTATTCTTTTTTATAGATGTTTTTAGTTTTTCAAGATCTTGTACTTGTATTAATTGTCCGCCAACATTGATCCAACGGCTTCGTTTTTTTGCAGGTTGTAAATGAAGAAGTAATTGTTTGAAGTTTTTTATTTTATGTAGTTCAATACACTCTAACAATTGAAAACATGCATACATTTTTATGAGTTCCTCAAATAATTTTACTGCTTGAGGTACTTTTGTGATTAATGTTTTTCTTTTGCTGTTTTCAAACCCTTCAGCATATGCTTCTCCATTTTCATTTACTTTTAATTTCTTAAAAAATTCCAACGCATCAAACATTTCATTGATGGTATCTGGTCCGAGGTAATCAAATTCTATATTTTGAATTTTGTAAGTACGTTTATCTCTTTGTTCATATTTCCAGGCATTTCTTTCTAAGGCAAACATATTGTACATAAACCAGTATCCTGGCATGATAACTATTTGATCTTTTGCATAATCATTACTCACCAATGAAAAGGGTAAATGAATATTGAGTTCAAAAGAGTAGTCGCCTTTTGCGATAATAGTATAAGAAGCAAATTTTGAGTGATGTTTTAAACTAACACATAAGCCTGGCCAAAATCCTCGGCCAGCGATAATTTCACCATCTGCTCCTCGGCTATTGTGATTGCTTCCGATGGTGGCACCTGCTGCAATATTGCTTTGTCCCATAATCAATGCGGCGCATAAAAAAGAATTATTGTGATGTTGCTCATGAGAAGAAAAAATCATGCTATTCAATACTTCGCAGCAGGATATAGTTGAATTGTTTCCCAAGTATGAGTTAATTAATCTTGCTCCGTATTTTAACTGTGAGTGAGCGGCTGTGATGAATCGTACTGCTTTAACTCCATAAAATATTCTACAGCCATACCCAATGATTCCATTTACAAGTTCACAGCCTTCTCCGATTTGTGAACGTCTTTTCGAGTCACTATTTACCGTTAAGTTTTTTAATTTATTTGCTCCTTTGATATAGGCATCTGATCCAATCATGGTGTCCTTAATGATGCCACAATTTTTTATCACTGTTCTTTCTCCAATCTCTCCGTAATATCCTCTTCTTTTGTCGAATTTCTTTTCTGTAAACTCTTTTAATTTTGCCAAAAGAACTTCATCATCTCTGTATTTACTCCACAAAAATGCATCACCGGCAAGCATGCCATCATAAGGAATGATATAACGCCCCCCATTTTCATTACACACTTCAATAATCATTCTTTGTTTTTCATCGGTTTCTCCATCCTTTAGGATGCCGTTACCAAACTTGGCTTTTTCTGTAGTAGCTAATTCATGAATATTTACCAGCATCACTTCATTGCCAATAATATAGTGGCTCAAGTAGTGTACATTTTCAATACATACCTCATTGCCAATATCTGAGCTAATGATGGTACTATTATAAATGCCAACTGGGAGTGTAAAATCATGAAATTCATGACAATTGTCACTGAGAGACCCCATTCTAACTAATCCGTAGAACTTGCAATTTTTTACATAATTCGGGTTGAATTTCTTTGACACCAAAATGTTTCCCCAGTCATCGGCGGTATTATTGTTTCTTATGAGAACATCAATTTGCTTATTTGTTAAATGAGCGTATTTTTCACATTTTGTATTTTGAAGATTCCTAAGATAGTATTCGTCTTTTCCTTTTGGAAGATATTGACTATCAACAAAATACTTACCAATGCTAGTAGATTTTTGTTTCTTTATGAGATTCATATTGAAGAATTCTTGCTGTTTTGAACTTTGAAGTTAAACATTTAGGCTTTGATAACAAAAATAGTATTGGCAAAAATTAGTTGCCCTAATCCCAAATATTCAGCAAAACAAACTAAATTGCGTCTCAAGTAAAATCAAAATTAAATTACTTTATTTATGAAGAAAATCTTTACAATTCTAACTTTCTTTTTTTCAGCCATTTCATTTGGTCAATCTACTACTTTGGTAGTTAGTCAGTTGTATGGCGCTGGTGGAAACACAGGCGCAGTATATAACGCAGATTATGTTGAATTGCACAATGTGTCAACTGTTGATCAAAGTATTGCAGGTTTTTCTGTTCAATATGCATCATCAGCTGCATCAACAACAGCCAATTGGGCCGGCAAAGTAAAATTGCCGAGTGTTACAATTCCTGCGGGAGGATATTATTTAATACAAATGACAGCGGCAGGCGCAAATGGTATTGCATTGCCAACACCTGATTTCACAGCTTCACCCGCTGTAGGAATGAGTGGAACTGCTGGAAGAATTGCATTGTCTAGCGATACAACTTTGTTAGTAGGTTGTCCAACTGGTGCAAACATCATTGATTTTGTTGGTTATGGAACTGCTGCCACTTGTTCGGAAGGATCTCCAACTGCTACACTTAGTGCAACTTCGGCGGCTTTTAGAAATAATTTTGGTTGCTCAGATAACAATACCAATTCTACAGACTTCACAGTAGGAAGTCCCTCACCGAGAAATAGTAGTACTCCGGTTTATATCTGTGGAGTAACTCCTCCACCTGCAGCATTGTTTGCAACTGTTGTTAATTCTTTTGGTAATATTTGTATTACTTCAAGTTCTACCCCAAAAAGAGTTGTAATCAGTGGAACAAGCCTTACTGCCGGAACAGTAACAGTAGGTCCATTAAACGGGTTTAGCTTCTCTACAGATTCACTAGGAACATACACTTCTACTTTGAGTATTACCGTTTCTTCCGGAACGTTAGCTAATACAAATGTTTATATTCAATTCGCTCCAACTGCTTTGGGTTCATATAATGGCAATGCAGCCGTTTCAGGAGGTGGAGCGCCTTCTATTAACATTGCATTAGCGGGAACAGGAGTAGATGCATCTACGGTTACCACAGGTAATGCAACGGCTATTACAACCTCTGGTGCAACTCTTGCTGCTACATCGGTTCAAGGTTGTGCAGCTACGACTGCTTATGGAATTGAATATAGCACTACTAGTGGATTTACTCCAGGAACAGGTACGCAAGTTCCTGGATCTAATTTATCTGGTAGTGGTTTCTCTGTTCCGTTATCAGGATTAAATGCAGCAACAACTTATTATTACGTTGCTTACATCATAAATGCCAATGGAACAATATATGGTTCAGCATCTTCATTCACTACATTAGCCGTATCTGGGGCTGTAAATGGCGTAGTCATTAGTCAAATATTTACTGGTGGCGGTTCTTCTACAGGTACGTATACTTCAGATTATGTAGAATTGCACAACAATACTTCAGTAAGCCAAAACTTAGCTGGCTGTAAAGTAATGTATGGATCTACAAGCTCCACTACTTTTAGCGCTGTCTTTACTTTTGGACCTGGCCCAACATCTGAAATTCCTGCAGGAGGATATTTATTATTAGCAACTGCACCGGGTACAGGGTTGGCAGCATTACCAATTCCTGCTGATACTACTTTCGCTTTATCTCTATCAAGTAACAACGGAAAAGTGATTTTTGGAACAAGTAACCTATTAAACACTACCAACTTTGCAGGTCAAACAGCAGGCGCTGTTATCGATTTTGTTGGTTATGGAACAGCAAATGAATCTGAAGGCGGATCTGCTGTAGGGGCTCTTTCTCAAACAACTGCAGCATTCCGTAATAACAATGGCTGTGATGATACTAATAATAATTTGGCTGACTTCACAATATCAACTCCATCACCAAGAAACAAAGCTAGTCAGGTAAATATTTGTAGCTCATTGCCTGTAAAACTATACTCTTTTGAAGTAGTTAAACAAGGAGCCAATGTTTCACTTGTTTGGAAAACAGCTCAGGAATCAAATAGCAAAGAGTTTGTTATTGAAAGATCTGCTGATGGAAAAAACAATTGGACAAAAATTGTGATTGTTGAAGCTAGTGTAAACAGCACTACCAATAAAACATACTTTACAACAGATGCAAATCCATTATCAGGAACTAATTATTACAGAGTTAAATCAGTAGACATGTCTGGTGCTTTTGAATACTCTTCAATCAAAATGGTTCAATTCATTAAATCTACTTCATTATCAGTGAGTCCAAATCCCGCAACTGATAGAGTGGTGATTGGTTTTGACAATCCAATGAAAGAAATGAAATCTATCGAAGTTATTGATGCAACTGGAAAAGTTGTAGCGACTTTCAAAACTTCAGGTAATCAAATTCAGTTACAAACGGCTGGATATAACAGAGGATTATATTTCATTAGAACTACAGGAAGCAACACAATGTTGTCTAAGTTGATTTTACAATAAATAAATTTTCAATCATAACATTAAAAAAGGGTTTCATTTTGAAACCCTTTTTTAATTATAGATAAAGAGAGATGATTGATATTTATTCCACGGTTACGCTTTTAGCCAAATTTCTTGGTTTGTCTACATCAACTCCTTTGGCTATACCCACATAATAGGAGAGTAGTTGTAATGGAATTACAGTAAGTATGGGCGCGATTAATTCATCAGTAGATGGAATTGAAAAGTAATCATTGCTGAGATCCGGACTGATGGTGTCTCCTTCTGTAATAATAGAAATGATTTTCCCTTTCCTTGCTTTAATTTCCTGCATATTGCTTACAATTTTCTCATGATACACATCTCTTGTGGCGATGAAAACTACTGGAAGATTTTCGTCAACCAATGCAATAGGGCCATGTTTCATTTCTGCAGCAGGATAACCTTCTGCATGTATATACGAAATCTCTTTTAACTTCAAAGCCCCTTCTAAAGCAATAGGAAAATTGTAGCCACGACCTAAGAAAAGAAAGTCTGTTGCTGATTTGTATTTATCTGCAATAGACTTGATTTGATCTGCATCTTTAAGAATAGCTGCTACTTTTTCTGGCACTTGTTCTAATTCATTTAAAAGTTCGCTATATCTATCGGTTGTAATGCTGCCTTTATGTTTTGCAATGTTTAAGGCAACCATCATCAATACGGCTAATTGTCCAGTGAAGGCTTTGGTTGAAGCTACTCCAATTTCTGGACCTGCATGTGTATAAGCGCCAGCATGTGAAATTCTGGCAATAGAAGATCCTACTGCATTGACTACGCCAAATATAAACGCCCCATTTTCTTTTGCTTTTTCTAAAGCAACAATGGTGTCAGCCGTTTCACCACTTTGAGAAATAGCAATGATCACATCTCCTTTATGAATAATGGGATTTCTGTATCTGAATTCCGAAGCGTATTCGACCTCCACTGGTATTCTGCATAATTCTTCAATAATGTATTCGGCTGCCAATCCAGCATGCCAGCTGGTTCCGCAGGCAATAATTAATATCCTATTGGCATTCACAAGTTGTTCAATGTGATCATCTACGCCACTCATTTTGATGTAACCTTCTTTAGCGTCTAGTCTTCCGCGTAAGCAATCGAAAATAGTGCTGGGCTGCTCAAAAATCTCTTTTATCATGAAATGGTCGTAACCCCCTTTTTCAATGGCAGCTAATTCCATATCTAATTTAGTGATGTAGGGAGTAATTTTTTCGTTGCCTAAATTCTTCAAGATCAGTTCATCGGGCTTCACTATAGCCAATTCATAATCATTTACATACACCACTTCTTTTGTGTATTCAATAATAGGGGAGGCATCACTTGCTAAAAAGTGTTCTCCTTTGCCGATTCCAATTACAAGTGGACTACCTTTTCTTGCAGCAATAATGGTATCCGGATTGTCTTGCTCTATGATTAAGATACAGTAAGCGCCAGTAACTCTTTTTAAGGCGATACGAATAGCTTCTTCTAAAGAGCAGTTGTTGTTTTTTTGGATATCTTCTATGAAATTCAATAACACCTCGGTGTCGGTATCACTTGTAAAAGTGTAGCCCTTGTTGGTGAGATCTTGTTTGATGAGTGCATAGTTTTCAATAATACCATTATGTATCATTGCATACTTTCCATTGGCAGATTGATGTGGATGAGCATTTCGGTCGCTGGGCTCACCATGCGTGGCCCATCTTGTATGACCAATGCCGATACATGCATCAATGTCTTTGCCAATCATAGCTTCTTCTAATTCAGCAACCTTGCCTTTCTTTTTGTATACGTTTAGTTGACCATCTTTTAAAAGAGCCACTCCACTGCTATCATAGCCTCTGTATTCTAGTCTTTTTAGACCCTTAAGTACAACAGGGTATGCTTTTCTATGCCCTGTATATCCTACAATTCCACACATGAGTAAAGATTTTAGTTTATAATTTCAAGATTGCTTATTAAGCGAAAAGCAATCGCTTGTAAATTTATGGTTTTCTAATCAAAAAAATAACTGTTCGTAAGCAGTGTAATATTACAATAAAATACCTTTCAAAAAGATATAGGCAACTGAAAAGTAAATCACTATTCCGGTTACATCAACCAACGTTGCAACGAAGGGAGCAGAGGATGTTGCAGGATCTAGTTTTAGTTTTTTTAATATGATAGGAAGCATCGAACCAATTAAGCTCCCCCATAATACGATTCCAATCAAAGAAAAGAAGATGGTAATTGCCAGTAAATTCCAATGTGCACCGTAGTCAAATATGTGTAATGTTTGCCATGTGAAGATTCTTATGAGTCCAATGGTTCCTAATATTAGGCCTAGCATAAATCCTGTCATGATTTCTCTCCTCATTACTCTCCACCAATCTGCAATGGTTAGCTCACCCAGAGCCATGGCTTGTATAATTAATGTAGATGCTTGCGATCCACTGTTTCCTCCACTGCTCATGATTAATGGGATAAATAATGCTAATACGGTGGCTGTTTCAATCTCGTGTTGGAAAAATTGCATAGCGGAGGCGGTCAACATTTCACTCAAAAAAAGAATCACTAACCATCCGGCTCTTTTTTTCAATAATCTAAAAATGCTTATATCCAGATAAGGTTCTTCTAAGGCTTCTGTACCTCCAATTTTTTGGATATCTTCAGTAAATTCTTCATTAGCAACCCATAGAACGTCATCGATGGTTACAATTCCTAGTAAGATATTTTGATCATCTGTAACGGGTAGGGCTACTCGGTTGTTCATTTTAAATGCTTCGTTTGCCATTTCTTGATCGTCATTAGCTTTCAAAGAAATGAATCTGTCATCCATCAGCTCGCTCATCTTTTGTTCGGGAGAGGCAAGGATGATTTCTCTAATTCTAATATCGTCTAATAATTCACCTTTGTAATTAATTACATAAATCACATCAATCGTTTCACTATTGGTGCCAAATCTTCTGATGGTATCTAATACTTCTTTTACTGTATTGTATTCATACACATACACATAATCAGGCGTCATCAAACGGCCTACACTGTTTTCAGGATACCCCATCAGTTCAAGTGTAATCTTCCGCTCATCTGGGTCAAGTGTTTTGATGAGCTCTCTCACTACACTATTGGGCAGTTCTTCCAAAAAGGCCACTCTATCATCCGCAGGCAATTCATTCAAAAGCTCAACAGATTTATATTCAGGTAAATCTTCAATGATTTTCTTTTGATCACTAGGATCTAGAATTTTAAATACACTAGCGGCTCTATGAATAGAAAGGTGGGAAATAATAGAGGATTCAACATCCGGATTTTCCTCTACGAGTTTAGCTACGTCACTGATGTTTTGGTCATCCAAAAACACACGAATCGACTCGTGATCATTTGATGCCATAACGGCCTCAAACTGCTCTTGTAATGATATGTCATCCATTTCTATCGACATCTGAGACAGGAAACTTATTTTTTAATAAATAATTGACAATTATGCTAAATTCGTCCGGCGATGCAATTTACTTTATTATTATCAGTTTTGTATGATTCACCATAGTTTATATATCGATTTCGTTGAAAAAAAAGGGAAGGCTGTTTTTACCAATGAAATCATTGCTGCTCATCAAATCATTGAACTATCTCCTGTAATTGTTATGCCAAAGGCAGACCGATTACATCTTGATAAGACTTTATTACATGATTACATTTTTGAATGGGGAGAACAAAAAGATCAATGCTGTATGGCATTAGGCTTTATACCTATTTACAATCATAGCTATGAAAGCAATTGCGAATATTTTATGGACTATAATGAAGCAACCATCTTTATAAAAACAGTCAGACAAATAGAAGCAGGAGAGGAGCTTACCATCAATTATAATGGCGACTGGAACAACCCGACTAAAGTGTGGTTTGATGTCATATAAAAAAACGCGAAGAATATGAAAGCTTCGCGTTTTTTAAAGTTGTATAAAAGACTATTGTTTGTTTGCAAAGTCTCTTCTGATAATATTTAAGGCAGCCCCTTCTTTAAACCACTCAATTTGTTGTTCATTGTAAGAATGGTTTACTTGAATTGTTTCTTGTGTGCCATCGTTGTGATGCAATACCATTTCTAATTTTTGGTTCGGAGCAAAGCTTGTTAAACCATTAATATCAATTGTGTCGTCTTCTCTGAATTTTTCATAATCAGCTTTGTTGTCAAAAGTTAAAGCTAACATTCCTTGTTTCTTTAAGTTGGTTTCGTGAATACGAGCAAATGATTTTACCAATACAGCCCTCACTCCTAAATGACGAGGTTCCATCGCTGCGTGTTCTCTTGATGATCCTTCGCCATAATTTTCATCACCAACAACAATCGAACCTATTCCAGCTGCCTTATAGGCTCTTTGTGTTGCAGGAACGGTCCCGTATTCGCCCGTCAATTGATTCTTTACATTGTCGGTTTTTTCATTGAAAAAATTCACAGCACCAATTAATAAATTGTTGCTGATATTATCTAAATGTCCTCTGAATTTTAACCAAGGGCCAGCCATAGAAATATGATCAGTGGTACATTTGCCTTTTGCTTTAATCAGCAATTTCAAAGATTTCAAATCACTGCCTTCCCAAGCTGTGAAAGGAGCTAATAATTGTAATCTTTTACTATCAGGAGCAACTTTTACTTCTACTTGACTACCATCTGCAGCCGGTGCTTGATATCCAGGATCTTCAGCATCAAAACCTTTTGTAGGTAATTCATCTCCACTTGGGGGGTCTAATTTTACTTGCTCTCCTTTTTCATTGGTGAGTGTATCTGTAAGTGGGTTAAAGTTCAAATCTCCGGCAATGGCCATTGCAGTAACAATTTCTGGGGATCCTACAAATGCAAAAGTATTGGGATTGCCATCTGCGCGTTTTGCAAAGTTTCTATTGAAGCTATGTACAATTGTATTTCTTTCTGCTTTTTCGGCACCAACTCTCGCCCACATTCCAATACACGGCCCACAAGCGTTTGCAAATACGGTAGCGCCAATGTTGTTAAATACCTCTAAATAACCATCTCTTTCAATCGTATATCTTACCAATTCTGAACCAGGAGTAATGGTAAATTCAGCATTCAATTGCAAGCCTTTTTCTTTTACTTGCTTTGCTAAACTAACAGCACGACTTATATCTTCATAAGATGAGTTGGTGCAACTTCCTATCAAACCCACTTCAATTTTAGTAGGCCAATTATTGGCAGCCGCCGCTTCTTTCATCTTAGAAATAGGGGTTGCTAAATCTGGTGTAAACGGACCATTTAAATGTGGTTCTAATTCAGATAGATTGATTTCAATTACTTGGTCAAAATATTTTTCCGGATTCGCATATACGTCAGCGTCACCTGTTAAGTGTTCTTTGATTTGGTCTGCTAACTCCGCTATTTCAGCACGACCTGTTGCTTTTAAATAACGGCTCATGCTTGCATCATATCCAAATGTAGAGGTGGTTGCTCCAATTTCTGCCCCCATGTTACAGATGGTTCCTTTTCCTGTACAACTCATGCTTTCCGCTCCTTCTCCAAAATACTCCACCACTGCGCCTGTGCCACCTTTTACGGTAAGAATACCCGCTACTTTCAAAATAACATCTTTTGGAGCTGTCCAGCCGTTCAGCTTACCCGTTAGTTTGATACCTATTAATTTAGGCATTTTTAATTCCCATGGCAAACCTGCCATTACATCACAAGCATCTGCACCACCTACACCAATAGCAATCATGCCTAAGCCCCCTGCATTTACAGTATGGCTATCGGTGCCTATCATCATCCCACCAGGAAATGCATAGTTTTCTAATACCACTTGGTGAATGATACCTGCACCCGGCTTCCAAAACCCGATGCCATATTTATTTGAAACAGAGGCTAAGAAATCATACACTTCACTGCTTTCGCTCACGGCTCTGGTTAAATCTGTTTTACTGTCTACTTTCGCTTCAATCAAATGATCACAATGAACAGTACTTGGTACCGCTACAGCAGCACGACCCGATTGCATAAATTGCAATAAAGCCATTTGAGCAGTTGCATCTTGCATGGCCACTCTGTCTGGTGCAAAATCAACATATGATTGCCCTCTTTCAAAAGTATCTGTTGCATTCCCTTGCCATAAATGGGCGTATAAAATCTTTTCGGTAAGTGTTAAGGGTTTGCCTACTATTCTACGAGCAGCTGCAACTCTTTCAGAGAAATTACTGTACACTTTTTTAATCATTTCAATGTCGAATGCCATATGCGTTGGTTTAATTGTTTAATAGGTTTAATAGGTTTAATAGTTAAAAAGGTTCAATAAGTTCAATAGGTTCGGTAAGTTTAAAAGTTGATAAGTACAACTTTTTAAACATCTGTAAATGTTGCAACCTTGGAACAAATAACAGGTTCGATAAGTTTTAAAAGTTTAACCTTTGGAACAACTTCAACCTTTGCAACTTTTGAAATCGTTTAAACTTTCCTACAGGAAATTTTAAACCTGCGCGAAATTACAAAAATCAGCTATTGTTTTATAGAAAAAGCATAACTTTATTTCAATGAATAAACTAAAGTATTTTGTTGAGTGGCATGTATTTGGTGTTTGCAGTGCCATTGGCGAAAGAATGGGTATCGCAACTAGTGTTATCAGAAGGTATTTTATATATCTTTCGTTTATCACAATAGGGTCTCCAGTAGTGATATACCTCATTTCTGCTTTTTGGATGAATATTAAACGTTATCTTTTTAGCGAAAAAAGAAATCCTGTAAAATATTAATTGTAACTAATTGTAGTCATAGTCTACTACTTCGAGATTTTCGTTTCGAGTAATTACTACAGAATAGAGGCTCTAATTTTTACCAATTTTTCTAATAAAGGTTCGAGTAAATCGATTTGTAGCATATTAGCTCCGTCACTTTTTGCAACAGAAGGGTTAGGATGGGTTTCTATGAATAGTCCATCTGCTCCGGTAGCTATGGCAGCTTTGGCAATAGTTTCAATCAGCTGTGGATTTCCACCAGTAACTCCTGAAGTTTGGTTGGGTTGTTGTAAAGAGTGCGTACAATCCATAATTACAGGCACTTGATGTTCTTTCATCCAAGTGATATTCCTGTAATCTACAATCAGGTCTTGGTAACCAAAACTGTTTCCTCTTTCAGTTAGCCATATTCTTTCGTTACCAGCTTGTTTTATTTTGTCAACTGCAAATTTCATTGCCTGACCACTTACAAATTGTCCTTTTTTTACGTTAACAATTTTATTGGTAGCAGCAGCAGCTAATAATAAATCTGTTTGTCTGCATAAAAAGGCAGGTATTTGTAAAATGTCTACATATTGAGCAGCCATGGTTGTTTCATGTGCAGCATGAACATCCGTTGTTGTAGGGATTTTGTATTGTTTGCCAGCCGCCTGAATAAATTCAAGGGCTTTCTGATCTCCAATACCTGTAAAAGAGCTTCCACTTGTGCGATTGGCTTTTCTATACGATGCTTTGAAAATGAATGGTATCTGTAATTTTTTACAAATGTTATTTATCTTCTCAGCGATTTCGCCTACCATTTGGTCGTTTTCCACTACACAGGGTCCTGCAATTAAAAAGAAGTTGTTATTAGGATTGGGTTGTTCTGTAAAAAGGGAGCTCATATAATTATTCATGTTGCAAAAATAGTTATTTATTTTTTCCTATTACATTTACAAAAAAAACAAGAATGGCTAAAGAAAAAATATTAGTGATAGGGGCTAGTGGACAAATAGGAGTAGAGCTTACTATGGCGCTTCGTGAAATATATGGCAATAGTAATGTAATTGCTTCTGATTTGAGAGAGCAGAATGAACTTTTGCGAGGTACAGGTCCCTATGTTAGCTTAGATGTTATGAATAAGGAGATGTTGCATGTTCAAGTGATTCGCCAGGGCATTACACAAATTTATTTGTTAGCGGCAATTTTATCGGCTACAGGGGAGAAAAATCCCAATTTGGCTTGGAATTTAAATATGCAAGGTTTGTTGAATGTGTTAGATATTGCAAGAGAGGAGAAGTTGCAAAAAGTGTATTGGCCAAGCAGTATTGCAGTTTTTGGCCCCACATCGCCTAAAACAAATTGCCCTCAGCATACTATAATAGAGCCAACAACGGTGTATGGGATCAGTAAATTTGCCGGCGAGTTTTGGTGTAATTATTATTATAATAGGTTTGGAGTAGATGTGAGAAGTTTACGATATCCAGGTTTAATTAGCTATAAAAGTGCGCCAGGTGGCGGTACAACAGATTATTCTATTGAGATGTTTATGCAGGCAAAAGAAGAAAAACAGTATCAATGTTTTTTACAGGAAGATACCTATTTGCCAATGATGTATATGCCTGATGCCATCAGGGCAACTATTGAGCTGATGGAAACTCCTTCGCACAATTTATCTATTCGTACGTCTTATAATATACATGCTATGAGTTTTTCTCCTGCAGATTTAGCAGATGAAATAAAAAGTCATATACCCGATTTTAAAATAAGTTACCAGCCAGATTATAGACAAGCTATCGCTAATAGCTGGCCACAAAGCATCAATGATAGTGTGGCAAGGTCCGACTGGGGTTGGAAGGAACAATATTCTTTGAAAAGAATGACAAACGAGATGATTAATCAATAAGAAACGGTTGTTATTTCAAAAAAAATATTTATTTAATATATTGATAATCAAATACTATTTATGTTTTTTTGATTTAATTGGTACAAATTATTAACTTTTTTTTGGCTATAATACAAAGCTTCTGTAAATTGCAGTATAAATTTATAAACCCAAAAATTTAAAACATGAAAAAAGTATTATTATCAGCTGCAATCGTAGCGATTTCTTTTGGTGCTTCTGCTCAGATTAAAAATGACAGAGGTACTTTTACAAAGCCAACTGCTGGTGAGTGGGCTATGGAGGTTAACTTCTCACCTGATGTTACTGGTGGCGGAAGCATTTTCTCTTTATCAAGTTTTGATAAAAGTGTTGGTCAATTAGCTGTTAAAGCAAGAAAATTTGCTAGTGATAAAAAATCTTACAGAGCTTTAGCAAATTTAAAAGTTAAAAATTCAGGTGCTGAAGGCGCAAACACAGCTATGGAATTAGGTGTTGGTTTAGGTATTGAAAACCACATGAAAGGAGCTGAAAGATTATCTACATATTGGGGATACCAAGGTCAATTAGGATATTCTAATGATGAAGCTAAAACTACAAAATTTGGTTTCGCTGCTGGAGTATTCACTGGCTTTGATTACTATGTAATACCAAATGTATATTTAGGTGCTGAAGTTTCTTATTCATTAGGAGTTACTAACACTAAATATGATGGAGCTAGCAAAGGAACTACAAGTTTTGAATTGTCTCCAGGTATCACTCCTACATTTAGATTAGGTTGGAGATTCTAATATTTCCAATTTTAATGATTTAATATTTAAAACGCCCCAATTTTGGGGCGTTTTACTTTTACATACTATATCTAGTAATTTTCTTCTAAATGATTTTTTATTTGTTAAACTTTTATATATAAATTGCAACATCTTTAACCCATTAAAAACAAAACAACATGAAAAAAGTATTATTCTTATTGTCACTTACAACAGCCTCATTTGTAAGTTTTTCACAATCTAGCGGCTCATCTAATCCTCTATCATTTAGTGTGGGTGCTGAAGCGGCATTGCCAGTAGGGGACTTAGGATTAGGAACTAGCTTTGGTATTGGAGCTTCTGCTCAAATTGATTACATGGTTGCAGAAAGCGTTGCTGTTACCGGTAATGTAGGATATATCAACTTTGTTGGAAAATCTGTAAACGGTGTAACAGGTTCTTCAATTGGAATTATTCCGGTATTAGCAGGTATTAAGTATCATTTTAATGATCAATTTTATGGTTCTGCTCAATTGGGTATGAGCTTTGCATCTGTTAATGGCGATAGCCAAAGTGGGCTTACTTTTGCTCCTGGTGTAGGATATAAAATCAATGAGCAATTTGATGTAATGGCTAAGTATACAAGTGTTTCTTTAAAAGGTTGGACTGCTTCTGCTATTGGCCTACGTGTTGCGTATAACTTCTAATTTATTTTAATGTTTATACAAAAAATAGCCTCTACAAGAGGCTATTTTTTGTGGGGTATTAAAAAAAAATGTTAATATTGTACCATATTTGATTATTAAAACAAAATAACATGAAAAAAGTATTTTTAATTATTTCGCTTTCCATAGCAACTTCTTTAACCTTTGCTCAAACAGCTGCTTCTAATTTGTTGTTAGGCGGATCTATTGCGATCAATTCGTCAACAGATGCTGATGGTGCTAGCTCTGGTTTAAATTTAAATATCGCTCCAAAAATCGGATATTTTATTGCAAACAATTTTGCTTTGGGAGCAGAGGCTTCATATGTGAAACAAAGTAATCAGGATCCATATACTTTGTTTGGTCCATTTGTTCGTTATTATATTTGCACATTGGGTCCTAATACAAAATTGTTTAGCCAAGGCTCAGCAGAGTTTGGTGAAAATGCCAATTTAGGTTTGGGATACACCACACTTGGATTTGACGCGGGGATTGCTTATTTCCTTAACAGTAATATTGCTGCAGAAGTTGCGTTACAATATAAAAATAACACAAGTAGCAAAGCCACTAATTACGCATTAAATGTTGGTTTTCAAATTCATTTTGCTGGTAAAAAATAATTCAGAAATTATTATATAAAAAAGGCACTGATTTTTCAGTGCCTTTTTTTATGAGAAAATTTTTTTGAAAAGTATTAGTTTCTTTTAAGTAAATCCTTCATGGTAAATACGCCCATTTTTTCTTGTAAAAACTCTGCAGCAACAACCGCGCCGGTGGCAAATCCAATTCTGTTGTGTGCAGTATGTTTTATTTCTAAGTCGTCTATGGAAGAGCTATAAGTAATGATATGTGTGCCAGGTGCAGGGTCAATTCGTTCGCTGATAATTTCAATTTCATTTGCACATGAAGTTGGCCCTAATTTCCAAGAGGTTTTATTAGGATTGTTTTGGATGATACCTTCTGCCAAACTAATAGCCGTACCGCTCGGAGCATCTTTTTTTTGTGTATGATGAATTTCTTGTATGGATAATTTGTATGAAGGTTGTTGGGCCATTAATTGGGCCAAATGTTCGTTCAGTTCAAAAAAAATATTTACACCTATACTGAAATTGCTAGCATATAAAAGAGAGCCATTATTTGTTTCGCAGTATTCTTTAACTACATCTAATTTTGAATACCAGCCTGTACTCCCACATACAACAGGGAGTTTTGCATCCATACACATTATGATATTGGATACTGCGCTATCAGGACTGGAGAATTCAATGGCGATGTCTGCTTCTTGTAACGCTTCAATAGTAAGCTCTTCAACGTTTTGTGAAGTGATTTTTAAAATGACAGAATGCCCTCTCTCTATTGCAACACTTTCTATTGCTTTGCCCATTTTTCCATATCCGATGAGTGCTATTTTCATGATTGATAAAAAATCAAAAGTTAAAAATCAAAAGTTAAAAAACAAAAGTTAAAAGTATATTTTTTACTTTTGTTTTTTGAATTCAAAAATTCGTCATTGTTATCTATCTTTTGAAATGAACAAATTAGCTTGTCTATTTTATATGCATTACCAATCCTATTCCGGTTGTTTTACTTATGGGTGAATAACTAGGTTTCAATTCAATGCTAAGGTTATCACTTACATCAAAAGTTTTTAAATGGGCATCTACAGCAGCATCCGCCACATTAAGTCCCCAAAATAAAATAAAGAACAAAACGCAGTAGTCTACATCTTGTCTTACTGCATTTCTGAAATTTCTTATTCTGTCCGGCTGCCCTTTTACACTATAATAGGGTTGTTGTATCTGTTCATCGTTAGTAGGATCTCCATCTGTGGCTAATCGATACGCTTCGCTAGCTTCGTTATATATTTTAATGTTCTGAAAAAAAAGATAGGTTGTAGTTCCAATGGCACCGTATACCAAGGGTAATTTCCAGTATTTTTTATTGGTAATTTGTCCCCATCCTGGGATCAAAGCAGATCTTATGATAGCTTTATTAGGGTTATATTTTTTTACAGGAGTGGAAGTGATTCCAATAGGTGGAAAAGGGATGCTGTCATTTAATTGAGCATTGGTTACAATCGGAATCAATAAAATGGTGGTGAAAAAACTTATGACTATTCGTTGCAGCATTATTAACTAATAGATATGTTTAATTTGTCCAGCAATGCGTTGAATTCTTCTAAAGAGTAGTATTCAAACAATATGGAACCATGACCTTTTTTATTGTGGTTCAATTTTACTTTAGTGCCAAAATGGGAAGCGATTTTATCTTCAATTTTTTTGAAGCTGTCTGCTGTAACTGTCTTTGAAGAAGGTTTTGAGGTATTCCCTGTATATAGTTTTCTTACCAATTCTTCTGTTTGACGAACGGAGAGTCCTTTCTTTTTTATCTCTGAAAAAATGAATAATTGCTTATCAACCACATCAACATTGATAATAGCTCTTGCATGTCCCATTGATATGGTATTGTTTCTAACTGCCACTTGAATATCTGGTGGAAGTTTTAATAAACGGATATAGTTGGTTACTGTGCTTCGGTCTTTCCCCATTCTTTCTGCCAATTGATCTTGATTGTAGTCGAGATCATCCATAAGCCTTTTATAACTTAATGCAATTTCTATGGCGTTAAGATTTTCTCTTTGTAAGTTTTCGAGAAGTGCTAGCTCAAGAATATTGCTATCATTGATTTCTCTGATAAAAACCGGTACTTCTTTTAATCCTGCAATTCTAGAGGCTCGGAATCTTCTTTCACCGGCAATGAGTTTATATTTTCCGTTGGGAAGTGCTGAAACAGTCAGGGGTTGAATGATGCCATGCATTTTGATAGAAGCGGCTAATTCGCTTAAAGCAACTTCTTCAAAATCTTTTCTTGGCTGGTTGGGATTTACTTCAATTTGATCCAGTGTTACGTTGAATTGTCCAGCAGTTTTTTCTACGATTTCGGTTTTTAAAGTGCCGGCCGTATTTTTCAAATCTGCATCAATATTTTGAAGTAAACTTCTGATACCTTTTCCTAAAGCGTCTGATTTTTTTTGCATAGACATAGTATATTATTATTTGTTCCAAAGGTTCCAGATGTTGTTCTTTACATATCAAACCTTTTGAACTTTTGAACTTTTGAACTTTTGAAACCTTTAAACCTTTTAAACCTTTAAACCTTTTGAATCTATCGAACCTGATTATTCCATAATCTTATCCTCTTGTTTAATTTTGGTCATGTTGTTTTTTTGCAAAATTTCTTTCGCTAAATTTAAATAGTTAACAGCCCCCTTACTATCCGAATCGTATAAAATTACTGGCTTTCCAACACTTGGAGCTTCACTTAACTTGGTATTTCGATGGATAATACTACTGAACACCATGTCTTCAAAATGTCGTCTTACCTCACTTACCACTTGGTTGCATAATCGTAATCTGCCATCGTACATGGTCATTAATATTCCTTCAATTTTCAAGTTGGTATTCAGTCGATTTTGTACAATTTTTACTGTATTTAATAATTTGCCTAATCCTTCCAAAGCAAAAAATTCTGTTTGAACAGGTATTACTACACTGTCAGCTGCAGTTAGCGCATTTACGGTAATTAATCCCAAAGAAGGAGAACAATCAATGATAATAAAATCGTATTGCTCGGAAATGTTGTCTATAGCTTTTTTTAGCACGAGTTCTCTGCTGGGATAATTAATCATTTCAATCTCTGCACCCACGAGGTCAATATGAGAAGGAATGAGGTCTAAATGGGGTATAGCGGTTTTCAGTACAACTTCTTCTGCCGTAGCCTCATTTACCATACAGTCATAGAGACTCTTGGTGATATTTTGTAAATCAAAACCAACGCCTGTAGTACTGTTCGCCTGAGGATCAGCGTCAATTAATAATGTTTTATATTCGAGAATTGCCAAGCTAGCCGCTAAGTTGATAGCAGTGGTTGTTTTTCCAACTCCTCCTTTCTGATTTGCTACTCCAATTATTCTTGCCATAGTGTAAAAAGTATATGCTGAATTAAAAACAAAAATCGGTTATTTTTTTGGTGTTTTTGTAAAAGTTGTTCAGATGTTTATATTAAAATGTTAGCTATTCAATAATAACATAAATTTTTGAAACAAAGATTCCAAACAATTGTTTATCAATGGAATTATTGTCAATTTACATCAAAATTCGTTCATTTATTCAATAACATAATACCTATGCGCTCACCTTTGGGACTTCTTGTTTTTATTGCCATACTTCTTTTAATGGATTGGTATATTTTTCAGTCCATTAAATATCTTTTACTTGATGTGTCACCCAGAACTCAATCTTTTGTAATTGGCTTGTATTGGGGTATAGCAGTGATTTCTGTGATGGTTTTGTTGACGTATAATTTAATGCATGAGGATTTTTTAAGTAAAAAAGTTCGAACCTACATGTTAGCCTTGGTGATAGGATTGTTCATTGCCAAATTTGTTGCAGTCGTTATTTTTTTTATAGATGATTGCAGGCGTTTTGTTCAATGGGCTTATGTTGCATTCTTTGATTCTCCCGTTGCAAAACAATCTGCAGATTATAGTAATCATATTAGTAGATCCAGTTTTTTAAGTTGGCTTGGAATGCTTACGGCGGGTAGTTTATTTGGAACGCTAGTATACGGGTTTAATAACAAATATAATTATCAGGTAAGAACTGAGCGCCTTCATTTTCCTAATTTGCCCCTATCATTTAGGGGTCTTCGGATTCTTCACATCAGTGATATTCATTCGGGTAGCTTTTTAGATAAGCAAGATGTGGCCAAAGGAATAGATGTCATTATGCAACAAAATGCAGATCTAATTTTATTTACGGGAGATTTAGTAAATAACAAAGCTTCTGAGATGGATGAGTACAAACATTTATTTTCCAGCATAAAAGCCCCTATGGGTGTATATTCGGTTTTGGGTAATCATGATTACGGAGATTATATTCAATGGCCTTCAGATGGGATTAGTAAAATGGAGAATTTAACCAGATTAAAAAATATTCACTCCGATATGGGTTGGCGTTTGCTATTGAATGAACATGTTGAGTTAAAAAAGAACAAAGATGTGATTGCTCTTATGGGTATAGAGAATTGGAGTGCAAAAAGCAATTTTCCTAAATATGGCAAAATGGATCTTGCCTATGATGGCACTGAGAAGTATCCTTTTAAAATTCTTATGAGTCATGACCCTAGCCATTGGCATGGTCAAATTCTTAAATACTACAAAGATGTTGATTTAACATTAAGTGGGCATACACACGGCATGCAATTTGGTGTAGAATTACCTGGCTTCAAATGGAGTCCGATTCAATATGTTTATAAAGAGTGGGCGGGTTTATATGAAAATGGAGCGAGTAAATTATATGTAAACAGAGGATTTGGATTTTTAGGGTATCCGGGAAGAGTGGGGGTATTGCCGGAGATAACAGTCTTAGAATTAATATAAAAAAGTCCCTGAGTTTTCAGGGACTTTTTAGGTTCATTAGAATTATCTTCTTTCTCTTGGCGCATAGTTTCTTTTTCTGCCTTCATCGGATGGTCTTTTAAAACCACCATCTGCTTCGTTCATACGAACGGTTCTGTTGTTATAGCGCTTTCCGTCAATAGCTTTTATCATTCTGGATGCATTAGCTTTGTCAACTTCAATCCAGGTATTCATTTCTCTAAGATCAATTTTTCCAAGGACTTCTTTTTTCAAATTACTTTCATCTAAAATAAATTGCAACAGGCTTGCTTTATAGAAGCCATCTTTTGTACCCAAATTCACAAACAATCTTGTATAACCGTTATCTGCACGGTTAAAGTTTCTTTCGCCTCTTTGTGGTGCAGCTCCGCGATCACGATCAGTATTTTGGAGTCTATTTCTTGTATCTAGTTTTAGATTTAAGTCTTCTGCATTTTGATAATACTTCAGAAAATGGTCAAATTCAAGTGCGGCAACTCTTTGAAGAATTTCTTCTTTAGTAACATCTTGAAATTTTTCCATTAGGTCAGGGAGATAGGTTTCGTAATCTCCATGAGAAATATCAGTTTTAATAAGTTTGTCCATAAAGTGAAAGAATTGTTTTCTGCAAACATCTTTACCACTAGGAATATCTACTTTGTGAAAAGTAGCGTTAATCATTCTTTCGAGTGATCTGATTTTAAAAGTTTCTTTTACATGACAAATAGAAATGCAAATACCGCTTTTCCCGGCTCTTGCGGTACGACCACTTCTATGAGTATATACCTCCATATCGTCAGGAAGTTCAAAATTGATTACGTGCGTGATGCCGTCTACATCAATACCTCTAGCCGCAACATCTGTTGCAATCAATAATTGAAGTGCCTTGCTTCTAAAACGTCCCATTACTTTATCTCGTTGCTGTTGCGTTAAATCACCATGCAATGCCTCGATATCATACCCGCTTTTGGAAAGTCTTTCAGAGATTTCTTGCGCATCTGCTTTTGTTCTGGTAAATATGATGCCATACATACCTGGATTAAAATCGATGAGTCTTTTTAGGGTTTCATAACGGTGATGTGCAGCCGATATATAATATTGATGATCAATATTCGCGTTACCGCTATTCTTTTTTCCAACCGTGATTTCTTTGGGAGAAGTCATGAAGTTTTTTGAAATAGCCCTTACTTCTGGCGGCATGGTAGCACTAAATAACCAGATGCTTTCTCTATTGATAGTATTCTTTAAAACGAAGTCAATGTCATCTCTAAATCCCATGTTCAGCATTTCATCTGCTTCATCTAACACTACGTATTTTACTTTTTGTAAATCAATCGCTTTTCTTTCGATAAGATCAATCAATCTCCCGGGGGTAGCTACTACAATTTGAACACCTTGACGAAGGTTTCTGATTTGCATAGTAATAGAGGCGCCTCCATAAACTGCTTCCGAATGTACACCCTTAAGATGTTTTTTGAAGGTCAATAAATCATTGGTGATTTGCAAACACAATTCTCTGGTTGGGCATACAATTAATGCCTGAGGGAATCTATCAGCTGGATTGATTAAGTGCAAAAGGGGTAATCCAAATGCGGCTGTTTTACCAGTTCCTGTTTGAGCCAAACCTACAAAGTCCATGGTTCCAGAAAGAAGTACTGGAATAGCTTGTTCTTGAATAGGGGTGGGATTTACGAAGCCAAGTTCAGTAACGGCTTGTAATAATTCGGTTTTGAGGCCTAATGCTTCAAATGTTGTCATTATTTAATTTTTAAGTGAAGACCCCGTCATTGTGATACACAATGATCCATGTGGTCAAAAATGATTTTTGATGGTCACATGTAATGCTTCGGGCCGTTGGGAGAAAAAAATCTAAAAGGGCAGGTTACTTTTTGATTGTTGCAACAGCAACTGAGCATGTCATGTAATTCTCAGTTTGTTTTAAAACGATGCAAAGGTACATCATCTTTTGGTTAATTCATAACTTTTTTCAAAATGATTAACTACGAAAGTAAATCAAAGTGAATTCGTGACAGTATTTTAGTAATTTGCACTCTAAATCAATTATATATGAAAAAGATAGTCGCATTAGTTTTGTTTATTTGGTTTACTGGCTCTTTAGTTAGTGCTCAAAGTTTTCATGTCGGACTAAAAGCAGGAACGGATATTCAAAAAATTGAAGGAGCAAGCTTTAACGACAAGTATGCCTTTGGTTATCATGTGGGTGCGTTTGCAAAACTATCTATTGTGAATTCATTTTCATTTCAACCAGAATTATATTATAGTTCGGTGAGTATGGACACGGCACAAGGTTTTTCTGGTTTATATCAGTCTGCGGGGATCCCTAAAGTTAATTTTGGGTATATCAATGTGCCTTTGTTATTAAATATCAAGTTCGCTAAATTCTTTTCATTTCAAATTGGTCCCAAGTTTAGTTTGCTTGCTAGCAAAAACTTAAATGCAGCTACAGATGGAAAATCGGCAATCAAAATAGGAGATATTTCAGGGGTTGCTGGTGTTCAATTCAATTTTTTGAAATTTAGCGCATATGCTAGATATCAAATGGGATTGAATAATCTAAATGATATGAGCTCGGAAAGTTGGAAAAGTCAGGTTATTCATGTTGGGGTAGGATTGAATGTCTTGTAATTATTTTCTGATAAGATTAATGGATCCATCTTGATTAAAGCCGATAATAGAACTCGCCTCTGATATAATAGTTTCTTCTTGTCTGTATTCAACTATGTAATCAACTTCGTTTTTGATTTCTGCAGTAATATCAGTGAATAATTGAGGCGAGCTTGATCCGGATATATTTGCTGATGTGGAAACGATAGGCTTTCCAAAGTTTTTGATTAGTTTCTTGCAAAATTCATCTTTAACAATTCTAATTCCGATACTACCGTCGCTATTGATTAAATTTTTGGGAAGATTATTGGCATTTTTAAAAATGATAGTGGTAGGTTTTTGTACATTTTTCAAGAAATCAAATATTGAATCCGTTTTATCATTACAATAATACTGTATGTAGGATTCATCGGGCACTAATATGATTAAACTTTTACTCTCGTTACGTTTTTTTATTTGATAAATTCTATCAACTGCTTTTTCATTTGTTGCATCGCATCCTATTCCCCAAATTGTATCTGTTGGGTAAAGAATTACACCTCCTTTTTTTAAAGTGTCTAAGCATATCTGTAAATCATGAGTATAATCCAGATTCATTTTATAAGGTTTCTAAAAGTTGTAGAACTTGTATTGTAGTGCCACATTTAAAATGTCCTTTAGGGCAGGCTTTCTTACCATGATCATTACATGGTTTGCAATGTAAAACTTCTTTTGATTCTACAATATGAGCATTTTTTGAAAGTGGCGTAAAGCCTAATAATGGGGCGGTTGAACAATAAATGGCTGTAATTGGCGCATTCAAAGCTGATGAAAAGTGAAGAGGCGCACTGTCATTTGAATAGTTCATCGTAGCTTTTTCCATTAATGCGCATGATTGCAAAAAACTTAATTTCCCGGCCAGTGTCTTTACATTTTTATTCTTGCATTTCACTTGTAATTTTTGGCAAGCATCGATATTCTCTTTCCCACCTAATAAATAAATTGTATAGTCTTTAGGAAGCTGATCAATAAAGCTAACCCAAGTATTTTCTGGAAGTTGTTTTGTAAACCATACACTTGTAGGAAAGATATTGATGAATGGACTTTTTAAATAGGGCGCAACAGATTCGTAGTCCCTTTGTGAAGGATATAATTTTGGAAGTGTATTTATTTTGTCAGTAAAGTGTTCAATTAAATGTTGGTTTCTCTCAATTTCATGTTCATTAGATTTTGTGTGATGAGGGATAATCTTATCAAATAAGAAACTTAGAGGGTTTTTATTAAATCCAATCCTTTCTTCAGCATTTGAGAATGCAGTTAATAAGCCTGTTGCAAAGTATCGTTGCACATTAATTACTTTATTATATTTCTTTCGTCTAATGACTTTTAGCAATTGAAACAAATGGTAGTATTTCCTATTTTTCTTTTTCCAGATTAATACTTCGTTTATAAAAGGGTTGTTTTCTAGTAGCGATTGATTACCATCTCTTACTAAAAAATCAATTGTTGCTTTTGGATAATGGCTAGCAATTTTTTCAATAAGTGCCGTAGATAATACCACATCTCCTATGAAAGCAGTTTGTATAATCAGAAATTTTTCCATTTGTACAAAGTTATTTAAGACAACTCAATATCTTCTTTTATATGAGCTATTATATTTTGAAATTCATTATGCTCTATTTTGGTTAGATAAAATGTAAATTGCATTTTAAAAATCTTACCATGGAATTAAAAGATATTATTATTGAAGCCTTTTCAAACCGAGAGCTATTAAAACAGGATTTATATAAAGATTCAGTAAAAAAAGTAATTGAAGAAGTCGATAAAGGCCGATTGAGAACTGCCGAAAAGGTAGGGGATAATTGGCAGGTCAATGAGTGGGTAAAGCAGGCCATTCTAATGTATTTTTCCATTCAGCCAATGGAAACACATTCATTACCTCCTTTTGAGTTTTACGATAAAATGAAATTAAAAACAAACTACCAAGAGCTCGGAGTTAGAGTGGTGCCACATGCCATTGCCAGATATGGAGCCTTTTTGGCTAAAAATGTAATCCTAATGCCTTCGTATGTAAATATTGGCGCTTATGTAGATGAGGGTACTATGGTAGACACTTGGGCCACTGTAGGGAGTTGTGCTCAAATTGGCAAGAATGTTCATCTCAGCGGAGGGGTTGGAATTGGAGGGGTTTTAGAGCCACTTCAAGCCAGTCCGGTCATTATTGAAGATGGTTGTTTTATTGGAAGTAGGTGCATTGTTGTGGAAGGGGTTCGTGTGGGTAAAGAAGCTGTGCTAGGAGCAAATGTAGTGTTAACGCAATCAACGAAAATCATTGATGTAACAGGTGAATCTGCGATTGAAATGAAAGGTGAGGTTCCAGAAAGAAGTGTAGTCATTCCTGGCAGTTATACAAAAAGTTTTCCAGCAGGAAATTATAATGTACCGTGCGCATTGATCATTGGTAAAAGAAAACCCAGTACCGATTTAAAAACAAGTCTCAACGATGCGTTAAGAGATTTTAATGTGGCAGTTTAATATACTGTTACTTTCTATTTAAATGGATATAATTAAAAAAGGAGAAAGTTCAACTTTCTCCTTTTTTAATTGATGGGTAAAAATTTATTAATTTTTTATAACAGATATCGTATTTGATTGATCTGCTGAGGTAATCTTAATAAAATATTTACCGCTTGCATATTTTGAAAGATCCATTTTTACTTTGTTAGAACCTTTAAATCCAGATGCTTTTGAAGTGTATAATGTATGACTTGATTCGTCTAATAAAGAAAAAGTAACTGATTGTGCAGATGCCAATTCGTAGTTTACTATAGTGAAGTTAGGTGTGGGATTTGGACTTGCAAACGTAGTTAGTCCCTTACTTGGCATTCTTACAGTTCTTACGTCGCTATATGTAAAACCATTACTGTTGTCTACTTGTTTGATTCTATAATAAAACACTCCACTGTTTTCTACAAGGGCTGCATTTGCATCTTTGTATAAGTATGAAGTATAGTTATTAAATGAAACAGTACCAATTTTTTCAAAACTGAAACCATTTTGGCTTCTTTCTATTTCAAAACGAGAGCAATCAATAGCATTAGCGATATCCCAATTTAGGTTTACGTCATTATTTTGTTTAACTGCTTGAAATGATAAGAATTTCAATGGTAATGATCCTGCTAATGGAACATAAGAATAGCTTTCATAAGCGCCACCATTTACAGCTCCTGATCCATAAAACATATTTGTGTAGTCAGTTAAATCAGCTCCATTGATTTCAACATAAAATCCTAATTGCCCTGTAGAACCACCGCTAGGTAAATGAGAAAGTCTAACATTTGCTAAATCAGCACTACTTACTCCTGCAAAATTTAATTCTAATGCATCTACTTCAGTACCACCTGTAAAACTATAGGCAGGAGCAGCAGCAGTGGTTGCATTAAAAAGGTAAGTGTAAAAACCATTCTCATCAACAACCTGAGTTGTATAATTGGCAGTTGGTACATTTGCACTTAAAGGGTTATTCAAAATAGAAACTGTTGGCTGAGGGCTTACGGTGTTTGGGATCTGTACAGTAAACTGAACATTTGAAATGGGGTTACTGACATTTGATGATGCCTTAATGGCAACCATTACAGAGGTAGAAGTACTTCCAGCTTTGATGGTACCGGTGAAAGATTGGGCTGTAGTTACAAAATGCGTTACAGCTAAAATAATAAAAGTTGAGAATATTTTTTTCATGTGTTTATGTTGTTTACATTTTTACTGTTGATAGTAGTATTGGGTTTAGGTGATACAAATCTTTTTATTAGTTTGGAATTTGTTGAGTTCTAACGGTTAATTCTGAAGACAATACTGTTGATAATAAATATGCACGATCATTGCCAGCACCAGAATATTTAACTGTTCCATTCATATTCAAATCTGAACGCTTGTAACCAGTTTGAGTTGTAAGTTCAGAGCCTAAATCTGTTAATATAGCCGCTCTATCATTAGAGGCACCAGAATATCTTGAATTTGTATTGCTGTTTGCATTACCGCCCCACATTAAATTTACAGTTGTAAGTGTTGGGTGAGCAGCAGTGGTATAACCTGTACTTGTTCCATAAAGTTTGTTAGATGGAGCCGTTCTTAAGTCAATCACTTTTGTTGTATAAGCAGTAGATTTTGCCTCTCCCAATGCAGTACTTCCTGCAGTTGGTGAGCTGCTGATAGCTAGATGATTTCTGTGTCTTACAGTTAATGCGTAGTTACCATCAGCAATATTGTTGAAAGTTACTGGACTTACGCCATCAACATCAACGATATCACCATCTCTTTGAATTAGTGCACTTCTAGTTTGAAGAATTGTATTTCCAGGTGAAGCATTTGTATTTCTTAATTCTAGGTAAACCCAATCAACAATATTATCTGCTACAGTAGCATTCGTGGTAAAAGGAGTACCAACAACTGATTCTGTTGTTGCATTATTTACATGAGTAAAACTTGTACTGTATGGAGTGGCTCTGTAAGGATCGGTAGTAGGTAAATATGATGCAGAACGTAATACATCAATCATCAAACCTGTACCTGCAACATAACAACCTTGTAGAAAAGCTCTAGCGCCCACTAAAACAAATTTATCCATTCCAGTAACAATTCCTCCAGCTCCAGTGACTGTTACCCCAACTTTGTTTGCAGTTGCATCATTACTGGTTCCAGCTGATGACCAATCAGTGCCATTATAGAAGTATCCTCTAAGATTTGATTCAGTGCCCACTACATCAGTTGGATCTACATATTTTACAGCAACGTTAACAGTTCCAGTAACACCTGTTACAGTAACGGGCCATGACGCATTTGTGTAGTCAGAAATTCTTACCGGCATTGCAGCTGCAGCTGTCGCAGAAGCTTTGAAGCCTGCTTTTGCGGATGCATAAGTTCCAGATGTGGTTAAGAATGCTGGACGATAAGTCGTACCTACACCCACAGGTATTTCGCTTGAGGTTACATTTGCTGTAAGTTCTTTATAAACTTGGCCTGTTCCAGATGTTTCAACAAACTTACTATCTGCCATTCCAGAAGCAGTTGCAACATCTGATAGAGTTAGATTGTAATTTCCTGCAACGATTTTACCATTAGTAAAAACTATACTTGAGCCTATTCTAGCATCTGATGTAAGGGTAGCATTCGCAGTATTATTCACTTCTAGATTAGGAATAGTATTACCGCTCATACTTACGTTTTGAGCCGCTGATCCGTTTAAAACAATTTTTCCATCTCCTAAAATGTTAGTATTACTAGTCACATCACCTTGAACTACTACACTTGCACCTGTTTGGATGGTAAGTTGAGCACTGTTGATGTAAAGTTGTGCTGATGCACAATGAAATGAAAAGGCAAACAAAATTGCACTTGCGAGTTTTTTATTCATGTTTATAGGTTTGATCTATTAAAATTTATTGCTAAATGTATATAAAATCTCTTAATTCAACGTAAAAGTAGACTTTTTTTTTATCAACATGTTTAATAAAAAGGCAAAAAATAACTACAATAACGTTCTCGAAACTTATTATAGTAAATAAAATAAAGAAGGGCTATTGTTATAGCCCTTCTTTATAGAAATCAAATGGATATTTAAAAAAAGTTCACACTCCCATCTGCTTGGTAATAATATCTAAAAGTGTAGATAATATTTACGGGCATGGGGCCAACAAAAGGCTCATACTCTGCTTTAATAAATTGAACTTTTGCATAATGTCTACCTTCTCCGGTTTTAATAACAAAAGTTTTACCTGCAATTGGATCAAATCCGCGTGTTTGAGGGTTATATGTATACCAACTATAATCTTTTATAGCTTTTTGGCTTGCTGTGGTATCAAAAGCATATCCATCATAAGGAGCTCTGGTGACACTTGCAAATGTTGCATTTTCCAAAATAACTGCCCCCTGACCTGGTCCACTTGAAGCACTGTTAAAAATCAACGTAGCTCTTCTCATTCCGAAATCCCAACTTGATGTTGCAGAGTCGCTGTTTAATACATAAGAAGAATCAACTAATCTGAATAATTTGTATTTACCTGATGTGCTAAAAGGCACAGTTATTTTTTTGATTATTCCGGTGTCGGATTGCGAACTGTTTTCAGTTTGTGTGTCAGACTTAAAACAAGAACTCATAACAGTAACCGCTAAGGCAGCAAAAAGAATTACTTTTTTCATAATTGATTTTTTTGTGATTTATTAAATAATTGATTAATTGAATAATTGAAATTGATAAAATATATCCTTCCGGCAATATTGGGCATTTCTACAGGGTTGGTGTAATTTCCAGCATTATCAACTCCAATTTGAACAGAAAGCTGATTGGAAAATTGTTTTCTAGCAGAAAAATTGATGTTAGTATAACCTGATGCTAATTCACGATTATCGTCAATAATGTCGTCTCCATTGATGTCTTTATAGCCATAAGGTCCTCTATAAGAAATGCGAAGGAAGGCATCAAAATGGTATTTGTTATTTTGCCAAAGAATTTTTGATGTAAAAGTATGGGCAGATCGATTAGGCAGACCAATATAATCATTTTCAGAAACAAGTGATTCGCGAAAGGTAATGGGGTCGAGCTTGATTTTTTTATGATTTCTAATTAAATCCAAAACTGATTTGTCTTTAGCCTCCAAATATTGATAACCTGCAAAAAGTGATATATTTTTAAACAGATCTACCTTTATTTCAGCGTTTATGCCTTGTGTAAATATTTTATTTACGTTGTGGTAACTATATATCTGACCATTGTTCATTTTTGTAAATGGCAAAATATATACATCTATTAAGTTGTCAATATCATTCCTAAATACACTTAACTCAATCTGAATTTTTTTGCTTCTATACGTTGCAGTTATACTTGTGCCAAATGATTTTTCAGGAAGTAATGTGGGTAATTGTAGGTACGGATTAATGTTAATTGAGGGGTCTAAAACACCATTCTGTTGCATACTTTCTAACTGCTCTGCTAGAATATTGTTTCCAATCAGAGCGTATCCTATTTGGCTGTTATTGAAGCTCAGGTACATGTGCCTAAAGTCGGGAGCTTTAAATCCGTATCCGGCTGATGCCATAAGTTTTATATGGTTGTTGGGCTTGAAGGCTGTTGAAATTCTAGGACTTAAGTTGGCGTCAAAATCCGTTCTCTTATCAATACGAATGCCTGCATTGAGTACCAGTTTTTTCTGAAAAAGGTACCATTCGTTTTGAGAAAAAGCATAAGTAGTTTGAACCGCTTTTTTTCCTGCATACCGAGATGCGTCGATCGTTTCAAAATTAGTGCCGCCACCTAAAATATATTTGTGAAAGGAGCCTTCATGCTCTAATTGTATTTCTGGTTTGATGATGGTTTGATCAAAGCTGGTTTCATCAAATGTGTAATCTGTGTTTTTTAAATTAACAAAAGAAGTATTGTTGTAATTATCAAAGTAAGTACGAATTTGAATGGTTGACTTAGTACTTAATTGATGTTTTAATTGGACAAATAAAGTTTTATCAGTCTCTGTAGTATATCCATTAACGATAGTAGGATTATTTTGCCAATAGATTTGATAGTCGTTTGTTTGTTTTGAGTAGTAGTTTTTTAGTGAAAACAATAAATCAGTTTTTTTGGAAAGTGCAGCATTTATTTTCAGGCAGGCATTCCAATCGGTATAAGGGTCTATGGTTTTTCCATAAATAGAAGGGTCTAAATCGTAACCTTCCGTAGAGTATCTGTTTACAAAAGCTTGAACGGATGTTTTGTGAATTAGATTTGAATATGAAATCGTTTGAGAAAACGTTGAATTGCCTGCTGCATACAATTGCAAATTCAATTCTTCTGCGGTTGGTTTTTCTGTAATAATATTAATTACGCCAGCCAAAGCTTCACTACCATATAGGCAAGATGTGGGACCTTTTGCAATTTCAATTTGGCTGATATTGCCTGTAGCAATTCGTCCCAATTTTAGGATGCCCGCATTTCTTCCAATTAATGGCTCTCCATCTACTAAAACTGCTGTGTAAGCAGGATCGAGTCCTTCCATTTGAATTCCCTGGCCAAATGGGTTGGGATAGCCACTTAAGGAAGTAGATAGTGTGCTGTTTACAATAGTAATTCCTGTTTGTTCTTGCAGAATATCTTGCAATTTTAATGACCCAGTTAGTTGAATATATTTTTTAGAAACTATGCCGATTGGAATGGCCGCGTCCCATTTTTTTGTAGCAGTTCGATTGGAGGTAACCACGATTTCTTCTAATAGCTTTTTGTTACTGCTTGAGTCGGTTTGAGACCAGCCAAATTGTATACTAAACAGGAATAATATAAAGATAATCTTCCTCAATGTTTTTAATTAAGGATGCAAATATCATAATAGTAATTTTCAGTTGCGTTTATTTGCTTCTTTAATTCCAATAATTTGCTATAAAATGACAATCGTATGACAGTGATGAGAAGAAAAAAAATAACCTCCACAGAGGGAGGTTATTTTGTCAAAATAATATGAGAGAATCATTAATGAATTCTGAACAGATTGCTATTGTTAGTATCTTGAGTAACCGTGTATTGGTACAAACTTGAAACGCCTGGACTAGTGTATGTGCCATTTCCATTTTGTTCAAAGGTGGCGCCATGTCTGGGGCATCTAAAATAAAAAGGATTGGTTGAGTTTACATAATTCAATACAGCACCTTCATGATTGCAAAATTGGGTAAACGCAACGATAGTGCCATTATTGTTTTTAGCAATGATAATATTATTCTTATATACAGATCCGCCAATGTTTCTTAAACTTGCAAACTCACTTTGCGACAAATCAATTGTAAAATCAACAGACGCAGGGTTAGGTGCATCTTCTTTCTCACATCCCCCCAAGCATCCTCCCACTAGTAATGCAGCTGCAGATAGTCCAATAGAAGATAGAAAATCTTTTCTGTCCATTATGTTATTTTTCTTTTAGACTTTTCTTTTCTACTAAAGTAAATACTCTTGATAGGTTAAATCCAAATTTAATTTCTCCTTTACCCCAAGAGTTTCTTGTATTAGTAATAAATGCTTTTTCATTCATTCCTTCAGCGTTAGAGAAATGTAATTGGAAAACGTGCCCACCTGTTTCAATATCAAATCCTATAGATAATGGGTCTTCGGTTCCTTTAAATTGAGATGTGTTTCTATCTACAAACACGTGATGATAGTCAACTACGAATGCCGTACGTTTTGTGAATTTGTAACGAGCGCCTATGCCAACAGCAAAGATATCGTTCTTGTCTTCAGCATTTGTAACCATGTTTAAATGCACTAAAGTTGGCGCAATTTGTGCACTGAATGCCTCAGAGAATTTTCTGCCAATAATTAATTGGTGATAAAAACCAAGTCGGCTTGAGAAATAGTTAGGTCTGTCTTGCTCAGCAAAATCTCTTGTAAAGGCGGTGATTCCCGAAATCCAAATCAATGAAACAGGAGAGGGGTGTTTCCCGCCAGTATGTTGTTGTAAGGGTCTGTATTTTATAAAGCCATCCCATTCTTTATCCAAGGTGCTTCTTCCTACACCAATGGTTAAATCTTTAGTTACGCCATAATCGAAGCCAAAACGCATTTTAGCTCCGTCTAAACCCCATAAACTTTGTGGTCCCTCATTAATTGAATTAAAGCGATGTAGAATTCTAACGTCGAGTACACCGGCGCCAATAAACTCCATAGAATGGCCATTGACTACTCGGCTAGATTTAAATGCATTATTCGCAAATTCTACTGGTTTTTCACCACTGTTTTCTATGGCACTCAACATGTCATCTTGTGCAAATAGAAATGTGGCGGATCCCAATAAGAAAGCTAAAGAAAGTATACTTGATTTAATGTGTTGCATGATAATTATTTTTGTGCTGTGAAGGTGCAATTGATTTTGATTTTAGCCGTTTTTGAAAGTTTATCTTTTACTACACTTGGGATAGCAATTTTGTAATCGTCTAGCACTACTACAAATTCTGAAGTAGCGCTGATATTATCGCCGGCTACTTTTAGGGTGCCTTTCGTTTCAACTTGTTTTTGTACACCATGTATTTCTAATGTGCCAGAAACTGTAACAGGGTAGGTGCCATCTTTTGCAACATTTACTTTGTCCATGTTGGTTACCTTCCCTTTGAAAATAGAGTTAGGATATTTATCACTTTCCATGTAGTTTTCGTTAAAATGCTCTTGTAATAATTGGCTCCAAAATTCAAAGCTTTTAATCTTTACAGAGAATTGCATATCGCCTGTAGCAGGCTTAAATGCACAAATCACAGATTTGTTAGTTCCGGTAATATCCTCCATACCTGTACCTGCATCAAACCATGCAGTACCTGTTTTAGACATATAAATTTTTTGAGCAGAAAGTTGTGAAACGGATGCTAATGTTAAGCAGATAAAAAGAATTTTTTTCATTGTATGTAATTTAAAGGTTACTAAGGTTTATTAAGTCCGCAAGTTTTTAGTTGTGCTGATTTTTCACTCGAAAGCATATCTAAGCCATCAGAGGCGGCTGATGCATCAAATCCATCACAACCTGTGTAAATGCCTTTAATATTGGCTTCTTCACCTACTTTTAGTGTTGATTTTATTTTTGCAAATTGTGTGCTGTCGAAACTGCAGTTAACTGAAAAAGACTCCCCACCTTGAATAAAAACGTGAGCGGTAGCTTCATCAATTTCTTTGATTTTGCCACTGATAGCAATATTTTTATTATTGTAAAGCGAGTCAAATTGTTTGTGGTTGCTGTTAAGATCAGTAAATAATTTATCTGCTTTCATTTCAGCAACAGCTTTTGTATCGGCACCGGTTGCCGGCTTTTTGGTGGCAATATACAATACCACAGCAGCCGCTACAATACCTATTACAAATAGGATGAGCAAGTTTTTTTTCCATTTTTTCATATCAATATATTTTTTCTGATTAATTATTAGGAGCTCCAGCGTCTGACCAGCATTGGATAGCTGCTTGATCGGCACTGCTAAGTGGACCAGATGAAGGCATCGTTTTAAGAGTGACAGCTCTTGCAACAATTCTTACAATACTTGCTTTATCGAGATCGTAAGTTCCTAACTCTGGAGATGTGCCTCCTTGATTATGGCAACCAGGAGTGGCACATTTATTTATGATGATTGCATGAACATTGTTGCTATATGTTATGGTTGCACAGTCAACTTTTTTTATACCATACAAAGTTTCTTCATTGTCCTTGTAGCAACTCGATAAACAAGTTGCTGTTGTTGTTAGAATTAGCAAAGCTGCTAAAGTTTTAGATAGATTCATGTTGTTACGTATTGTTTAAGTTTTACAATAAATGGATGAAGTAATAATTGATTTTAAATTAAGGCGCGCTGATAACAACTGTATTCGATTTGATACAGCCAAAAGAATTACGGGCAGTAATTGTATAGGTGCCTGTATCTAATCCTGTAATATTATATATTTCATTGCTTTCTGTGCTTTCAAAAACACTATTATTATTGTTATAAGGTTGAGTTACTTGGCATGAAAAACCTGTTCCGCCATTTAATTTTATTTCTAATTTTCCATCTCCACTTGTTGCATCGCTAGCATTAGTGGCATTGGCCTCGAGTTTGAAACCTAAAGTATCACAAGTAACATCATGTTTACAGCTTGTAACGAACAAGCTACTGGCAATAAGGATTATCAATGTAAGTAAAAGAAGATTTTTTTTCATACTCAAAAATTTAGAAAATTCAATTGTTTGTTTTAATGATAAATTTTGTATAACAAATTAACTGATTTTAGCCAATAAAATCAAAACAAAAAATACAAAAAAGCGAATTTTAACAAATAATATTATTATGTATATAAATAATTTACAATAATATTATATTGTATTTGAGAAGCTACTTGTAATCTTTTCCGTTAGGTTGGTGGAGATCATTTTAGTTGCAATATGGATCATGTTTTTGAATGCGCTGGATTGAGAAATACCATGTCCAATGATGACGGGTTTAGCCACTCCTAATACAGGAACGCCTCCGTATGCTTCAAAATTAAAACGATCAAAATGTTCGTCTTGTATTTGTCGCCTTTTTGTGATATCGTAAACGCTTTCTGCCATTTTGAGCAAAACGTTGCCAGTGAAACCTTCGCAAACCATTACATCGGCTTTGTTGATGAGGATATCTCTTCCTTCTATATTGCCGATGAAATTAATTTGTTTGTTTTCTTTTAATAGAGGATAAGTTGCCTGTGCTAATAAATTTCCTTTGCCTTCTTCTTCACCAATATTTACCAAGCCCACTTTGGGGTTGGGGATATTCAGAATATGTTCTGCAAATAAGGAGCCAAGTGTTGCAAATTGAGAAAGATTTTCTGGTTTGCAATCGGCATTTAATCCCACATCTACTAGTAATCCCAATGAACCATCTTCTCTGGGAATATAGGCTCCAATCGTAGGGCGTGTGATGCCCTCAATTGTTTTGATGCTAAACAAAGCACCTACCATCATGGCGCCAGTATTGCCTGCGCTAATAAATGCGTCAATACCATTCGTGGCAAGCATGTGAAAGCCAATAGCAATGGAGGACTGTTGTTTTTCTTTAAGGGCTTTTGTTGGGTGTTCGTGCATTTCAATTACCTCAGGTGCATGCACGATAGTGTATTTTTCTTTTGGGAGCGTTTTATTTTGTAATAAAGAAGCGATTTTGGGTTCATCGCCGAATAAAAATAAATGTGTGTTTTGTGGTTGTGTTTCACAAAAAGAGATTACTCCTTTCACGGCTTGTTCGGGAGCAAAATCACCACCCATCATATCGATTCCAATCTTCATCATAATTTAAAACGAAAATTAAAAATTCCAAAATGAAGAACGATAGGTTTCATTCCTGCATTTTGGAATCAACATTTTAGAAAAAAAATTATGCTCTTAACGGAGCTTTTTCAGCTACTAATTTTCCTTTGTAGAACAATTTTCCTTCACTTACGTGAGCGCGATGACGAACATGGATTTCTCCTGTTGTTGAGTCTGTGCTCAAAGTAGTTTCTGAAGCTTTATAATGTGTTCTTCTTTTTGCGCTGCGTTGTTGCGAGTGACGCCTCTTTGGATTTGGCATGACAGTATGTTTTTAATTTTTATTTTGTTTTAATTTTCTTTAAATTTTTCAAGTCCTTTCCAAATGGATTGTGCATTGTGATCTGCTGCTTTCTTCTCCATTTCTGCTAGTTTTGCCAGTACTTCCTTATTGCATTTTGATCCGCCTATTTCCTTTTCTTCACACATATTTTGCATTGGTATGCTTAATGCAACAAATTCGTAAAGCCAATCACTCACAGAAAGGTGACTTTCATTTCTTGAGATATAGAAAACATCAGGGTCTTCTTCCTGATCATTCATCTCTTCTGGATTATCAACCATTTTCACCAGCATTTTGAATTCATCCCAAAGGGTGATTTTCAAAGTGTTTCCGCATCTGTCACAAATTACATCTGTAGTTCCACCGACTTCAAATTTTAACAACATGAATCCGGTGTTTTTTTCCAGTAGCAATTTTACAGTTGCTTGGGTATTAGGAAAATCCTGACTTCCTTTTTCAACAAAGAACTGATTGTTTAACTCATAGTTAAACTCATGAATACCCGGCTTTAATCCAACAAAAGCAATTTCGAACGCTCTCTTCTGTGCCATAGCATCCATTTTAAAGGAGGGCAAAGTTATGTTTTTTTATTGAATTAAGGTATAAATGAGAATAGTTTTATCAATAAATACCTAAAATAAGCCTAAATTTTGTCAATTTGCAGCTGAATTAGTCTTATTTATTTGAAAAAGAACCCCATAAATCATTGAAATTCAGTCGTCCGAAATCTGGTAAAAGTCTATACGTTGCATTGGTAATAGCCATTGGGGTACATTTTTTGTCAATGTCGGATGTTTTTGTGTCGGGGATATATGCAAAATACTTGTTTCCGGTTCTTTCTGGTTTCCTTAGGTTTCTGTCAGGTTGGATACCCTTTAGTGTAGGTGATGTTTTGTATGGTGTAATACTGGTTTATGTCATAGTAGGGATTATTAGATTTTTTAGCAATTACCTCCATTCGAATGCTAAAAAAGAATTCATGATTTATGTGTGTCGTGTCTTGTGTTTTCGAATGACGCTGCTCTATATTTTTTTTACTATACTTTGGGGATTTCATTACAACAGAAATGCCATTCAAACAGATTTTCAGTTATCGGATCAGTTATATGATTCTTCGGAATTAATAGCAATAAATGCTCAATTAGTTGAGCGTGTAAATGCTTATCAGATGTCGTTTGGCGCTGGCAAAAAGGGTAAGCTCTTACCTAATCAGTTTTTTCAACGTTCTATATCAGCCTACGAAGAGATACAATTAAAAAATTCTTTATTAACATATAAAAATCCATCGATTAAGGTATCTATGTGGGGTTGGTTAGGAAATTATATCGGTTTTACAGGCTACTATAATCCCTTTACTGGAGAAGCACAGGTGAATACTACTGTACCCATTTTTTTACAGCCATTTGTGTGTTGTCATGAAATAGCGCATCAAATAGGGTATGCTCGAGAGGATCAGGCAAATTTTATTGCTTATTTAGTAGCGAAAAAATCGTCGGATAGTTGTTTAAAGTATTCTGCTTATTTTGATTTGTTTTTATATGCAAATAGGGCTTTGTATGAATGCGACTCAACGTTGGCTAAACAGTTTAGGCATCAATTATCTCCTGCCGTAAGAGGAGATATTGAAGAATTGAAGTGTTTTAACAAAGCTCACCAAAACAAAATAGAACCTTACGTAAGCAAGATATATGATTTGTTTTTAAAGACAAATCAACAGCCACAAGGTGTAATTACATATAGTAAAGTGGTGGGTTGGTTAGTGGCGTATTACAAAAAAAATGGAGCTATATAAGCGTTAAAATTTATTCTTCCACATCATGCTTTCTACGGGCATATTAGGTTGTCCACTATATTTTGCATTTTTTTTCTGATTGTATTTTACCTCAATTTCTCCATCAACAGGGAAGTAAATCAGTTGACCAATGGGCATCCCTTTGTATACTCGCACAGGTTGTTTTACAGAAATCTCTAGTGTCCAGTTGCCGCAAAATCCAACATCTCCTTTTCCGGCGGTTGCGTGAATATCAATGCCTAAGCGACCTGTAGAGGATTTTCCTTCTAAAAAAGGTACATGGGCATGCGTTTCTGTATACTCTTCTGTAACACCTAAATAAAATGTATTTGGCAATAATAAAAAGCCTTCGTCGGGTATTTCAAAATGACTGATGGTGTTATGTTTTTTTGCGTCTAACTCTTCATTGTCATACGTAGCTAAGTTTTTTCCTAAGTGAACATCGTAACTGTTGCTACCAAGGCATTCTCTTCTGTAGGGCTCCACTTTGATGGTTCCTTTTTCTATTTCTTCTAAAATTCTTTTGTCGCTTAAAATCATTTGTGAGGAGTTATTAGTTATTTTGTAAAAATAATTTTTTCGTTTTTTACTTTTTCAATTCTGCTGAAAATATGCCATTGGTTTATCAACAAAATATCAACGATGCTGCAAAAATAGGGGTTTGGCGCATGGCAGAAACAGAAGATTTTTTTTTACAAGAGGTTCATTCTTTTCGAGCGATTTCCCATCCTGTTAAGAGGCTACAGCATTTGGCTGGCAGGTATTTATTAAAAGTATTGGAACCTTCGATAAATTTGAATGAGATTCAACTTTCGGAAAATGGTCGTCCTTTTTTGCAGGGAGATTCTTTTTACTTTTCAATTTCTCATTCAAAAGAGTTTGTGGCAGTATTGGTAAGCGACAAGAATCCGGTTGGGATTGATATTGAAGTTTGTACAGATAGGTCTGATGAAGTTTACAATAAGTTTTTAACTCAACCGGAACAAGACTTATTATTGAGATTCATAGCAACTAAATCAGATGCTTATACGATGGGGTGGACTATTAAAGAAGCATTGTTTAAATGGGGAGGGCAGCGTAAAGTTGATTTTAAGCAACAATTAATAATTGATTCTATTCAAAAGAGTCATGAGAAATTTATTACTACTTGTGTTACCAAGAAAGATGTCACATCCGAACAAGTAGTTGTTACGAGCCAGGTATTTGAAAATGCTTTTTTGAGTTGGGTAGGGGCTTAGTTTTCTTCTATGTTATTTTGATCGCTACTATTCAGCTGCATGTTAATGGTGTCTTGTCCAGCAATACCTTCTATAGATCCAGATATATGCAGTGAGTTTTGAATAATCAGGTCGATTTGTTTTTCTTTTTTCTTCCAATTTTTCTCAAAGTCTTCTCTTTCTTTTTGAAGCATATTTCTGAGGCTTCTAAAGCCGTCTCTGATAGCATTCCAGTTTCCTACGAACTCTTGACTGGTGAGATAGTTATAAAGAGAAACCATTTTTTCTCCTTTATTTTCTTGACTTTTTTTTGTCTCGCTTACTTTTAGGATAGCGTTTCTTAGAATGGTAGTAAGGCTTTTGGCTTCTTTAAAATTGCAGATATATACTCCGTTCTTTTCTCCAAATTGATCCATGTCTTTAGGCATAGCTTTGGTAACGATTACGGCTACGTCTGCGCCTTGAGAAAGCATATCGTTTTTTAGTTTTTCTATCCACTCAATAGTAAAATGTTCTGTTCGTTTACTTTCGAAAATAATTTTTCCGCATTCTGTACCCACATTATTTCTAACAGTTAAAATACAATCAGCCCCCTTTACTCCTTTACCAACTTCGCTTACAATGTCAAATGGAAAGCTGGTTTTTAGCAATTCTTCTAAAGCCAGTTCTTGTACTTCGCCTTGAAGTTGCATGGAGCCTTGTTCAGCTTTTCTTTTCATTTCTTCGGCCAGTTTTTTTTGATCTTCGAGCTGCTTTTCTAATTCTCTCAGCTTCATTTTGAAATCATCTTCTTTTAGGGCGTTTTTTTCGCTTTCTTGCTGACGAATGGTTTCAGAAAGTGTGCTTCTTTCTTCTTGTAATTTCTTTTGAAGTGTTATTTCTAATTCAGCTTCCTTGTTTTTAAGTTCCAGTTCTTTTTGTAAAAAAGCTAATTCTTTATCACGAGATTCTTTCAGTTTCTCTTCAGCTTGTTGATTGCTCTTTTCTAGGAATTTTATTTTACTTTCAAACTCAACGCTAATAGAAGAAGTGAGTTGTTCTTGAAGTTCTTTCTGTAATTTTTGTTTTTCACTGTTCAGTTTTTCAGCAAAAATTTCATTTTCTTTTTTCTTTTTTTCTTCAAATTGATACATGGCTTCTTCTAATGTTTTTTTTTGATTTTCAACATTATTTAAAGACTCGTTCAATTTTTGTTGATATTCTTGCTGGTATTTTTTTTCAATATCGGCAGATAATACATTTTCAACATCGAATAGTTCGCCGCAATTTGGGCATTTTATATTATTAGTCATATATAATCAATAAGGTATAAAGATAAACAGCTTAGGTCAAAAATATTGCAGTGTTTAAAATGTTTAATGCGCTTCAATTGTTGTTTTATTTTGAAGTTGACAAACATTAAAAAACCCAGCCGAAGCTGAGTTTTTGTAAGTGCGGCAAAGGAGATTCGAACTCCCACACCCTTTCGGGCGCTACCACCTCAAGGTAGTGCGTCTACCAATTTCGCCATCGCCGCAGAGGTAATTGAGGTTGAAATAATATTATTAGTGTGCAAAGATAAAATGATTGTACAATTATTTTAAAAATAATTAGAGTGTTAAACCTGAGCATTATTTTTTAGGATAATTCTAAAACAAGTGCCTTTGTTTACTTCGCTTGATTTTACATATAAATTACCTTGGTGATAATGTTCCATGATTCTTTTACTGAGTGATAATCCTAGACCCCAGCCTCTTTTTTTGGTAGTAAATCCAGGTTTGAACACTTGAGGTAAATGTTTTTTGTGAATGCCTTTCCCGGTGTCTGTAATATCAATAATAGTTTGTGAAAGGTTGCTTTTTATGTCAATTGTAACAGCGCCTTTCCCTTCCATTGCATCTAAAGCGTTTTTTAAAAGGTTTTCAATTACCCAATCGAAGAGAGGCGGGTTGATAGGAGCGATAACTGATGATTGTTGATGAGTTTGAATCCTGAAATTGATTTTTTCGCTGCTTCTGCGTTTAATGTATTCCACCATGTTCGTTACATGAAGAATTATATCGGTAGGTTCAAGTTGAGGGGCGCTTCCAATTTTTCCAAAACGATCGCTTACTAATTTTAGTCGCTCAACATCTTTACTCATTTCAATTGCCATCTTTTGATTGAGTGGCGATTCTTTTAGTATTTCTATCCACCCCTGTAAAGAAGAAATAGGTGTGCCAAGTTGATGTGCTGTTTCTTTTGCCATGCCAACCCAAACTTGATTTTGCGCAGATTTATTTCTGGTTGAAATCGTGATCAGCATTATAACAATAAATAATGCTACAATGAAGAGTTGTATGATTGGGTAGTAGCGGACTTCTTTCAGTAAATTGGAGTCGCCATAATAATATTTATTATAGATCAGGGGGTCATTACTTATATCAACACGAATGCTGTCATGAAGTGCTTTGTATTCTTTGATTCTTTCTTTCAAGAAGGCTGTTATTTTCTTTTGATTTTGAGTATCTATGTTTAGAAAATTTCCTGTTGGGTTATCTGCCTCATCTGTTTCAATGATGGGGATATCATAATTTTCGTTACTGATGATATTGGTTAGATTCAGAGCAGATGGGTCGCTAGTGGTTCCTTTGGTTTTAAGAGATTCTGCCCAAATACTTACTTTTTTTCTTTCATCATTTTCAATCTTTTTAGAGAGGTAATTAGAATAAAAAACCGTGCCTGTTACAATGGTGATTGCGAGCAGGCCAAGTAACGTACGCCAATTTAGAATTTGCAAAAACATGCCTAAAAGTAATCAATTGGCTTCGAAAAAATGTAAGTTTGTGATTGTTCTTCATGTAAGACAAATAATTTATGAGTCGTCCCACAGTAGCGATAGTGATTTTGAATTGGAATGGTAAATCCTTTTTGGAAAAATTTCTTCCATCTGTTTTGTCCAGTACATACATTGAGAAAGAAGTTATTGTTGCAGATAATGCCTCTACAGATAGTTCGGTAGATTTTCTAAGAGCGCATTTTCCATCGGTTAGAATCATCCAAAATTCGGTTAACGAAGGTTTTGCAAAGGGCTACAATACGGCATTGTCTCAGGTAAAAAGTGATTATTACGTTTTGTTGAATAGTGATGTGGAGGTTACGCCTGACTGGCTGGATCCGATGGTGACTCTTTTGGAAAATGATCAATCAATAGGGGCTTGTCAGCCTAAAATATTGTCCTATCTTCAAAAAGATGCATTTGAATACGCAGGAGCAAGTGGTGGTTGGATTGATGCTTTCGGATATCCGTTTGCGAGAGGTAGGGTTTTTGATACATGTGAAAAAGATGAGGGGCAGTATGAGTCGGCTGAGCCTTGTTTTTGGGCGAGTGGAGCGGCATTGTTTGTCAGATCCACATTGTATCATGAATTGGGAGGGTTGGATGAGCGTTTTTTTGCTCATCAGGAAGAGATTGATTTTTGTTGGAGGCTGCAGTTAAATGGTCATAAAGTGTATGTTGAACCTCGCTCGATTGTATATCATGTAGGTGGTGGCACATTGCCGGCAGGAAATTCAAAAAAAGTCTATTTAAATTTCAGAAATAGTTTGGTAATGATGTCAAAAAACATGCGATTCATGGAATCTTTATGGAAAATCCCTGTTCGTTTTTTATTAGATGCCATTGCTGCATGGAAAGAGTTGTTGACTGGGAATGTGGGTAGTTTTATGGCGATTGCAAAAGCGCATTTTTATTTTTTTGGTTGGTTGTTGAGTGGTCATAAAAGTATGGATAAACGGGGTGCGGTAAAAATTAAATTACTGGGGTTATATGGAGGAAGTATAGTTTGGGATTATTTTATCAGAAAGAAAAAAATCTTTAGAGAAATTATTACCTATAATTAGTTTTATTTTGTGAGGAAACCTTATTTTTGCCAACGAAAAAAATTACTATGGAACAGCAATATCAAGAGGTAATCGATACAACAGGAAAGGACGTAGGTCATAACTGGGTATCTACTTCACGTTTTTTATGGTTTTGTCAGGTATTTGTGGTGATTGCGTTTGTATTGGGAGGTTGTTATGCATTGTATACACATCGTTATAAAGGTAAGCCAGAGGTGAATGTACCGGAGAATACTTTGTACAATCCTCAGTATAAATAAAAGTTGTTTATTTAGGGGAACATGTATATTTTTGCGTTCCTAAAAAAGATCTTATACAATTGCGGAAGTAGCTCATTTGGTAGAGCACGACCTTGCCAAGGTCGGGGTGGCCGGTTCGAGCCCGGTCTTCCGCTCAAATAGAATCCCGTTCCAAATATTTGGGATGGGATTTTTTTTCAAAAAGTTTCTCGATATAAAGAGAAAGAAAATCGTGTCACTCGGGTGGTGGAACTGGTAGACACGCAGGACTTAAAATCCTGTTCCCAGTAATGGGAGTGACGGTTCGATTCCGTTCCCGAGTACTTGTAAATGTCAAAACCCACGACTGGCGTGGGTTTTGTTGTTTCTGTACCTCTGTGGTAGTAAAAACGGGAGCTGGAATTTGGGTTATCAACCATGGTTGTCCTTATTTTGTTCCAACTCCTTTACCTTGGTTATCATCCTCTCCAATGTGTTCTTTGTGTTACTCTTCACATATACATTTAAATTCTTGGTCGTATGGTGTGAAGACACCAACATACATTCACGGTCTGAGAATCCCATTGAAACCAACCTTGTAATCATGGTTCTACGGCCGACATGGTTTGAAAGTAATTCGAAGCGTTTTTTGATTTCTTTTACTCTCTTACCACCTTTAGTATAACTCACCTCAACATGACGGTTCAAACTCTTGGTCATTTTACCAATGATTTTGAGGTTGTCGTTCATTTTCTGTTCTGATATCAACCGCGGAAAATGACCGTTGTATTTATCCAATATCTTCTGTGCCATGGGAAAAATTGGAATACCCGAGTTTTGGTGCGTTTTCTTGGTGTTGATGTTTATGACCAACTGGTCTTTGGGAATCTCGTTGAATGACTTGAAATCTGAAATTCGTAATCCTGTCCAACACAGTACCAAAAACTGGTCACGAACCAATTCAAGGGTGGGGTTGTGACTCAAATCCAACTGATACAGTTCCTCCAACTCTTCTTCATCCAATGCGATGGAGGTTGAGTGTTCTTTTGCGGGAGAAATTTTGAACTTCCTGAACGGGTTGAATGGTATTATGTCCTGGGAGTATAATACCTCGAGGAACGATTTCAGTGTCTTCAATCCTTCACCCACCGTGTTCAATTTCAAATCCTGTTCTATGGTCAGGAAATTTTCAAACCCGAGTATGAAATCCTTTTTGATTATATCGGTGGATGAAATCGTTTTCTGGTTGAGGTGGTTACAATACTCCGTTAGTCTGTTTAGGTTAGACCTGTAGTTCCGAATGGTGGTCTTTGAAAACAACTTACCTTGGTTCAGTACCTTACCGGACTCACGATCATCAATGATTTTTTTAATCTGTACCAATACATCACTGACTTTTTTGGTTGGAAAATAGTCTTTTAGTTCCACATTGGAGGTAATGTATTTGTGTATTTCCTCTCGGTCTGGTCTTCGATTCTTTTGAATCCAAAATTCCCGGTAGAACTCTTCGATATTGGTTCGTTGTTTGTCCAGCAGTCGTTGAACTGAAGAAGAGTTATGGACTCCTCGTCCTGTTTTCATTTTTCCTTTTCCCCAGTCCTTTTTGTTCACCGTAAGGTCTGGTACCCGGAATGTCAACCGTTGTACACCGTGAAATTTTACTGAACAGTGTACCGAAACGGTTTGGTTTTTTTGTGACGGTTTTACATAGAAAGATACTCCCATGATTTTACATTTTTAAATTTTGTGAACCCATCAAGTTCACTTTCGTTTATGAGGATTTTCCTACCAATACCCACATTGGTTAACCTACCATCATTAATAAATCTACTAATGGTATTTGGTGAGACTCCTAGTTTAACGGCGGACTCTTCCCGTGTTAGAGTTCGACCTTTTTTGATAAGTCGATTTTCCATTTCGGGTAGTTCTTCTTTGAACACCCCTCGGACTGATTCTTTAACTAGGTTAGTAATAAACTTAACCAAGTCATCTGTTTCAAAATTCATTTTTCATTTTTTTTAATTTCATTCTTTATTATTTAGAATATAGAGAAAAAATGTTGCAAAAAAAAATCTTCCAAAAAATAATTTCTGGAAGATATAAAAACTGGTGAACTGGCAATGCTGATTAAAACTGCAGACAAATTATATTTGATTAAACATGTAAAAAAAATCGGCGCAGATCAAAAATTAGTTTAATGGAATATTCGAATTAAGAATTATTGAAGACTTAGCAAGTTTATCATCCATTTTTGTCCATGAAGGAAAATCAACGCCAAAAACCTTTTCAGAATCATCTTTTTCTCTTAACTCAATAAAATACCCAAAATTTTTATTGTCACTGCGGTTATAAGTTTGCAGAATTGAATCAAATGAAGTTGCTAATTCCATGCAATCAACTAAAAGTTCATTTGAGTCCCATTCTAATTTATTTAATGAACATGCGATTCTCCTTTTTAGTTCATTCTTTTCGTCTTTACTAATGCCATACTTTTTCGTTAAATCAACGGTCTTTTGAAAAAAATCTTTTTTCATTTCAAAGGAAAAATATTTACGTGAACCGTCTGTGAAGTAATAGTCTATTGAAAGACCAATTATACTTTCGTTCGATTCCAATTCAACTTCAAATTCCGTATTTTGCTTTTGCATTTTTTTTGTGTTCAGATTATCTCTGTTCCCAGATTTAGTTGATAATAATTCAGTTTCTTCATTAAATACATTTTCCCATTTCGATCCATTCCAAAAATCTATAGCAAAAAAATCCGTATTGGCTACATCTTCAAATGAAACATACCAGTCATTAGGGTTTGAACCCTGTTCGATTCCAATAATTTCCAATTGATTACGCAACTCTATAGATTCTTTAGATACTTGCTTGAATGTTTCCCAGTTGCAATATTTATCTCTGTATCTTATGGTTATTCTTACGCAACCAAACATACTGTCCTGCTCTTCAAAAGTTAGCGATCTAGCTTTTCCAGTGTTTTTATCATAAAAACCTTTTGTAGCGGTATTATCCCAATTTGGATTTTGTGTCAACCAGAGGGCAGGACGTTTAATTTTATTTTTCTTTTCCAATGGAGAAACCATTAAAAAACCTGATTTAATTATTTTTTCCAAATTTCCAAATGTGGTATAGTGGTATAATAACTTATTCATAAAAAAATCGGTTAACCTATACACCGAAAGGTTTTGATTAAATAATTACTAGTACTTCGCACTCAACTTTTTTAATTTCAAATTAAGTGACGAATTGTGATGGTTAAAAATCTCCTGCCATAATTCATAAGACATCTTATGTATCTGGTATCCATATTGATGTTCATGAATCATTATGCTGAACCCAATCGGTTTGTTTGGATATTGATTGTGTAAATCCATGAAGGCACTTGTTGAGGCAATAGATAAAACTGCAGCATTAAAAAAAGTATGGTCAACAGGATTAATCTCCATTAATGCAAGTACAAGGATTTGGAACCATCCCTCTTTTTGACTTTCTATATCTTTTTCGCATTTGAGATTTTCAATGACCTCAAAAAACTCATCCCTGTCTGTTTCAAAAAAGACAGGTTTTGATTCACCCGATTTCATCACCAATTCGATAACTATTCCTACTTTATTATTTGAGTTCTTTTCAGTACTTTCCTTAGTGAAATTGAATTTAGGGTTTAAGTTTTCTTGACTCAGTTTATTGGCAAGCTTTCTTTCTCTGCGAGCCGCTTTTTCTATAAGAGAATTTCTTTTTGACATATTTAATTTTTTTAATTTATAATTAATGATATTACCTATTTCTATTGCTGTGATTAACATAATCAATATTGAGTTGGACTTCTTATTCGTATATGCATAACTATTATTTGAGCCACAAAGCTCAAGTAAAAAAATCTCTGCAAACAACGAAAAAGACGTCTCCTGAGAATTTCTGAAGACGTCTTTACCCTATGATTTTAGATTGATTTTAAAACAAGGTCAAATTATCGTCAATTTCCTTGTATTCTTGAGAGAGACTTATGAAGTACTTATTTCCTTCTACTTCATCAATAATATAATACCCAACAACTGATTCTTTAAGCAATTGACTAATTGCGTGATTTGCGCTCCATTTGTTTTGTCTGAATGCTTTACCATTGGGGTCAATTAGTTTTTCAATAGTCTTTGAATTTCCCCGGCCGTCAACTTTCTCATAAATTCCTAGAATCTTATTGAAATATCTTTTCAGAGTCGTTTTACTAATGGGTTGTTGATGATTTAAAAAAAATATAAATAGAGTTGATGGTAACTCTTTCATATCAACTATTTTTTTCCCGATCCTAATATTTCCTTTTCTGTCAATTGTGACTTTTTCCAACTTTATATTCTCGTTAGTATTGAGCTTTCTTACATTTTTTCTAATGTTTTCCATTATGTCTTGAATGTGATTCATTATGTCAATGTCAACATTGAATTTCTCTGCTTCTTGTTGACATTTGTCACAGATATCCGCCATTCGAAGCTTAAAAGCAACATCTAACTTCTTCTTGCAAAAATCATTGATGCAACCATCTTTTTCGAAATGAACATTCGGGTGTCTTCCTGCATTTTCGTAATTGATTCCTATTAAGGATTGGAAAATATTCTCGATTACCTGATAACATATCCCATATTTTGGATTTTTTCCGGTAAACTTATCCCAATCATTTGTATCAATAAAAATATTTCGTTTTTCACATGCGCTAAACCAATTTAATTGATTCCTAATCGAAGTGAGAACTACTACAAATTCATCATCATTGATATCATTTAAATTTCTAAAACCATCACAAATCTTAAACAAATCATTAAAAGACACTGAATCTATAGTCTTGATTTTATTGAAATTTTTATCGATTTTATTCAACTGGGATTGAGAAAGGATGTCAGAAGCAATAAAATTTAATACCCCTTTTGAAGCATTCAATTCTTCACACACATCAATGATCAATGTATTGGTAATTTCTGGAGTGCATGTAATATGTATATTCATCTTGATGATATTAATTTGGCAATTTAATAAAATTCAAAATACCACCCCTCCCTCCCGGGGGTGCTGGGGTATCCCCTTACTACATAGCTTTTAATCTATAGTACAAATAGGGGGGAGAATATCACTTAAAAAGTTCTGGAATTTTTTCCAGAAAATTGAAAATTTGTTCAGATTCAATTGTCATTTGCACAGACGTTACTGCTTTGGGACTAGTCCAAATTAGAGTATTAATCTTTTAAACACTCCGGATATTTTTTCTTGTATAGTTCGAATAATGATTCACGAATAAGATCTGATTTTTGTCTTCTTGTAATACTGCACAACCTTTCTAATCGATTTTTTTCAACAGCATCAATTCTTAATCGTATAAATTCTGTCTTTAGATTTTGTTTCTGTGTTTTCATCATTTCATTTCTTCATAAATATCATGAATCTCATAAAAAGTATTCCCAAAAATATTTTTTGAAGCCACATGTATTTTTCAAAAATGCGTAATATTTATAATTGAAATGGAATACATGGTATCCCAATAAAAATTCAAAAACAGAAATAATGAAAGCAACAAAAAATGAAAATGAAATTAACCCAAGTAACATTTTACTGAAACTTAACTGGAGCTCAAGCATTGAGATACTCAATGATAAAGAAAAGAGTACGATTCTTACAAACATCTTTAGATACCACACGGGAGGAGATCTGGTACCCATGAGTAAAGCGGCAAGTTTGTTTTTTGCTGGTGCAACGGATGTATTTGACTACAATATTGAAAAGTATCAACAAAAGGTTGAGGGTAATCGAATTAATGGCAGAAAAGGTGGTAGACCAAAAATTAAAAAACCAAGTGGTTTAATAAATAACCCAAATAACCCAGATGGTTTTTTTCAAAACCCAAATAACCCTAAAGATAAAGAGATAGATAAAAGTAAAGAGAAAGATAGAGATATAGATAAAACAAAAGATATAGAGATGGTTATTGCTAAAGATAAATCAACAGGAAATCTAGATATAAAAATAAAGTACGAAAAATTTAAAAAAATTTCAGGGATTGAATATGACCAATTAACCCAGAATGAGGACAGAGTTTTTTGCGCAGATGTAAAAGCACTGGTAGATCAGTTTGGTTGGACTCAGTTTTTTAATTTGATTTTGGGTGCCAGTCTTGAGGAAGCATTGGAAATAATTAATTCACTAGGTTTGAGTAAATTCGAATCTAGTATAATTGAAATTAGGAGGCATCATAATTACTTTTTAGAAAAATTGGTGAAATAATACTCTCAACACCCGAAGGGTAGATGAACGATAGTTCAAACCTCCGGTTTCCCATCCCCCCAATTCCGCTCACCCCCCTTCCCAAAGTTGTAAAACAGAGTATACTATTAACCAGACGCAATTAGATTTGCACCAGTCGATTTTACTAGTCTTGTAAGGTGATTATCGTTTTTTAATATAAATCTCACCAGATTGTCCCGGATTTGCAATAAATGGAATCCAGTGTTTTACATCAAAATACACGAATCTCTGTTATTGTTGCACACTTATCCAAATCTTGACAATCGTGTTATAATTTCACCTTAACTTTACGCAATTCCAAAAAATATTAATATTTGAAATGCTAAGAATCAAGGAAGTGTTGAAACTTAAAAATATTAAGCAACAACAATTGGCTGATCAATTAGGGGTATCAAAGGTTACGGTTAGTTATTGGTGTAATAACCAAACAAACCCAAGTTTAGTTACACTTAAACAAATTTCAATTATCCTAAAGGTCAAAATAACAGACCTAATTAAAGATTAACTATGTCAGTATTCATTATACGCGCGGATTATGGTAGATATACCGCCACATTCAAGGAAAAAAGTGTCGCCGCAATAGGTTGGTTTGAAGGTCATTCAACTATGCCAACCAACAAACAAGAAATTGAAGAAATGTATAATCAGGTTTATCCCAACCAAACCAAAATGCAGAAGGCGGTAAACATTGGACAAATCAACCGTTTCATGTTTGAAATGAAAATCGGGGATGTTCTGCTATGTCCTTATGATAATGACATCCTGTTGATTGGTGAGGTTCTATCTGATGTTTATTATGATAGTTCAAATGGACTTCCATGGTCTTATTGTAGAAAGGTAAATTGGTTGATGGAAATTAGTCGTTCAACTTATTCCGTTCCTCTGCAAAACACACTCAGGTCGATGCAGACTGTTTTTAAAATCAAACAGGAAGCAGAGGTATTGAAATCAATGGGAAGAACTGTTGATGATACACCAATCGTTTCAAGTGCATTTGAGGTTGAAAAACTAATTGAGAAGATTAAAGAACGATTATTGGAACTGGATGCATACGAATTTGAGTTGTTGGTAAGTTATGTACTTCAGTCTTTAGGATTTGAAGCCAAACAAAGACAAGGTGGAACAGGTGATGGCGGTGTAGATTTTGAAGGTGTCTTGAATGTTATGGGTGTGGCGAAAATTCAATTACAGGTTCAGGTAAAAAGATATGAACAAGCATCTATTGGTGAACGAGATATCAGAAATCTGAGAGGCGCATTAAAAACAGGACATCAGGGTTGTTTTATCACCCTGAGTACATTTCAAAAACGAGCCAAAGAAAGTGCTGAGGATCCTGAAAAAACACCCATCCGTTTGATTGATGGAAAAGGATTCATTGAGATTTTTACTGAACAATATGAAAAGGTGATGGATCTTTTATTGGAAGAAGACCAAGAAGACCTCGCCAGTAAATTAAAATTTAGAAAAGGACTGTTACCAGAATAAAATAAGTTGAAAATTATTTGAACAAATGTCATTATTCCAAGAATCTATAATTAGAAAACACTTAGGCACTCTTGATCAAGATGTTGTTGATCAAGCTTATGTTAGGTTTAAAGAAGTATACAGTGCTAACAAGATTACTAATATCAAAGTAGCTAAGGAAGAGCAATACCAAGAAGGATTTATTAAAGATATTTTTGGTTCAGTATTGGGTTATTCAGTCTTTCCCGAACAACCCTTTAACATACAAACTGAAAAGAAAAACGAAGCTGATTCCAAAAAAGCGGATGGTGCTATTTTTCAAGGTGAGAATGTGGTTGGGGTTATTGAATTAAAAGACAATAAAACCAAAAACCTCGACGCAGTAAAAGACCAAGCATTTGGTTACAAAAATAATCATAGGGATTGTAGCTATGTAATCTCTTCGAATTTTCACAAACTAAGATTTTATGTAGATGATGCAACAGAATATGAGGAGTTTGATTTGTACAATTTAGATAAAGAGACCTTTAAGCGTTTTTACCTTTACCTACGCAAAGAAGGACTCCTTGATAAAAATATTCCTAAGTTATTAAGACAGGAAACCAAGTTTCATGAAGAGAATATCACCAAGAGTTTATACAAAGACTATTCTTCATTTAAAAATAGTTTCTTTCAAAATGTTGTAGTCAATAATCCACAATACGATAAATTATTACTCTTTAAAAAATCACAGAAGTTTTTAGATAAATTACTATTTGTACTCTTTGCAGAAGATAAAGGACTCGTCACTACCAACTCCATTGTCCAAATAGTAGAAAAATGGAATGACCTTAAGAATGATGCTTTTGATACTCCAAAACCTTTGTATCAATTGGTGGTTTTATTTTTCAATAATTTATTTAAAGGAAAATATGACCAAAAAGGTTCTGTACTGATTCCCGAATTTGGTGGGGAGATATTTGCACCTGATGAAGTACTGGATACTTTAATTGTTGATGATTCAGTATTAAAGGATGATTTATTAAAGCTTTCGAGATACGACTTCAACACAGATGTCGATGTGAATATTCTGGGACATATTTTTGAACATTCGCTCAGCGAAATTGAAGAAGTAGAATCTGAATTAAAAGGCGAAGTCACAGATAAAACCAAGGGTAAAAGAAAGAAAGATGGTGTTTTTTATACACCCAAGTTTATTACCAAATATATTGTTGAGAATACGGTTGGCAAATTGTGTTCTGAGAAAAAATCGGAGATGAAATTAGATATTGATATCTCCATTTTTGAACATCAGAAAACAGACGGAAAACTAAATACAAAAGGAATTGAACTCTACGAAACACTAAACTTATACAAGTCATGGTTGCTGACTTTAAAAATATTGGATCCTAGTTGTGGTAGTGGCGCTTTTTTAAATGAGGCAGTCAACTTTTTAGTACAAGAACATCAATTTATTGATGATATAATTGCAGAGTTAACTAATACCCCTTTGCGTTTATTTGATACCGACTTAGCAATATTGGAAAACAATATATATGGTGTAGATATTAATGAAGAGAGTATTGAAATTGCGAAATTATCTTTATGGCTTCGGACAGCAAAACAAGGTCGTAAACTTTCTAACCTTAGCAATAACATTAAATGCGGAAATTCAATAATTGATGACCCTACTATAGCGGGTGATAAAGCATTTCATTGGCAAAATGAATTTCCTGAGGTATTTGCTAAAGGAGGGTTTGATGTTGTAATTGGGAATCCACCATATGTAGATATTAAAGCATTACCTAAGAGTTTAGTTACAAGCCTATTTAAAATTTACAAAACCGCGGATAATAGAATTAATCTTTTTTCAATTTTTATTGAGAGGTCTCTTACACTATTAAAAAGCAATGGGAAATTCTCGTTTATTATACCTTCTGCTTTGTTAACCCAAGAATCTTATAAGCCAATAAGAACTGAATTGCTTTCAAAAACACAAATTGATAGCATTATTAGACTTCCTAATGAGTCATTTGGAGGAGGTGCTGGAGAAGTGAAAGTTGATACAATTATTTTTACATCCACATTAACAACAGAAGTCAAATCACTAGCTGAAATTGTCGTTTATAAAGGATTTGAAAGAATTAATGAAATATCAATTTTCAATTGTCATAAGCACTTTTTCTTTGATCAAATTAATTGGACAAAAGATGAAAGTTTTATTTTCAGAATAAATATTAATGATAACATTTCAGATTTACTATTAAAAATTGAAAATCAAACCAAAGACCTATCCGACTGTGCCGAATTTTGCTTAGGACTAACTCCTTATGATAAATACAAAGGTCATACTGCTGAACAAATCAATAATCGAGTATTTCATTGCTCATTTAAAAAAGATGAGACCTATAAAAAATTGTTAGCAGGAAACGATGTAATTAGATATAACATCGAATGGAATGGAGATGAATGGATTAGTTATGGTGATTGGCTAGGAGCATCCAGACAAGAAAAATTCTTCAAAGAAAAAAGAATTTTAGTAAAGCAAATTATTGATTGGACTGCTAAGCAAATTTGGGCTGCTCTAACTATCGAAGAATTATACAATACTCAAAATGCTTTTAATTTAATTGCCAAAGAAGAATTCTCACCTGAGTATTTACTTGCTCTTATTAATAGCAAACTGATGTCTTTTTATCATAGAAAAAAATATCTTGAAGAGTATAAGGATCGTTTTCAAAAAATTTTAATAAAAGACTGTAAAAGATTTCCAATAAAATTGATTTTGAAAATAAATCAAGAGACTTTTATTGAAAAAATAAATCTAATAATTGTGCTTGTCAAAGAATTTCGAGAACAAACTAAAAAACTTCAAAGAACAATCCAAAGAAAATTTGATTTAGAAGAACTACCAAAAAAACTACAAGATTGGTATTTACTTTCTTATCCAGATTTTATAAAAGAGTTAGCAAAAAAGAAAATAAAATTATCGTTAAGCGAAGAAGCAGAATGGGAAAGTTACTTTATCACCGAAGCAAAAAAAGCACTCGATTTAAAAGCACAAATAGAGAAAACGGATAAGGAAATAGACCAGATGGTTTATGCATTGTATGACTTAACAGAAGATGAAATTAAAATCGTAGAGGGGAGTTAGTCAGATGGAGAGGATGTCTTCAAATTTTCACAAAGGTAAAAACGATGAGTGTGTATCAACATGTTTACACGGATTATGGAAATCTAAATGGGTACTTATAAAATGAATAAAACAGAATTCGAAAAGAAACTCTTCCGTAGAATCGCACAGGTTTCAATTGGCGCATCTGCAATTAGAAATCAGGGAGGTTCAGGACTTATCAAGATATTGAGAGACTACTTTGAAAACGAAATAAACCCTTCGACTTTCTTTAAAGCATTACCCAAGAAAAAGTCATACAGAAACTATTTGGATTATCATACAGACCAAATTTTAATAAGATTTCCCAAAGGAGCTAAGAGTTGGGGCGGCGCTAGAAAAGGACTTAACCTGTTCCTCAGAGATTTTGTTTACAATGGATACTTCGGTAACAAGTATAATGTTCCAACAGAATATTCAGAACTGAATTCATTTATAAAATATCTGGAGGTTCCCTTAGATAAAGAGGTTGCACATGGAATTATCCAAGACTGTCAGAATGAAAAACCTAAATGGACGAATATAAGAAGACTAACTCCCGAGATTAGTGAAATATTTCAAGAACAAGCTGATATTATTGCCAACCAAAAAGGTACAGCTCGAGTGAATTTGGATTTAATTTATTGGAGATCAGAAAAAATTTAACTGTGCATATAATTTGCAGCATCTTAAAACTATTTAATTTAATAAAACACTAAAAATGCCAAACTATATTTTCGGAAATATTTCAGGTGTAAATGAAGGTGACTCTTTTGTAAATAGAGAAGCATTAAGAAATGCAGAAATACATTTAGCTCCTGTTGCAGGTATAGATGGAAATCCCAGAGTAGGTGCTACGTCGATAGTTTTGAATGGTGGTTATGTTGATGACCTAGACCTAGGTGATGAAATTATTTATACAGGTCATGGGGGAAACGATGCAAATACCAATACTCAAATTAGCGATCAGAGTTGGGATGCAACTGGTAATAAAGCTTTATTAGTTAGTGAAATGCATGGCTTACCTGTTAGGGTTACAAGGGGCCATAAACACAAATCTCCATTTAGTCCATCTAGTGGTTATGAATATGGAGGCCTTTATTCAGTCGTAGAGCATTTTCAAGACAGGGGGGTTAATGGCTTTCTTATCTGTAGATACCGACTAATTAAACAATCACCTTTATCACCGAAGAAAATTGATATAAAAAAACAACTTCCAAAGGGGAATGAAGAAATAAAAAGAACTCCTACAACAATCTTGAAAATTGTTAGAGATACTATATTATCTCAATCTATAAAACAACACTACGATTATACTTGTCAGGTTTGTAAGATAAGAATATCAGTTAGAGAAATTGGATATGCAGAGGCTGCACATATAAAACCACTTGGCTTACCTCATAATGGAAGTGATACACCAGAGAACATAATATGTTTGTGCCCCAACCATCACGTAATGTTTGATAAAGGAATTTTTACAATTGCGGATGATTTTAAATTAATTGGGTTAAACGGCTCACTCATAGTTAAAGATGGTCACAATATTGATTTGAAAAATCTAGCTTATCATCGTGACAACATTTTTAATCAATAATTTGATTTGAAGGTTTAAATTATTTTGTCGTAACAGAGCACCATATTTCTGATTTTTTTGTCGTACCATCTCTCCATCTTTCATTTTCACCATAATAGGTTAATTTTTACACTTATCTTGGATTCTGATATCTGAAACAGACTTTCTCAAAAAGAAAATAAAATTGCTTTTTGCTTGAAGATATTGAGCACTGTGTGAAATTTGATCTGCAATTGGTTTTTCTTGCGCAGATGAATATCTGATCTGTTACAGTTAGATCCTGGTGAATCGAATGCTATTTGATTTTAGTTCAAAATCTGATATTATTTGGCGCAGATTAAAATCATGCGCTAGGATCATCCGGAATTTATTTCGGGAGATTAGAATATTAACCCAACTTATATAAACCAAAAGACTGAGATGCTTCGAAGTTTGTATAGAGCAAGCGATCTGCAGAAAATTCTCATTTTGCTAGACCCAATTTTTTTATTTTAGTTATTGTATTGACATTTAGATTCACAATCTTAGCAATCTCTGAATTCTTGTAACCTCTTTTTATATAATTCAACGCTTGTTTATTTTTCGGTTTAGACAAAAACTGATTCACATCTTCATTTGTTCCTTTTTTTCTGCCGAGGTACTTGTTTTTCATCTTAGCAATTTGAATCCCCTCAAACTGCCGCTCTTTCGTCTGATTTCTCTCCATTTCCCCGATTACCCCTAGAATTGACAATACCATTTTTGAAATAGAGTTTTCTTTTCCGTTTTGGTCAAGTGTTTTCAATCCTTGAGATACAAAGTTGATACATATTCTTTTTTCATTGAAATAACTAATGGTATTCAAAATGTCCAATAAATTTCTACCCAATCTATCAAGCTGCCAAACATGAAGTTCCTTTAAAACACCACTTTCGGATAAGGTGCGGATTTCTTTGCCACCATTTCTTTCAAAAAATGGAATGACACCTGAACACTTGTCTTCAATTACAAGTTGATAGTCTTTATCATTAACTTTCTGGCGGTCGGTATTTTGTTCTAATGTACTAACACGAGCGTATAATACTTTCATTTCTCCTAATTTTTGGTTAGGGGCTAAGTAACGCTAGAAACAGGAGAAAGTAATAGTATATATCTCTAGAATTGCGTTAAAATGACGATTTGAAGACTCCTAAAAAAAGGTGTACCTATAAATTAGTAGCCGGTATGGGGATTAGGTGTTTAAATGTATTAATGAAACTATACACTTTTATAATAAGGCGAAAACTTACTCATTGTAATCCTATTTCATTAAATATAATAACTCAAACTTTTGAAGTTATTTTGAAAGCTTTTTCTTTTTTAGGTATAAATAGTAAACTCTATTCTCAATAAAAAAGGTGTCTTGCATGGTTTTGAAATATTGATTTTTTAATTCATTATAACATTTGAATGAACACAACCTTCCATTAATAAAGGGTGAATAATCGGTTAGCGTATAATTTGAGTATTTGTTTAAAGAGTCAACTATTCTATTAGGGAAACCTAAGCCACCTTCATTTTTTAAAATAATTTTGGGACACAAAATAAGTTTATAGTGACCTTCATTAAGATCTGAATTGCACCATAAACATGGGGATTCACCCAGTCCTCCATGTCGATCTTGATCAATTGCTCTTACATATATTGGATTGTCCCTAGTTTCTCCAATTCCACTTGATTGACTTTGTTGTTTTTTGTCATTACAAGACATAAATGCAAAAAGACTCAGAATGATTATTATTTTATTCATTTTTGTTGTAATTAAGATATAAATTAATTAGACCTTTTTATCAAGTCAACTTTGATGGTGTTTCTATCAATCAATTTACCAACTACAATAATGTAATCAGCATCAGAAATATTTGGAACTCCATTAAGATCTCTAGGAATTCTTGCATAGATATCAGTTCCACCTACACAAACTAATTTTCTTGTATAAAAAGCTTCGTTTTCATCATAAAATCCACTTTTTGCAGATAGTAATCTTTCATTGTCAAAAAATTCAGATTTTTTTAAGCCCATATGTGAGTTTGGGCTGTTGTTATAAAAAAACTCACTTGTTATCTTTTTACCAATATAATTTTCAATGTTATCACTAAGATCTAAACAATCAACAATAATTGATTTTGGAGATGTTGAAGTTGTTGATTTCTTTTTAGGCGTGATTGTTTTTTTTACCTGAGAGAATACAGAACCTGAAATTATCAGTGTGAGTAAGAAGGGGAATAGATATTTCATATTAACTAGTTATTCCTACTCATTTGGCTTTTCGGTTTCGCCCCGTTTTTATGGTTTCAGGTCTCCTTCTTTTAGGTTTTTGCCAATCAAATATAAGACAGTGGCGTCATATAAGACGCCGTTTTAGAGTTTTTATTTTGCCACTTTGCTTTAGTGATAAATAAAAAAAATAAAAATTTTAGCAAGGTCTTTGGTAATCATTTAAGAAAACTGAGAATTGAGAAAGGATTCGGTATGAGGGAGTTTGCTTTGCATGTTGATATGGAATACAGCCAATTATCCAAGATAGAAAGAGGGGTTATCAACCCTACCATTGCAACAGTTTTAATTTTAGCCGAAGGACTGGAGATTTCTCATACGGAACTTTTTGATTTTCCTTTTGATAAAAAGTAAGGTTGTATTTTCCTAATCGATAGCTTGTTCAATAATTTCAAACTCTTTTGGGTGCGGTTTCAATTTGACTTAGCCGTAATATTGATTTTTTCAAACAACGAATTCACCAGAAATACAAAATAAGAACAATTATTTATAATATGAATAAATTAACTAAATTGCAATAACTAAAATTAAAAACAACAAAAGCGATAATATGGCAAATCAATTAACTGAAGAGCAACTAGCTGATAGAAGAAAAAAAAATAAAAAAATATTTAAGATCATAGGTATAATTTTAGTTTTATCCCTTTTGGCAAGATTAGTTCCTAGTGAAAAAGAAACTGGAGCTGCAGCAAATAATACTACGAAACAAGAAGAGGCTCAAAAAAAAGAGCAAGCTCAAAAACAGAAATTGCGTCTTGACAGCGTAATAGAAAAAATAAAGATTGATAAAGATATAAAAACACAAACTGTTGAATATTTGGCTGATAGTACACTCAAAATTGTTTTATCACCTGTAAAAAGCGAAATAACTGCAGCCGGCTTCGATAATCTTTACCAAATTCTTGATATAGGAAATGTTTCTGAAATTGAGGTTTACAAGAAAAATAAAAAGGAATCAAGTTTCGGTTTCAGAACTCAAGCTATTGTAGATAATTTCAAAAAAGAGTTTGTTTCATCTTATGATGGTAGTTGCAGTCCTGTTGTTGATTATATTAAAGAGGGTATGAATGACCCAAGTAGTTTTGAACATGTTAGAACATTTGTGACTCCTATATTAAATGGAAATTTTGAAATCAAAACCGTATTCAGGGGTAAAAATGCTTTTGGCGGAACTGTATTAAATTCTTCTTATGCAGAAGTGTCACCAACAGGTAGTATAGTAAGTTTCAAAATGGAAGAATAGTTTATTCAACCCAAAAACAGATAGCTAAAAGACTGTATCATTTTCTGTTGATAAGTCTTATTATGAAAAAGGGTATTAAATGATTTAAATGAATTAGGAGAGTTTAAATATCCAGAATTATCAGAGTTTTACTATCTATTATACAAATCGACCGCAGTAAATACCACCGACCAATCTCCGAGGTATTCAAATTTTTTTGAAAAGAGGATAGATTTTCAAATCCTATTCTCATAAACTATTCTTGGTATTATTCTAAGCTACAAATTAACACCTTTCATAACATAGACCGCCTAATCATTATAATTCAATTCTTTTGTAAACAGTTGCATGTTTGATGCAGTATAAAAAGAATCCCAAGTCATGAGGTTTTCTTCCATATTAACACCCTCTGCTGGTTTTGAAGCTGAAAGGTTTTTTCTGATGGTTTCATAATGGTATGGAACCATACAAAATAAATCTATCTGAGATTTTGATATGAAATGGGTGGGGTTGGTTGAGGTGGTGGTTGATTAGTTGGTCCGTTCCCGAGTACAGTGTTGTTTTATAATACAATAGTTGTTTTGTAAAATAACAAATGATATGATGCCTCAGAAGAAATTCTGGGGCATTTTTATTAACTTTACTTCTATAAAATGTAACCAGTGCCAGAAATAAGTCGTTTTTTCG
>CANGEW010000007.1 GCA_947452965.1 Chitinophagaceae bacterium | reverse complement strand
TCAAATGCAATGATGGGCCTGATCAGATCCTTTAATAGAAAAAATTATATAGGATTTGAAAAAAGAATGGGCTTACTGGCAAGATGGAATGCCATAAAGCTTACTATCATAATGTTCTTGTTATTTGCCGGCTATTTTCTATTACTCATATCCCAAGGGGTAATCCTGAAACTATTGATAAAAAATCAAAATTGGAGAAATTTGATTTCCAATACGAGATGGATCTTCATTATTTTACTTATATTTTTTGCAGTAGGATATATTTTTAAATATGCCCCTTCTGTAAAAAAGAGATGGAAGCTAAATTCTCCAGGGACCATCACTACCACCCTATTAAGTATACTTTCTACAGTGGGTTTTTCCTTCTTTGTAAAGAAATTTGCCCGTTATAACGTTTTGTATGGTTCTATTGGAACTGTGATGATGATTATGGCATTAATATATATCAATGCGCTTGTTCTGTTGATTGGATTTGAATTAAACGTAAGTATTAACTCTCTTAAAATTATTGCTACAGATAGAACCCAGAAAGAAAATAAAAAAGAGCAAAACGAAACCAAAAACACTACCCCATAATCAATGCTTTTAATAGCTCTTGAAATTGTGTAGAAGAAATTGAAGATCCTATAAACCTTCTAATATTCTTTCTTTTGTTTATCATAATGGTTGCTGGAATAGACCCATCCCAACTCGAATCCATCCTAGGACAAAAATAATTAGGATTTGTTTCGTTCAGCCATGAAAAAACTCCCTGAAAATGGTGTTTTTTAATGAACCGAGCCAATCGATTCGGGAAAATTGATCTAGCATCTAGATTAACTAGAATCAGAACAACACTGTCTTTATTTTGACTTACTACCTTTACAATTGCAGGTATTTCCTCAACACAGGGCTTACAATAAGTTGCCCAAAAATTTACAACCACAATATTCTGTTTTGTATTTGCAATTGCAACTTCTAAATCTTTTACCGACCAGCTTTCTACCTTCTGACCATAAGAAATACTAATCCCCAATTGAAAAAAAGTCAATATTAACAATATTCTGTACATGATTGTAAATGTATCATTTTTATTCAAGTATCCCGTTTCTTAAAAAGTTTGAGCTAGCTTTTGGTCAATCCCGTATTTCAAGTTAAATTCGCACACAATAATATAAAAATAATCATTATGACATACGACGTTATCGTTTTAGGAAGTGGCCCTGGAGGATATCCTGCAGCCATCAGAGCTAGCCAATTAGGAAAAAAAGTAGCCATCGTAGAAAGAGAAAGCCTTGGTGGCATTTGTTTAAATTGGGGTTGTATCCCAACTAAAGCTCTATTAAAGAGTGCTCAGGTATTTGAGTATACAAAACATGCTGCTGACTATGGAATAAAGGTAGATAGTGCCACAGCAGAATTTGTAAATGTAATTCAACGCAGTAGAGGTGTTGCTGATAAGATGAGCAAAGGGATTCAATTCTTAATGAAGAAAAATAAGATTGATGTGATCATGGGGAATGGGAAATTAATTGCCTCAAACAAATTAGAAGTAACTGCTGCCGATAATACTAAACAAGTTTTAGAGGCAAAAAATATTATACTTGCTACGGGTGGCCGAGCCAGACAATTACCTACCATGCCTATTGATGGAAAAAAAATCATTGGCTACAGAGAAGCTATGACTTTACCCACTCAACCTAAAAGCATGATTATTTGTGGAAGTGGGGCAATTGGAAGTGAATTTGCTTATTTCTATAATAGCATGGGAACAAAAGTAACCATTGTTGAATTTTTGCCACGTATCGTTCCTGTTGAAGATGAAGACATCAGCAAGGAAATGGAAAAGCAATTTAAAAAACAAGGTATGACCATCATGACCAGCAGCGAAGTAACCAAAGTGGATACCTCTGGTACGGGTGTAAAGGCTACCGTAAAAACATCATCAGGAGAAGTTGTTCTAGAAGCCGATATTTTATTAAGTGCCGTTGGTGTGGTAGCTAATATTGAAAATATTGGACTTGAAACCTTGGGTGTAAAAACAGACAAAGGAAAAATCATTGTAGATGCGAACCAACAAACCAATGTTGCTGGTTTATATGCCATTGGAGATTGTACACCAGGACAAGCTCTAGCTCACGTTGCAGCTAAAGAAGGGATCAACGCATCAGAACATATCAGCGGTCATAAACCAGAACCTATGGACTACAACAATATTCCAGGTTGCACATACACCTCTCCAGAAATCGCATCTGTCGGATACACTGAAAAAGCTGCTAAAGAAGCAGGTTTCGAAATCAAAGTAGGAAAATTCCCATTCATTGCCAGCGGAAAAGCCGTTGCAGGTGGAACCACAGATGGCTTTATCAAAGTAATCTACGATGCAAAATATGGCGAATTTTTAGGCTGTCATATGATTGGAAATAATGTAACAGAAATGATTGCAGAAGCCGTTGTAGCCCGTAAATTAGAAACTACGGCTCATGAAATCTTAAACGCTGTTCATCCTCATCCAACAATGAGTGAAGGCCTTAAAGAAGCTACTGCAGCTGCTTACGGCGAAGCTATTGATATTTAATTGACCAACTCATTTTAAATGTATAATTTAGTCCGACTAACCCTCGGACTTTTTTTATGGCAGATGTGAACATTGTATTACAAATTTTGGAAACACTTAAAGCAGCAAACCCTGAAGGTATATTTATCAATAGCTTACATCAACAATATTGTAACCGCGGAGGATTAAGCAAAAAACAACTAGAAGGACTGCATGCCAAAGCTATAAAATCTGGTATCATCAGCACTGCAAAAATCGCAACCTTAGAAGCGATAATTAAGAAAAAACCAACCAGATATAAATCAGATATTGTAAAAACGGTTCAAGAAAAAGTAATTGACAATTCTGTCGATGAAACATTAGAAGCTATTCTATTAAAATTTCCTACACATAAAATGGCACTCTTTTTCAAATCAAAAAGAAAGCTACCTAACGCGCTAACGGATAATGACATCTTAGAAATAAAGAGACTTGGAAAAGTACTTTTAAAATAAATAGAATGACTATTTATTACCAAAAACTTTTTTTAGATTATCTGTAACTTGAGCGGCGGGATCTTTTCTAATTTTTTGTTCTTCTTGAGCAATATTATAAAACAACCCACTCATTGCTTTTTCTGTTACATATGCTGCTAAATCCGTATTCACATTTTGATGCAGAAATTTATTATAATTTGAAAAAATATCAGACCAATATTTTGTGGCATCTACTTTTTTAAGTGATGCTTCAATGACAGGTTTCATTTTTTGAGTCAACTCAGCTGAAGTAGTTTCTTTTAAATAATTGGTAGCGGCTGCATCCCCTCCATTTAATATGGCCAACCCATCTGTTATCGTTATTTTTTGTATGCTTTGGATAAAAAAATCACCCACTCCTGCCGCAGCATCTTCTGCCGCACGATTCATAGATAATTCCGCTTTGTCTACTAATGAGCCCATCCCAAACTTTCTCAATGTATTTGTAACTTGATTCACTTCATTGGGCATCATTATTTTAATAATAGGATCTTTAAAATAGCCATCTATTGTACCCAGTTTTTTTGAACTGATATTGGTACCTATAGAAAGCGCTTCTTTTAACCCTGCAATGATTTCGTCATTGGTTAATGATGAGGAAGTTTTTCCTGTGATAGTTTTGGAAATTGAATCTACTCCTTTAATTATGTTTTCTTTATTAACTTCTTTTTGTATCTGGTTAAATATACCCTGAGAAAAAACAGGAAGAACATTGTAAATGGAAATAAAAAGAATGAATGCTTTTTTCATGAATCGGAGTTTACACAAAAATACATTCGATTACTCAAAAATAATCGCTTAGAAATAAAATGACTAGATTTTAACAAGCTTATACATCTTATTATCATCAGACTCTAAGACTTTCAAAAAATAAATCCCTGGGCCTACACCAAGCATATTAATCTTCTCAGTAGCATTTGTGATTGCTCTCTTCAGCACAACTTTTCCAGAAAGATTATATATCACAATTGTTTTACCGATTATCTCATAGCCATTCTTTGGAGCTAATTCAAAAAAAGATTGAACCGGATTAGGGTATATCGTTAGATTGGAATTTAATAACTCAGTATTGTTGGTTGCTTTTAGGGTATCTGAAGGTATGGAAGCCCCCATTGCCAGTGAACTATCGCAAACATAAGATTTCAAAAATGTATTACGAATGCCATTGGTAGCAAATAGCGACCTCATTCTATTCTTTTGACCATAGGTAAACATGTTCATACAAGCATCATTTGTATAATCCATAAAATTCATAAACATGTCTCCATTGCTGTTGGGAGAACAATCGCTTACATGAGGAAAAGAAGGACAATTACTATTATAATCAGATTGAGAAGGCGTGTCTGCAACATAATCAGTTCCACATTTTTGATCACCCCAAATATGCAATAGTCCTAACCAGTGTCCTACCTCGTGAGTGGCTGTTCTTCCTTTATTAAATTGAGCTCTAACATTCCCTACTGTGCCAAAAGCATCATATTGAATCACTACCCCATCTTTATCAGCTTGCATGCCGGGCGTAGTAGAATAACCAAGTACACCCCCAGATAAATTGCATACCCAAATATTTAAATACTTTTTAGAATCCCAGGCATCATCTCCGCCTGCAGCAGAATATTTAACCGCATCATCCACGGCAAAAGAGGCTCTATTGGTATACTTGCGAATGATGCCAGTAGTTGGCATACCAGACGGGTTTATTTGCGCCAAACAAAACATAATGTTGCAATCAGCTGCCATAGGTTTAAACGCATGAGGAGTATTGGAAGAATCGCTATTCCATCTTCGATAATCTTCGTTTAATACTTTTAATTGTGATTGAAGCTGTGCATTACTTATATTTTGTGAAGAATTATTATAAAGAATATGAAAAACAACCGGAATTGTAATTAATTCGTTGGAAAATGTATCTCTCGCAAATAAATTTTGTGAAGCGTTAATCAATTCTTGTTGGTTGTATTGAGGAACCCCCATTTTGTTGAGATAACTCAATGAACCGCATACTCTTTGAGCATTAATCGAATACATCAATAAAAAACAATAAAAGAAAGAAACAATTTTCTTCATGAAACAACTTAAAAATGATCAATTTAATTGGTCATTTTTCATAATGATTTGGATGGGTCATCAAGAATTATTGGAGTGAACCACATTTATAATTTGTTCTGAAAAAATAAATATTGGCCCAGAGGTTGCGGCTAAGATAATAGCTGATTTTATCAAATGGAAATTTTTAGAGAAATATTTTTAAAAATTATTGATAATTAAATAGTTAGCTTACCTATTTTTGCTAGTAATCACTCATTTTTTCAATTTTTACAACAGATTGTAATTTTTTATTAATCAGACTTATCATGAAAAAATCCATTGCAATTGTATTTATATCAACCCTGTTTTTAGCTTGCAACAATCATTCAACAGATAAAGATCAAGATCCTGATATTATGCCCGTAACATCAGGTATCAAAGCTCCCGAAAAAATTAACTATACCATTATCAGTCAATTTCCTCATGACACAAGCGCCTATACGCAAGGACTTGAAATATTCAACGGAAAAATGTACGAAGGGACCGGTGATTATGAAACTTCTTCTCTCAGAATCACGAATTGGAAAACGGGTGCCGTAGAAAAAAAACACCTCATGGGTTCCACCGAAATTTTTGGAGAAGGTATTACCATTTTTAAAAACAAAATCTATCAACTTACTTGGGAAAATCATGAAGCTTACCTTTATGATATTAATAATATTGAGAAAAAAATAAAGACTTTCGCTTGGCCTTATGAAGGATGGGGACTCACTCATGATAGTGCCAGTTTAATCATTAGTGATGGATCTTCTAATCTTTATTTTGTTGATGCCGAAACTTTTAAAGTAAAGAATACTATCTCTGTAAAAGACGATCAAGGCCCGGTTATGCTTCTTAACGAACTAGAGTATGTAAATGGAGTTATTTACGCAAATGTTTATCAAAGCAATTACATTGTGAAAATTGATGCAGAAAGTGGACATGTTACCGGCAAACTAACTTTAGAAGGATTATTACAACCACAAGACTACACCCCTAACAGAACAGATGTGCTTAATGGCATTGCATATGACAGCACTAACAACACCTTCTTAATAACAGGAAAACGTTGGCCAAAAATGTTCCAAATAAAACTAGATTAATTTTTATAAACTTGCGGGAAGTAATACCTGATCTATTTTGTGTATTACCCCATTAAGATAGTTTTGATCGTTAGTTCCAATTAATAATGGCATTAAGGGTCTTTGATTAATAATCACATTTGCAGGCGTTGCATTCCCTACCCCTTTAATGGTTGCTGATTGCACATACTTGTTTCCAAAAATTGCTTTGATTTGTATGCCTGGGTGAGTTGTATATGCCGTATCAGTATTCAATAAAGTTTGATAATAGGTTGTATCTGTTGGGAAATTATTAGTAAACGCTCTGGAACCGAAAACATGATAAACCAAAATTCCTTTGATTCGCGAAGCACTTAATACACTAAACAAGTTAGGATTAGAAAAAATTGAAGGAGAAGAAGATAATGCCGATGCAAAAGCAAACCAAGCATCTGGCGTAGCTGATCCAGATGTATCATTGCTAATAAAAAACTGGCCGATGGCATTCGTTAAGGCAGTCCTAAATGCCTGATTGGTAGGTGCAAAAATAGTTAGGTTCGCACCTATATTTAATAAAGCACTTTTCAAAAACCCAGGCGCTACCGTACCGCTGTCTGCTCTATTAATAGCCGCCTTTAAAAAAGCAAGACTTGTATCTGTATTGATCCTATCCCAAATATATTGATTGGGTGGTAATACCAAATTGTCAGTGTGATGAATCACCCCATTAGAAGCAAACACATCATTTGACATCATTGGAATATTATTTAACCAATATCCATTTCTGCTGGAAGGGAAAATGGTGAGTCTTAAAAAACTACTAAACGTGGGTATAGGATTATAAGCTGAAGGATAAAAATAATTAGGGAATACCGCACTCATGTCGGCAGATGTAACGGATTGAGGAATGACATTATATAAAACAATTTTAGCTGCATCTTCCTGACTTACATAATTTATGATTGCCTGAGCATAAATACTATCTGATGCATTAGGAGATATTTGGTCTCCGTAATGTTCAAATACATAGTTGCTAACAAAAGATTTTATGGAATCATTGTTGGTTACAAAAATTGTATACCGAGTATCACTGGAACTAAGCAGAGAGAGTTGTCCCGATTTAACGATTAATCTATAATACAAACTATCATGCGGATTATTTTTCAGAATCTGTTCCAATGTATTTCCCGTTGGAGGTATGGCACCAACAATTGATAATTGCTCTACATCTTTATTACAAGCCGAAATAGAAAAAAAAACCAAACAATAGAGAAAATAACTTCTTATAATTTTATTTACATTCATTTTAAAGTCGTTTAATAAATATTAAAACCATAACTCACATAATACAATCCGCCAACGTGAGAGTTACCAGGGGCATTATAATAATACTGATTGAGTAGATTATTCGCACCCACTTTAATAATTGATTTTGTTGATGGTATTTTACAACTCAATTGAGCATCTATTGTTTGTATTTCGGGTAGATTGCCGGTAGCAAAATCTCCTTCATAATAAAAACCAGGTTGCCATTTATAGTTTACAGTAAACCCTAATAATTTTTGGGGGCCAAAGCCAATATTGGAAACATATAAATTGAATTTACATATGGGAGAATTAAAATAAGCAACAAAATCGCTGGGAACCCCCTTTAATTGATCAGTAGAAAAATTCGTACCTATCATAAAATTATTAGGCAATCGATAATCGATACTTAAGCCAAAACCTAATGTGTTTACTTTATCAGATAAATTTAAGGGTACAGAATATCTTGCCCCATTAATTGTATCGGCTAATTCAATAGGTCTGTTAGCCTTGTTTTGTACCACTAATTTTCTACCTAAAAAATCTTGATATTCTCCCCAATAACCATACAAGTCAATCATCATTTTCCCATCATCCAACAACCCCTTATATCCTAATTCAAAGGAAGAAACAGATTCGGGTTTTAATGTGATTGGCGTAAACAAAATAAATTTCCCAGCTCGCAAACTTTCGAAATCATATACAGGATTCTTTATTAAATTATACTTCTCTGTAAAATATTCATTACCTCCAATTAACCGAATACTACTTCCTACATCTAAATCAATCCATTGTTGTTGATTGGATGGGAAGCGATAAGCCGTTTGATAAGAAAATCTCAAATTATTATAATGTGCCACTTTGTATAATGCAGTCAATCTAGGTGTAAATCTTCCTGCAAAATTTTGATTCTTGTCATACCTTCCAGAAAAAGTAATTTTGATTTTTTCTAGCATATTTCTACTTGCTTGAAAATAACAACCTAACTCACCAATTCCAATTGAACTGCCAGGCTTATCTGCAAATAACGTGCCTTCTGAGTTCAGTGTATAGTATTTATAATTAGCGCCAACCATCAAATCAAAAAATCTAGAAGTAATGGATGATAAATTATAACTTCCCTCCGTAACATATAAGGAAGAATGATCTACTAATTTTGCACCTCCGTTGGCTATAGATTTACTTCGAATTGAGTCATAAATCTTTTTAAACTGATCACTGCTATATGATGGTCTTCCTATATCTGCAAATGCTCGTGCAGCTGCATGAGCTAATGAATCGGTCATACCATTCAAGCGAGATTGAACATATGTTGTTGCATAATCAATATACCATCCCTTGGGAGTAGAATCATGTGTAACAGGATCGGTAACATAGTATACACTTGGTTTCCATGTCTCATTTAACAAACGAGTCGCAATGGTTGTATTATAGGAATTACCTGAATTTTCTTGTGTAGTATACGCTCGTATAGTCCAATTTTTATTGGCTAGCTCAAGCTTGTATTGTCCCATTGCAAAGTTCTCTAAAGAATATCTTTCACTACCTGTATAAGTGGTATTGCCTGTACCCCAATACCCTGTTGCCAATAATTCTGTACTTTTCGATAATTTATAATGAAGTGACGTTCCTATTTTATAGTTATTGGTATTCGGATTGATAACTTCTTTTTCTGTATAGCCTGTTCTTGAAACATTAATTGGATTTCCGTTATTTAAATGATCTAAAAAATTAACAAAATTGGGAATTAAGCTTTTGAAGGGCTCCAAAATATTTTTCCTAATCTCGACCGTTGTTTCATCCCCATACACATTAATGCCATCATAATTAGGATCGCTTTCTCTCGTGCCTGCAATTACTTTGCCGCCTGTTGACGCTCTTGCGTAGTTTCTATAGTCACTTGCTAGCCAATCTACCGCACTTAATAATTCAACATTTATTTTGAAAGCAAATTTATCAGAAACTTTATACGCCCATCTCGAACTTATATTGTGAAAAGGCGACATCATGAAATTATCTCTCGCGTTATTATTAATATTCATCACTCCCTCTTTTACCATAAATGATAAACCTTGATATTTAAAAGGATTTTTACTGTTGAGTAACAACGTACCGTTCATCCCCCCCGATCCATATAAAGCTGAAGATGCGCCTGAAAGCAATTCCATATTATCAATATCCAATTCACTCAACCCAATCAACGAAGCCACCGAAAAATTCAACCCAGGTGCTTGATTATCCATACCATCTACAATTTGGTTAAATCGGGTATTGCCGCTAGAATTAAAGCCTCTCGTTGTGGGCGTTTTAAATGTTAAGGAAGAAGTAGTCACATCTACACCTTTCAAGGTAGTTAATACATCATAATAATTAGCTCCTGTAGCATTTCGAATATTTGTATTGGTGATTCTTTCAATAGACACAGGCGATTCCATTATTTTTTCTGGAACTCTTGATGCCGCAATAACTACTTCCTGACCTAATTTATTACTAGGCATAAGCTCAATCTTGATATGCTCAAATGCTACGTTGGTGCATTCAACAATTTTTGAGTCATAGCCAATCGAACTAACAACTAATTTTACAGGTAAATTATCTACAGAAATCTTAAATGCTCCTTTGTCGTTTGAATAAGTACCAGCAGTAGACTCCTGAATTGTAATAGATACGGCAGAGATCGTTTCATTTGTAATAGCATTTTTAACACTCCCGGAAACGATTTTCTTCTGAGCGAATATTTGTTTACCTATTGAAATCAAAAACAACAATAGAAGTATTTTTTTAAAGACAAAATTCATAGCAATCAATTCGTTTACAATATTGAAAAATAACAAAACTTAACATAGTTACTTATTTTATTTTTAAACAATTGTTGAAATCTTATTTTATCCCAACAACAATAATTTATAGGGTTTCGAAGTAATTTAGCAGTATGAGTAATTTTCATTTTCCCAAGCAAACATCCTTTTACAAAGGAAAAGTCAGAGACGTGTATACAATAGAAAATCACACTCTTGTAATGGTAGCCAGTGACAGAATCTCTGCTTTTGATGTAATTCTCCCACACCCAATTCCCTACAAAGGCCAAGTACTCAATCAAATTGCAGCAAAAATGCTAACTGCATGTAAAGATATTTGTCCCAATTGGCTTCTTTCCACCCCTGCCCCAAATGTTAGTGTTGGAAAAAAATGCTCTCCTTTTAAAATAGAAATGGTAGTAAGAGGTAACTTAACTGGTCATGCTTGGAGGACTTATCAAAGTGGTAAAAGAACACTATGTGGAGTTGAATTACCAGAAGGAATGAATGAAAATGATTTTTTCCCCCACCCAATCATAACTCCTTCCACTAAAGCATCAGAGGGTCATGATGAAGACATTAGCAAAGAAGATATTATTCATAATGGACTTGCAACATCTCAAGAATGGGAAACCCTCTCAAAATATGCATTAGCCTTATTTGAAAGAGGTAAGGATATTGCAACTACTAGAGGCCTAATTCTTGCAGATACCAAATATGAATTCGGAAAACTTGATTCAGAAATTATTTTGATGGATGAAATACATACACCAGACTCTTCAAGATACTTTATACAAGAAGGTTTTATAGAACGTCAGCAAAAAAGAGAAAAACAAAAACAATTGAGTAAAGAATTTGTTAGAGAGTGGTTAATTGCAAATCATTTTATGGGAAAAGAAGGTCAAACTATTCCAGAAATGACACCTGATTGGATTCAAGAAATCAGTAACCGCTATATAGAATTATATGAAAAATTAATTGGAGAACCATTTGTTCCCATTTCACTCACCGAAATCGAAACAGAAAATAGAATTACAACCGAGTTAGAAAAAATGAAAAAATAACTTCTATTCGTTCACAATAGCACCATAATCTAAAAATAACTCTTCTCCTGCTTTGATATCTCTGATGGCCTCAAAGTCTATACCATCCTGTAATGAAATGAGATTAGGCTCATCTGAATGGTTGATAAATATAACCAAATCAACCATTTTAAAACCATATTCTGGCACATAGTAATAATCCGAGTCATAAAGACAATGATTTTCAACTAGGTACTTACTATGTGTTGGCAACAGATTAATTTCATCTTTATGAATCTTAATCCATTCGGAAGTGTCTTTTGAAAAAATACCTTTTTGTCCTTTCGGAATATCTATAAGTGCAAAAACCCCAATTCCTTGTATCGAAGATGGCTTGAGCATAACAAAAGTGTTAGAAGTAAGTTCATGCATCAATGCTTCTTTTTTCATGATTAATTAACTTTTTGATATGTTACTGGTTCGTCGGTAGGAGAAATGAAAGACATATTGCCAAATCTATAAGAGAAAGAATTAGAATTTATATAAATCACAATAGCTGCAACTGACAACATGAAAAATATACTTGCAGCAATCCACCATTTATATTGTTTAACAGGCTTGGTACCAGTCAAGTAATCATTCATAAATTCATTCGTTCTCTCTGCATCACCTACTAGTACAGCATGAACTTGATTAGGGTGTATAACTCTTTGCAAGGAAATATCCGGGGTAAAATTATCTGGTAGTTCCTGTTGCTCAAAGTAAAGCCGATTGTCTAGCCCCTTTGAAAAATTCCCAATACTCCCAATAGTGAATTTTTGAGACGCCGGTATGTCTTCAATACTTTTACAAAATTCTGATAATAGCGATGACGCCTGAGATAGGGTCTGATTGTTTTTATAAGCTATATATTGCAAAAAAAGTCCTGCATCAATTTTAGTATCTGAAAAAACAATACTTGATTTTGGCCCCCTCAATAGTTGCCCTCCCTCTAGTATCTGTGCGTTCAATGTTTCAATTTTCAAGCACCCTAGTCCTGGTAAAGGACAATATGCATTCAACAATAAGAAATCTTCAACAAAATTTTGCATATAATACATTTTAAAAACTAAACTTTACACCCCCTATTCCATTGATTCCATATACTGGATAATTGTGCCAACGCTCATACTTATCACCAAAAATATTATTAATTTTTATGAAAGCGCTTATACGCTTATGAAAGCGATAAGAAATTTCAGTTGCCAAATCGATTGCTCCCTTTATAGAATGTGCTTGTGCATCTTTATCTAAATAACTTCCACCTCCAAAAAGATACAAATTTGTACTCAATGAAACCTTACGATTAATCATCCAGTCAAATGTCGCATTAGCCTCAAATACTGGCAAATTATAAGCTTTCATATTATTTTCAAGGCCGCCATATGCATTAATTGTGCAACCTGCCGACAAACGAATTTTTTCAGGTAATACATAACTAAAATCAGCATGTAAAGTTACATCATGAAACTTATCTTCTTTTGAAATTATAAATTGATTCATTTTTTCATCTGCAGCAGATGTATCATTAACCATAATGGCATAATTTTTATACATAATGAATCCTAGTTTAACATTCACGAATACATGTTTGCCTAATGACGCATTAACCGCCCCAAAATAATCAACTGAAGACGCATTTTCTATCGGTTTATTGACAACAAGATATGGATTGATTGCAGTAAGATTTCTATATGTATTTTTATAAACTTGCCCCAAAACGCCCAATTTAAAAATTAACGAATACTTTTTTATGGGCATTTCAAAAAGTAATTGTGGAAACAATATCATTTTTTTATCCACTGAAGAAAACATCAATCCTGCATCGATTGAAAATAAAGAATGTGAGAAATGAACAGCTGGTGTAACATCAATAATATTGTTTGAAAAAGCAGTATCATTTAAATTTTTATTTTGTATAGAAACATTTGTCAAATCAATATTTGAATTCAATGTAGCGGTCACTATCTTACTCAAATGACATTCAAATGGAATAGCAATTTTAATAGTGCTTTCATTAATTGAATCCTTCATTGAAAATGCATTGAAAGAAACATTGGGGTCATAATTCAATGCAATCGAATTCACTTCTGTATTGTGCAAGCCTATATTATAAGTAAAATCATTAAATGGATGTGTAATGTCGTTTTTTGAAAAATCAAATTTATCATGATCATACCCATACAAATAATATTGAGAAGATTTGAATTGAACAGCACTATAAATCTCATGTTTCTTCACAAAATAACTTCCGTCAATTTTACCTGCAAATAAAGAATAATCTTGATTTTCAATGATACCTTTTGACGAATTGTATTCTACAGCAGCATGTAATAAGGTATTTTTAAGTTTATTATAGTTAAAACCTGCATCTAATAGAGGACTAGAATAATTACCATATCCTATTTTAATATAGTTATTATTCAAGTAGTCATTTCTAAATTTCACAAGTTCCATCGAAGGCAACAAAACACTTTGATATCCATAATTCAAATTCTGAGCCGGAACCACATAAGGTCGCAAAAATTTATTTGTACTGTCTGGAATATATTGACTTGGATAAAAATTTGTTTTTGCAGCAAATCTTAATACTGGTTTATAAGAAGATATAATAGATACTGAGGCATGTTTTGTTGTGTCATTTTGAGCGAAAGACACTTTACCTATCTGAAGCATCAGGCAACAAAATACAAAGGCCAAACTAAAATTATGATTAGTGAATTGCATAGTTTAATTGCTAATTTTTGATGATTTTTTTTCCAACGCAACCGCTTGATTATATTTATTCAATGCCTCCTCTTTTAATTCATTATTATCAGAATTTTTATATATACTTTCATAAGTTGCTTTTGCATTAAAATAATCTTTTTGTACAACAAAAAGATCCCCCAATAGTATATATGACTTGGTAACCCAGTAATCATAAGCGGATGTTTCTTTGATGACTGCCATAGCCGCCGCTTCCGCCAATTTTAGATTATTTAATTTAAAGTAACAAACCGCCATTTCATATCTAGCCTCTGCTCCCCAGGCAGATCGGTTCATCACAGACACCGCCTTGAAATTAATAATAGCAGAGTCCAATAAATTAGATTGCTGTTGTGACTTTCCTAGAACTAATAACGCGATAGATTTATCATCCGTACTGATATTTTTTTGATGAAATAACTCACTGGCTATTTCATTAGCAGATGTGTAATCATTTAATTTATAATAAGATCTCACCAAGCCTCTCATTGCATCAAGCTTAGTTGCTGCTATATTCGTGTTATTATAAACAATTGTAAAAAACTTCTTGGCACTATCATAATTCTTTAGCTCAAAATAATAAATCCTTGCTATCTCTGAAGATGAATAATCGAAATATGGATTAGTTCCATTGTTAATTACATATTTGAAACCATTTAGAGCATCTTCGAAGTTTTTTGTTGCCACATTTGCCAGAGCGTCATAATAGTGCGCAGGTAAAAAATAATTCCCACTAGGATAATTTTTTATGTACATAGAAAAAGATTTATGAGCCTCTGTATAATTTCCAAGATCATATTTTCTATACGCAACAGCATAACTTAAAGAATCTGCTTCAATAATATTGATGGCAATATGTTGGGTTCTTAACAATTCGAAATACTCCTCTGGTTTACCTTCATCAACATAAATTTCTTTAATAATGGAAAGCCCTTCCTCAGTTTCGTTGGAGTTAGGATATCTACTCAACAAAGTAGTTAAAGAACCCAATGCCTTTTTATTATCATTAGAATTATAATATGCTAGTCCTAATTTTAAGTACGCAACAGCCCACCATTTGAAAGCTGATGAATCACTGATGATTTGAGATAAATAAGGTATCGCTTTTTCAAATTCCAGGTCTGATATATAAGTATTCGCTATTTCCATCTTAGCATCAAGCCACATACTACCATTAGGATAATGATCCATTAAATATCGAAGTAATTGTATTTTCTCCACACTACTATTTATTCCAGCAATCATAGCTTTTTGAAAAAGTGCATAATCAGATTGGAAAAAATTTTTACTTATATAAAAATCATATTGATTCTTGGATTTTGCATATTCTTTTTGCATGTAATTGCAATCAGCCATTCGTAATAAAATATCCTGTTGGATATTACTGGTATCAACGCTATTGCTATTGTATATGGATGAAAAAAGGTTGTTAGCTAATTTATATTGTTGAAGTTGAAATCTCGCATAAGCGAGTGAATACTTAGCATTAAATAGGTTTGCCTCCCCAAAAGACACAGGATTAGCATCTATAAATGAAGTAAACAATAAAACGGATTCTCTATACCTCTGTTGTTTATATGAAACTTCTGCCTTCCAATATCTGGCATATGGCAGTAATTTTGAAGGTTGAGGAGAAGACAAAATCTGATCCAATAATTGATCAGCTTCATTAAAATGCTGATCATTAATATTTTGTACAGCGCTTCCATAAAGCAATTGAATATATACTTTTTGAAGACTAACTGATGGATTTACAATTGTATTATAAAAGAGTAATCCTTCGCTAAAATTATTGGTTATAGCTAACATATTCACCATTAACTCTTTTGCTTCATCACTATATACAGAGTTAGGATACAAAGTCAAAAAAATTTTTAATTCAGCCATGGCAACATCTTGAAACCCTAATTCATAGGAAAGCTTTGCATAAATAAATCGAGAAATTTCTTGTTGTTGCTGATTACTACTATTGTATGCACAAAATTGAAATGCATTCCTAGCGTTAGATTTATCCTGAATAGACAAATACAACGTACCCAACAAATACATGCTATTCTGACCCATTGAATCTTTTTCATTACTCAACTCCCTAAATCCCTCAATAGCCTTATCATTTATATTATTTTTATAATAACAAAAACTCAACTCATATAAAATCTCTTTAGGTACTTTTTCGGTCTGATTTATAAAAAATTGTAATAACGGCAATGATTTTTCATAATCTTGCTTTTCAAAGTATAATTGCCCAACCAGCATTTTCAAATTTTTATCCCCCTGCAAACTGGTGTTATTGCGTAAAATACTATCTCCATAGTCCAACGCTTCTCTCTTTTTACCTTGACAATACAAGATTTCGGTGATATAATAGGCTACTTCTTTGCTAAAAGGTTCCGTGACTTCAACTTTCTTAAAATATTGTAAAGCCTTTTCATAGTCCTTATTTTTATATGCAATCATTCCTCCATAATAGAAAGAAGATAAATAATACTTACTGTTAACGATTTGAACAATCTCATTAAATAGAGGATCAGCATCCTTATACTTTTCTTTTTTGAAAAACGAATACGCTATTTCAAATTTAGCATCACCAATTTGTTCATTAGTTAAATTATTGTATCCAGAACGTGTTAAATAATTAAGTGCTTGATCATAATCATTTCTATTAAAATAATAATGACCCAAATGAAATAACATCAATTGCCCCAAACTCTCATTATGATTACGTTCAAGAAAAACCTTAGCGTCTTCGGCTGCCTTTGATTGATTCAATCTAAGTTCACAAACAATATAGAAACAATGTACTTTATCTGTTATGTAGTGATGACTATCTGCATCAATTAGAGGATATTGTTTTACTAAATCTTTTAATAAAGGATAAGCTGACGCGTAGTCTGATTTATAAAAAAAATCTTGCGCTGATTTAAATTTCTGGTCAGGGTTAATAATGCCATGAGTTGTTTGTGCAAGCATTATTTCTGTCACAAGCAACATGCACACCAATAAAGTACTTTTTACTATTTTCATATAGATGTAATAAAAACGAATGAATCTCCAATTAATAATGCAATTGTATGAACAAATCCCTATAAATAAGCAATACAATAATCCTCAAATGTTAATAAAATTAAATTTTATTCCCTTGGCATTAAATAGTAATTCAAAAAAAAGGTTTATTTTAGATTGTATTAACATGTATCTGTTGGTTTAATAAATATCATACACACTAAATTGTAATCAAGAAATAGCCCATAAAATACTCTTATCATAGTAAAAAGGGCATTTCATGTTTCTAAAAAATAAAACGAAAGACATGAACATGAAAAAACTAGTTTCTACACATTATTCACAAGGAATTTTTAATTTCGCATTCCTTCTTACCCGTTTAATTTTTGGTGTACTAATGATGCATCATGGATACGATAAATTGGTTCATTTTAGCGAAATCAAATCAACATTCTATAACTTTTTGGGAATGGGTTCCACAGCTTCACTACTAATGGTGGTTTTTGCAGAGTTCTTTTGTGCATTATTTATTGTACTAGGACTGTTTACACGCTTGGCAGCCGTTCCTCTGATAATTTGTATGTCTGTAGCTTTATTTAAAGTTCACAAAGGAGACTTTTTTGGAGATGGTCAAGCCGCCGCATTATATCTTGGAGTTTTTGTTCTTTTTTTACTTGTTGGCCCAGGTAGAGTGAGTGTTGATGGATTAGCCTCCAAATAATTATTGTTTTTATACTCTGTAATAATCTGCTCGCCAATTCACTATTAATTCCTTTATCTCACGAGCCGATAAATTCTTATCTGTCGTTAACTTGGTTAATGATTCAAGCTCTTCATCCGAAGCAAATCTTAATGCAATAATTTGATGAATAGATAGCTGCTTTGGCAATACCCTACTAGTTAATACAAAATGTCTAAGATTTTCCTCCGCTCTGATAGCTCTATCTTGTGCTTTTAAAGCAAGCGACCTTGAAAAATAGCCTATAATAACTAATCCAATAGATTGAATTGCCAATAAAAACCAAACTGTTTTGTCAGTTGAAGAAATTAATTGGAAAATAGCTACTGTAAAAACAATTAATCCCATCAATAAGGCCGCATAAAAAGATTTAGGAGCAAACTGTTTATGATTTTTGAAATTCTGGCTTTGCATATTTTTTTTAACAAATCTACCTCACATAAAATTAAAAATAGCATTGCTTATGACTTGTTATAAATAACTTGTCCCCAAAAAGTTTAATTTTGAAATATGATTACAGCATCCATTATTACCATTGGTGATGAATTATTAATCGGTCAAGTGATTGATACCAACAGCGCTTTTATAGCACAATCATTAAATAGCATTGGGATCCCTGTAACTCGTAGAGTTGCAGTGGGCGACAATTGGGACGAAATATGGAAGGCCTTGGAGTACGAGTCTTCTATTAACCGTCTGATATTGATAACAGGTGGCTTAGGACCAACCGCTGATGATATTACAAAGCCGTTATTATGCAAATATTTTAATGGTAAAATGGTGATGAATGAGGACGCTTTGCAAAATGTAATTCATCTTTTTGAAAAAAGATTCAATCGTCCTGTTACTGAAAGAAATCGAAAACAAGCCGAAGTGCCGGATACTTGCAAAGTTTTACTAAATACAAACGGAACCGCACCAGGTATGTGGTTCGAAAAAAATAATTCCATTTTTATTAGCTTGCCAGGCGTTCCCTTTGAAATGCAATCACTCATAAGAGAAAAAGTGACACCAATGCTTGTTCAGAAATTTTCTTTGCCAACAATCATACACAAAACTTTAATCACTTTTGGAGTAGGCGAATCAATGTTGGCGGATTTGATTCAAGATTTTGAAACTTCATTGCCCAATCACATCAAATTAGCTTATTTGCCAAATCATGGAATTGTTCGATTAAGACTTTCATGTATTGATAATGAAAATTGTAACGCGGAAGCAGAAATCAATAACAAGTTTACTGAATTACAAGAACTAGTCGCTGAATATCTCATTGCCACAGATGATGAACCCTTGGAAAAAATTGTAGCGAGTCTCCTTAAAAATAATCAACAAACCTTATCAACTGCAGAAAGTTGCACTGGTGGATACATCGCTCATTTACTTAGTAGCAATGCAGGAGCATCCTCTTTTTATAATGGAAGCATTATCTCATACTCAAATAAATGTAAAGAGGATATGCTGTTCGTAAATCAAAATACACTTGTCACTCATGGTGCAGTCAGTAAAGCAACCGTTATTGAAATGACGAAAGGAGTTTTGCAACAATTACATACCGATTATGCAATAGCTGTTTCTGGAATTATGGGCCCTGACGGAGGATCTACTGACAAACCTGTTGGAACTGTTTGGATTGCAGTGGGTAACAAAAAAAACATCCAAACAAACCTCTTTCATCTTCGTTTTGACCGCTCTAAAAACATACAGCTGACTGCTATGTATGCTTTAAATATGCTTCGACAGTTTATAATTGAGCAATCAATCCCTTAAACTTTGATGAAATTGCAATCAAAACCAATCAACAATGTATCTCATTCAATAAATGAATAAGTTTTCATATCAATTCTTATATATCTGACATTTTGTTGAATATTATAAATACCTTTTTTTTATACCTTTAACTACTTTTGAAACACAGGTTTTTACTTACTTTTGTCTTATTCAATCATCAATACTATTGAATTATGAGTTTAGTTGACTTGATCATGCCAAAGTTGGGAGAAAGTATCATGGAAGCCACTATATTAAGATGGCACAAACAACCAGGCGACAAAGTGGCTATGGATGAAACCATTCTAGATATTGCAACCGATAAAGTTGATAGCGAAGTACCTTCCACAGCAGAAGGTATTATAGAAGCAATCCTATATAATGAAAATGATGTCGTACCCATAGGAACGGTCATCGCAAAAATAAAAGTGGGTGCGAATATGCATCAAAGTCCCTCTTCACCAATTACACCTTCAATTACAGAAGAAAATACTGTTGTTGAATCCATCCCTTTTCAACCTGTGGCAGCTTCCTCTACAAATCATTCTAGCAGCGTTAGGTTTTATTCTCCTCTAGTATTGAACATTGCTCAAAGCGAAGGTATCTCTATGTCTGAATTAGAAAATATTCAAGGTACAGGTCAAGATGGAAGAGTAAGTAAAAAAGATATTTTACATTATCTGACAAATAAAAAATCTTCTTCAGCAACCGTAGCTAGTGCCCTTCCGGTTCAAGAAGTTGCAGTGGTTTCCCAAAAACATCCAGAAACAATAGTAGACGTTTCTCCAGTAGCTTACCAGGGAAATGTAGAAGTAATGGAAATGGATCGCATGCGCAAACTCATTGCAAAGCATATGGTAGATAGCAAAAAAACTAGTCCTCATGTTACTAGTTTCGCAGAATGCGATGTAACAAATCTGGTTTTATGGAGAGAAAAAAATAAAAAAGATTTTGAAAAAAGAGAAGGAGAAAAAATCACATACACTCCCATCTTTATTGAAGCCATTGTTAAAAATCTAAAAAAATACCCTTTAATGAACAGCTCATTAGATGGAGATAAAATTATTCTAAAAAAAGATTTAAATATAGGCATGGCCACGGCTCTTCCTTCTGGCAATTTAATTGTGCCTGTTATAAAAAATGCTGATCAATTGAACCTGGTAGGACTCACCAAACAAGTAAACGGATTGGCTACTGCGGCAAGAAATAATAAATTACGACCCGATGACACCAATGGTGGGACATTCACACTAACTAATGTAGGTACTTTTGGCAGCATCATGGGAACACCAATCATTAACCAACCTCAAGTTGCCATTATGGCTGTGGGTGCCATTAAAAAAAGACCAATGGTTATTGAAACCACTCAAGGTGATACAATAGGCATAAGACACATGATGTATATATCTCTAAGCTACGATCACCGCATTATTGATGGTGCATTGGGTTCTACTTTCTTAAGTGCGGTAAGTAAAGAGTTGGAAAACTTTGATCCTAATAGATCATTCTGATATAGGAATTTAGTTTGAAAGTATGTTATTCACTTGAGCTTTTATCTCCTACAAATTGGTCTTCTTTATTTCTAAATAACACATTAAAAGTTGTTAGTGTTCCATAAATTCTAGTAATGTATTGCTGAAGATTTACCTTGTCTTCGTCACTTAACAATTTGTGTGCATTAATTTGCTGCTCCATCACTCGTAATCGATCTCGCAACATTACAATCTTATGAAAAAACACTTCAATAGATACTTCTTTTGATTTTTGTGATTTATCAGCCGGCTGAAGAATCATGGTCCCACCTTTCCATCGATCACCTAATGGAACAATTTCATTCACATCCGACCACATCTGCAAAATCTTTAGCAAGGACTTCTCCACTTCAGAGATTGTTTCGATCTCTACAGAAACATTTTCAGGAATAATTTCATCCAATTGATTGTCTGTTTTATCAATCTCTTTGATACCAACATTCATAAAAGAAATTAAATAAGTAGCATACCTTACCCCAACAATTACGCCCGGTCCGTGTTGTGTATGCTGTAAACGAGTACCGATACCTAAATGCAATGTTTCCATAATGATGTTTTATCTGCCAAAAATAATAGAAAATCTAATATTGCTAGCTCAGTGCTATTATTTAGTCATAAAATAAGATATTTGCAAACAGAAAACTAATGTTATGATTTTAGGGAAAAAACTAGTAATTGTACTGCCTGCATATAATGCTTCTAAAACGATTGAACAAACCTACAATGAAATTCCGTTTGATATTGTAGATGATGTGATTCTGGTAGATGATAACAGTAAAGATAATACAGCCGAAGTAGCTGCTGCTCTTGGGATAAAACACATTATTGTTCATGATATGAATAAAGGATATGGGGGCAATCAAAAAACCTGCTACAATCATGCACAAGAAATTAATGCAGACATTGTAATTATGCTTCATCCAGATTATCAATACACGCCCAAATTGATTCATAGCATAGCATATGTTATGGCAAATGAAATCTACCCCGTTGTTTTTGGTTCTAGGATATTAAGTAATGGAGCATTAAGAGGAGGAATGCCCTGGTATAAATATGTTGCCAATCGACTACTTACTTTATTTCAAAATATTTTAATGAGTCAAAAATTATCAGAATATCATACAGGATATAGAGGATTCACAAAAGAAGTATTGCAAAAAGTAAACTACAATGCGAATTCAGATGATTTTATATTTGATAATCAAATGGTAGCTCAAATTTTCAAGGAAGGATTTGAGATTGGAGAAATCACTTGCCCCACTAAATACTTTCCCGAAGCTTCATCCATCAATTTAAGAAGAAGTTCAATCTATGGACTAGGAGTTTTGAAAGTAAGCGTCCTGTATAGATTGGCCAAATGGAAAATATACACACCGCCCTTTTTAAGGTAATACACCTCTTTTAAAAAAATAAAAACCATTTTCATGATATAAAAATATCGCATCAGGAATCTCAGTTTTTATTACATCCTTATCATTCACTTTACAGGAAATATAAACAGGCTTATCAATCTTTCCATGTAATAACCAGTCTTGATTGTTATAATTTTTATTTTGCTCAGGTTTTACTTCACCATAGAAATAGGTTGTATAAGTTTTATAACCAAACGTTGTTTTATAACAATCTTCCATTGCATGCTGTTTCCAAAAATCGATATTTGCTTTTTGGCTAATGGACTCTACCCTATTAATATATAAAATCAATCCACATTGAATAAAGAAAACAGCACCGATAAACAATGAAAGAATGGCTTGCTGATTTTGATTCCTGTTCAAGTAGAGAAAAAACAAAACAACTCCAGCCAATAAACCAAGACCTGGCAAAAACTCCCAGCCAGTCCACACTACATGCGCTTGCAAATTTTCAACAGCAAATAAATCTTTACTTAACAGTGATTTCAAGATCCACATATTTTTCGAAAAATAATACACTAAAAAAGAAGCAAGTATAAATGGAAATGCAGAAACAGCAATCATGATTTTAGTTGCTTTCGTAACCCTTTTGTTATGCAACAGTAAATCATAAATTGAAATAGAGGCCAAAAAACTTATAGGATAATAACATAAGGAAGAGTAATGAACAATCTTAGTTTGAACAATTGAAAATAATACAAGTACTACCCAAAATAATATCAACATCCATCTTCTAAACAGATGAATACGAGGATCCATTTTTTCTCTTGACAGCATTGACTGAATAAAAAAAGGAGCAATTGGGAAACAGCCAAAAAATAAAACAACCACATGATAGAATAAAAAGCCACCATGACCAGCATCTTTGCTGCTAAACAATTCCCACTGTCTGATGGTAAATTGCACAATAAACTGCGGACCATTCTTTATAAAATCAAAGCCAAACCAAGCGCCAACAGTTAAAGACATAACTCCTGCAAACACTAATATTTGACTTATAGATAAAAAACTTTTCCCTTTTTGCAGAATGATATATACAAGAGCTGTCAAACCTATTACAATCAATGCAGCGGGGCCCTTTGTTAAGATTGATAGTCCTGCCATACAACCAGAAAAACAAATCCATTTCCATGCCGAAACGCCATCTCTTTTCTTTTCGATGGTAACCATCACACCATATAAAGCCAATACAATAAAAAAATTAAACCATGGGTCGATGATGCCGGATTTGAAATACAAATGAGGGAGAATCGCACAAGCATATGATATCGCCCAAATGACACCCAACAAATGATCTTTTACTTTTTTACCTATACTATACAGAATAGGCAATACCAACACTCCTAACAATGCATTAGGAAAGCGAGCCGAAAATTCATTGACACCAAAACACTTCATTGCAATTGCTTGTAGCCAAAAAAACAAAGGCGGTTTTTCAGTAAACAATTGAAAATTGATTTGTGGCTGACTATAGTTTTTGCTGATGCGCATTTCCCTTGCTATTTCAGCAAAATTGATTTCATCCCAATCGAAGAGATGAGCCTGACCAATAAAAGGCAAAAAAAACGCTACTCCTAATATGATAAAAAATAAAAAAAAAGATTTGGTATTGGTATTGGAAGATTTTAATAACATCGAACAAAATAAAATAGTAATTAATATTTTTTAGCATCTAGTGCATCAGGACTCCACATCTCTAAAAAAGAAATCACTTTGTTTTTGTCATAACTCGATTTACCGTCTTCTAAATATTCGGAGTTTTGAGTATGAATCCTTTTACCATCTTGATTTAAAACAATAAATACCGGGAAGCCAAAACGTTGGGGATACTCATACATCTTGAAAACAGATTCGTTTTTATTCTCTTTACTATAGTTTAAGTGATACCAAACAAAGTTTCGATTGATAATAGAATCAATTGTTTTATCAGCTTTACAAAAACGATAAAACTCCAAACACCACTTACACCAATTCCCTCCGCCTTGCAACAACACAAACTTATGGGCTGCTTTTGCTTCTAAAATAGCATTATTAATATCTTGACTGGCATTTGCATCTGGGTGATATGGCTGTTGTTTTTGTGCATACAAAGCAATCGTAAAAGTTGAAAAACAAAATAATAACAAAAAGAATTTGCGCATATAATCAGTTTTTTAATAAATATAACACAAATAACAGAAAAAATCATTTCCATTTTGCATCTAAACTAGTGTACCCCGTAACTGAAAAACTATTCCCGACTTTTTTGACTTTCCCATAAACACCATTTTTTAAGTAAATCGCAATCATTCCACCCTCTGCAGAACCTGATACCACATTTTCTCCGGGTCTAAATATTTTTATCAATGCAATGTCTGTTGGATTTACATCTAAATCGATATCACTATCTACTTTAATTTCGTTAACAAACAAGGCTGTTTTGTGCTTTCGCCAGGTCAATTCACGCTCTCCTTCTTCATTCGTAGAAAGAGTTAGTCCTGCAACTTTACCTGATAAAAATGTCAATAAGTCATTAGCATGCGCCAATTCATCTGATTCTAAGCCATCAATAATTGTTGCATCTCCACCAGCAAAAACACCCGTAACATTGTCTCTTTCAAAATCATCAATTAATTTCTTTGTTTTCGATTTGACAATTACAGCCGGTAATATTTTTTTATATAAAGAATCCTCTCCATTAAAAACATACGTAACACGCCCACTATCTTTCTGTAGCTCATGTTTTGTGGGTATACCGATAGTAAGAATTTGAGTTACTGTGTCTGAATTCGGTACAATAGAATCTAGAGGCGTTTCAATCTGTATTTCTAGAGGATTATATGTCTTTTTAGGCCTGGAGAAAAAAACAATAGCGGTATCTTGAAACAACAATTTCCCTAAAGAAAACGTTTTGTCCTCGTTTAAAAAAACCTGATCCATCATAGTTTGCATACCTTTTGTAAGCAATACGTAATTGATTTTCTGGTCCTTCTCGGATGCATTTTTCACCTTACCATTTAAACCAAAAAATTTCTTTTGAAGCAAGAAATTGAATGCATATTTTCCATCTTTCAAAGTACTGTCAATTTTTAATTTAGCTTCAAAAAAACCATTGATCAAAGGATATCTATAATTCCATTTTCTTCCAGTAGAAATTTCTTCAATGCATAATTGAATGGTGGCTGTTTTTGCAACTTTACTAAATTGATCAAGTGAAACATCAAAAGTGATTGTATCTTGCTGTGAATACTGTAACCGATCAAATATAACATGAATAGAATCGGGATTTTGAGCAAGTGAATCACGAAAACACAAAATGCTTATGACACAAAAAAAACACTTATAAAAAGAAAAAATCGATTTCATTCATCATCAATTTAGCTGAAAAATAACTTCACAAAAATGAATTAAATAATTGAAATGAAATCTGGATTGTCATAACGATTCGTTAAAATCTTTGTAGAGAAAAACATCATTGAAAGCATAGGTCAACTGATAACTTGCTCTTTGATTCCATCAACAGTAATGGCATTGTGGCTTTCTTCATAAATACACTCCCCAGATTTTATCAATAAAACCTGTGGTGATTCATGATGAATATTGAAAGTAGAAGATATGTGGTTTGAAAGCTCTCTGTAATTGAGTAAGTCCAAATAATGTGAAGTCACATGAGAAATATTCTCAACTTTGTCTAGCCTAGCTTTTGCCATTACACTAATAGAACATCTTGTACTATGCTTAAAAATCAACTGGGCTTGTTGATAAGAATTCTTAATCAACATATCCAATTGTTCTTTATTTTCAATTTGATGCCAATTCATAATAATGATTTAGCCATGAAGCAACCCTTCTTGAGAGGGGCAACCAGATTTTCTTGAAGACTCACAACTTGAAGCTGCTAAAACTGCCATTAATATAATAGCAAGGAACATAATCTTTTTCATGTGTATTAATTCAATTTGATAGAATATAATAATCTCTTTTCAATGAATTCGATATAGTAACCAAGAATAACCAATATGATTTACTTATCAAAAATAGACAACACAAAAGTATTTGAATTATTTTAAATAACAAATCTTGAAGAAACTATTTAACATGAACTTATTTCGATATTCCAGCCTTATGAAAAAAAATCACCAAATTCTTGTCGACACGCACTAAACCATCAATTAAATATGGTTTTTAAGTTTGTCTTGACAAACCAACCCAATCGTTAATTTTTACTTTTTAGAAAGTACGACTCAAAACATTTAATTATATTGCAGTATCTTATCATTTCAATACATTTTAATAATGTTACAATTACATCGTGCTGTTGCCTTTATTGATCTTGAAACTACTGGCCTCAATCTTTCTTCCGATAGAATTATCGAAATTGCTATCATAAAAATAATGCCTGATAATACGAGGGTTGTTAAAAGAAAAATTCTAAACCCAGAAATGCCTATTCCTCTTAAATCATCAGAGATACATGGCATTACGGATGAGATGGTTAAAGATGCCCCTACTTTTAAACAGGTTGCTAACGAAATAAAGCAATTTTTAGAAAATTGTGAATTAGGAGGTTACAATAGCAACCGATTTGATATTCCATTATTAATGGAAGAATTTTTACGTGCAGAAATTGATGTTGATTTAAGTAATAGAAAGATGATTGATGTGCAGCATATTTTTTATACAATGGAACCAAGGACGCTATCTGCTGCTTATAAGTTTTATTGTGAAAAAGAATTAATGAACGCACATAGTGCTGAAGTAGATATAGAAGCTACCATTGAAGTATTTTTAGCTCAAGTTGAAAAATATAAACAACTTGGAAACACTGTAGAGTCAATTCTTTCAGTAATTGGAGAAGAAAAAGTTATCGATTATGCCAGAAGGTTTATTTACGATGAAAAAGGCATAGAGGTATTCAATTTCGGAAAATACAAGGGGAAATCAATCATCGAAACACTCAAAAATGAGCCTCAATACTATGATTGGATCATGAGAGGAGATTTTCCACTTCACACAAAAAAGAAACTTACAGAAATTTTTAATAAATCTTTATTAAAAAAATAAGAACTCCGCATATTACATTAAATTTGAACATAATTTTAATGTTGTAAATATTTTTGTTTGGGGAAAATCGTTATCATACCAACTTATAATGAAAAGGAAAACATTGCAGCTATTATTAAAGCTGTTATTGACCTTAATGAACATTTTCATGTTTTGGTGATAGATGATGGCTCTCCTGATCAAACAGCCAATATTGTGAAATCTTTATTCCCTCTCTACCCAGGTCAATTATTTTTAGAAGAGCGGAAAGGAAAGCTTGGATTAGGCACTGCATATATTCATGGTTTTAAATGGTGTTTAGAAAAAGGGTATCATTATATATTCGAAATGGATGCTGACTTTTCTCACAATCCAAAAGATCTAATCAGATTACACCAAGCTTGTGTTGAAGGAGCCGATGTTGCTGTAGGGTCTCGATATGTTACAGGAGGTGCTCTAGAAAACTGGCCTACCGACAGAATCATGCTTTCTAAAGGCGCTTCTTTATATACTAGAATGATTACCTGGATGCCTGTTATGGACCCAACTGCTGGTTTTGTTTGTTATTCAAGAAAAGTATTAGAGGCAATCAATTTTAGTCATATAAAATTCATTGGTTATGCTTTTCAAATAGAAATGAAATTCAGCGCATGGAAATTAGGATTCAAAATCAAAGAAGTTCCAATCACATTTATTGACCGAAAATTAGGTGCTAGCAAAATGAATAAGGGGATTATAAAAGAAGGCGTATTAGGGGTTTTACAACTGAAATACATGAGCTTATCAAAAGACTACAAAAAACACATACGTAATCAATAGAATTTTACCATTTACTTTTTAAATGCCGGATGAAACTCATGTAATGTTGAGCGAAGATACTCCCTATCAAGATGAGTATATATTTCAGTGGTTGTAATACTCTCATGACCTAACATTTCCTGAACCGCTCTTAAATCAGCCCCCCCTTCCACCAAATGTGTTGCGAAAGAATGTCGAAAAGTATGTGGAGATACATTTTTTACAATGCCTGCTTTTTTTACTAAATCTTTTAATATTAAAAAAATCATTACTCTTGATAATGATTTACCTCGCCTATTTAAAAAGAGAATATCTTCAAAACCGGCTTTAATACCTAGGTGATTTCGAATACTATTTTTATAAATTGTAATATGCTTTATGGAATCTGTTCCAATGGGAACTAATCGTTGTTTGTTCCCCTTTCCAATCACTTTAATAAAGCCTACATCTAAATACATAGAACTTAATTGTAAATTCACAACTTCGCTTACTCGCAATCCACAACTATACATAGTTTCAAAAATTGCTTTATTACGAACACCTTCTGGCAAACTAAGGTCAATTTGTTCAATAATTTTTTCTATTTCTTCAAAAGAGAGTGTATCAGGTAATAGTCTTTTTAATTTAGGCGATTCTAATAAGAAAGTAGGATCTGTTATGGTAATTTGCTCTAGGATGCAATATTTATAAAAACTTTTCATGCCAGAAATAATTCTCGCTTGAGAAGTTGCTGTCATTCCTAATTCATGTATCCACTTTAAAAATTGCTCTATGTCTTCCAAGATAATCTCATCTGGATTTTTTTTTATACCCTTTTCGATTAAATACGAAGTAAATTTTTCAATATCATGCAGATAAGCCTCCACTGAGTTTTCTGCCAATGACTTTTCGAGTTGCAACCAGGCTTTGTATCCTTTTTTATAGGGTTCCCACATTATTTTTGAAAAGATTGAATATCAATGATAATACAATTTAATTAAACATTAATTTCGTGTAACAACTATTTTAATAACCCATACATTTTATCATGCTTTCTGTGAATCTTAGGTCATTCAAGCGTAAACTTTCTACAAATAGAAAAGCGTTTAGAAAATTCATTAATACATCCGAAAAACAGCCACCTAAGGGCATCACAACCCTTTTACCAAAGATGGAAAAAGAAGTTTGGAATGAAGTGGACTGCTTGTCATGTGCCAATTGTTGCAAGAAGATGACCCCTACTTTCACAAAGCAAGATCTTAAAAGAATTTCAGCTCATTTTGGACAAACACCAGAAGAGTTCAGAAAACAATGGTTAAAAAAAGATTCAAACAAAGACTTAGTAAATAAAAAACAACCTTGTCAATTTTTAAATTTGAAAGATAATAAATGTTCTATTTATCATATACGTCCAGTTGATTGTGCGACTTTCCCTCATCTTTCCAAGAAAAACTGGAAATTATATGCTCACGTGCACAAACAAAATATCGATTATTGTCCGGCTACATTCAAATTGGTAGAAAAAATGATCTCCCACTACAACGCTCAATAATAATTTTATTTGTCAAATTTAAGACACCCAAAAAAGATAAGTCACTAATTTTTAATAAGTTATTCATAAAAAAAGTCACTCCGTTGAAACGGAATGACTATAACGATTGCTTGCCATTTAAAAATTTTGTAAACTGACGGCAAGTTCAGTTTACGTATGAGTTAACTACTTCTTAGCAGCAGTGTCTACTTTTACAGCAGCACTATCAACTTTAACAGCAGCAGTATCAACTTTTACAGTTGAATCAGCAGCAGGAGCAACCGCTGTAGAATCTGTAGCAGGAGCTTCTTCTTTAGAACCACCATTACAAGCTACTAATGAAGCAGCGATGAAAGCAATTGATAAAAACTTTTTCATTTTGATTTTTTTTTGGTTTAAAATTATAATTTGCTAATTAATACGGCAAATATAAAAAGGTAACCCTAAAAAATAAAATTTTTTTTGGGTTACCAATCAAATAAATCAGTATAAATACAATGTAAGTGAGTACTATCGAGCAGGATAAACTATTATTGGAGGGTTTAGCTATTCAAGATAAAGCATCTATAGAGACTATTTATAAAAGTCACTTCCCCATGATACAAAACCTTATTATTAATAATAAGGGATCCATGGATGATGCCTCAGATACTTTTCAGGAAGCTATGATTGTATTGTATCAAAAATCGCTAGACAATGAATTTCAGCTTAACTGCTTGATTAAAACCTACCTCTACTCTGTTTGTAAGAGAATTTGGCTAAAAAAATTACAACAAATTCAGCGATTTGGTCTACAAGCAGACGACTTTGAAGAATATGTAGCTATTGAAGAGGATGTGACAAAACATGAAAAACAGCAAGATCGCTTTCATATCATGGAAAACGCATTGTCGAAAATTGGGGAACCCTGTAAAAGCTTATTAGAAGCCTATTATATACAAAAGAAGCACATGAATGAGATTGCTGCAGAATTTAAATATACGAATGCTGATAATGCTAAAACCCAGAAATATAAATGCTTAATGAGGTTAAAAAAATTATTCTTTGCGGAATATAAACATGAAAATTAATATGGACCAGTCACAATTAATCGCCGATATTGAAAAGTATCTTCAAGGAGAAATGAACTTAGAAGAGAAAGCTAATTTTGAAAATCTTAGGCAAAACAATCCTGAAATTGATCAACTATTTGTGGAATGTACTTACTTTTTAGACCAATTGGATCAGTTTGGGAATCAACAGGCATTAAAAAAATCAATAAGAGAGACGGTTGACAAATTAAAACAACAAGGCATCATCAAAAACTCTCCCCTATCTCCTAAAAGCAAAATTATTTACCTCTGGAATCAATATAAAAGAACCATTGCGGTTGCTGCATCTATAGCCATCATTATTTCTTTTCTTAGTAGTTCCATTTTTTCGTTCTTTACTAATGTAAAAGTAAATAACCTAAGACCTCTTGTTGAAAAAATAAGAGAGCAGGATGTAAAGTATAAAAAATTAGAAACGAAAGTCAATCAAATCAACACCTCAGATAATACAACACCTGCCAAATCAAAATTAGAAAGCAATTTCAGGGCTACTGGTTTTATGATTGATGTGAATAACAACTACCTTGTTACCAACGCACATGTACTAACTGAGGCAACCCATCATTTAGTTGTAGAAAATAACAAAGGAGAGCAATTCGCTGCGGAAGCTATTTATAGTGATAATCAAAATGATATTGCCATTCTTAAAATTATTGATCAAGATTTTAAAAAATTAGCCCCCCTCCCTTTTAGCATAAAAAAATCCACCTGTGAATTAGGAGAACCCATTTTTACTTTAGGTTTTCCAAAACAAGAAATTGTATACGGAGAAGGATATATAAGTGCTAAGAATGGATACCAAATGGACTCAATCTTTTACCAATTAAGTACACTAGCCAATGAAGGTAATAGCGGATCACCTGTAATTAATAAGAACGGAGAATTAGTTGGTGTCCTATCAAGTAAAGAAGAGAGTTCCGAAGGTGTGGTATTTGCTATAAAATCTTACAATATTTTTTCAGTTGTAAATACACTTAAAAAATTACCCAGTTTTGAAAACATAAAAATTACAACAAATCCAATTCTACGAAAGACTGATAGAGTTACACAGATAAAAAAAATACAGGAGTACGTTTTTATGATTAAGGGTAATTAAAATCTCCATAATTCGTATTTTTATTCTAACTAGCATTCATATTTTTATGTGAATGCTTTTTTATTTAATACTACTTTATGATAAAATCATTTTTTTTACTAAACATCTTTTGCTTCTTTTATTATTTGTTACCTGCACAAAACAATGCTAAATATGAAAACGTTGATGTGCTGGTTACAAATCTGGGCAAACTAGATTCAATGTCAATCGCTGATATATCTCAAAAATTAACTACTTCTTTCTCTACAAAAGAAATGAAAGCAAGAGCTATTTTTACCTGGATTGCACTTAACATTGACTTTGATGTAAAATCTCAGAAAAGAAATCCTGATCTTGATATTGATCCAATGGAAATATTAAAAAAAAGAGCTGCTACGTCAAAAGGTTTTGCTTCCTTATTTCAGGAAATGTGCAGTCAGTCTAATATTCGGTGCATGGTTATTAATGGATATACTCAAATCAAATGTGAAGATATCAACAATCCTTCCGAAGAGCCCAATCATTACTGGAATATGATTCAACTCGGAAATAGCAATGAACAATGGTACTTTGTAGATGTTGTTAAAGCATCGGGTTACCTAGATAACAAACAAACTATCTTTATTAAATCATTTAACGGTAATTATTTCTTCCCGGCAATATCGCTCTTTTATCAAGACCATTTCCCAAAAAACAGTGCTTGGTTGTTTGGCAACGGACCAAAAAATTTAAAAGACTTTTACAGTCTCCCAATTATTGGATCAGAAGCCTATGCCATTAATATGAATAATAATATGCCAAGCAAAGGGCTTATTCATGCTAAAATCAATGCACCTGTTTCATTCTCTTTTAAATATGATTACAAACCATTAGATGCTCTTTACATTATCTATAAATCAGGATCTAAACAATCCAAACCTGAAAGAATTAATTTTGATGAGGAAAATGGAGTAATCACTTTTAGTTACACCTTTAAAAAAGAAGACGAGATAAGTTTTACTGTAATCCACAACGATAGACCTATTATTTCATATCAGATAGAAATCTCTGAATAAAAATTTCTAATTCGACTTTTTTGCCAGAAGATTTGCGAAAAGTCTCATTGCCCCCGGAACACCTGCGGGTAGTTGTCTGAAAAAGGAAAGTCCGGTATAAATAAACCTACCTTTTCCATATTTGGCAATTATCAAACTACCGTCGTCGCCCTTTTCTTGAGGATCATTCATTAAGAAGCACTTTTCAAAATGTGGATCGGAAGTTTTAGCGTGATAAATGCTTCTTTCTTGAATCCAATCCTTAAAATCTTGTGCCTGGATGTGATTGGGATAATGATAGATATCGTTTGATGGATTCAATATTTGAACAGTCGCATTTTCATCCGTAATTCTATTTTTTGTGATCTCAAAATCAAAAGGACTCATTTTTGCCTTAATGGGACCTATTTGATTATTAGTATTATATTGAACTAACATCACACCTCCTTTTTGAATGTATCTCATTAATACTTCATACACTTCGGATAACCATTCGTTAGTGTTATAGGCTCTAACACCAGTCACAATCGCATCAAACTTTAAAATATTTGATAGAACGATATCTTTTTTTTCTAAGTATTGAACATGATACCCCATTTGCTGAAGCATATCTGGCACTTTATCACCCGCTCCTTTTATATATCCAATATTTTTACCCGCAATGTTACAATCGATTGTCTTAGATTGAATAATTGCCTTTTTCTGATAAATAATATCCGGGATGTGATCATAATGAATCTCTTTTACTGCTGAAGCATATAGTTGATTGTTTGCGAAAACTTTAATTTCATTAACTCCTTCCTGCAGAGGAATACTTTTATAAATCACATTTTGCTTTCTCATCAAAAGATTGGTATCTACTATTTTTTTACCATTTACTTGAATAAATTGTATTAAGACATCTTTAAATGCCTTTATTGCAACCTCACCTTGTATTAGATTTGAATGATTGGAAATCAATACGGATTGTACAGGTGAAACGGACAAAGCTGGAACCACCGAAACAGGTTGATATAATTCTCCTTTTATTGGATCCACTTGTTTCCATATAATTTGAATAGGATAATTTATTACAACTCCATATAATGAAACTTCTAATTCATTCAATAATAAACCACAACTCCCATTAAGTAGATTCGGCTCCTTTACGTTATATGTACCAGATGATTTTTCATTTTGTAACCAATAAGGTTGCGTATTCAAAAATGTATCATTTAAAATAAAGTCTTTTTTTAGAACCATCATCTTATTACAAGGAATACTATCAAATTGAACTTGAGTATGATCATAAGAACGAATGATTACCTTATCTAAAGACAATCCTGTTCGATTATTGAAAAAATACGCAATGTGAACACTATCATCAGGTGTAATAAATTTTGAAGTAGATACTGCTTCTGAAAACCAAGCACTACAATGTTGAATGAGATTTTTTATTTCAACTAATTTTTGGTATCTCCAGTAAGAAGGAGCATACTCTGAATTAAGTAATTGATAGAGTTGACACAACTCTATCACGCTGTTTTCTGGATGTGATGGATTGAAATGATTTATTATTGACTCCACTTTTTCCTCCATGGATGAATTTCCTATTCTACTCCAAGTGGTATTTATACTATCCATTATATCATATACAGGTCGAATACCTTTTATCGTTGCAAAATATTCTGTTGAATTACCTCTTTGAGCAGCCACACCAAAACCTTGACTTTTATGCTGACTTCTACTCAATGCTGCAATTTCACCATAACTCTTACCTAGCAATGTATTATATCCACCATCATTTAACTTAAATTGATCCTCTTTTTGTGTATTAACACCCCCAAAATTAAACGTATTCCAAAGTAAGCGACTAGCCTTCCACGTTGATACTTTTTCTCCATAATAATTTATTTTTTTTAGTTGATCGGGAAATTGAGATGAGTCGGCTGCCGCTTCAAAAGCTTCTTCAGCTAATAAAGCCGAAGCCGTATGTTGTCCATGTCCACCTTCTCCAGTTGTAGGAAATCTACAAATAATTACGTCTGGCTTAAAATTTCGAATTACCCATACTACATCAGACAATATTTTATCATGTCCCCATATTGTTAGCGCTTCCTCAGGATTTTTAGTATACCCAAAATCAAAAGCACTGGAAAAAAACTGCTCTGCTCCATCCTGTTTTCTAGCGGCTAATAATTCTTGACTTCTTATTAATCCCAAATCCACACCTTGTTCATCACCAATTAGATTTTGTCCGCCATCTCCCCTTGTTAAACTTAAATAACCTGTTCTAAATAATTTTTCTTTTGTTAAATAGGTTAATAAAGTGGTGTTTTCATCATCTGGATGAGCAGCAATATATAATACCGACCCTAATACTTTTAATTTTTTAAGTTGCAATAAAATTTCAGAGGAGCTATACGATTGAGGCGCTTGTGCGAAAGATGTCACATTATAGAAACAAAACAACAAGCATATAAAAAAAAACTTTTTCAATGGCATTACTTTAAATAGAAATAAAATAAAGAGAAATATTATTGTTGACCGACAAGGAATATAGCATTACCCAATAACATTTTACCATTTTCCCAAAAACTTCTAAAAATAGGATTATCAGCAAAATAAACAATACTCCCATTTCCATAATCTTGTGCTGCTATGAGGGTACCATCTTTAATTTTAGATTTAATTTTGTTTCCTACAAAACCTGCTACTTGATTTTCCTGCTTGATTACACCTACATTCCAACCTTCTTTCATGAATTCAAATACATTACTATTCAGTTTTAAGGTAAAATAATAATTGGGATAACCAAAAGCTAGAGGATGACTATCATCTAAATTTAATTTATAGATAGCTCCAGGTATATTAGACGCGACCGACTGTCTTTCTCTTTCTTCATATCGTTTGATATCGCTATAAGAAGGTTCTTTTTTATCCAACTCTTCATCTTTTTTAGTTCGTATTCCCCAATCACCAAAAGCCATTTGAGAAACAGCATTTTCAATAGCAATCAATTTACCTCCTTGACGAACCCAATTTTTAAGATTACTTTCTTTATCTCCAAGAAAAGGATAATCCCCATCTGGAATAATGATAACATCTAAATCTTTTAAAGAAGCATTTGACAATTGGCTTGCATTCATTAAGATGATGGGATAATCTAGTTGTTGTTCAAACAAATGCCATATTTCACCAGCCGCATTCGCGTTTGCACTTTCGCCTGTTACCAAAGCAACTGAAGGTTTTTTTAATAAGTGAATTTTATCAGATCCAAAATCAACTCCCTGATCCATCATTCCAGATGATACAGAAGTCACCTCCATGTTCATGTCTTTTGCAAATTGAATAAAGTCATTTACATGATTGAAATTATCATTTTTTAATACAATTAAAGTGCCTTTAAAAAATTTTTTATTATTAAAGGTGAAGTCTTTTTCTGCAAAACGAACCTTAATTCCATTTTTTAAAAGTTTAGACAAAAAAACCACAGAATGAAATGAATTATAATCAACTAAGTAGGCATACTGATTGGACTGTATAATATTATTAGACTTATTTGACTCGACTTGAGTAGGCTCTAATTTTTCATTTAATGCGAGAGCATCCAATCCAAAAGCATATGGAATAGACCAAGCTGTAATATCATATGTTACAGAATCTGACAATTTGGATTGAGGCTCAAAAAGCACTTTCACCAAAGCTCCTTTATTTTGATAAGTAGAAACGAAAATATCAGCAGCTGAGGTATTGTAAGTAAGTTCTTCACCAGTATTATAACTAAATCCTTTTACTGTAAGTCCTTGTTTTGCATAACCATATTTAATATTATTCCTTTTAAAGAACTGCAATAAAAATTCAATTTTATGTATGTTGTTATTTTTTATTAAAAAAGTTTTGTAACCGCCTACGCCATTTTTTTGAGCATCTTTAAAATAAAGAGCAAAAGACTCATTAATATTTAGAAAATTATTAGAAGCGGTTTCTATTGTGCTTATACTAGTTGTATAATGATGATTAATTCTGTCTTTAAGAGTTAAGGTGTCATTTGGAATTGATATAGACAGCCCTCCCCTTGAATGACCGGCTTGTTCATAGGTCATACCAATAGATCCATTATATAGAGGATAGGTATCTCCGTAAGAAGGATAAAACAAATCAAATACTTCTTTGGTGAAATACAACCACCCATTAGCATCAAAATATTTTGCATGATTCTTTCCTATTATGGTTTGAAAGCTTCTTTGCCAAGGAGTAATTACTTCATGAAAAGGTTCTGCTGCAGGCGCGAAGTAATAAGGATTGTTTGGGTATTGTTCGTGAAAGTCGCATAGGATTTGTGGCATCCATTGATTATATACTACCATTCTATTTTGTGTTTCAATTTGCGTTTGCCATGCCCAGTCTCTATTCAAATCAAAATTGTAATGATTAGTTCTGCCTCCGGGCCATGGTTCATCATGTTCTCTCGCTATTGGATTTGCAACAGGATTTTTTCCAACTACTTGATTAAACCAATGAACATATCGATCTCTTCCATCTGGATTCACACAGGGGTCGATTATTACAACTACATGCTCAAGCCATTTATTTAGCGAATCATTTTTATCGGAAACTAGTTCATATAAAAGTTTTAAAGCTACTTCTGTAGAACTTGCTTCATTTCCATGAACATTATAATTCAACCAAACCACCGTGGGTAAATGAGTATCCCCAATTTTATCATTTAGTAATCCACTTAAACGTAAATTATTTTTTTGAATTTCTTCTAGGTGTTGAATATTGCTAGCAGATGAGACAAAAGCAACTAGCAACTCATTATTCTCGTTAGTAAACCCATAAGACTGAAGCTTCATTTTTGATGATGCGGACGAAGCAATAGATTTGAAATAATTAACAACTTTATCATGTGATGTAAAACGAGTACCTAATTCATAGCCTAAAAATTGACTTGGAGAAACAATTTTTTGTGCATTTGCACAACATAAAAAAAGCATAAAAAAGCAGACAGAAAGAAATCTCATATTATAATTTTTAAGTAGTGAAATTATCGAATAATCTTTATACAATATGCTCAAGTAAAACGAAAGAGGATGAAAAATGTAAAAAAACTAATACCGCTTTGATTATCAATGCAATAAAATCAACTAGATGCAATATAAATTAATCAAATTTTGACTTTGTACGTAGAGAACTATTGGTTAATTTTACACATAATACCTCAACCTGAGAAAGCTAGTCAACATATCATCCCGTTTCATTCTGGCACTAATCATTTTAGTCATAACTCTCTATGGTGTTTTACGAATGGAAGTGGTTCAAACCTGGCTCGCCAAAAAAGCAGCCATTTCTTTTTCAGAAAAACTACACACAAGAATTTCAATAGATCGATTATCTATTTCCTTTTTCAATAAGGTTCATCTTTCTAATTTATTAATCGAAGATCAAAACAAAGACACACTTCTTTTTGCCGGTAACGCATTTATAGAAATGAATGATTGGTTTTTTTTTAAAAAAATTATATTGTTTAAGAACATTGAGCTAGAAAACATCTATGTAAATACTTACCGAAAATCACCAAAATGGAATTATCAATTTTTGATAGACTATTTTGATACTGGCAAAAGAAACACAAAAAAATCCGACTTACAAATAGATGCCCAAAATATAGAATTCAAAAACATCCGTTTAAAACAAATGGATTATTGGGTAGGTACAGATATGGTTTCTTCATTTGAGAAATTGAATATGCAAATAGAGGGCATTCATTATGACAATAAAAAAGTCAATATCAAAAACATCACAATCTTAAAACCTTATTTTTGGTATAATGATTATACCGGACTCAGGGACTTGCCTTCAACAACTCCAATTGTCAATATCACTAAAACAGATTCATCTATCACTTCAAAAAATGAATCTTGGTCAGTTTATACAAAAGAGCTTCACATAATTGATGGAGTTTATCAAAACGATTTGCAAACATCAAGAACTAGATATAATGATCAATTTGATGGCCAACATTTATACTTTGGATCTATTCATGCTGATATAACCAATGCATCATTAACTGGAGATACCCTTACTGCGCATATCCTACTTTCAACAAAAGAAATTTCTGGGCTTCATGTAAAAAAACTAGAAAGCAATCTTGTGGTTACTTCAAAAAAAATGGAATTTAATGACCTAGATGTTTATACTAACAAAAGTCATCTTGGAAATTATTACTCTATGAATTATGATTCATTTGTAGATGATATGAGTGAATTTACAGACAGCATTCAATTAAAAGGAACCTTTATCGGTAGCACCATTCATTCTGACGATATAGCCATTTTTGCTCCCGAATTAAAAAACTGGCACAAAACCTTTACTATTTCAGGGAATGGAAGCGGGATGATTGAAGATTTACATATTGATAATTTAAATGTAAAAACAAACACAAGTGCCATCAATGGAACGCTGGATTTAAAAAACACAACTAATGTTGACAAATTATTTATTGACTGGCAGACCAAAGGTTCACAAACAAGCATCGATGAACTTGCTGATTTATTTCCAACCTTGAATCAACCTCAATTGATACAATTAGGAAAGATTTCCTTCAAGGGCAGGCATAATGGCACACTCTCTGATTTTAACACAGAAGGATCTTTCACAACCGATTTAGGCAATGTAGATACCAAAATAAGATTATCGATCCCTTCAAAACAAATCCCATCCTATGAAGGATATATATCTTGTAATCATTTTAAACTTGGCAAAATTCTTGATAACAATGGAATGAAAGACATCTCTTTCAGCGGATCTATAAAAGGCCATGGATTTGATCTCACAAATCTCAACGCGAACTTTTCAGGAAAAATTGAACAACTAGAATACAATAAATATAATTATCAAGACATCAGCATCAACGGGAATTTTAGTCATAATCAATTCAACGGCCACTTGGATGTAAATGATCCGAATTTAAAAATTAATAATGCAGATGGAATCATTTCTTTGCATGATAAAGAAATCACTCTGCAACTCAATGCAGAAATCGAATATGCTAATTTGAAAAAACTGCAAATTCTTCCTCAAAACATTTCTACTTCTGGACTATTCAAACTAAACTTTACAGGGAGCAACATTGACAATTTCGTTGGAGAAGCAAAAATTTATAATGCCTCACTTCAGAGAGACAATAAAAAAATGTCTTTCGATTCTTTAGTTTTTAACTCATCATCTTTTGAGGGCAAGAAACAACTCACTCTTAACACTAATGAACTAAATGCAAAACTAGAAGGCTCATTCAAAATACTAGAACTACCCGATGCCTTTAGTTATTTTCTAAATAATTATTATCCAAAATACATCAGTAAGCCCACATATGAACTGAGTAAACAAAATTTCTCTTTTGAAATCAGATCAAGAAATATTGAAGAATACTTACAATTATTCAATTCAAAAATTTCAGGAGGAAATGATGCTATTATAAAAGGCCACATTAATTTAGAAAAGAACGATCTAGGTTTGCAAGCCGATATTCCTGCTTTTGGATATAACCACTTAAAACTAAAAAGTATTGATTTGTCAAGCATAGGTAATTCAGACTCATTGCTTACTAAAGTCGTTGTAGATAACATCAACTTAAATGATAGTTTTGACTTTCCTCAAACTTCAATTTTTTTAAGCACAAAAAATGACAATACCGGAATAAAAATAAAAACCAGTGCGACCAATGCATTCAACGATGCACAGCTAGATGCAAATCTAACAACGCTTTCCAATGGCTTTAAACTTCACTTTAATACATCTTCCTTTATCGTTAATGAAAAAAAATGGATTATTGAAAACAATGGAGAAATTAGCATTAAAGATCATTTTATAAATGTACATAAAATGAACTTTGTTCAAGGAGACCAATCGTTGTCGATCTCTACTGAATTGGATGATGTTTCAAATAACCAGCAATTAGTCGCTGCTATTAAAAATATTGAGTTAGAAGATTTCTCTCCTATTCTATTGAAAAAAAATCCGATAAAAGGCAAGCTAACTGGGAAAGTGAATATTGTAAACCCTCTTGATAATCCACAAATAGATTTTAATGGTAATGTGGAAAAGCTTGAAGTTGAAAATGAAAAAATTGGCAACACTACAATAAAAATTTCTGCAAATACAGAATCAGGCAATGTTGATTTTACAACCAACACATTGGATAGTAACCAATTTACAATAAACGGAAAATATAATTATAAAGACTCCAGCGATCGACAAATTGATGCAGCACTACAAGCTAAAACAATACATTTATCGATTCTAAAACCATACTTAGGCGTAATTTTTGATGATATAAATGGAGAAGCTAGTTCTAATTTGAAAGTTTACGGTAACAAAAACCACCCATTTATTACAGGAGATGTACAAATAAAGAATGCAGCATTTACGATTGGTTATACCAAATGCAAATACACACTCAACGAGCAACTACTTCATTTCTATGAAGATGAAATCAATTTAGATTATCTAGAAATAAAAGACATAGCAAATAACTCTGGGGCGTTAAAGGGTTCTATTCATCATCATTTTTTTGATGAATTTAGTTTAAACCATGTAAAATTAGAAACTTCTAAATTAACCCTATTAAATACTCAAAAAAAAGACAACCCTCAATTCTATGGTAATGTTGTAGGCAAAGCAACAATGGACGTAAATGGACCGATTAACAACATTCAAATGAATATTGAAGGAGAGCCCAGTTTATTAGATAGTAGTCATATTTATTTATCAACTTCAAATGCAAGAGAAAGCAATGCAATTGATTATATTCAATTTACTCAGCTAGGTTCTGCTCAACAAAATAATTTATCGACTGGTACAAATAATTTTCTGATTAATTTAAGCATCAAAGCAAATCCTTCCTGCAAGGTAGATGTAATATTAGATGAACAAACCGGTGACGTTATAAAAGGGCAAGGAAATGGAATGATTAACATCAGCGTAGGAACGATTAACCCACTCACTATAAGAGGAAACTACAATATTACAAAAGGAGAATACAATTTTAATTTCCAGACCTTCTTTCAAAAACCTTTCTCTCTTAAGAGTGGGCAAATATCATGGAATGGAGATCCCCTTTTAGCAAACATGGATATTAATACAGAATATTTTGCTAAAAATGTTGACATCAGTAGCTTGTCACCTAACATTACACATCGTCAAAAAGAGGACATACGAATCCTTGCTCATTTAACAGGTGTATTACAAAAGCCCCTCGTTAAATTTGATTTAGAATTAACAGAAAAAAGTGATGCAAAAAGAGATGATATTGTTGTTAAAAAATTATCAGATTTTAAAAATGATGATAATGAAATGAATAAACAAGTAGCTAGTTTATTATTGTTTAATACTTTTATCGTTGGTAATCAAAATTTTCTTTCACAAGGAAATGCCACCAATTTACTAACCAATACAGTTGGCGGAATAATGAGCGGGTTGCTAACAAATTTCTTTAATAAAGAATTAGAAAAAGCCACTAAGGGCATTGTGTCAACATATGTAGACATCAACCCAACTATTGATGTACAAAAAAATGCTTCAGAATTACAAGCTAATATTAGGGCAGGATTAAAACTATCATTAAATAAAAGATTGGAAGTGCTTTTAGGAGGTAATCTAGATTATAACGATCCAACCTATACGCAGCAATTTGATAAAAAAGGTTTATTATCGCCCGACATTACGATAGAATGGATGATTAATAAAGACGGGACCTTAAGGGTTGTTGGATTTAATAAAAGCAGTATTGATTTAAGTTTAACAAAAAGAAACAGATCAGGAATTCAATTAACATTCAGAAAAGACCTTGATAAGTTCTCTGATATTTTTAAAGCTAATAAGAATTAAGGATTACACTCTACTCCTATTTTTTTGTAGTCAAAATCGTATGTCCTAACTTATCCCTTTTAGTAACCAAATAATTCTTGTTATAATCGTTTGGCTTTATTTCAATTGGCACAGTCTCTATTACTTCTAAACCATATCCTTGAATACCTGCTCTTTTTATGGGGTTATTGGTAATCAATTTCATTTTTGAAATTCCCAAACCGCGAAGTATTTGTGCACCAATTCCATAATCTCTTTCATCCATCCCGAAGCCTAATTTTATGTTAGCTTCTACTGTGTCGTATCCTTGTTCTTGCAATTGATATGCTTTTAATTTATTAATTAGTCCTATCCCTCTACCCTCCTGATTCATATACAAAACCAATCCCTTTCCTGCAGATTCTATCATTCTTAGAGCATTATGAAGTTGATCTCCACAATCACAACGAAGCGACCCCAAGATATCACCTGTCACACAACTACTATGAACTCTAACCAATATAGGTTCGTCTTTTTCCCAATTACCCTTTTTTAAAGCCAGATGGGTTTCGCCTGTATTAAGTTGTGTATATGCAATGAGTTCAAAATTTCCATAGCTTGTAGGCATATTCACCCTCACTTCTTCTTTAATCAACGTTTCTTTTTGTAAACGATAGGCTATCAAATCTTTAATTGAAATAATTTTTACATCAAACTGTTTTGCAATATTTAATAATTCAGGCAATCTTGCCATAGTTCCATCTTGATTCATGATTTCAACTAATACACCTGAAGGTTGTAATCCTGCAAGCTTCGCAAGATCAATGGTAGCTTCGGTGTGACCCGCCCTTCTTAACACCCCACCTCTTTTTGCACGAAGTGGGAAAACATGACCCGGTCTCCCTAAATCTTGAGGAAGTGTATTGGGATTAATTAGCGCTTGAATAGTTTTTGACCTGTCTGATGCAGATATACCACTTGTACAACCATGGCCTAACAAATCAACACTTACCATAAAAGCTGTTTCATGAAAAGAGGTATTATCTACTACCATAGGTTGTAAATTCAATTCCATACATCTTTCCTCTGTTAAGGAAGCACAAATCAATCCTCTTCCATGAATAGTCATGAAATTAATAATCTCAGGGGTAATTTTTTCGGAAGCCGCTACAAAATCACCTTCATTTTCACGATCTTCATCGTCTACTACAATTACTAATTTCCCTTCTCTAATATCATCTATTGCAGACTCAATGGAATTCAACATAAACATAATTTAAAAGTCAAAGTTACTAAGATTTTATGTGGAACCGGTAATTTAATAACATCGAAAAAATAAAAAGTCAGTTTTAAAAATTACTTTTGGTATCAGTAACAATCCCTTCGTAATGATGTACACTGCCCCGTTTACAATGATGTTAATTACCGTTAACGTTATTTTTTCATTTATCGGTTTTTCTAATCCAAACATAATTAACAAAACCATCATGTGGCCCTATTATGTAAAACGAAATCACGAATACCACCGCTTCATAACATCAGGATTTTTACATGCAGACATCCCTCATCTTTTCTTCAACATGTTTACATTGTATTTCTTTGGCAGAAACATTGAGTGGATTTTGTCAAATTTAGAATTAGGCGGCCCAATTGCATTTGCAATGTTATATACTGGCGCTTTGGTATTATCAGATATTCCAACATATTTAAAATACAAAGACAATATTCATTATCGATCTTTAGGTGCCTCTGGGGCTGTGTCTGCAATAGTTTTTGCAACCATATTGTTTAGTCCCTGGGATAGTATTTATCTTTTTGGAGCTATCAGAATATCTGCAACACTATATGCCATCTTGTTTATTTGGTACTGTATTTATATGGGGAAACAAAACAAAGATAATATTAATCATGATGCACACTTATGGGGTGCATTATTTGGATTATCCTTCACGACTTTATTAATCGCCATCAAAAAACCTGCATTATTTGAATTGATCATCAACGAATGTAAACACCCTAGCTTATTTGGAAGATGACACCTTTAAAAGAAGGGATTTTTTTGTTTGATCTGTGATCCGAAAACGATTGTCTAAACGATGGCCTACAATCCAAACAATTTTTTTATTGGACTCTACTATCCAAGTGTGCTCTTTTTCCAATAATGAAAATTTCTGATCAATAAAAAATCGACTCAGTTTCTTTTTTTTGTTCATGCCAAATGGATAAAAATAATCTCCTGTTTTCCATTTTCTTAAAATTAATGGGAATTGAAGCAGACTCGAATCAATACATGCTGAGTGATTGTCTTTATCAATCTTAAAAGGTGCCGTATGATTTTGAATGCTAAGATTAAGATTGTGAAAAGAAACAGAAGCTTGCCCCTGTTCGATAAGAATAAAATCTGAATGAAGATTCTGAAGTTGTGTTAGAATAAGCCAATGCCTGTTTTTTATAATTCGATATGATTCTGAAGAGATATACTTACCTGTTTCTGCTTTTAATAATTTCACGATTTCAGGAATCTGATTTGCTGAAAAACCAAAAGGATATAAGAGTTCAAAAATGATTGTATTTAATTCTTTATACTGCAATAATTTTAATACAGAAATATGATAATCTGTACCTTTTTGCAATAGTAGCTTTTTCTTACTAACAAGAATGGAATTTTCATAAATACTATATACATTAGAAAATCTTGCCACATTATTAAGCAGATTATCTGTTACCTGAGGATATTTATTTTGAAGCAAAGGAATCACTTCGTTTCTGATAAAATTTCTTGAATATTTACTACTTTCATTTGATACATCCTCTCTCCACGTAAGTGCATGTTCGATTGCAAAAGAATGAATGGTTTGTTTTTTTGCAAATAACATGGGTCTCGAAATTTTTCCTCCAATTCCTGAATCTTTAGGCGACATGCCCAATAATCCTCTGATACCTGTTCCCTTAAAAAAATTCATCATAACTGTTTCTGCCTGATCATCGGCATGGTGTGCTGTGAGAATACAAGAAAATGGCTGATCTTTTTCCGTTTGAAGTATTTCATTGAACCATTCATATCTAAGCATCCTAGCGGCAGATTGAATATTTACATCCTGGTTATTTGCATAGCTACTTGTATCAAATTGATTTGTATAAATATGAACACTATATTTTGCAGCGATATTTTTTACAAAGGCTTCATCATCCTCACTATCTTGTCCCCTTAATTTAAAATTACAATGAGCGATTGCGAACTTATAATTACTTTGATAACAGAGCTCACATAAAGCGATAGAATCCATACCCCCACTCACGGCAATCAACAATCGGTCATTTTTTTCAAAAAGATGTTCTTTGGCAATATATTCTTGAAATTCAATTAATAAACTCATGCAAATAATTTAAAGTCACACTCAAACCTTTTTCATAAAGCGAGCTCTTCATAAGCGCCCCTCAATTCACTAAAACTATGATTGTCGTTTAATTTTTTAGCAATAATCATCCCATTTTCATACACAGCAATAGCCTCTGTAATTCTACCATTGCGCTCATGCAACTTACCTAAGTGATAATAGGAGCCGATATAATCAGGCTCTCGAGTTAATAACTCAGTAAACTGATGTAACGCCTCATCATCTTTACTTATTTTGATATATTCTAAAGCCAACGCATGCTGTAAAAAGCTGTCAGCCCCATTATTTTGAATCATCTCAATAATTTTTTCAATTCTCTCCATTACTTTGTTTTTTTTAACCCCCTAATGCAATTATATTTGTGTCCTTAATTCAAGCGTTAGAATTAATAAAAATAATGTTTTATCCACCAACAAATTTCTGTTTATGAAAATATTGGTTTGTATCAGTAAAACACCCGACACTACTGCAAAAATAGCTTTCGCAGATAACAATACGAAATTTGCCTCAGATGGTGTTCAATGGATTATCAATCCTTATGATGAATGGTATGCTTTAGTTAGAGCGATTGAACTAAAAGAAGCAAATCCAGCTATTAGTATTCATCTTGTAAACGTTGGACTCGCAGATAGTGAACCTATCATCAGAAAGGCGCTGGCATTAGGCGGTGATGAGGCATTCAGAATCAATGCTGATGGAAGTGACAGCTTTTATGTCGCCTCTCAAATTGCTAATCTTGCAAAAGAAAAACAATATGATTTAATTTTCACCGGAAAAGAAACCATTGACTTTAATGGCAGTTCCATCGGTGCCATGCTATCTGCCTTGCTTGATTTACCATTTGTATCCCATGCCACAAAGTTTGATGTTGACGGAGAAAAAGCTGTGATATCAAGAGAAATTGATGGTGGAGAGGAAATTAATAAAGTAGCATTCCCCCTTGTTGTAAGTTGTCAAAAAGGAATGGCTGAACAAAGAATCCCCAATATGAAAGGCATCATGGGGGCACGAACAAAACCTTTGCAAGTCATAGAAGCTGCTTCCATTTCAAATTACACTTCTGTTGTATCATTCGAAATGCCACCAGCAAAAGCAGGTGTGAAATTAGTATCGGCAGATACTCCAGAAGAACTGGTAAGATTATTACACGATGAAGCAAAAGTTATTTAACAATTTTTCTTTTAAAGCCAAATACTATGAGCATATTAGTTTTTATTGACCAGTCGGAAGGGCTATTAAAAAAATCATCATTTGAAGCGGCTTGTTATGGGGCAGAAACTGCCAAAATAATGGGTACCGATGCCCAAGCCATTGTTATAGGAGAATGTAAAGAAGATTTATCACAATTAGGGAATTATGGCATTTCCAAAGTTCATCATATCACAGACAATAACCTTCAGCACTTTGATGCACAAGTATATAGTAATGTGATATTCAATGCTTGTAATTCTATTGGGGCGGAAGTGGTGATATTTTCAAATAACACAACCGGAAAGGCTATTGGACCCAGATTGAGCGTTCAATTGGAAGCAGGATTAGTTTCTGGCGCTGTTGCCTTACCGAATCTAACAAATGGTTTTATTGTTAAAAAAAGTGTTTTTAGTGGTAAAGCTTTTGCCAACATCGGCATCAATACAAATAAGAAAATCATTTCTGTAAACCCAAATTCATTTTCAATAAATAAAACAAATAACACAGCTACAGTTTCGTCCTTACAAGTATCTTCCACCTCTTCAAAAGTTGAAGTATTGGCTGTGAATAAAGTAACGGGCGATATACCGCTAGGCGAAGCTGACATCGTAGTGAGTGGCGGAAGAGGATTAAAAGGACCCGAAAACTGGGGACTTGTGACTGATTTGGCAGAATTATTAGGGGCTGCAACGGCCTGTAGCCGACCAGTCGCTGACGTACATTGGAGGCCTCATCACGAACATGTAGGTCAAACAGGATTAGCTATTGCCCCTAATCTTTATATAGCCGTGGGAATATCTGGTGCCATACAGCACTTAGCCGGCGTAAACAGAAGCAAAACAATTGTAGTCATCAATAAAGATCCGGAAGCCCCCTTTTTTAAAGCTGCTGATTATGGAATTGTAGGCGACGCTTTTGAAGTTATGCCCAAAATCATAGAAGCTGTAAAAAAGCTCAAATCACAATCATAGAGAAAATATCAAATAAAACAAGCCTTTTAGATAAAACTGAAAGGCTTATTTTTTATATTTGTAAGAACAAACCTTCTTCCTCTACGAATGAAAAAAATTGAACTCGAAATTGTAGCCCTTTCTCACAGTATTACTCAAACACATTCTTATGCAGTTGTGCTGGGTGAGATAAACGGACTAAGAAGACTTCCCATTGTAATTGGAGGATTTGAAGCACAGGCTATTGCCGTGGCTTTGGAAAGAATAAATCCAAGTAGGCCATTAACTCATGACTTAATGAAAAATTTCATGCTAGCCTTTAATGTGGAATTGCATGAAATCATTATCAATGATTTACAAGAAGGTGTATTTTTTGCAAAATTAGTTTGTAGTTCATCAAATGATACCGTAGAAATTGATTCAAGAACATCCGATGCACTAGCCTTAGCCGTAAGATTTGGTTGTCCGATTTATACTTATGAAAATATTCTTGCACAAGTAGGCGTGACAAAAGACGGCGACATCCATAAACCTGTCGAAGTGGGCGTGCAAAAATCTATCACCAGTGAGACAGGTGGCAAAGAAGACTTAACTAATATGAGTATAGATGATTTACAGTCTTTGCTTAATGATGTACTAGAAAATGAAGATTATATTAAAGCAATTGCCATAAGAGACGAACTTAAAAAAAGAAACAATAAATAGTCCCTCTTAGTTCCTACTCCATTTAACACCATTCTATGGTAATTTTTCCAAACGCGAAAATCAACATTGGACTTAACATCACTCATAAGAGAACAGATGGATACCATGATTTAGAAACTGTTTTTTACCCCATTAACATAAAAGATTGTTTAGAAGTTGTTCATGCAACAGAAAATGAAACAAAGCCTGTATTATTTTCTACTTCAGGTATCAATGTTGATGGAGACCCTTCAAATAACCTATGTTATAAAGCTTATTATTTATTAAAAAAAGATTATCCGCAAATAGGACCCATTCAATTATTTTTACACAAAGTAATACCGATTGGAGCAGGATTAGGCGGCGGCTCATCAGATGGGGCCCACATGTTAACATTATTAGATCAAGTATTTGATTTACAAATAAAAAAAGAACAACTTCTCTTGTATGCTCTGGAACTTGGGAGCGATTGTCCATTTTTTATTTACAATCAAGCATGTTTTGCAAGTGGTAAAGGAGAAAAATTAACTCCTATTTCTCTTCCATTATCATCTTATAAGATATTCATCGTAAACCCCAATATTCATATTAATACAGGTTGGGCCTTTCAACAACTATCTTCTTTTACAAGTCAACATTTGAAACAATCTATCATGCAGCCCATTTCAGAATGGAAAAAAAATATTTTTAATGACTTTGAAACACCCGTTTTTTTAGCATACCCTGAAATCAAAAAAATTAAAGACCTGTTATATGAAAATGGAGCTATCTATGCTTCTATGAGTGGAACTGGAAGTACTGTTTTCGGAATATTTGAAAATGAAATCTCAATTACAAACACTTTTCCTAAATCCTATTTCCACAAATGGGTGTAAGTTTCTATATTTGACTATCAAAACATTCACTACGATAGTATACTTTCTCAAAAGCAATCTTGATTTACTCAATCATTAACGCCCTTTTCTTTATCATAATAAGTATGATCTATTGACCCCACGTCATCCAGTTTTTGAAAAAGATTGTTTTATAAAAAAGTAACATTATGCATTCTAAACTAATAGTATCCGCAGCAACTCAGCATTATCTTGACTTAGAAGAAAAATATGGCGCTCACAACTATCACCCTTTACCGGTAGTATTAAAAAAAGCTAAAGGAGTTCATGTTTGGGATGTTGATGATAAAAAATATTTCGACTTTTTAAGTGGCTACTCGGCCGTAAACCAAGGGCATTGTCACCCTACTATTATAGAAGCCCTACAATCACAAGCAAGCATATTAACGTTGACCTCCAGAGCCTTTTATAACAATCTATTGGGAGAATATGAACAATATATTACACAATACTTTGGTTACGATAAAGTATTACCCATGAATACCGGAGTTGAAGGTGGCGAAACTGCCATTAAACTTGCCAGAAGATGGGGCTACACTGTAAAAGGAATTGAAGAAAATAAAGCCATTATCGTTTTTGCAGAAGGAAATTTTTGGGGTAGAACCATGGCTGCCATATCTTCCTCTACGGATCCAAGCAGTTATAAAAATTTTGGTCCCTATATGCCTGGATTTGAATTAGTACCTTACAACAATATAGAAGCATTAGAAACCGTATTCCAAAACAAACAGGTTGCTGCCTTTATGTTTGAACCTATTCAAGGTGAGGCAGGTGTAGTAGTGCCAGATGAAGGTTATATCGCAAATGTCCGAAAGCTTTGTACAAAATACAATGTATTGATGATTGCGGATGAAATTCAAACAGGCTTAGCCAGAACTGGGAAAATGCTGGCATGTGACCATGAAAATGTAAAACCTGATATTTTAATTTTAGGTAAAGCTTTAAGTGGAGGCACTTTACCCATTAGTGCGGTGTTGTGCAATGATGAAATCATGCTTACCATTAAACCTGGAGAACATGGAAGTACTTATGGAGGAAATCCTTTAGCTTGTAAGGTAGCTATGGCTGCACTTGAAGTCTTGAAGTCTGAAAAAATGGCCGAAAACGCCGAAAAAATGGGACAGCTTTTTAGAGATGAATTACAAAAAATCAATTCTCAACATATTGATATTATCAGAGGAAAAGGATTATTAAATGCTATCGTTATCAAACACTCAAATCCCGATGCATCCTGGGACTTTTGTTTAGCATTGAAAGAAAATGGACTACTAGCCAAGCCCACTCATGGTGATAAAATCAGATTTGCTCCACCCCTAATCATCACCGAAAATGAAATTTTAGAAGCCATCGAAATCATAAAAAAAAGTTTATCAATTTTAAATTCATAGAATATGGATACTCATTTACATCATGATCATACAGAAGAGCATTTAAAAAGTTCAGACTTATTACGCGACGTTGTGATTGGTATGAGCGACGGACTCACCGTACCATTTGCACTGGCGGCAGGACTAAGTGGAGCGGTTGCGAGTAGTCATATCATTGTGATTGCAGGAATTGCAGAAATTGCTGCAGGCAGTATTGCTATGGGATTAGGAGGTTATCTAGCGGGAAAAACGGAACAAGATCACTACAACAGTGAGGTAAAAAGAGAATACCACGAAGTTGAAAATTTGCGAGACAGAGAAATTGCTGAAACGAAAGAATTTTTTGCAAATATTGGCTTGAGTGAAGAAATACAAAACAAAGCAACGGATGAAATTTCTCAAGATAAAGACAGATGGGTAGATTTTATGATGAAATATGAATTAGGATTAGAAAAACCCGATCCAAAAAGAGCCACTAACAGCGCGTTAAACATCGGACTTTCATATATTGCAGGAGGCATCATACCATTGAGCCCTTATTTTTTCATTGACAACTCATTGCAAGCATTAGAATATTCAATCGTAGCTACACTGGTTTGTCTATTTGTGTTTGGATATTTTAAAAGTAAAATTACGGGCATCAATCCATGGCTTGGCGCCATTAGGGTAATGTTAATCGGTGCTGCCGCTGCAGCAGCTGCCTTTGGTGTTGCCAGACTATTTGAACATTAAAAATTAGTGTAATTGATGTTTTCTGTCCAAAGAAATGTTGTCCATCGTCCAAACAACTTTCTTGACAAAATCGTTTTTTCTAACAGAGCAACTTTCTACATTACAAATCGCACAAGAAAAATCTAAACACCCATCGGTATGAACGAATAATTCTACAGATTGACCAAAATTATTTCTAATTAAATTAGACAAGTGGTCAATTTCTTTATGAGCTTCATGAACGTTGAAATACCAAGGAACCGTCAAATGACAATCAAGATGAATCGTAGCGCCGTATTTGATAATTCGTAAATTATGTAAATCAATCCAATTAGACGTTCGATGCTGATTTAACAATACTACCATTTTTTGCAATAAGGCTTCATCAGCTTCATCCATCATTCCAGCTATTGAGGACTTTATTATTTTATAGCCAGTGTACAATATAATAAACGCAAATAAAATAGCCACTACACTATCAATCCAAATGATATTTGTAAAATACAAAAGAACTAAGCCCAAAATTATCCCTGAAGTAGTATAGGTATCGGCTTTTAAATGATTACCACTCGAAATCAATGCCAACGAATTGTTAGAATTTCCTACTTTGATACAAGTTACCCCCAACACATAATTGATTACAGCAGTTGATACAATTAAAATAATTCCAATATTTAATTGATGAATAGTATGTGGGTGATATAAATTAATGATTGCCTCTTGTATGATGAGAAACCCAGCGATTCCAATTAAAATACCTTCCAATGCGGCAGATATGAATTCAATTTTTCCATGTCCATATGGATGATCCGTATCCTTAGGCTTAGCAGACACATGCAAACTGTACAACCCAATTACACTGGCAATGATATTTACAATACTTTCTAAAGCATCCGTAAGAATTGCAACAGAATGGGTTTGATACCATGCAGCCAATTTAACCAAAAAGAGAACAATCGAAACGATTGCAACATATTTTTGAATTTTAAAATTTTGAGCAGCTGTATTCAAAATTATTAATTGAAAAGATTAAAAAATCAATCAAATATTCAATGAATACTTTGATTTGTAAACATATATACAAGATAAAAAACAATCTCTAAAATCGACCATTTTATCAGATTATTCTTGTTTACTAAGCCTTATTTTTGTGTGAAATAAAAACACATATGAATTTCCAGCTTTCTGAAGAACATTTGATGATTCAACAAGCCGCCAGAGATTTTGCTCAAAACGAATGCCTCCCTGGAGTCATAGAAAGAGATGAACATCAAAAATTCCCCAAAGAACAAATTGAAAAATTAGCCGACTTAGGCTTTATGGGCATGATGGTAAAGCCAGAATATGGCGGCAGTGGCATGGATACAATTAGCTATGTATTGGCAATGGAAGAAATCAGTAAAGTGGATGCAAGCGTAAGTGTTTGTATGAGTGTAAACAATAGTTTGGTTTGTTATGGATTACAAGAATACGGAAATGAAGAACAAAAACAAAAATACTTAACCCCTCTCGCACAGGGTAAAAAAGATAATGAACTATACATTGGCGCTTTTTTATTAAGTGAACCCGAAGCAGGAAGCGACGCCACTTCTCAAAAAACAACTGCCGAAGACAAAGGTGATTACTACCTATTAAACGGAACGAAAAATTGGATTACTAATGGAAATAGTGCCAGTGTCTATTTAGTCATTGCACAAACCGACCCCTCAAAAGGAGCCAAAGGTATTAATGCTTTTATCGTTGAAAAAAACTGGCCCGGAGTTATAGTGGGTGCCAAAGAAAATAAACTTGGAATTCGCGGAAGCGATACACATAGCATTTTATTTAATGATGTAAAAGTTCCAAAAGAAAATAGAATCGGCGAAGATGGTTTTGGGTTCAAATTTGCTATGAGAACTTTAGCAGGTGGCAGAATCGGCATCGCAGCACAAGCACTAGGAATTGCAAGTGGAGCATACGAATTATCCTTAGCCTACAGCAAACAAAGAAAAGCCTTTGGAACCGAAATCATGAACCATCAAATTATTCAATTTAAACTAGCCGATATGGCTACCAAAATTGAATCGGCAAGATTACTCTGCTTGAAAGCCGCCTGGGAAAAAGACAATCACATTGACTATACCTTAAGCAGCTCTATCGCTAAAGTATTCAGTAGTGAAACTGCTATGTGGACTGCCACTGAAGCCGTTCAAATACACGGAGGCTACGGTTTCGTAAAAGAATACCATGTAGAGCGTCTCATGCGAGATGCAAAAATCACTCAGATTTATGAAGGCACTAGCGAGGTTCAAAGAATTGTAATCAGTAGATCTATTCTAAAGTAATTATTGGTCGTATCTTTGATTCATGTCTTTTTTAATTGAGGCCTATAATAACATTTCACAAGAATTAGCTGCCACCAACACGGCTTTAGTAGCCGTATCCAAAACTAAACCTGTGGAAGACATTCAACAGGCCTATAATATTGGGGTGAGAGATTTTGGTGAGAACTATGTGCAGGAATTAGCAGACAAACAAATTCAACTTCCTACAGATATCCGTTGGCATTTTATTGGTCATCTTCAAACCAATAAAGTAAAATACATTGCTCCTTTTGTTTATCTTATACATGGAGTAGATAGCGAAAAACTATTATTGGAAATCAATAAACAAGGGAAAAAACTCAACAAAAGAATCAACTGCTTACTACAAATTCATATCGCCAAAGAAGAGACGAAGTTTGGTTTAAATGAAGATGAATTATTTCAAATTATTCAAAAATATTTTATTGAAAAAACTATCACACTTGATTTTGTTAATATAGTTGGATTAATGGGTATGGCCAGTTTTACGGATAATAAAGAAACCATACAATCTGAATTCAATTTCTTAAAACAATTACATACAAGTATTAATGAACAAATAAAAAATGATTCTTTTAGAGTACTAAGTATGGGTATGAGCGGCGATTATCCTTTAGCAATAGCATGCGGTAGCAATATGGTAAGAATAGGTAGTTTATTATTTGGTGAACGATCTTATCATCATTAAGATTCACTTTCTTTTTCACTCATCAAATAGGCTTTGATGAATCCATCAATTTCTCCATCCATTACCGGCCCCACATTTCCAACTTCATAATCTGTTCTGTGATCCTTAATCATTTTGTATGGATGAAATACATAAGATCTTATTTGTGACCCCCACTCTATTTTCTTTTTTGTAGCATTTTTAGAATCAATAGCTTCTTGTCTTTTACGCATTTCTTCCTCATACAATCTACTCTTCAACATCGACATTGCCTTCTCTCTGTTTTCGCCCTGTGTTCTGGCCTGTTGACATTCAATAATAATACCACTAGGCTTATGCGTTAGTCGTACGGCTGTTTCTACTTTATTTACGTTTTGTCCACCACTACCTCCACTTCTAAAAAAGGCCCATTCTACATCAGCTGGGTTTACCTCTATTTCAATACTATCGTCGATTAACGGATATACGTAGATGCTTGCAAAAGAGGTATGCCTTCTGGCATTACTGTCAAATGGTGAAATTCTTACCAAGCGGTGAACTCCACTCTCTGCTTTTAAAAAGCCATATGCAAACGGACCATCAAATTGAAAAGTACATGTTTTAATACCAGCACCATCACCCCATTGCCAATCCAGTTCGGATACAGACCACCCTTGCTTTTCGCCGTACATACGATACATGCGTGCCAGCATTTCTGCCCAATCCTGACTCTCAGTTCCTCCAGCACCACTATTAATTTGCATAACTGCAGGCAAGGCATCTGTTGGATCATTGAGTGTGCTCTTAAACTCAGCTTCTTCTATTGCAGAATTTGCCTGATTGAAAGCTTCTTTCACTTCCTCTTCGGAAGTTTCGCCTTCTTTCCAAAAATCAAATAACACAGCAAAATCCTCTACAAATGTAGCCACGTCATGAAACATTTTTACCCAGTATTCATTTACCTTAATTTCTTTTAGAATGGCAGTAGCGCGGGAATTATCGTCCCAAAAACCAGGACTTAATGTAAGTTGTTTATCGTTGTTGATTTTCGCTTCTCTGTTAGCGACGTCAAAGAAACCTCCTCAAAACCAACACACGGTCTCTCATAACTTTTAATTGCTCAATTGTCATATTGCAAATATAAGGGAAATAAAAAACAGCCCCTTAATATATGTTATGTAGTTCTCTCTTTTCTTTTTGCTTTTTTTATGCGGTTATCCCAAGACATGGGGCCACCTCCTTCTAACAAAAACAGAAATAGAAAAAATAAAACAATAACCGAAAATAACCAATTGGTTTGTCCGGCATACACTCCTGTTTTTGAATGAGTAAAGAGGATGGCCCCTATTAGAATAGGAATTTGAATAACCACGCCCCATCTTGTCCAAAGACCTAAAATTATGAAAACACCGCCCAACATATGAAACCAAGGGATAAGGGTTTGTAGCCAATAGTATTTTTGCAACAAAATGGATTCGTGAAAAACTTCTGAAATAATAGCATTATTCTGAACAAATTGAATTCCTTTTACAAATAATGACAAGCCCAAAGCCACTCTAAAAATAACCAACCATTTAGAGCAAAAATTATGGTGAAAAATAGTTAACTGATGTTGAAAGCTCATGATAACATTATTAATAATGGTAAGTTATGTAAAGGAGCAATTAGAAAAAATGATGCGTGTCAGTAAAAAGTCAATCCTGTTAGTCATAAGATCAACAGTGGCAAGTAAACAATGAAGCACGAAAAATGAAGAGTGCAAATAGAAAGAAAAATAGAGAAACTTATAATAATAAGATTAACGAAAAAGATATTTTTATTGTTTCTTAAAAATAAGCGTTCTTAGTGTTTTTGAAATTAATTGATAGTTCTTCTCTTTCAAAAACTTATATATTTCTTCCTGTAAAATATTTTCAATATTATCAGAAATGGATTCAACAAGTAGATATTTTGGGCTATATTTATTCCAATCGTTTGATCTTAGTACATTTATGTCTAGCCCTTCCACATCAATATTTATAAAATCTATAGCTTGATTTTGACCTAAATATTTATTTAAAACATCACTCAAAGGAAAGACATCTACCGAGATTTCATTATTTATAAAGTAGCCATTTTTGTTATTTCTCTCATAAGACAATTGTTTAGAAAAACTATTTAAGGCGGGCTCGTTAAAACAATAAAAAGTCAAATTGCTTGTTTCATCTGAAATGCCCATATTTAAATTAATATCCTCAGGCCTGTATTTGTGAAATAATTCTATTGCGTTGGGTGAAGGTTCAATGTTGATTCCTCTCCAGCCTGACTTATAAAAAAACATCGTATTTGAAAATCTAAAAGGATGATATGCTCCGATATCAATATAAAACCCCTTGTAATCGGGATTTGTTTCATAAAAAGATCTTATGATCATATCTTCTCCATCTTGTGAGTAAGATTCAAATGACATTTTCTCAAATTTTTTTAACTCTTTAGATTTGAACAAATTCATCATGAAATTATTTTTTGTCAGTAAGTTTTTATTTTTTAAAACTCATGCTAAGATATTCTCTTCGGCATATTTATTGTCCAATCTGTAACATAGTTGTGATTGAATAATTAAGGTCATTAATAAATAATTTTCTTTTCACTTCGTAAAGGTAATTACAAAAAATCAAATCCTCCCTAGCTTTTACAGCGTGAAATGATATTAATCTTCCATCATGTCATTTTTATGCATCGAAAGATATCAAAGATTATATATTCAATTGCACTTAATAACGATTATGGCTTCTAATCTAAATAGCTTATAATATATTAATTGGCTCCAATTCGTTAGATCTTTTCCCATTTTTTGCAAAACAAACCAAAGAATTAAGATTCTTGAAAAGTAAATGATTCGAATTTGGCTAGTATTTTCATTCAAAGCTTTTAAAAGATTAACTATATTTTTATTTATATTTGATATACTCTATTTATATAAGAAAAAAATAAACTTTCATAAATGAAACACCTCTCCATTGTCGTTTTATTGTTTTGCTCATTTCACTCCTTTTCGCAAAATGTGGGAATAGGAACCAACACCCCTCACCCATCTGCAAAGTTGGAAGTATCTTCCAACAATAGTGGTTTTTTACCTCCCAGAATGACATCAATTCAAAGAGATTCTATTAATAACCCAGCGGCGGGCTTGCAAATTTTTAACACAAGTTCAAATTGTTTACAAATGTTTGTACTAGGAAAATGGCAGAATGTATTTTGTGGAACTATTGACACAACATTATTAACTGACATTGATGGGCATAGTTATCCAACTGTAAAAATCTGTAATCAAACTTGGACTGCAAAAAACCTAGATGTATCAAGATATCGTAATGGAGATATTATACCTCAGGTAACAGACTCCACTCAATGGGCAAACCTAACCACTGGTGCTTGGTGCTGGTATAATAATGATAGTGCTACTTATGGTTCGGTATATGGCAGATTATATAATTGGTATGCAGTAAATGACCCAAGAGGATTGGCTCCATTAGGATGGCATGTGTCTTCAAATTCAGATTGGAATTCAATGATAAAGTGCTTGGATAATTCTGCTGACACTACATGTTACGAATGCATTCAAAGTACATTAATGGGCGGAAAATTAAAAGATACCGGTACAAGATATTGGATAGCTCCAAATATTGGAGCGACAAATTCAAGTCAATTTACAGCTCTGCCAGGCGGCTTTAGAAACATCAATACACTCTTATTTACTGTTATTGGAGAATATGGTGAATTCTGGACTTCAACACCTGTTGATCAATCATACGCATGGCCTAGAGTGATTCATAATTCTACCACAAATATTTCAAAAAACACTAGACTGAAAGGAAATGGTTTTTCAGTTCGATTATTAAAAGATTAATTGAGCCGTTGTTGGTGTATTCACCAACAACATAAGGCGAAGAAAACAATCCCTGTTGGTCAAAAGACCAACAGGGGAATAAGAGCACCAACAGAGGAAAGGAAAGAAAATAAAGAATAACAAGAATATTAAATCTGTATGGCAATACTCACAGGATAAAATTTAGCCTCTGAGCCGTTGTTGGTATTCTCACCAACAACATAGGGCGAAGAAAACAATCCCTGTTGGTCAGAAGACCAACAGGGGAATAAGAGCACCAACAGAGGAAAGAAAATAAAGAATAACAAGAATATTAAATCTGTATGGCAATACTCACAGGATAAGATTTAGCCTCTGAGCCGTTGTTTGTATTCTCACCAACAACATAAGGCGAAGAAAAGAAATCTCTGATGGACATAAGACCAACCACGAACTTCAGAAAGAAAATTTAAAGAAAATAATGCGTAAGTATACCAAACGGATCAATACCATTCTCATAAAAATTGGCTGAAGAAAAACAGTAATCAATCGAATGTTTAACCATCTTTGCTTTTCTGAGCCGTTGTTGGTGTATTTACCAACAACATAAGGCGAAGAAAACAATCACTGTTGGTCAGAAGACCAACAGGGGAATAAGAGCACCAACAGAGGAAAGGAAAGAAAATTTAAAGAAAATAATCCGTAAGTATACCAAACGGATCAATACCATTCTCATAAAAATTGGCTGAAGAAAAATAGTAATCAATCGAATGTTTAACCATCTTTGCTTTTACCGGATTTTGGTGGATATAATTTAGCTTTTGAATGAATACCTTTTGTGTAAATATTTCAATCGATAATGAATTTCTTTTCCAAAACTGATATTCTCTGTCCTTGGAATTCACTCTATATTCTTTCAAAAAAGGACTATCCGAAGCTATCAATCCAAACTTCATTTGTTGTGCAGTATATTTTAAAAAAACATGTTGAACTTTTTTAGGAGTATATGAAGACATAGGTTGCCAAATCAAATGAATGTGGTTACTCATAATTACTAATGCATATACTTTTACAATTTTTGATTGTGTCAAATATCGAAGACTATCAATAATAATCCACTTATTTGTATTTGAAATTAATAATGGCTTCCATTCTAGAATTGTAGCAGTATAAAATTGGGGCCAATGTATTGGATAGTTTTCCATTTTTTTTGCAAAAGAAATCATAGAAATCAAGCTCTTGAAAAGTAAATTAGCCCTACTTAAATGGTATTTTCTGAGCCGTTGTTGGTGTTTTCACCAATAAAATAAGGCGAAGAAAGACACCCTCTGTTGGTCATAAGACCATCAGAGGAAATAAATAAGAACAAGAAGCTTTAATCTGTATAGCAATACTCTCAAATTAAAACTTAGCTTCTGAGCCGTTGTTGGTGTCATCACCAACAACATAGGGCGAAGAAAATAATATCAATTGGTCATAAGACCAATTGAGGAAATAAAAAGAATAAGAAGATTTGGTCTTAAGCAACAGTCTCTACAAGTCAGGACTATTTCGAGGCGTTATTAATGTTGTCACCAAAAACATAGGGCGAAGAAAGGAAATCTATGTTGGTCATAAGACGAACATAGGAATAAGAGTACCAATAGTGGAAATAAAAAAGGGTTCCAATTTCTTGAAACCCTTGTCTGTTTTGGTGGGAGCTACAGGAGTCGAACCTGTGACCCTCTGCTTGTAAGGCAGATGCTCTAAACCAACTGAGCTAAGCTCCCTTCCGATTAAGGACGGCAAAGATAAGGGTATTTTTTTTTCTACAAAAAAAATATAGAATTTATCTTAAAAAAATCTACCTACAGTCAATCCATACAACCAAAACCGATATTTTTGTATACGATTATGCATTTCAACAACGCCAATAACCCCCTTATTGCTGAAGATACTGATGTAGCCGTGCTTTCTGAAACAGAAACACCCTACAATTTAATCGTATGGAACGACGATGTAAATACTTTTGATTGGGTCATTACTACTCTCATCGAAATTTGCGGACATACACTAGAGCAGGCAGAACAATGCGCTTTGTTCATCCATCACAAGGGGCAATATGCCGTAAAAAAAGACTCTTTTGAAAAACTAAAGCCTCAATGTGAAGCCATAAATGATAGAAATATCAATGCAACTATTGAAATGTTAGCCTAAACGTCACCCACTACTTTATTCGTTTTTTCAATACCACTAGAACTATTATCAACTTGGTTTTTTGTACCTTCGTAGCCTTTCAAAATCGCTATAAATGGAACTGTCAAAAAATTTCGAACCCCAATCCGTAGACCACAAATGGTATAGCCATTGGCTTGATAAACAGTACTTCAAAAGTACTCCCGATCACAGAGAGGCTTACACCATCGTAATGCCTCCACCTAATGTTACCGGTGTATTGCACATGGGACATTGCCTCAACAATACCATTCAGGATATTTTAATCCGACGCGCCCGAATGAAAGGACTCAATGCTTGCTGGGTGCCAGGGACAGACCACGCTTCTATTGCAACCGAAGCCAAAGTGGTGGCTATGCTCAGAGAAAGAGGTATCACCAAATCATCTTTAAGCAGAGAGGAGTTTTTGTCGTATGCTTGGGAATGGAAAGAAAAATACGGAGGCATCATTTTACAACAATTAAAAAAATTGGGTTGTAGCTTGGATTGGGATAGAACGAACTTCACTATGGATCCCGATTATTACGAGTCCGTTATTAAAGTGTTTGTTGAATTATATGAAAAAGGAGTGATTTACAGAGGTAAAAGAATGATTAACTGGGATGTAAAAGCCCTTACTGCCCTGAGCGATGAAGAAGTAATTCGTAAAGAAACTAATCAAAAATTATATCACCTCAAATATGCTATAGAAGGATTAGATGAGCATATTGTGATTGCAACCGTTAGGCCCGAAACTATTATGGGTGACAGCGCCATTTGTGTTCACCCCAATGATGACCGCTACAAGCACCTTCAGGGGAAATTTGCATTTGTTCCATTAATCAACAGACGTATCCCAATTATTGCAGACGATTATGTGGCAATGGATTTTGGAACCGGTGCACTTAAAGTAACGCCAGCACATGACGTAAACGACTATTCGCTAGGGCAAAAACATCAACTTGAAATCATTGATATCTTCAATGATAACGGCACCCTCAGCGAAGCAGCGCAAATATATGTAGGCTTAGATCGATTTGAAGTACGTAAAAAAATTGCTGTAGAGTTAGAAGAAAAAGGATTCCTTTTAAAAACAGAAGAATATACGAGCGAAGTTGGATATAGCGAGAGAACTGATGTTGTAGTAGAACCTAGGTTAAGTCTACAGTGGTGGCTCAGCATGAAAGATATTGCCACACCTGCATTGAAAACCGTTATGGATGAAGAAATCAAATTCTATCCAACTAAATTCAAAAATGTATATCGTCACTGGATGGAAAATATCAAAGACTGGTGCATTAGTCGCCAACTTTGGTGGGGGCATCGCATACCTGCCTGGTACGATGAAAAGGGGCAATTTGTGGTAGCTGCAAATGAAACAGAAGCCAAAGAAAAATATACAAAACAATTTGGCATGGCACCTCTCCAACTACATCAGGACGAAGATTGCTTGGATACCTGGTTTAGCAGTTGGCTATGGCCTTTTGAAGTTTTTAAAGGATTGAGCAACCCTAATAATGCAGATGTTAACTACTACTACCCTACTAATACTTTAGTAACCGGACCAGATATTATTTTCTTTTGGGTAGCACGTATGATTATGGCAGGGTTTGAGTTTAAAAATGAAATACCATTTAAAGAAGTGTATTTCACCGGAACCGTACGTGATAAATTGGGTAGAAAAATGAGTAAAAGTCTGGGTAACTCCCCCGATCTATTAGGATTGATTGATCAATATGGTGCAGACGCTACTCGTTTTGGAATCATGATTGCCTCTCCTGCAGGAAATGATATCTTATTTGACGAAGCTGCTTTAGAACAAGGCAGAAACTTCAACAATAAAATATGGAATGCGTTGAAGTTGATTAAAATGTGGGAAGGCCGGAAATTGGGCAACACTTCTAATGATAACCATTTTGCGATTGAATGGTTCAGCAACAGATTAGCAGAAGTAAGCAACGATGTTGAAACCATGATGCAACAGTTCCGACTAAGCGAAGCGCTGAAAACTATCTACTCTTTAATTTGGGATGATTTTTGCAGCTGGTATTTAGAATGGATAAAGCCAGGATTTGAACAACCTATTGAAAGTAGCGTGTATGATAAAACGATTGGATTCTTTACAGAATTAATGCAATTATTGCATCCATTCATGCCTTTTGTTACAGAAGAAATTTATCATCAGCTACAAGAAAGAACGGATGATCTTTGTATAAAAATTCATCAGCCAGCAACAGTTTTAAATGAAATTATTTTGCAAAAAGGGAGCTTGCTTAAAAATGTAATCAGCGGCTTACGTGACATTCGAAATAAGCAACAGGTAAAACCTAAAGAAACCATTAAGCTCTATATCCAAACTTCCAATAAAGAAGTGTTTGAATCTATTGAAACCATCTTATCAAAACAAGTAAATACAAGTAGTATAGAGTATACCAACAGCAATGTGGGCGGATCCTTTACAACCGTTATAGACAAGGACACTTTTTATATTGTTACAGAGCAACCAATCGATATAACCAGTCAAAAAGCCGATTTGGAAAAAGAGTTGGAACACTTAAAAGGATTCTTGGTTTCTGTAGAAAAGAAACTAGGCAATGAAAAGTTTGTTCAAAATGCGAAACCAGAAGTATTAGCATTGGAACAAAAGAAAAAAGCAGACGCCGAAGCTAAAATTAATATCATTAAAGAAAGCCTTGCAACATTATAATATTTTGGTTGTATGACAATTAAATATGCCAATGAAACTGATCTTCCAATCATCAAGGCATTAGCACATGAAATATGGCCAGAAGCATATAGTAAAATTTTGAGTAAAGAGCAGTTAGCTTATATGCTTGATAATTTTTATTGCCTGCCTTCATTAACAAAACAATTAAATGAATTACATCACTATTTTATTATTGGATATTTAAATGAATCACCTGCAGGATTTGCTTCTTATTCGTGTTCATCTCCTAATCAATACAAATTACATAAGCTGTATATAAAGACTTCACAGCAAGAAAAAGGAATTGGAAAATCGTTACTTACTTTTATTTTCAGTAAAATAAAAACAAGCGAACCAATTACTTTACAACTCAATGTAAACAGACACAACCCTGCCATTGAATTTTACAAAAAACTAGGATTCAAAATCGTTGCAGAAGAAGATATTGATATTGGCAATGACTACTACATGAACGATTATGTAATGGAAATAACATTATAATTTACCAAATCAACTGATGCGTTTGTTTTATTACTCCCATCACAAACACACTTTGCACATTTCCCATATTTTCAATTTGACTTAATCTATTTACATGAAAGTCATAATAGCTATCCATATTTTCTTCTACCACTTTCAACATGAAATCAAACTCACCACTAATATTATAACACTCAATCACTTCATGTAGTGCATTAATGGATTTAATAAATTTCATTCCGGCATTTTTACTATGTTCTTTTAAAGACACGTAACAAATAACCATCAGTCCTTTTTTAACTTTAGTATGATCAACAAGCGTTGCGTATTGTTTTATCACACCGGTTTGTTCCAAGCGTTTAATTCTTTCATGTACAGGTGTTGTGCTAAGATGAACCTTTTCAGCAATTTCTTTAACCGTAGCTCTGGCATTTTCCTGTAATAATCTCAAAATGATCATATCTGTTTTATCCAAAGCGGGCAAAGCAACAGCCGTTTGTTCTTTTTGTTCTATTTTTTTATTCATTTAATACTATTTTATTCTGTAAATATAGCCTTAAATATACTTTTATACTATTTTTTACAATTAATTTAGAATACTGTACTATTGATTGTATATTTACATCCTAAATCAATTATATGTCAACAACATTACAGTCTATCGATTTTTCCTTAAAACACAAGGTAAAAGACATGAGCCTCGCAGAATGGGGCCGTAAAGAAATCAGATTAGCCGAAGCAGAAATGCCGGGCTTAATGAGTATCCGTAAAGAATATGGTGCTAGTCAGCCATTAAAAGGCGCAAGAATTGCCGGTTGTTTACACATGACCATTCAAACGGCTGTTTTAATCGAAACCCTTGTTGCATTGGGTGCTGAAGTAAAATGGAGCAGTTGTAATATTTTCTCTACGCAAGATCAAGCCGCTGCTGCTATTGCTGCTGCTGGCATTGGCGTGTATGCTTGGAAAGGACAAACGATTGAAGAAGCTGATTGGTGTATTGAACAAACATTATTCTTTGGAAGTGCTGACAAGCCTTTGAATATGATTTTGGATGATGGCGGTGATTTAACCAACATCGTTTTTGATAAATACCCAGAGCTAATCCCTCATATTAAAGGACTAAGTGAAGAAACTACCACAGGCGTGCATCGTTTATACGAGCGTATGGCTAACGGTACACTTCCTATTCCTGCTATCAATGTAAATGATTCTGTTACTAAATCTAAATTCGATAACAAATACGGTTGTCAAGAATCTTTGGTAGATGCGATTCGTCGTGCTACTGATGTGATGATGGCAGGTAAAGTAGCCGTTGTAGGTGGTTACGGAGATGTGGGCAAAGGTTCTGCGATGAGTTTACGTGGTGCAGGCGCTCGTGTAATCGTTACCGAAATCGATCCTATCTGTGCATTACAAGCAGCGATGGACGGATTTGAAGTAAAGAAAATGGCAGATGCAGTAAAAGAAGCTGATATCGTTGTTACAGCTAGTGGTTGCCGTGATTTGATTACTGAACAACATTTCAGATCAATGAAAGATAAAGCAATCGTTTGTAATATCGGTCACTTCGATATCGAAATTGACATGGCATGGTTAAACGGCAATTATGGTAACACAAAAAATACCATCAAGCCTCAGGTTGATTTGTACACTATCGAAGGGAAAGACATTATCGTTTTGGCAGAAGGACGTTTAGTAAATTTAGGTTGTGCAACCGGTCACCCATCATTTGTAATGAGTAACTCTTTCACCAACCAAACATTGGCTCAAATTGAACTTTGGACTAACCCTGACAAATACGAAAACAAAGTATACGTTTTACCAAAACATTTAGATGAGAAAGTAGCTCGTTTACACTTAGCTAAAATTGGTGTTGAATTAGACGTTCTTACCAACGAACAATCTGCTTATTTAGGCATTCCTAAAGAAGGGCCTTATAAAGCTGAGATGTATCGATACTAGTACATAACCTTATATTTAGTAAATAGTAAGCATACAGCGCCTCCCAAAAAGAGGCGTTGTTTTTATGTATACAATTCATTTTATTACTACATTTAAATTAAAAAGAAGCTTGTTCATTAATATACATTCACATCGACCAGCTACCACTAACGAGTGGTGCATTGAAAATATTCACAACGAATTTGATAAACTCAATACTTTATTTCATTATTCAATCGGAGTACATCCGTGGTATATTAAGAAAGAAAGCATCGATAAAGAATTAGAAACTTTAAGTTGGGCTGCACAAAAAGATGAAGTGATTGCTATCGGAGAATGCGGATTGGATAGAATATGCGAAACCCCTTTTGCATTACAACAAAAGATTTTTATACAACACGTGCATCTCGCAAATGAAACCGCCAAACCGCTTATCATTCATTGTGTGAGAGCTCATCGAGAAATCATCTCAATTCTAAAAGAACATCCATTAAATGTACCGGTGATATTTCATGGATTCAATAACAACGAAGCCATTGCGCAACAACTTATAAAAGAGGGTTATTTTTTATCTTTTGGCCATTCATTGTTTCATCCTAATACTCAAAAAGTATTTTCAAAATTACCCATAGAACATATTTTTTTAGAAACTGATGATAGCAATAAAAACATTGAAGAAATATATCAACAGGCTTGTACTGTAAAAAACATTTCAATAGAACAACTACATTTGCAAATACATAAAAATTATCGCAAAATTTTTAATGCAGCTATACTATGATGCAAGATTTTTCATGGCTTGGAAGAACTAGTTTACTGATTGGAGAAGCTACTGTTCAAGCGCTTTCCAAAAAGCATGTGATGGTCGTAGGCATGGGTGGTGTCGGCTCATTCGCCGCAGAATTTATTGGCAGAGGCGGTATCGGTAAAATGACCATCATTGATGGCGATGTAGTAGATCCAACGAATCGAAACAGACAACTACCGGCACTGTCTACTAATCACGGACTGTCAAAAGCTGATATAATGGCTGAGCGATTATTAGCAATCAATCCTGAGTTGCAACTAACAGTAATCAAGGAATTTATCAACCCTGACATGGTAGAACATTTATTTAAAGAAAAAATAGACTACATCGTAGATGCTATTGATAGCATTACCCCTAAAATCACTTTTTTAAAAACAGCCTATTCAAAAAATATTCCTATAGTTAGTAGCATGGGTGCTGGCGCAAAATTAGATCCCACAAAATTAAAAGTTGTAGATATATCTAAAACCTACCTATGCCCTTTTGCACAACAAGTAAGAAAGAATTTAAAAAAACATCAGATTTACAAAGGAATTAAAGCAGTATTTTCTCCGGAACCACCCATCAAAGAAAGCTTAATGCTAACAGACGGGAAAAACTATAAAAAATCAGCTTATGGAACTATTTCCTATTTGCCAGCTACGTTTGGAGCGGTTGCCGCATCAGTAGTTATCCGAGATTTGATCTCTAATTGAAACTAGATGAGTATAACAATAATCAATTTATTTCAGTAATTTTAAAATAAAAAATGGAAAACAAAACAAAAAAAATTATTACAATCGCAATCTTATTTTTTGCAATGGGTATGATTGCTTGCAATCATAATGGGTATGGTCCGGGTGGAAGAAGCAGTAACATTACTAGAGTCAGATAAGCAAATTATGATTAAGCTATCTGTCAACATCAACAAAATTGCCACACTTAGAAATGCAAGAGGAGGCAACAATCCTGATATCATTCAATTAACCAAGGACATTGAAGCATATGGAGCAGATGGCATTACCATTCATCCTAGACCGGATGAAAGGCATATCAGATATGAAGATGTATTTGCTTTAAAAAAAATCATTACGACCGAATTTAATATCGAAGGAAATCCAAGAGAACAAAAATTTATTGACCTTGTCCTATCCACGCAACCTACCCAAGTAACTTTAGTGCCTGATGCGCAGGGACAATTGACAAGCAATCATGGCTGGGATACGATTCAACATAAAAATTATTTACTGGAAACAATTGAAATTTTTAAAAAAGCCAATATTCGTGTCTCCATATTTGTTAACCCTATCGAAGAAATGATTATTGGGGCTAAAGAAACCGGTGCTGACAGAATAGAATTATATACAGAGTCATATGCTGTTGCTTATCAACAACAAAATAAAGAAATGGGCATTATCCCTTTCATTCACTCTGCAGTAAAAGCCAATGAACTAGGATTAGGCATAAATGCAGGACATGATTTAGACTTGCATAACCTCTCCTACTTTGCTAAAAAAATCCCTGGATTATTAGAAGTCTCTATAGGACACGCGTTAATTTGCGACGCCATTTATTACGGAATGGAGAACACCGTACAATTGTATAAAAGACAATTGAAGACTTATTGAATCAGACTAGACTTTAACTATTGGCTTATTTTAAGATACTCTCTAATTTAGCTTCTAAAGCCGCGCCACGAAGATTTTTACCAATCACAATCCCATTAGGATCTATCAAATAATTTTGTGGAATACTAGTGATACCAAATTTCTGAGCGACTGAGTTACTCCAGCCTTGAAGATCACTTACATGCTTCCAAACAAGTCCATCTTTATTAATTGCCTGAATCCAGGGTTCTTTTGACTTATCTAATGAAACGCCTAATACAGTAAAGTTTTTATCTTTAAAGCGATTGTATGCATTTACCACATTTGGATTTTCTCCTCTGCAGGGTCCACACCAGCTAGCCCAAAAATCAACTAATACATATTTACCCCTATATGATTGTATATTAATCATTTTGCCATCTACATCAGTCTGCTCAAAATCTGGAATAGTCTTTCCTATTGCTACTCCACCTTCATCCCCTGCTGATTCTTCTGCATTTTTCTTTTGAATTTCTTGAAATCTCTGTTGGATAATTGCATTGGCAACCTCTGGAGAAAACTGCTTATCCTTATTTGTCATAATATCTAAAAATGCCTGACTCATCGCTCCGATATTTAGAACGGTTACTCCTTGTTGAATCAAACTATTAGAAATATTAATACCCAATGCATAACTAAAACTATCAATAGCGTTGTTTAAAGGCACTCTTTGAGGCTTTGATGGATTATTACCTTGCTTACTTGGAGATTGTGCCAAAGAAAATAGAGGCAAAAACATCACAACAGAAATTATTTTTTTCATCTTAATTGATTTAAACAGAATAAACGCAAATTAGTATCTTTCTTTAAGTAAACCTATTTGCAACAACAAATTTGAGGAAAAAGTATGAAATGGTCAATTATTAACTTGTTGCAGTGATCTCACTATAGAAAAAACCTGTGCAGTATCTTCCACTGTTGATTTATTTGAAAGTTCACATTGAATATCTACTCCCAGAAAATCGGGGTGTTTAAAGGCATGGACTTTATTTAGATGGGATGACGTGAGTAGTTTGCTGCCAATAAAAAATGGCTTTTCAACTTTGATGGATGCTATATTTTTCCAATCAAATGAAACTTCCTGTGCATCTTGTTCATAATAATCAAAGCAATAATAATCACATGCCTCATCATACTTTACAATCTGCTTGGCAAGCTCACTAACAGCATATTTTTGAACATCAAACGATTTAATCAGTTCAATTTGATCAGCAATTGATTTACAAAAATCAACAGATTCCTCTCCTATACATTGAACTAAGTCCAATTCATATTCCTCAATGGCAGCTTCTATTTCGTCCATTGTAGCATTACAAAATATGCCAACTTTTTTTATATCAAGATCCGCATCTTGCATTTGTTGCGAGGTAAGATGACTTCTAATGTATTGATGTGAGTCAGGAATAAATGATAAACCGATATAATCAACGCCTAACTTTTCAAGTTGGAGTAAAGTTGGAATCGTCAACATCCCACAGACTTTGATATTCATTTTTGGTTTTTTGTTGATTATGACTTCCGGTTAATTACTTGCATTTTAACCTACTTCACAAAGCTGACAATTAAAGTACAAGTTTCAATCTTCCCCTATGCGAATTTTTTAGCATCTTCTAAAAACTTTGCCAATCCTAAATCTGTAAGCGGATGCTTTAATAAGCCAAGTATTGAATCTAAAGGGCAAGTGCATACATCCGCTCCTGCCTCTGCACATTTGATAATGTGATTAGGATTACGAATAGAAGCAGCCAATATTTGTGTTGTATAGCCTTGCAAACTGAAAATTTGACGAAGTTGATGAATCAAATCCATACCATCCCAACCGCTATCATCCACTCTGCCAATAAAAGGAGAAACATAGGTAGCACCTGCCTTAGCAGCCAAAATCGCTTGCCCTGCTGAGAAAACCAACGTACAGTTGGTTCTTATATTGTTTTCAGTAAACCACTTAATCGCTTTGATACCATCTTTAATCATGGGAACTTTCACAACAATATTTTTATGAATCGCTACCAGCTTTTTCCCTTCCGCTATCATGCCATCAAAATCTGTTGAAATCACTTCCGCACTGATATCCCCATCTACCATTTCGCAAATAGTTTTATAATGTTGCATTACAGCAGCCTCTCCTTTAATTCCTTCTTTTGCCATAAGGGATGGATTGGTGGTTACCCCATCTAAAATTCCTAACTCATGAGCTTCTTTAATTTGTGAAAGATTAGCAGTGTCAATAAAAAATTTCATTTGATATTACTTTTAATAGTTTTGATTTGCTCCATCTAACTTTATTCAATATAAAAACAAAGACGATGAAAGTATTGATGTGTGATAAACTAATGCTAAGATACTTCTGATTTTTGAAGTTTTTACTTGATGTATAAAAATTAATATTAGGAGGGAACGAAAATAAAAAAGGCAAGTTACTTACATCGCACCGCTCAACCATCTACCCTTGCTATCTTCCGATCCTGGGGGAGTTCAACAGGAGCTGGTCGTATAAGACTTGCCATTGCAAATATAGGAAATATCAAGCAGAGAAAAACAATATTTAGCATCATGAACTTATTAAAAGCTATAACCTGGTTTATCTGTTCTTGAATTGATTTTACAAGCTCCAATTAGACGGTCATTTCTATCGGAAAATGATTTATAATACATCAGGATAGTATAGGTGTTTTCTGTTTCCCAATGATCGCCCTCCAAATCAGTATTGTTATTTTCGTCATTTCTATCCACAATGATGTATGTATAATTATAATAGCCCTGTTTTAAAAAGGCACTGGTTTCGAATTTTCCTGAGTTGGGATTGAAATTCATTTTCCACTTTTCATTTAATTCAAAATTGGTAAACTGACCCGCTAGATACACTTCCACCCCCTTTAAAAACAAATTTTCGGTGGGCTCCAGCGAAAAATGAACGGTAGTATAATCAGATTGCCAAAAAGGGTTAATACTTTCATAAGTATCGATATTATACGATCCATTATAATCGGTATAATAGGCATATCGTTGATTGTGCCTATCCACATCTGTTTTTAAATAAATGTTGCTTTCGTTTTGATTATAAACAATCTTATCAATGGGATCATTTTCCATTCTAAAACTCCTAAGATCAAGCCACCGCCATTCTCTCCCTCCGGGAAAAACGGCAGTATTTTCATTATTAAATTCTAATATGTTCCCCCTAACAAAACCAGGAACTATATCTCTCTTGGCATTATCCCAGCGATTGTTTTGCAAAATAACCGTTTTGATCTCCTGTGCAGGACTAAATGCATTTAATTCTTTAACATTCGCATTAAAACGTAATTTTTGATGTGTATTATACAGCATAGAAGATAATGGCTGAACGACTAATGCATTAATAATGGTCCTTTGTTCTAGCACTAAAAATTGTTTTGTGAAAACCAGTTTAGATGTATCCCCATCTAAGAAAACCTTCAATAAGTAATTACCTGATTTTGTTGGCATTGAATTAGATTCGGGTAAACTCACCTGATAATGAGTATATTTTGTATAAGCAATATTTGAATATCGATAGGTAGTAATTCTATTTTGTATAAACCCTTTTATATAATCAAATTCACTCAAATTGGCCGGTTGCCAATTATAATCACACAATACAAAAGAGTAATAGTAGTTTTTATAATTACCATCCATATCATCGAAAGACAAGAACATTTTATTATCGCTGTTTAAAGTATATATGGGTAATCCTTGTTGGTTACCATATTCATACAATTGAACTGTTTGAATATTCGGCTGATATACTCTCTGTACATTTTGCGCATCTGAAGCAGATAGACCACAAACAAGTATAATAACTAAACAAATGAGAAAAATTTTACCCAGGTTCATGTAAGCATAATATTATTTACTTTTGAAAGATAATAAAAAATACTTGATTGAATACATCCTTATTCATAGCAAAGAGAATTGCTCAAAAAAATAAACAAACCTTTTCTCGATTCATTATACGATTAGCCGTAGGTGCTACTACATTAAGTGTAGCCATCATGATTGTTGCATTAAGTTTTGTAAATGGATTTCAGCAAGTAATCAGTCATAAAGTGTTTAGCTTTTGGGGACACATAAGGGTATTGCAGAATTTAGATAACAAAGTCAGTATAGCCGAGGAATATCCCATCACAAAAAATGACAGTATTCAAAAATACCTTCAGCATCTACCTCAAGTAACCTCAGTTGAATGCTTTGCTACAAAATCTGCCATATTAAAATTTCAAACTGGAATAGAAAGTGTATTACTAAAAGGCGTAGATCAATCATTTCAATTTAGTAGAATGCAATCTTTTTTAAAAGAAGGATCTTGGTTGCAATTCAAAGATAGCGGCTACAGTAAAGAAATTGATATTAGTGTTTACACAGCAAATCAATTAAACATCAAAGTGAATGACAGTTTGATAGTTTATTTTTTAAGATCTGATGGAAGTAGAACGGCAAGAAAGGTTATTATAAAAGGACTATTTAAAACAGGCATCGAAGATTACGATAAAAATTTCGCTATCTGCGATATGAATCTAATCAAGAGATTAAACAATTGGGATTCCAATCAAATTGGAGGGTATGAGATTTTCTTAAAGGACTATCAACAAACTGATACGCTCAATCAAATTATCTATTCAGAATTACCACAAGGATGGTACAGTAGAAGTATTACAGAAATTTATCCTAATATTTTTGATTGGCTTAATCTGCAAGGTCAGATAAAAAACATGTTGATTGTCATTATGATGATTATTGCCGCTGTTAATTTAATTACCTGTTTAATAATTCTTGTTTTGGAAAGAACCAGAATGACCGGAACTTTAAAAGCATTGGGAGCGAGCAACTGGATGATTCAAAAAATATTCCTGTATCATACATCCTTAATTGCAATATATGGCATTTGTATAGGCACAATCACAGGGCTTTTAATTTGTTGGATACAAGAAAAAACAGGTTTTATTACATTAGACGAACAGGCTTATTTTATTTCCAAAGCCAGCGTAGAAGTAATATGGTGGCAAGTGGTATTAGTAGATTGCATCACTTTTGTTATTTGTATGATTACTTTAATCATTCCTACTTGGATTATAAAAAAAATCAATCCAGTTAGAGCGATTCGTTTCAAATAGCAACCCTCATTATTTTTGTAATTCGTATAAAATGATAGCGGTAGCTACGGCGGCATTTAAAGACTCGGCTAAACCAATTTTTGGTATGGTAATTTTCACAGAACTCATTTGAATTAACTCATCAGAAAGTCCATTACCCTCATTTCCTATCATCAAGACAGATGCTTTTACAGTTTTGATTTCATGTAAAGGTTCTCCATCCAATACCGCTGCATAAACTGGCACTATTTCTTTTTTGTCAGAAAGCCATTCTTTCAAATTTTCATATATTACATTAATTCTACCCAAGCTAGCCATAGTACTTTGTACAACTTTAGGGTTATAAATATCTACTGTATTTTTAGAACAAACAATGTTCTTAATACCAAACCAATCAGCAGAGCGAATTATTGTTCCTAAGTTTCCTGGATCTTGAATATCTTCCAGTAATACCGTGCAGCTAGTGCTCCAATCAAAAGTGACAATTGGCTTCTTTTTTTTAAACAAGCCAATCACTTGGTTGGGGGTGGAATAATTAGCGATTTTTTCCAGCTCAAAGAATTCTATTTCCTCTATGATTTCAGTCCTGTTTTGTAATAAATATGAATATTCAGCAATCCACTCTTTAACAGCATAAATACATTTACATTCAAAAATCTGTTGTTCAAGTAACTCATTTACAATTTTAGGACCCTCCGCTATAAATTCACCTAATTCATCTCTAAATTTTTTGTGCTGCAAACTTTGAATATATTTGATACTCGATTTAGTTAACATAGAATGTAAGGTTTATAAAATTTCAGCGTTTGACAAAATTATTTTCTTTTATTGGTATTATAATCATGCTGCTAATCTTAGCATCATGCGGCAAACCCTTTGTTAAAAAAGCACCTAAAGATAAATTTTACTTGTACAAAAACAACATTACAGTCACTGGAGGAGCGTTTTCTAAAACCGAAAGATATAACCTCACTCAACGTTTGTATGATCAATTAGAGGATAATTCTAAAGTAGTTATCAGTCAAAATGTATTGTTTTTTAAATTTATCAATAATCCCCAAATTTACGACAGCAGCTTTACAAGACTATCTGCACAAAATATAAAATTTACGCTTTTTCATTTAGGCTTTTATAATAGTAAAGTTGATTTCAAGACTGATACTATTGGCAAAAAAATTATCGTTTATTACCATGCTATCTGTGGCAACCCTACCTTAATAGACTCTGTAAATTATCAATTTAACTACAACAAATTATCCGATTACAACAACAACTTTAAAAAAGAAAGTTATTTCAAAAAAAATACTCCAATAAGCAAAATAGCCGTTCTGGCAGATATCAATCGCGTGGTAGACAGCTTTAAAAACAATGGTTTTTACAAAATAACCCCTGCAGAAATAAAAGTATTGGGTGATACAACAATCGAGGCGTTAAGTTCGATAACAGACGACCCATTTGAACAACTGAAAAAACTAGCCAATGCTCAACAAAAAATAGACTCTCCCAAAATAAAATTATCAATTGAACTTGTTATACCTAAAGACAGTAGTAGACTAAAACAATATACAATTCATAATATTAATATTTGGCCTAATTATTCTAGTAAGGACACCGAATCAGCTCCAATCAAAACTTCAGAAAACAAGTATTTCAGATTTTTTGAAAAAAAACCAATCCTTCATCACGACATTTTTGAAAAACTGATTAGTTTCAGGACGGGCAATATATACAAACAATCTGATTTTAATGAATCCATTTATAAACTCAACAAAATTGGAGTTTGGCAAAACATCAATATTCAAATGGAAGATGACCCAGAGCAGGATAGTATGGTAAATATTTTCATCAAATTGCCGCCTTCTAAAAAATATGGATTCGAAAATTCTTTAGAGGTCAGTTATTCTGCTGCAAATAATAATAGCAGCGTTCTGGCAGGAAATCTGTTTGGAATTTCTGAAAATATTTCGATTTCAAATAGGAATCTATTTAAAGAAGGAATCAGAATGACGCATAATTTTAGAGCAGGTATTGAATTGAATAATAATTCCACCGGTTCTGATAATTTCATCAATTCAAATGAAATTAGTTATGAAAATACCACCATCTTTCCCAAACTAATTTTATCAAATATTCCATATTTATTTGACAAAACGAAAGATGACAGAAGAGGTCAAACCTTTATTAACTTAGGTGCTAATTATATTACAAGATTAAACTTATTTAATTTATTAACTAGCAATGCTGGTTTTGGATGGAACGGAAAAAATGTAAAAGGATGGGATTGGTCTTGGTCATTTATTAAATTTGGATTTAGTAATCTATACAATCAAAGTGATAGCTTTCAAACAATTGTAGAACAAAATCCATTTCTAAAATTCTCATTCAACACCGCTTTTGTTAATGGTATGGGAATTAGTTTTTATAAAAATTTTACTTCCTTCCCTGTAAGAAATGCCGAAACAAGAGAACTCGCTTTGAGAATCAATGCAGAGGAATCAGGATTAACTTGGGGGCTATTACCTATAATCAATAAGTATAAGAGACGATTCATTAAAACGGATGCAGAATTAAAATATAATATCAAATATCATAAAACAAGCTTGTCATTTAGAGGTTTTGCTGGTATCGGCATACCCTTATTAGGATCTGACAGCAATAAAACACTTCCTTTCTTTAAACAATATTTTGCTGGAGGCAGTAACTCTATGAGAGGCTGGTCGGTTAGAGGCATTGGACCCGGAGGAAAATCCTTAATCCCTTATAATTCAAATGGAAATGTATTTAATGATCGTACGGGAGATATTCAATTTGAGTTGAATGGAGAGTATAGATATGATATTCTGAAAATCATACCCAACACACTTACCCTAAGAGGCGCCGTATTTCTAGATATTGGTAATATCTGGAACATGAACAACACTAAATTTGATGGCAGTGCCGACAGCTCCCAGTTTACGTTGAAAAATTTTTACAGCCAATTGGGCGTTTCTGCAGGAACCGGACTTAGACTGGATTTCAATTATTTTGTGGTTAGATTTGATTTTGGATTTCGATTCAAGCGTCCAGAATTATTTTACCAAAATGATGGTTGGAAAGCTCCGGACATCAGTTTCAGCGATTGCCTAAATAAAATGTTTGCCAGAGGTACTGATGACGAATACACCAAATGGCGCTATGAAAATTTCAACTTCAGTATTGGAATAGGCTATCCGTTTTAGCAATTATTGCTCAGTAGAGATTGACACCTTATCAAGCCAAGCATCAATCGTATCAGCATCTTCTAGCGAAACCGAACCAATTTTAGAACGACAAAGACTACTAAGGTATGCACCACAACCTAATACCTTTCCGAAATCATGCGCAATACTTCGTATATAAGTTCCAGTTGAACAGGAAATTCTAAAATGAACTAATGGCATTTCAACGGACGTGATTTCAAAAGCACCGATAAAGACTTTTCTTGATTGAAGGACAAGCTCTTCTCCCCTTCTGGCTAATTCATATAATGGAGTTCCTTCTTTTTTTAAAGCAGAATAAATTGGGGGAAATTGGTCAATTTCTCCAATGAACTTTTTAACTGTTTCGTATATAGCTTCCGGTTGTATATGTGAAATATCCTGTTGCTGCTCTGGCGTACTTTCTAAATCATAGGTAGGTGTTACGGCACCCAAAGTAAAAGTACCTGTGTACTCTTTTTCCTGTGCCATAAACTCATTGATTTTTTTTGTAAACTTTCCGGTGCATATAATCAAAACTCCTGTAGCCAAAGGATCTAAAGTGCCGGCATGACCCACTTTTTTTATCTTAAGAACAGTTCTTATTTTTTTAACTACATCAAAGGAAGTCCAATGAACCGGCTTATCAATAACAATCATGGCTCCCTCTTCATATTGCGCCTTAGCCTCATTGGAAATGATAATCCTCTTGCCTGCTGCATGATGAATATTTTCCGCTCCATGCTCATTGATGAATCGCTTCAAATAGGTGCCTTTTCTATGCAAAATGGTTGATTTAATATTTTGAATTAATAGGCCCTAGCAAAAAGCACCCTTTGCGTGCTTGGATTACCGGTTAAAATACAAACACCCGCTTCTTGTTTGTTATCCAAAGGAATACATCTGATAGTAGCTTTGGTTTGCTCTTTTATTTTTTCTTCTGTTTCGGGGGTTCCATCCCAATGAGCCGATACAAACCCTGCTTTGGTATCCAGAATCTCTATGAACTCATCCCAGGAATTCGCTTCCCGAATATTTTCATTTCTGAACGATAGTGCCCGATTAAATATGTTTTCCTGTATTTCTTCAAGCAGTTGCTGAATGTATACAGCAAGACCATCCATGGATACAGATTTTTTTTCTTTGGTGTCTCTTCTTGCCAACTCTACCACATTATTTTCGATATCTCTCATACCTAATGCCACTCTAACAGGAACGCCTTTTAATTCATATTCAGCAAACTTCCATCCCGGACGAGCATTGTCGCTGTCATCATACTTAACGGATACGCCTAGTTGCTTCAATTCTTTCATTAACACTGCTACTTTTTCATCAATCACCGGCTTGCTTTCGGGGCCTTTATAAATAGGCACAATCACTACTTGTAACGGAGCGATTCTTGGAGGCATAATCAATCCCTGATCATCACTATGCGCCATGATTAATGCACCAATTAAACGCGTAGAAACGCCCCAACTGGTTGCCCAAACATATTCTTGTTTATTCTCTTTATTTAAAAACTGTACATCAAAGGCTTTTGCAAAATTTTGTCCTAAGAAATGAGAGGTTCCTGCCTGTAAGGCTTTTCCATCTTGCATCAGGGCTTCAATGCAATAAGTATCTTCGGCACCTGCAAATCTTTCATTGGCCGTTTTAACTCCTTTGATTACAGGCACAGCCATATATTTTTCAACAAAATCTGCATATACATCCAGCATTTTTGTGGTCTCTTCAATCGCTTCTTCTTTGGTAGCATGGGCCGTATGACCTTCTTGCCATAAAAATTCAGCGGTACGCAAAAACAATCTGGTACGCATTTCCCATCTTACCACATTGGCCCATTGATTTACCAGAATGGGCAAATCTCTGTATGACTGAATCCATCCTTTGTAAGTATTCCAAATAATAGCTTCACTGGTGGGACGAATCACCAACTCTTCTTCGAGTTTAGCTTCTGGATCTACGATCAGCTTACCTTTATTGTTAGGATCATTTTTCAAACGGTAATGAGTTACCACGGCACATTCTTTTGCAAATCCTTCTGCATTTTTTTCTTCGGCCTCAAACAAACTTTTAGGCACGAATAAAGGGAAGTAAGCATTTACGTGACCGGTAGCTTTAAACATTTTATCCAATTGATCGCGCATGTTTTCCCACAGCGCATAACCGTAAGGTTTAATTACCATACAGCCTCTTACGGCTGAATAATCTGCCAGTTCCCCTTTTATCACCAAGTCATTATACCATTGAGAATAATCGGTTTCTCTTGATGTCAGTTCTTTACTCATAGAAATTTTTTATTGCTTATCTGAACAGCTGCAAAAATATGTCTTTATTGTGTACTCAATTTGATTCTTTGTTGAATAAATTGAACAATAGGCTCTATTTCTGGAGAAAACCAATGAACCTGCTCATCTCGTTTAAACCAGGTCATTTGTCTTTTTGCGTAATGTCGGGTGTTTTGCTTTATCAAATCAATGGCTTTATCCAAAGAACTTCTTTGATGAAAATACTCAAAAAGCTCCTTATACCCCACAGTTTGAAGCGCATTCAGTGATTGATATGGCAATAATTCAGCCACTTCAGCTACCAGACCTTCTTGAACCATTTGATCAACTCTTTGGTTAATTCTTTCATACAATTCTTGTCGCGGGAGCTCCAAACCAATTTTAATAATATCAAAATCTCTGGCTTTTTTGGGGTTGGTTTGAAAAGAGATGATTGATTTACCTGAAGTGATCAACACTTCTAATGCCCTCATCATTCTTTGAGGGTTTTGCATTTCTCCGTTAGCAAAATAAAGAGAGTCTTTCTCTTTCAATTCATTTTGTAACCATTCAATTCCATTTTGCTGATATTGAAGAGTGATATCTTCTCTAAGAGCCGGATCAATAGAAGGAATTTCATCTAACCCTTCACAAAAGGCTTTGATGTACAAACCGGTACCGCCGACCATAATGGCAATATCATTGTTTGCAAAAACAGACTGAACAGCATTCAATGCGTACTTTTCAAAATCAGCTGCCGAAAATGATTCTTGAATGGAATGTGTATTTATAAAATGATGAGGTATTTGTGTCAATTCATCCGGAGTTGGTTTGGCCACACCGATATTGAGCTCCTGGTAACATTGGCGACTATCCGCAGAAATAATTTGTGTAGAAAGAAATGTTGCCAATTGAATAGCAACGGATGTTTTTCCTACAGCAGTAGGACCGCAAATTACAAGGCAAGTTTTTTTCATGATGAATGATTGAGTTTGTGAAGAACTCGTTCATATAAAACAGTTAAAAATCTTCGGTAGTATCGTCGCTGCCGGGTTCCTCTTCAGAAGAACCGAAAGCATCATCGTCCTCCCCTTCTTCCCCAAAACCTTCGCCCAATGGATCAGAATGCAAATCATATTTTTCTTCCATTTCGGCAAGCCTGCTGTCAATAATGCCTTGTGTTCCATACTGTGAGGGGCCTAGTCCCTCTTTTCTGATACATTTTGGGTAATCAACCGTAGCATCTTCTACTTTATCAACATGAATCAATTCCACCATAAATCGCCAGTTTTTTACAAAATCATAATCGTAAATAAACTTTTGATTGGGATCGGCAATTTGGGTTCCAATAGCAACTTCGCTCATTATTAAAGGCTCTACTTTGTATTGAACCTGACTGTATTTCTCTAAACTGATGGAACGACCTTCCTGCCAGTTGTCGTTACTTTTATAAAAAGTGGCTGCATGTTTGTTGTCAAACTCGTAGCTTTTTAAAATAGCTAAGTGTAGATCGTGGAAAGTTTGTTTGTGTTGAATAACGATATCTCTGTAGATACTGTCATCTTCTTCCCAATAGATTCTGAATTTTAGAATGGCCATATTCAAAAATAATGAAACATTATCTACTAACGAAAAAAAGTCGCCTTTAGAGGTTGTATGAATTATTAGATTTCTAAAGCGAACTTGTTAGCTTGATTTCATTGCTTTAGTCATTATAAAAGACCTCGGGATAGATGAAAACTATTCAAATAATGATACTACAAGGAGATTACGTAAAAAACAAAACCCAAAATAGTTAGCTATTTGAATCTATATCCAAATAAAATATTCATGTCTGAGTTAACTTCTCCAACTAAAGTTTGATATCCTAATCCTATATCTACAGTAAGATAAAACCTTTTACTAACATAACAATCCCCGCCAAATCGGCCCCCGATATAGGTATAATTATATTTTTGCTTGAAATCTGACTGATTACTTACCGAAAATGTTCTGTAATTGGCCGTTCCTGCAATAAAATAATTCCATCTGTAAGGTCTATAGTAAATTCTCTTTAAATCTAACCCAATCCCAAAATATGATTTTGAAATATTATTTTCATCATTTTTGTCATTTAGAAATTGTATGTTCCCACGTAATGAATATTTGTTGTTGTTAAAATATTTTTCAACGAACAACGGAAAGGGCATACCACCTCCTGCATCTAAAAATGATAGCCCAGTTGAAACAACCCAAGAGTAGCTTCCCCTGTCTAATATTTTTTTACCTGTAAAATCAAAATCAAAAAAATCCGAATTCGTATCATGTTGATTAGGATATGAATTTGAATTAGAGTTGTACCCCCCTCCAACTCTAAAAATCTGACATTCACCCGGATCAAGTGTTATTGTTCCGGAATACCATTTGTCTTGAGCTGCAAAATAAACTTGATATGTGTGAGTACCCCTATATAAATACTTTGTAATTGTACCATCATCACCACAAGATGGCTTGAAATTATTGGGGTAATATTTTGTAAAGCTTCCAATAAATACCCTATCAACGTATAAAAATACATTTCCTGTGTAAGGGTCATTTGTATAAAATGCTAATTGGCAAGGTATTTGCTCTGGTCTAGTAATTGATTTTTTATTAATTAATTTAAGATTATTTAGTTCATAAGAGCTGATTGCCCAATTGATGTTAGCTCTTGCTCCGTCAGAGCCTGGATCTAATCCACTTGTAACACCTATGACTTCACCTTTTTCATTGACAAGTGCACCGCCGCTGCTACCATGAGTAAAAGGTGCAGTAAGTTGAAGCATTCGACCTGACCATAAAGCTATACCTTTATAATATATATTTGAAATAATACCTTCGGAAACCGTATTCATATATTCAATTTCAGCTGGCGTTCCAATTGTCCAACAAGCATCTCCTTTTTTGGGTGAAATGCTGGATAATTTTAAATATGGAAATTTGACTGAATTTGTATTTTTTATTGAAATTTTAGCTAAATCAATAGATTCATCCCCACTTATAATATTTTCAACCTCATAGTCTTTCATAAAACCATTGTTATTTATTCTAACTTTCAAAGAATATGCATCTTTAACAACATGATAGTTTGTAACAACAATACCTTTAGGGTCAATTATGAAACCACTACCATGCCCAATATAATTGCCATAATAATCATAAATCAAAACCACAACTACTGCTTTATCTATTTTATCTAATTGTGGCTTATTTTGAGCAAAAGTAATACTGCATAAAAAAGTAAATAAAAATAACAACCAGTAGTTAATCCAATATTTTTTTTTCATAATTAAAAATGTTTACAAATACACTTAGGCTAAGAACATTTATCAAATTAAAGCAGATTAATGCTATCCGAAGTATAGTATTAATTAAATGAACTTATGCTCTGTTTTGTTTCCAGTTAAAAGCAATGATTTAGTTATCTCTTAAACAAAAATTCCTATCCATCGAATAATTTTTAGAAAAAACATCCAAAACAAATATAGTAAAATATCCACTTTCATATAAAAGAAAAAGGATATTATAAAATGTAAATTCAAAGTAACAAAAAACACCTGCTCTTGCGCAATTGTTCCAAAGGGTAAAAGAGTTTATTGAAGCGCTTCTATGCTTGTTATATCGCAATAATTATAATCAAAATATTGGAATAGACTTATTCAATTTTGGTGTTTGTGACCGATTGAAACTAAAGAGCTATTTATAATAAATGTAAAAAAACTCGACTAAAACAATAAAACCCTCTCTAAGCAAGGGTTCACAACATGTAGAGCACCGGAGACGAACCGGTGACCTCTTGAATGCCTTGCAAAGTGATTTTACCAGATGTTCCTGGTGTTTACAATGAGATTAACCTTTGTTCAAATTACATTTTACAAGAGCTTACATTATAAAAATACATAATCAATTTATTAATCTCCCCTTTCTACATATCTGAGATATAAATCATTAACCAAACAAACAGCTTTTTAATAAAGCAATTACAACTGCAGCTACTACCATAATAATAATGCTTTTTGTGCTACAACCTGGATTGTTTTTTTTATCAGCCGAAGTATTAGTGCTTAGGAATTCTAAAAACTTCTCTCTATCAGTAGGGTTTAATGTGTTTTCATCACCATTACATAAATTTCGCATGTAAAGCAGATCAGGATGTTGCCCATTGAACAAATCTTTTAGGGCTTCACAAAGCCAAATCTTATCAAATCCAGATAATTCTGAGTGACTACTACCACTAAAATCAGAAGCTGAACTTGTTATTTTGTAGCAAACGCCTCTAAATTGATATTCACTCTGATTGAGTGGTCTATCAAATTCACCTGTTCCATACTTTTCAAGCTTTAGATGATAACCATTAAACTCTGTGGTTTCTAATCTAACCATGGATTGCTTGCTATCTCTACGTATAACGAAGTCAAATAGCTTATGAGAGTAGTAATCATCAACATACAAATCAGCATCCCTTCCTGGATGTCGATCCAAATATCCTGGAATATCTGTATACCATTGTCTTCCATTTTTTATAAAATATCTTAATACCATTTTTAATTAGTTTATTATGACTGAATTGTTTTATAGAAAATCAATTATCTACAAAACTTTTACATAAATCTCATCTGGATAGTTGCCACCAAATACATATTCAGTTACAGGACATAACCATAGCTTATGTTGAAATGGTTCTTTATTCATCTCAACCACATCATAATAAGCACCATAATCAACTGGTGCATGACCTATTTTATCTAAATATTCTTTATCCATACCCAGATGTAGCTTATTAAGCTTGCATAAAGAGTATGGAAAATCAGTGGTGCTAAATACCAATGAAACTTTATGCGTGTTGTTAGATAGCAAGTCAAGAAAAGTATCAGCACCTGCTACCATTAATAAATTTGCTTTTGTACCCAAGCCTGCCTCTAAAAAATCTGGCAAGTCGATATACCACATACCATCTTCTTTGTAAAATTTCTTTGTAATTATCATTATATAATATTAGGTGGTGTTGAGTAATCAATGTATTTGTTAATAATCTCTATGAATTGACGTTTTTCACCAAACGTCAAATTTCTTTTTTCTAAAAATTCTTCTTCCTCAAAAGTTGGTTTCATGATAAAATCTAACACCTCATCATAAGTGAGTCTTAATCCTAGAGAATAAGTACTACCAATAGCATCTCCAATATCCATTGGGCTATTAGTTCCAGAATAAAAGTTTTCTTTACGCCATTTTATTCTATCAATTCTGCTGCTCATATTTTTTAGATTATTGATATAAACGCTAGCGATAATACTTATTAAATATCGCTAATCCTGTAGTGTCCAATGATTTTATAGTTAAATAAAAAGTCTTTGCTTATCATTGCTTGTGGTCCCATATTATGGTAGATATCACCGTTAATATTTAACACAATACCAATGTGAGTTACTCCTGGACTTAACTCCCAACACACAATATCACCTGGTTGATAGTATCTATACTTTAAATCATTTTCAATGTTACCACTGAATGAATAACTATATCCCATTCTTTCAAAGTATTTCATGATGTTAGGCACTCTTCGATGGTCAATATTAGCATCAGGCGAGGTAAGTCCCCATTTGTGTGGGTATTCATCAAAGTGAGCCAACATGTCTTCATGAATGAGTTCTTGTAAGTCCATACCATTTTCACGTAGTACGCGAATAATTACATCAGTGCAAGCACCACCTGTTGGTACGTCACCATTTGGGTATGCTATTTTGTAATAATTGGGGTCGTACAACCATGTTTTTTCTTCACTGAATTTTATAGCAGTTTTGTAAATTGGATTATCTAAAGGTGTTTTGTTAGAGCAAGCCACCAAAAAGAATAAGTTTAAAAATAAAAGGGTTCTCATAATTTTGAAATATTAAATTACAATCTTTGCTCTAGATTTAGTTTTCGTTCTTTTTTGATAATTTATGTGCACCTTTTAATATTAGAATTCCAAATAAAATAGTAAATAACCCTTTCATCGAACCTTCTATAAAAATCTCTTGAAATCCCGCAAATACAGCAACTGCTCCACAAATGACAATCACGAAAATCAAAAAAAAGTATTTTGCTTTCCCTACACCAATAAAAAATAATTCAGCAAAATTGTCAAAATTCATTTTTGATGCATTTTCTGCTTGTGACCTTGCTTTATAGACAAAGTCATCATATTGAGTATCTTTTTCCTTTTTGTTTATTACAATTTGAGATGCTGATACACTTTGAGAATTTAGTAATTCATCATATAAACTACGTTTATTGGGATTAGATAATATTTCGTAAGCTTCATGAATTTCAATAAAAATTTGTTGTGCATTAGCTGATTTATTTTTATCGGGATGCCACTGCATAGCAAGTTTTCTATACACTTGTTTAATTTCGACTTCTGTGCTGTATTTTGGCACACCAAGAATTTGATAGTAATTTTTCATTTTTATCTTTCGTATGAGTAATAAAACGAGCTACAAAAATCTGCGTAATCACTACTTTGAATAATTGATAACTTCATTGACTCGAAATAATTTCTTTTATCTTTCAAGTAATTGGCATAAGAAGGCCCACTCAAGAAAAGATCAATACCTATCATAAATGAACCTAATCCTGCAATTATTGCTGGTATTGTGATAAAGGTTCTAAATGGATCTATTGTTTTGTCATGCCCACCATCGTAGAAGTTAGTGAGGATAATTATAAAGAATACAAAATAAACAAAAGAATACTTTAAAAATTTAAACTCTTTCTTATAATTTTCTTTAAAACTACCTGGACTTTTATCAATATTAAAGTCAGGATTGTTAAGTAAAGTACTTTTTAACAGCAAGTATGTTTGTTGGTCTATTCTTGTTGGGCGCTGAAAATGGGTGGTTGTATATTTAATTCTTCTCCCCATTTTAATAGTTTTAAGCGTTAATTAAACGACTAGTGGACTAACAACATCTGTCAGTTGCTGAAGTTAGTCAAAGCTCGTTAATACCAAATAGAGTAAAGCCCACGTTTTTTGTGAACTTTCATCTCTGCTCTTTGTACCTTTTGTTTTTGACTTTTTCAGCTAAAGAAGCAACGATTAAGTTGTAAATATTTTTTATGATGTTATTATTCTATGATGTCTTTACGAGTTAAATAATTTATTTAGATATCAAATATAATAAAAAAAACCTTTTATATCAACCATATCGCGCCGGTCTTACGAAGGGTACCGGGGTGTATAAAGAGCTTCAGGACTTAGTCTTGATGTACAAACATTGTAAAGAATCTAGTCATTTGGGATTTACGAAACACCGGTCGGGAGAGCGGCGCTATCCGCATTTTGCCTTTTAGATTTTTTAATTAACCTGTTATTGTTCATTTATGTAAATTTTTACAAACCCGTTTATTTATATATTTTTGATTCAAATAACTTGTTGATGAAAAAATTATTTCTGTGCTTACTATTGATAGTACCTGTCTCGTTTGCAATATCACAAAACGTAGGAATAGGCACTAACAACCCTAACCCTTGCGCACAACTGGATGTATCATCAATTAACAAAGGTTTTTTGCCTCCCCGCTTGACTGCGGCACAAAGGGATGTCATCATAAATCCAGTTGCCGGTTTAATGATATTTTGTACTGATTGCGACAGCAGTGGACAACCTCAATTCTATAACGGCACTCGCTGGGCTAATATGCTGGGTGGTTTGGCAAGCTCTCCATTGCTTGATACTGCATCCAAGTTGTTTATCATAAGGCACCCAGCAAACTCAACAGATAACTTAGTAGCGATTTTCGATTGGAAGAATGCTGGTTTCGTTTTTAACTATTATGGAAACCTTGATGATAGCTCACACATTTCCAAAATTAATGCAGTTGTATTTTATGATAAAGCACATCTTGATACTACCTATAATTTCACTCTTGATAATTCAGGCAGAATTAATACCTTCTATCGCAAGATTAATAACAATTATGACTCAACTATTGTAAAAGTAAGCTATGATGACTCCTTGATTTTTTTACGTGTTTTTCAAGTTGAACCCAATACGCAAGCCTTGACCTTGCGTGACATTATTACTTTGAATACCCATACAGATACTTCACTTAGTAGAATGATGAATGCAAGAGCTCCTAATTTAACAAATATTGGAAATCTAATTGGAGCAACGAGTGCAGTTGCCTATTTTGTTTGTGTAACTACTGCAATTGGAACAGCCCCTGCTTGGGTACCATGGGTATTGTTAACTGGTGTGGCCGGTGGCATAATATTACCTGCAATACATGGTTCTGCATTAGATATGATTCTTCAACCTCTGAACAATATATCAAACTCGTTATATTCAAGTGCCAACGCTGCTGAAGTTGACCAAATGCCATCTGGATATTCCGACTTACCAAACCCTTCTGATGATGTAAATAGTATTTCTTCTGTCAACATGAATGATTATGCATTTAACATAGCATGGAATGGTTGTGTACATACATTTACTTATGGAGGATCTTACGAAATTTCAGGTACTGGCTATAATCTTACTGCAATGTATACTCCTAGCATAAATGGGGATGCAATTTTTCTCAACCAAGATGGAACAGGATACGCGAATAATCGCACATACGATAGATATAATATTAGGTGGACTGGAAATCCATGGGACTTTGGAGGTAGAGTAACTATTACATATACAGATGTACTAAGTCCCTCATTTGCTGATTGGTATCAAAGTCATTATTCATTCTATTGTTACTAATTATATCGCGCCGGTCTTACGAAGGGTACCGTGGTGTATGAAGAGCTTCAGGACTTAGTCTTGATTTACAAACATTGTAAAGAATCTAGTCATTTGGGATTTACGAAACACCGGTCGGGAGAGCGGCGCTATTTCTAAAAAACACCTGTAGAATTTTTGATACCCATTTGATACCCAAATTGAGAGTTATAGGGCTACATCTGAGTATCTGATAATTTCCTGTAAAATAAAAAACCCTTACTGAATAAGGGTTTTGCAAGTATTATACTGTGGAGAATACCGGAGTCGAACCGGTGACCTCTTGCATGCCATGCAAGCGCTCTAGCCAACTGAGCTAATTCCCCAAAAGAAATGCGAAAATATTGAAATGAACTTTGTTATCCAAAAGCATCTCGTATATTTTGTTCAATCAATTGATTAATAACAAAACGCCGGAAATCCGGCGTTTTGTTATTATATATGTTTTAAAGAATTACTCTCCCCACACTTCTCCTTTTCCGTCCAACCATTCTTTCACCAATTCGGTGGTAACTGATTTGGGTCTTTCTAAAGCAAACCCTAACGCTCTATCCCAACAAAGACTGGCCAATACACCTAATGCTCTTGAAACACCGAATAAAACCGTATAGAACTCATATTCCACCATTCCATAATGAACCAATAAAGCTCCGCTATGCGCATCTACATTAGGCCATGGATTTTTTATTTTTCCCATTGAGGATAAAATTGGAGGAACCGCATCATAGATATTCCAAACCGTTTGCACTAATGGATCATTTGCCATATGTTTTTTTCCAAACTCCATTTGTGCTGTGAAGCGAGGATCCGTTTTACGTAAAACCGCATGACCATACCCTGGCACTACTTTCCCTTCACTCAGCGTTTTCTTTACGTATTCTTCAATTTGTTCTTTACTTGGAGATTCCGTACCCAATGCTTCTCTCATTTCAAAAATCCACTTAATAACTTCTTGATTTGCTAATCCATGCAAAGGACCCGCCAAGCCATTCATTCCCGCAGCAAAACTCAAATAAGGATCGCTCAAAGCAGAACCCACCAAATGAGTAGTATGCGCAGATACGTTAC
>CANGEW010000006.1 GCA_947452965.1 Chitinophagaceae bacterium | reverse complement strand
TTTTGTATGGGCAACTGATGGTCAGACTTACACTGCATCAGGCGACTACACATACAGTTACTCAAATGCAGATGGTTGTCCATCAGTCGATACTTTACATTTGACAATTAACTACGGAACTCATAACAGTGAGACACAAACAGCCTGTGAGAGTTTTGTATGGGCAACTGATGGTCAGACTTACACTGCATCAGGCGATTACACCTACAGTTACTCAAATGCAGATGGTTGTCCTTCAGTGGATACTTTACATTTGACAATTAACTACGGAACACATAACAGTGAGACACAAACAGCCTGTGAGAGTTTTGTATGGGCAACTGATGGTCAGACTTACACTGCATCTGGCGATTACACATACAGTTACTCAAATGCAGATGGTTGTCCTTCAGTGGATACCTTACATTTGACTATTAGCTATGGTACACATAATGTTCAAAATGAAACAGCTTGTGGAAGTTATATTTGGTCAATTAATGGGCAAATGTATACATCTTCAGGAGACTATACTTACAGCTATACTAATGGTAATGGCTGTGCATCGGTGGATACTTTACATTTAATTGTAAATGATTTGCCAGATGTAAGTTCAATACCAGCTTCAATTACAGTATTCGTAGGAACTACTGCAAATTTACCAGTTTCAACTGGTCTTACATGGACAATAGGCGACACTTCAATTATTTCAGTAAGTCAGGTTGGAATTATTACCGCTCTACAGGTAGGAAGTACTACAATAAATATTACATTAACTAATCCGTTAACAGGATGTACCAATAACACAAGTGTGTTAGTTAATGTGATTAATCACCCTCCTGTTGCCGTTAGAGACAGATTTGCATTAGACTCAGCAAATCAGGTATTTAGTGCTAATGTATATTCGAATGACACTTTAGGAACCGCTGGAGGAAATACTTGGTCATTAATTGATAATCCTTCACATGGTCAGCTAGTATTTAATGCAGATGGAACATTCATCTATACACCTGATGTTAATTTTCAAGGTAGTGATACATTCCACTATCAAATTTGTGATGCATCAAATGTTTGTTCAAGTACTCTTGTAATTCTACTGATACCTGGATCAGCACAACCTATAACATTAACTACTTTCAATGCAAAACTTTTAAATCCTCACACTTCATTATTGGAATGGAAAGTGACGCTAGAAATCAATGCACATCATTATGAAATTGAGAGAAGTGAGGATGGTATAAATTTTGTTAAGAGAGGAATTAAAATGGCATTAGGAAATAGCGGATCTGAAGTTAATTATCAATATACAGATGATATTGAAACAACTTCTTCAATTATATATTACAGATTAAAAATGATTGATAATGATGGTACTTTCAAATATTCAAATGTTGTAGCATTAAGATTAAATGGAATCGCATCAAATGATGAAATTAAGGTATATCCTAATCCATTTGTTTCTAGTTTCACTATTGAAATGAATAGTGATGTAAATCAATTATCAACAATTAGGATTTTAACCACCGATGGTAAATTAGTATATAAGCAATTGACTCAATTGGTTAAAGGGAAAAACACAATACAAATTAATAATTTAGATCAATTGTATAGAAGCGCTTACTTATTAGAAGTACAAACATCTACTAGAAGCTTCGTACAAAAAATAATTAAGGCTGTGAAAAACTAAACCAAACAATCCTTAAAACAAAATAGGTTACCAATGTGGTAACCTATTTTTGTATATGATCTCATGTACATTTAGCAATTTTCAATTACGAGTGCACTAGCGCCACCCCCTCCATTGCAAATGCCAGCAGCTCCATAAGTTGCGTTATTTTGTTTTAATACATTTATCAAAGTAACTATGATTCGGCCACCACTACATCCAAGAGGATGTCCTAAAGAAACGGCTCCCCCATTAATATTTACTTTGTTAGGATCCAGTTTCATTCTTTTTGTATTTTCTATTCCAACTACAGCAAAAGCTTCATTAAGTTCCCAATAGTCAATTTTGTCCATTGTTAAATTAGCTTTAGCAACGGCTTTAGGAACGGCTAATGAAGGTGTAGTAGTAAACCATTCAGGCTCTTGCTCTGCATCTGCATAAGAAAGAATTTTTGCTAATGGATGTATATTCAATTCTAACATTTTTTCTTTACTCATTAGTATTAATGCACAAGCGCCATCATTCATGGTAGATGCATTTGCCGCGGTAACTGTTCCGTCTTTAATAAACGCACCTTTTAAGTCAGGGATTTTATCAAATTTAACATTGAAAGGTTCTTCATCTTTATCAAAGACAATTGAATCTCCTTTTTTTTGTGGAATCAATACAGGAACAATTTCGTTTGTGAACTTTCCAGACGTAACTGCATTTTGACTTCTTTTGTAACTTTCTATTGCGAATGAGTCTTGATCCTGCCTTGTGATATTACAATGATTTGCACACATTTCTGCAGCATTACCCATTGCTTTTCCATCATATACATCAGTAAGACCATCTTTAGCTAATCCATCAATTAATGAGGTATTTCCATATTTATTTCCCCAACGGAGACTATCTACATAAAATGGGACATTGCTCATACTTTCTATACCACCGGCAATTATAATATCTGCGTCACCAAGCATTATACTTTGAGTGCCTTGAGCAATAGATTTCATTCCACTAGCACAAACTTTATTAATTGTAGTACAGATTACATGGTTAGGTAATCCTGCAAATTTAGCGGCTTGCCTTGCGGGTGCTTGACCTAAATTAGCCTGGATAACAGATCCCATAATGACTTCATTTACTAATGCAGGATCTAATCCAATTTTATCGATAGCTCCTTTGATTGCAAACCCTCCTAATTCTGTGGCTGTAAATTGTTTTAAACTTCCACCAAAACTTCCAATGGGCGTTCTTACGGCAGCAACTATATAAACTTCTTTTTTCATGATTATATTATTTTAAGTTGTTATTAGAGCGAAGTACATGAATCAATTTTAACGATGATACTAATCAATTGTCAATACAATTCAAAAAACGAAGTTTGAATTCTTAACAAATGTAAGGGAATATCATATTGTAAATTTTAGTGTTGAAAAATTGAATAGTTATTATTAAAAAAATCAATAAATAGAATTTATTGTCGAATTATTTTCTCTTAATTATTTAAAAAAATATTAATAAAGAACTCAATAAAATGAAAATCTTGAAATTGTCAAATTTGATTGTTTTATTGCTAAGTCTTTTAATCCTTGTAGAAGGATGTATCGAATCGAAACAAGTAGCATATTTTAAGAATTCAGTTGATACGATAATAACTTTACCAACATTAGATAATGAACCAATCATTCAAAAAAATGACATCTTAAGTATTCAAATAAGTAGTTTAAATGAAAATGCATCTTTAATTTTTAATACACCTAATCACGCATCAACTATTACATCTACCAATGCAGGTAATACTGAAGCTGGAGGATATTTAGTAGATAATGAAGGAAATATTCAATTACCCATTTTAGGAAATATAAAAGCAGCAGGGATAACAAAAAGCAATTTAAAGAACAATATTTTACAATTGATAATTTCAAAAAATTTATTAGTTGATCCGGTCATTACAATAAGACATTTGAATTTTGAGGTTACTATCATTGGCGAAGTGGGTAAACCTACGGTTATAAATGTTCCAAATGAGAAAATATCAATATTGAAATCATTAGGTATTGCAGGTGATATAACAGTTTATGGAAAAAAAAATAATGTATTATTAATCAGAGAGATTGATAATAAAAGAAAGATTATTAGAATAGATCTAGGTGATAAAGGTTTTTTGCAATCGCCATATTATTATTTAGCGCCTAATGATATTGTTTATGTTGAACCCAATAAACAAAAAGTTAGAAATGCAAATGTAAATCAACAATTAGTTCCTACAATATTAAGTGGTTTGTCTATAGTTGCTGTGATTATTTCACAGTTAATAAAATAAAGTAAAAGAATAATTCAGATGGAAACAGAAAAAGATGATTTAATTATAAAAAAGGTTATCCAAAAATATATTTCTCATTGGCCTTTTTTTTCGATTTCAATTGTTTTTTTTCTAATGGTAACGTTTTTTTTATTACAAATAATTACACCAAAATACGAAGCTACTGCCAGTATAGTAATTAAAGATGAAAAAAAGGGTTCAGATGATTCTAAAATCATGGAGTCACTAAACATGATAAGTACTAAAAAAATCATAGAAAATGAAATGAAAGTGATAAAGTCCAAAAAAATAATGGATTCTATCGTAAATCATTTGCGTTTGTATGCTCCCATATATGTAAAAGGGATATTCAGAGATTCAACAGCTTATTCTTATTGTCCGGTTGTTCTAGAGGTATTTTCACCACAGAGTGTAACTGAAACCAGAAAAATTCCATTTCATTACAATAGACTAGATAGTGTTGTTACTATGGACAAAATGTATACGTTTAAAATTAATTCATGGCTTCAAACAAAATATGGAAAAATTCGATTTCTGGTAAATGATAATTGGGATCATATATATCATACAAATGATTTTTTTGTTAAAATATACAATCCCAAGGATAAATCAATAGAATTAATGAATTCAATTGATTTATCTACATCAAACAAATTATCAAGCATTATTGAATTTTCATATAAGGATGAATCACCTATAAGGGCTGAAAATGTATTAAATAGTTTGCTTTATTATTATGATTATTTATCGAATCAAGAAAAAAAGAAATTAGCAAGTAATACTTTGGATTTTATTACAAACAGATTAAATACGGTTTCATCTGATTTAGATTCAATAGAGCATACTGTTGAAATCTATAAAGAGAATAGTAATGCATCTGATGTGGATATTCAAAATCAACTATTTCTTCAAAATGTTAGTGCAAACAATCAGGAATTAAGTAAAATAAATATGCAATTAACCATACTCGATGAGGTAAATCATGCTGTAAACAATGATAACATGCATTCAGATGCTATGATGCCATCAACGATAGGTATTACTGATGTTAATCTTTCCAAATTACTTACAGAGTTGAATAATAAAGAATTAGAATTTGAAAGTTTGAAAAAAACAATTGCGCCGAATAATCCAATATTAATATCAATAAAAGATCAAATTAACCGTATTAAACCTAGCGTAATAAATAATTTATTGAGTCAAAAAAATAATTTATTAGCAGTTAAAAAAAATCTGAATGAAACAAATAATAAGTATGCAAATATTATAAATACATTGCCTAAGAAGGAAAGAAAATTAATTGATTTGTCAAGAGATGAGAATATAAAAAAAAGTATCTATAATTTTTTATTGCAAAAAAGAGAAGAAAGTGAATTGTCGTATGCTTCTAATTTATCAGAAAATATCATCATCAATGACGCTTTATCATCAAAATATCCAGTTTATCCTGTTAAGTCTATAGCCTATACCCTATCGTTTTTAGGTTCAATATTTTTTTGTGTAGTGTTTTTGTCGACAAAAGATTTTTTTCAAAATAAAATTACTAGTGTGGAGGATATTGAAAGAAAAACTGATTTACCCATTATTGGTGAGATTCATCAATTTAATGAAAAAGAAAGTAAGATAATTTCATTTAGTAAGCGTAGTTTTTTAGCAGAAGAATTTAGAAAAGTAAGAACATCAATTGATATTTTATTAAAAAACCAAAAAAACAAGAAAATTCTAATCACTTCTAATATATCTGGTGAAGGTAAAAGTTTTGTAGCGTTAAATTTAGCTGTAAGTTATGCAATGACAGGAAAAAATGTATTGCTAATTGATTTTGATTTGTATAAATCCGGCTTAGATCAAATTTTCACAAAACGTGAGAATACATATGGAATACATGAGTATGTAAATAATGAAGTAAATCTTCAGGATATTATTAGAAAAGTTGATTGGCAAGAAAACTTGAATTTTATCGGAGCAGGTATCAGAAATCAAGATGCGACTGAAATGTTATCTAAAAATAATAATAAGATGTTTTTAAAACAACTAGAAACAATGTTTGATTATATAATTATTGATTCTGCACCGAGACTCATTATTAATGATTCAAATATACTATCTCAATTGTGTGATATTTCTATAGTTGTTATAAGGAATAAATATACACCGAAAAAAATGTTAGAAAATTTACACACATATTTTCATAGGATTCATATAAAAAATGCAGTGATTTTATTTAATGGTATTCAGAATACAAAAAAAATAAATAGTTCTTATTATAACTATTTTAATACCATTTCTAAACAAGTTAATGTGAAAAAATCAATATCTATATAATTATGAAAAAATGGTATGTAATTTTTACAAAAAAAAATTCAGAACAAAAAGTTTGTAATTTTTTTCAAAAAAATGGGTATGAATTTTATTTCCCACAAAACAGGCTTTTTACAGAAGATATGGAAGAAAATATTAAAATTTTAAAAGTGCCTTTATTTGATTCCTATGTTTTTGTAAAATTATCAGATACTGAAATATCAATTTTAAAAAAATGTAATGATATCATTAATATGGTTTTTTTTCTGGGAAGACCTATTCAAATAGATGATATTGAATTAGATTATTTAAAAAGATTTGTAAATGAGAATTTTAATATAAGATTAGAAAAAACAAATGTAAGATTGAATAGCATTTCAAGGTTATTTAATAAAGTTTCTGATTATTACGGATATGATAATTTATCACAATCGAATATCAACAAAACTATTATTACGGTTCCTTCTTTGGGATATATTTTAATTGCTGATATTTCTGATAGAAATATTGGAGAAACAATTTTAAATTCTATTAAAAAGAAATCATTTTTTAATTTTTTTTAGAGAATAATGCAATTTACTGTAAGAAATATTGCTGCTTTTTTTTATGCTAATTATTTACTTTATACTGGTAAAATAAAAAAATATAAAATCAATGCTAATCAATATAAAATCATAACATCTGTATATTTTCACAATCCATCTAAAAAACAGTTCGAAAAATGTGTTCTTTGGTTTTTAAAACACAAGTTTACATTTATTTCAACAGAAGATTTATATAATATAATTTCATTTAAAAAAGATTGGCCATCATCAGCAGTAATTTTTACAATTGATGATGGGTGGAGAGAAAATAAGGATAATGTAGTTGCAATAGCGACTAAATACAATATTCCAATAACTATTTTTATAGTGAGTGATTTGATTAAAAGTCACCAAAGGTATTGGTGGTCATATTTTAATTCTTCTAAAAAATATCTCGATCATAATTTATCTCTTAATACTTTGAAAATTTTCGATAATGATAAAAGACTAGAAATTATTGAAGAGGCGAAAAAATATAGTATTCATTACAGAGAATCTATGAATTTAAACGAGATTTCTGAAATTATTAAGAATAAAAATGTAACAATTGGTAGTCATACAGTCTCGCATCCAATTTTAACTAAGTGTAATGATACTGAATCAGAACGAGAAATTTTGTTTTCTAAAAAAGAAATTGAAAATTTATTCAATCATCCAATCTTTTATTTTGCATATCCGAATGGAGAATACACAAACAGAGAAAAAGAATATTTAAAAAAGTCTAATTATAAATTGGCTTTTACAACTAGTCCTAAATATATTCTAGCAGATTCTTTACCAAATATCTATGAAATTCCCAGATTTGATGTTTTAGAAAATGTTTCTTTTAGTGAAAATATTTGTAGAATGACTGGAATATGGTTTAATCAATTTTAAATTATTATATGTCAGTTATAAAGCTTTTATCTCTTTTAAATATTTTACTTTTTGTCATAACTATTTTACTTACTAAAAGAAAAAAAAATCAATTCTTTATTTTATATATAATTCTTTCTTTTCCATTTTTGTCAATCCCTGTTATATATGGATTAAATGGTTTTGTTTTTCTTACAATAATTTATCTTGTTTTTTTTTATAAAGATGATATATCTGATCATCAAAAGTATTTTTTACATCAGATTTTATTTAAATTTTTTTTATTTTTTTCTTTTTTAGGTATAATTTTTTCAGATTTTTCTTTTAATTCAAATAATGTTTTTGATTTTTTAGATTTTTTTTCAATATTTATTTTTTCTTCATTACTCATAAGTGAATGTATAAGAAATAAGAGTTTTATAATAAAAATCTTTTATTCTTTTATTACCATTCTAGTTTTTTCATTTTTATTTCTTTATTTACAAGTTATTTGGGGTTTAGAAATTACCTTTTCTCTAGTACAAAATCCAAATATTATTTCAAGTGATGGGTTGCGTTATCCAAGTTTTTTTTCAGATCCACAAGTGTATGGACAATATTTATCTGTATTAATTTTTATTTGTTTATTATTATTTGAAATTCAAAAAAAATATACCATCTTTTATTTAATTTTAATAATATCATGTTTGATTTCACTTTTTTTATCCGGATCTAGAGGGTCATTATTAGGTTTTATAATAGGCTATTTTTTCTTAATCTTTTTTTCTAAAAGGTATAAAAGAATTCTACTCTTCATTTTTAGTTTGTTCTTCTTGGTAATATTTTATGTTTTCCAAAATTCATTTATAATTTTCAATAGGAGTACTTCTATTGATGAAGCCTATGTATTTAGAAATAATATTTGGAATTCTGCCTTACAAATTTTTTACAAACATCCATTTTTAGGTATTGGTTTGGGTAATTATTCAAATTATGTTAATAAATTTTATCCAGATCAATATTGGTTAAGAGACCATGAGTTTATCACATTTGATCATCCTGAAAGTGGATATTTAAAGTTATTGACTGAAACAGGTTTATTCGGAATTTTATTAATTATGTTTTTATTTATAGTTCCAATTGAAAGAGTCTTTTTTAAGACTGGAATTCATTTCACTTTTGAAAATAAATATTTAATTTCTAGTGTTATCTCTTTTTTTATCAGCTTCTATTCTATTTATACTTTAGGTGATGTAAGAATGAAAATTTTATTGACTTGTATTGTTTCCATTTTATTTGTTTTAAATAATAAACCTATAAGCAACAATACTTTTCGGTTACTTAATAGTAGGTACAAAAATTAATTATGAATTTTAAAAAAAACAAATCACTTTTTTTAAAAAATACTTTTTGGGGTTTATTTTCTAATATTCTTCAAAATTTATTTTTTACACTTTTTTTTATAATTATAGCAAGGCATTATGATAAAAATATTTTTGGAAGTTATGTGGTTGCAAACATGTTTTATTCCTTCATTTTAGGTGTATCCTCTCTTGGATTAGGGAATTGGTATGTTAGAGAATATTTAACTACAAATGATACTTTTACTTTAACAAAAAAGTTTTTTAAAATTCAAATTTTGATTTCATTCTTTTTTATAATAATAAATGTGTTTTTTGTTTTTATTTTTTATGATTTATTTTTAATAAGAGTTCTTTCTGTTATTCTTGCTTTGAATTTATTTTTTGATAACATTATATACGTAATTAAATATAATTGCATTGCAATGGATATTCAATATAAATTTTATCATATTTCAACATTAGAATCTTTTTTTAAATTTTGTTTTGGTTTATTAATTTTAATTACACCATTTTCTTTATACTACTTATTAACAATTTTGATTTTTGTAAGATTATTTACAATAAAATCATTTTTGTTTTATTCTACTGATGGATTAATTGGTTTTAAAAATATATTTTTCACTCCTATTAATTTGAAAGAAATTTTTAATTTTTTATACCAGAATTCAACTTTTTTAATTATTTCAATTGTTTCACTTGCAAATTGGAGAATAGGTAATTTTTTTATTTCTAAATTTTTAACCTTACAAGATGTCAGTTATTACGAGGTTTCATTTAAAGTCTTATCAATCAGTTTTTTACTACCCTTAGTTCTATGCACAAGTATATATCCAATCTTAGTCAAAATCATTAATTATTCAGTTTTTAATTTAAAATCATTTTATAATTTTTTTTTTAATATTTTCATTCTTTATGGTCTGTTAGTTTTTTTATTTATTAATGCTTTTGCAGATAAAATTATTCCTTTATTATTTGGGCAGAGTTTTACTATAATGGCTCCATATTGTATTGAGATTTTTTATATAATATTAATTTTTCCAACATTATTACTTCAAGCAAATTTATTAATTGCTATAAAGCTAGAAAAAATTGATTTGTATTGTAATATAGTTTCAATACTATTTAATATTATATTATGTATTGTTGGATTTCATTATTTCAACACCCTTTCTGTTGTGATTATTTCGATTTTTTTTTCTTTTTTTATTTTCCATTTAATACAAGATTTTATTTTATTTAAAAAGGGAATTATTGATTTGAATCATATTTTAAGATTTTATTTTTTTTTATTTTCAATTATTACATTTTTTTATTTTAATAAAAGTACTCTATCAAAAATTTTTTTATTCTTTTTTGTTTTCATAATTAGTATTTTTTTTCTATTTTTTTATTACAAAAGAATTAAAGTTTATACAAAAAAATTATTTAATTCATAAAATTCTTTTTTGAAAAATATTTTATACTATACATCATCAAATTTTTTGGATGAAGCGCTTGAAACAATCCAGACAATTAAAAATGATTTTATTATTTATCTTATTATAGAGGTTACTCCTCATTCAAAAAATGCAACTATTTTAAATACTGCCGATTTAAATAATTTTAGTTTATTTGAATCACCTGTCACATTTCTTGGAACTGAAAAGTTTTTACAAATATCAAAATATTTTAAAAACGTAAAAAAGGTATTTTTTTTTATTAATAAAAGCTTTAATAGTTTTTGTTTAGCTTCAATTAGAAATTCATATTATTTACATCGATTTATAAAAAAAAATAGAATTTCAATTTTGCATTTTGATACTTTTACAACACGTATATTATGGATTATCCCTTTTATATATTCAAAAAAAATTATCTTATCCATACATGATCCAATTCCTCATACTGGTGAGGATAATTGGAAAGAACGCATTGGCGATTTTTTCTTTTATAAAATAGCATCTAATTATCTTTTTTTCTCAAACTATTCTCGACAAGTTTTTATTGATAAATATCCAGAATATCTTTCAAAATCATCTTGTATTAGATTATTACCTTATAATACATATAACCAAAATATTATCAATACACACGACAATAAAAATTATATTTTATTTTTTGGTCGATTATCGTATTATAAAGGGATAGATATACTACTAGACACCATTCCAAAAATTCTAGAATTTTATCCTGACCAAAAATTCTATATAATTGGCAGTAAAGTTGAAAATTATAGATTAAATGAAGACACTATTAAAACATATAAAAAAAATATTATTCTTATTGATCATCACATTAAAATGACTGATTTAATAAATTATATTAGAAATTCTAAATTTATAATATGTCCCTATAGAGAATCAACACAAAGTGGAGTTTTAATGACAACTAAAGCACTAAAAAAAGTTGTTATTGCTAGTAATGTTGGTTCTTTTTCTGAATATATCAAACATGGGAAAGATGGTTTTTTAACAATTCCCAAGTCAAATAATTTGGCGAGCATAGTTTTAAAAGCCTTACATAACAACTTTTACAAAAAAGTGGAATCCAGTTTATATAAATATAAATCTGATACCGACTTTATGTATAATAGCATGGTTCTTTCAAAATTGTATAATTCAATTTAAAAAATTATAATTTTATAATATTTAATGAAGGTTCTTTTAATTATACCTGGTCTACCTATAAATCATTTAGAAATTAAAGGTGGTATATATTCAGCAACTATTAATTTACTTAATGGCTTTTCTAATTTTGATCATGAGTTTGTCGTATTAGTATTTAATAGAAATATAAAAAAAATAGTAGAATACAATTACTCTAAAAATATATTATTTAAATATTATCCAGAAGGTACATTTATATATCATTCACTAAATTACCTATTGAGATCTTCATATATTGTTAAGAAAGAATTTTTAAAATTTAAACCTGATATTATACATTATGAATTAGGTAATACATTTTTATTTACAAGTCTATTATTGCCCAAAAAAGCAATTATTATTCAAACTATACATGGTTTTTCTTTTAAAGAATTAAAAAATAAAAGGTTAATAATTGATAAGTGCAAATGGTTTTTAAATGGATTCATTCAATATGTTTTAGAACCTAAAAACATTATACATCTCTCTTTATTTTCTAAATCTTTATATCGTTCTATTTCACAAAAAAATAATTTAATAATTCCTAATGCAGTTTCCGATATTTTTTTTAATGTTTCTATAGATGAGTATAAATCCAATAATTTAATATACATTGGTGTTATTGATGAAAATAAAAATTTATTATTTGTTTTAAATATTTTGACCAATTTAATAAAGGAAAACAAACAATATCATTTGCATATTGTGGGTGATTTTATTGATCCGTTTTATAAAAATTTAGTTTTAGAATTTATTTCTAAAAATCATCTTGAATCATTTGTTATTTTTTATGGATGGATTGATCAACTAAAACTTATTGAAGTTTTAAAAGTAACTGAATTTCTTATTGTTGCTTCTAAACATGAATCCTTACCTATGGCTATAGCTGAATGTATGGCTGCAGGAAAAATTATTTTGGCATCTGATGTAGGCGGTATTCCAGAAATGATAAATAATTATAATAATGGTTTTCTTTTTAATCTTAAAGAACCGGATGAATTATTTCATTTATTAAGAATGTTACATAAGAATAGTTTTTTAAAAAATGAGATAAAAATAAATGCTAAAAACTATGCATACAAAAATTATAATAAAAATGAAGTCTCATCTAAAACTATCGATTTTTATAATAAAATAAAAAATGATGGTTTTGTTTATTCAGATAAAGTTTCAGTTGCGTTTAAGAAAAAGTTTTACTTTTTTTATATAACCAATAACTGTTTTATTATTAAAAAGGAAATTATAAATTTATTTTCATTTAAGACGTATCAATATATAAATGAAAATTTAAACTTTTTTAAAAGCTTCTGTATAAGATACAAATCTCAAAGTTTGCAAATTGAATTAAATAATAATATTAAGCATATTTTTAATGACTTTTCCTCAAATATTAAAAATGAAATAAGTAGATCTAATAAATATAATTATCAGTTTATCTATAATAATAATCTTAATGACTTTTACCCTCTTTATCTCAAATTTGTAGAAAAAAAGAAAATTTATAAATTAAAAAAATCATTATTAGAAAATATATCAAATCATTTAATCTTTAGTTTTATTTATTTTGAAAATAAATTATTAGTCTCTCATTGTTATATAATAGACAAAAAAAACTCTATGGTCAGATTATTACTATCTGCATCTGATAGATTTGATGAAAATGAAAAAAAATTTATTGGACTTTCAAATAAAAGATTGATTTATGAGGATTTACAATATTTTAAATCTAGAAATCTTAAAATCTTTGATTTTGGTGGGATAGATACACTCTCAAAAAATCCACAAATCATTGGCATTAATCGATTTAAAATGTCTTTTACTAAAAATATTGTTATTCAATATAATTACGATACACTACCCTATTTTATTTTAAGAAAAATTAGCTCAGTATTAGATCGTAGATTTTCATAAAATTTATGTTATCCTTCATTCTGATTCAAGTCATTTACTATAATTCATTAATCGTATACTTTTATTTTGAAAATTTTATTTCATCATTATGAATTATTTTCTAAAGCATTATTTTAAAAATAACTTTTTTACAACTCAAATCGAAAGTAATATCAATTATTATTATCAATTAAATCAAACTGATCTTATTGAAAAATACAATCAGAAATTCCTGGATTTATATAGGCACACATTTTTATATTCTAAATTCTTTAATAAGTTATATATCGATTTTGGTTTACAACTTACATCTATAAAATCTATTACGGATATTTTTAAATTACCCATTGTTACTAAAGATTTTTTACGAAATAAAGAAGATAATATATATGCAGGTAATAGGTTTTTTAAATTTAAATCTTTTACAAGTGGTACAACGGGTAGCCCATTATCTGTATATAGAACCCCTACCAGTATTAATATAGAATCAGCATATATTAAATATTTTCGAAAAACTAAAGGGTTTAATTATAACGACAAATTATTATCTATACGTGGTCATTTAGATAAAAGTACCTTATATAAATATGATAAACATTCTAATGTTTTATATATTTCATGTCCTAATTTAAATGAAAATACAGTTAGTTATTTTTATAATCTGATTACTTCGTTTTCACCAAAAGCAATGGAAGGATTTCCAAGTTACGTTTATAAATTGTTTTTAGAGCTTTCAAAAAAGGGTTTGTATTTAAATATCCCACTTACTTTTACTTCATCAGAAATATTATACCCATTTCAAAAAGATAAAATTGAATTTTATTTTTCTACAAAAATATTTGATTGGTATGGAAATGTCGAACGAACTATTGGTTTAGTTCAAGATGAATGTAATAATTATTCGCCTTTACCGTTGTATTCTATTAATGAATTTTATGATGATCATATAATCACTACTTCTTTGACAAATTTTTCTTTTCCATTAATTAGATATTATGTTGATGATATTATTAATGTTCAAAAAAATAATTTTATCAATAATTTAATATCACCACAGGTGTTAAATATATTTGGAAGAAAAGGTTCATCTATAAAACTCAAAGACGGAAGTATTGTTGGTTGTATTGACCATGCTTTTAAAGGTATTTCTCATTTACAAATGGCACAAATACATCAATATGGACTAGACAAACCATTAGATATAAAATTAGTTGTTGATGATCAATTTTCTGATTCTAATAAGATGCAATTAGAATTTAATCTAAGAAAAATGATTGGTAATGATAGAGAATTTCAATTCTTTTTTTGCAGGAATGAAGATTTGACTTATAGCAATAATGAGAAATTTAATCTTATAATTAATCATTAATTATTTTTTTATTATTCAATTGAAAAAAATTTTAATCATCGGCCCTATTCACCCACCCTATGGGGGGATAAGTATTCATATTCAAAGACTTTATAGTTTACTTAAAAATGATTTTGATATTGATTTTGTCGATGAATCAAAACAAATAAAATTTGAATATTTTAATATTAGATCTGGAAAAATTTTCACATATTTTTTAAAAGTTTTAAAGACAGATATAGTATTTATTCAAAGTGGCAATCAATTTCTAAAAAATTTTCACACTTTGATTGCATATTTATTTCATAAAAAAACGATACTTACTTTTCATGGATTTGGAAAAAAAAATAGTTTTTTTGTCACATTATTTAATAATTTTTTTATAAATCTCTCTACAAAAATTTTAGTTGTTAACCCGGAAATAATTTTTTTTAAAAAAATAAAAAAAGTAAAAACTTATCATAGGCCAGCTTATATACCTCCTATTTTATCTACCGAAACTGATTTGCCAATATTTATTGATAAATTATTAAATACATCTAAATCAAAAAATAAAATCATTATATGTTCTAATGCATCTAATTTAAGATTTTACAAAGGGCATGATTTATATGGATTAGATATGTGTATTGATTTGTCAATTTATTTATTAGAGAATAAAATTAATTTTATTTTTATTTTTATTATTTCAAGCAATGTTCTTACCTCAGTTGTATTTAAAAAATATCAAGAATATATATTAATAAATAATTTATCAAATAATTTCTTTTTATTTAATGAGTCTTTGTCTTTTGTAAAAATTTTAAGCCATTCTGATATTTTCATAAGAGCTACAAACACTGATGGTGATGCACTTTCAATAAGAGAGGCTCTATTTCTTAATAATATTGTCATTGCTTCAGATATTGTTCCAAGACCTATTAATACCATAATTTTTAAAACTAGAGATCAGATTGATTTAAATCATATTTGTTTGAATACTATTAAAAATAAATCTTTTATAATCAAACAACAAAATAATGAATTTAATGATTTAGATGAAAATAAAGAGTTTTATAAAAAGTTTATAAATGATGCAATTTTTTCTTAATTAAATATGAAAAATAATTATTTTAATCATCTAATTATGAATTCATTCATGCGATTACAATTTTATTGTGAGAATGAGAATTTCAAAGGTTATGACCCATATGATGGGTTAAATTCATCTATTTTTTTATTTATAAAAAACATAAAAAAAACTTTTTTTAATATATACTGGATTCAATTTTTTAAAAGATGTCCTATTAATTTTAGAAAAATATTTTTTATAAAAAAATCTTATAATCCAAAATCATTTGCTCTTTTTTTATCTGGATATTGTAATTTATACAAGAATAATCCTCAAGATGTTTCTTTTAAAAAAATTAATTATTTTATTGATAAAATAATAAAAACTCAGATCAATGGATATTCAGGTGCATGTTGGGGATATAATTTCGACTGGTCTTCCAGAGCTTTTTTTCTTAAAAAAAACACCCCAACTATTGTAGTTTCATCATTTATAGCTAATGCTTTATTAGATGCTTATGAAATAACCAATGATAAAAATATATTAAATATTGCTAGATCAACTTGTGATTTTATAATTATTGATTTGCATCGTACTTATGATGATAATAATAATTTATGTTTTTCTTATTCTCCTAATGATAATACAGTTGTTTATAACGCATCATTATTAGGAGCTGCTTTATTAGCTAGATTATATCATTATACCCAAGAAAGAGAATTATACATACTCTCGAAATCCGCATTTGCTTTTTGTTGTAATGTTCAAAATGATAATGGCTCATGGAAATATGGTTTTTTAAAGCATCATAATTGGATTGATAATTTTCATACAGGATATATTTTAACTTGTTTGGCTAATTATGAGAAATATACATTAGACAATCAATTTAACCCGAATTTAAAAAAGGGATTTGATTTCTATATTAACACATTTTTTACTATTCAAGGTGAATCCAAATATTATGATAATAGCCTTTATCCGATCGATACTCACTCAGTTGCACAATTATTAGTAACCTTACAATCCATTAATAATTTTAAACAATATCAACTAAAAGTTCAAAAAATTTTAGAATGGACAATTAAAAACATGCAATCAAAAAAAGGTTTTTTTTATTATCAAATACATAAATACTATAAAATTAAAATTCCATACATGAGATGGACTCAAGCTTGGATGTTTTATGGACTTACCACATATATTAATTATAATAAATTAAATTTTAATAATAGAGTATGAATATTTGGTTTGATCTATCTAATTCGCCACATATAAATATGTTTGAATATCTTATTAATGATTTACAGAGTATGGGTCATAATATCATTATTACTTCAAGGCCACTATCCAATACTATCGACTTACTTAATCAAAAAAAAATAAAACATACTGTTATAGGTTCTCATTATGGAAAAAATAAATTAAAAAAAATTTTAGGTTATCCAGTTAGAGTATATCAATTATATAATTTTCTTAGAAATAAGAATCTAGATGTATCTGTATCACAAAGCTCTTTTCATTCACCTATTGTGTCTTGGTTGTTAAAAATACCATCTATTTATACTAATGATAATGAATATGCTCAGGGAAATAAAATTGCTTTTTTTTTCTCTACAAAAATTCTTATACCTGAATATATTACTCAAAGTAAGATGATTAATAAGAATTTATATTATAAAGTTTCAAAATACCCTGGATTAAAAGAAGGTATGTACTTATGGCAGAAAAATGAAGTAATAAAGTCTAATAAATTTAATTCTGTCAAGACAGGTAAGAATATATTCATTAGACCAGAGCCACAAACAGCTGCTTATTATAAAGGCAAAACTAATTTTTTAGATTCTTTAATTTTATCTCTTCAACATAATTACTCAGTAACTATTTTATGTAGAAATATCAATCAATTTAATTATTATAATAATAGTAGATTTTCTAAAATTAATTTACCGATTAAACCATTGTTATTTGATCAAATTGTAATGGATTGTTCTTTATTTATTGGGGCAGGTGGATCTATGTCTAGAGAATTATGCATTCTTGGTATTCCTACAATTTCAGTTTATCAAGATAAATTATTGGATGTAGATAAATATCTTATTAATAATAATTTATTAATCTATGAGCCTAATTTGACTTTTAATAAAGTTAAAACTATTCTTAGTACAAATCATACTACCCATACTTCAAATGACTTATTGTTAAAAGGATTACAAACGTATCAATTATTTAAAGAAGAAATTTTAAAATTTAATATGTATGATTAAAATAGCTGTTATTGGTACAGGTAAAATGGGTTTGTCACATCTATCTATTTTAGGAGCGCATCCAGATGTGTTTATTGTTGGAATTGCAGACACATCAAAATTAATTAACGATGTATTTCATAAATTTTCTACTGTACAAATTTTTCATGATTATCGAAAAATGTTAGATATGACAATGCCAGATGCTGTTGTTGTTTCATTGCCTAATCAAATGCATGAATTAGTAGTAGAAGAATTATTGCACAGAAAAATACATGTTTTTGTTGAGAAACCTTTTTGTATGAATACTGAAAAAGGTAATTATTTGGTGGATTTAGTTAATAGATATCAATTAATTAATCAAGTTGGTTATCATAATAAGTTTATCGGAACGTTTGAAGAGGCAAAAAAAATAATTTCAAATAATTATTTAGGAAAAATTAATCATTTTGTTGGCGAAGCATATGGACCTGTGGTTATAAAAAAAGGTCTTCATTCTTGGCGATCAAACGAAAAAGATGGCGGAGGTTGCTTAATGGATTATGCTTCACATGTAATTGACTTATTAAATGATTTGGTATCCCCTATTCAAAAAGTTCACGGATCAATTTTAAAAAAAATCTTTTCTAATGATGTAGAAGATGCTGTGTATTCTTTACTCGAAACAAAAGAACGAACGACTGGTATTTTATCAGTTAATTGGAGTGATGATACTTATCGTAAGATGTCAACTACGATAACTATTAATGGAACTGATGGGAAATTAATAGCTGATGCTACTGAATTGAAAGTTTATTTTAAAAATCATAATACACCATTAGGTTATTCTAAGGGGTGGAATGTTAAATCAATCATTGATTTTGTTAGGCCAATAAATTTCTATTTAAGAGGGGAAGAATATTCATTACAATTAGATTATTTTATAAAATCTATACAAGGGCTAGTTCCTAATATCATTAATACATTTGAATCTGCATTACAAACAGATTTAGTTATTTCACAAATTAAAAAATATCAAAAACAAAATAATGAACAGAATCTTATTTGGGGATAATCAATTTTTTGGAGTCAATCATATCTCAGATGAAAAATCTAGATTACAAGCGCTTCATTTTAAGAATAATAGTGCTATTCTTACTGTAATTGATCATGCTCGAGAGAATGATATCAACACTTTTATGTGCACTACTCATGATAGAATTTCATCAATTGCTGATATAATAAGACAAAATCCGTTTACATATCAAGATTTTATCATGTATCCATGCATGCCTTATGCACATAAATATGCAAATGCTATTACAGAATTCGGGATGTTAGGTGCCATTCAGCAATATATGCCAGGTAATTTCCTTACAACTATTTTTAAAGGTGGTAAAGCATTTATTATTAAAGATTATATTTCTTTAATGAAAATTTTTATTGATACCGAAATGAAAATGTTCAATGGCATAGATACTCCTGTAATTTTTTTACAAAATATTGTTACAGATTTATTATTAGGATTAAATATGATAGAAGTACTAAAAGAGTTTAATGATTATATAAAAATGAAATACAATGCTGAAGCCGGATTTATTTCAATGAATATGCCTTTATTACTTGAAAAATTAGAATCTGCTGGTGTTTTTAACCCAATTATTTGCACCTCAATAAATAAAATAGGATTTAGAATGTCTGGTGGTAAAGATTTATATGAACATACTCTCAAAAATAAAAATGTAAGAGTTATTGCAATGCAAGTGTTAGCTGGTGGTACAATAGCAATACCTGAAGCTATAGAGTATGTATGTAAATTACCTAATATAGAATCAATATTATTTGGAGCATCTACTCAAAAAAATATTTCTCATACAGTTTCTTTAATTAAATATTATGATAAAATGTATAGTACCCAACCCGAATTGATTTTTTAAATATGAAAATTACAATAGTAGCTGGAGCAAGACCCAATTTTGTTAAAATAGCACCTATCATGGATGCAATTCGAGAACGAAATATAAAATTAAATTGTATTTCATATAGATTAATTCATACTGGACAACATTTTGATTATTTAATGAGTCATAGTTTTTTCAGTCAATTAAATATACCCCAACCTGATGCTAATTTAGATTGTATGTCCGGTACTCATGCAATACAGACAGCGGATATTATGGTTAAATTTGAAAATGAGTTACTTGTAAATCGTCCGGACGTTGTATTGGTTGTGGGCGATGTAACTTCTACAATGGCCTGTGCTATTAGTGCTAAAAAACTTAATATAGATGTAGTTCACGTCGAAGCTGGTATCAGATCAGGTGATATGAATATGCCTGAAGAAATTAATCGCGTTATTACGGATTCCATTTGCAATCATTTTTTTACTACAACTATTTTAGCTAGTAACAATCTCAAAATGCTAAATATTCCCAATGATAGAATCCATATGGTTGGAAATACTATGATTGATTCTCTTTATAAACAATTGAATTCTGCTATCTGTCCTAGTTTTTTTAAAGATTTTTCAATAAAAGAAAAAGATTATTTTTTATTAACATTGCACAGACCTTCAAACGTAGATAATAAAGATTATTTATTATCAATTTTGGAAACTATTCATCAATCAGTTGATAATAAAATTGTTTTTTTTCCAGTTCATCCGAGAACTCGGAAGATTTTACAAGGGTTTAATAATTTTTATTCAAATATTATTTTAGTTGAACCCCAGCCCTATTTAGAATTTTTATTTTTATTAAAAAATTGTAAAGCTATTATTACAGATTCAGGTGGGATTTCAGAGGAATCTACAGTATTAAATATTCCATGTTTAACATTAAGAAATTCAACAGAAAGACCCGAAACTATTGAATTAGGTACTAATGAATTAATTGGGGATGATTTTAAGAAACTTCATCATTGTTTACATGTAATAAATGAAAATAAATGGAAGACGACTAACATTCCTTCATTGTGGGATGGTCATACTGCAAAAAGAATTGTTGAAATTTTATGTAATGTATATAATTAAATGAGTGTATGAATTCTAAGTTTAAATACTATTTACAAATTTTTCTATTAATATTAGATTTTTCTATTCTGAACATATCTTTTTTGTTATCTTTTTTATTAAATCAAATTCTTTTTACTAAAAGCTCTTTATTTACATTCAGCTTTTTAATTACACTGAATTTTTATTATTTCATTTTGAGTTTAATTTTTTTAAATTATGCAAAAAAGATTATAATAGATTTTACCCTTTTTTTAAAAAAATCACTACAAGTTTATGCCTTATGGGTATTTTTCATGACTTTTAATTTTTTTCTTTCTGATTATTCTAAAAATAATTTTTTTTCTTATTTCTTTATTATAGTCTTTTTTTTAATTGGTTTATTTTTTAATCGTTTTCTTTATCTTGGAATTAAAAATTATTTTAAGGAAAAAGATTTTTTAACAAATAGAATCCTCATTTTGGGTTTTAATAATCTTTCAGAGCATTTAGTGAAACGCATTGAAGAAGATTCTATAAATAATCATATTGTTGGATTTATTGAAGATTCTCAAAATGTAAAAGAGCTTTCTCACTACCCTATTTTGTCTGGTTTCAATGATCTAATGTTAATTGCAAAGCGATACTCAATCAATGAAATTTATTCAACTATAAGCCCCACTCAAAATACAATTATTGCTAAATGTATTAACCAGTCTGAAAAGTTATGCATTCGTTTTAAATTTGTTCCCAATCTACAATTATACTTAGATAAACCTACTAAAGTTCAATTCCTTAATGATTTGCCTATTTTGTCTCTTCATTTAGAGCCACTTCAAGATATTGGCAATAAAGTATTGAAGAGATGCTTAGATTTATTTATTAGTTCCTTCGTTCTGATATTTGTGTTGTCTTGGTTATTCCCATTTTTGGCGGTTTTGATAAAAATTTCTTCTAAAGGCCCTATTTTATTTATTCAAAAAAGAAGTGGTAAGAATAATTCTATTTTTGATTGTTATAAATTTAGAACGATGTATTTAAACAAAGATTCAAATACAATACAAGCCACAAAAAATGATGTTCGAGTCACTCCCATTGGACATTTTTTAAGAAAATATAACTTAGATGAATTTCCTCAGTTTTACAATGTTTTTAGAGGAGAGATGAGTATTATTGGCCCTAGACCGCACATGATTAAACATACAATTGAATACTCGAAAATTGTAAAGGAATATATGACAAGACTATATTTAAAACCTGGTATTACAGGTTGGTCACAAGTAAACGGACTAAGAGGCGAAATCACAAATGATTTACAACTTCATAGAAGAATAAAAAATGATATTTGGTACTTGGAAAATTGGAGTATTGGGTTAGATCTTAAAATTATCTATTTAACTATTTACAGAATTTTTAAAGGTGATAAATACGCTTATTGATAATGTTTTATAGTTTAACAATTTTATTTGAGTATTCATTTTCTCCTTGAATAATTTTTACAATATACATACCTGGCCTAAATTCACTTCCAAATTCAATATTTTGATTAGCTGTTTTTCTTGTTTCATATATTTTTTTACCAAATAAATCAATCACTTGCAATGTGATTACCTCTTCATTTTTCCCTAAAAAACCTACATTAAAATTTTGGTTTGAAGGATTGGGATAGATAATGATATTTTCAAATTCTGAAGAACTTGTTTTTCCAAATGTCGTTGAGCATGTTTTTTTAGAGTTCCGAATAGTAACTGTGATACTTGTTGTATTGTTATTTATATCTTTTACTGTTATTGTATACATGCCAGGCGATAAATTGCTAAATATATTTTGTGAACTATAAATCCCATTACCTATTTTATAATTATATGGAGATACTCCTCCACTTGCCATCACTTCTATATAACCATCTGTTCTATTTTTACATGATACATTTTTAACTGTAACTACTTGTAAGCTAAGTAATGTTAAAATAGGCTGATTTATAGTTACGTCCGTTTTCGCAGTACAACCTAATGAATCCTTTACATAGATAGAATATGTGCCAGCTAAAAGTCCAGAAAAAATATTGGAAGTTTGGTAGATTCCATTATTTATAGCGTATAAATAATTTCCTGTTCCGCCAGTTGCATTGGTAGTTATAGTGGTAGTTCCATTAGTATTGTTACTGTTAACTGCTGTATTAATTAAAATTGCTGCGGGCTGATTAATCGTTACACTTGCGTTGATAGAAGATCCAGTAGAATCAATAACAGTGTAATAATAAGTACCAGCTGACACATTAAATGTACCTGTACCAAGATAAGGTGGAGTTCCTCCCGTTGCTTTCACTGTAATATCTGTAGTACTTCCATTACATAGAATGTTACCTGCCTTTATAGATATATTTAATGGACTAATTGCTGTATTATTTTGTTTGTATTCAAGAATGCCAGCATCTGGAAGACCTGTAATTGAGTTTCCAACATAATCATTCGTAAATCCGAGAGATTGTCCCCAATTTATTAAAAGACTAGTACTAGTTGGCATAAGATCCCAATCTAGAATGTTATTGGATGTTGTATTATTCCAAATATTTTGAGTGGTTGTTATTTCACTGGCATTGAGAGTGAAATTAGTTATACTGTTATTACTTAATTTATACACATTATTTTCATGAATTAGTTGCCCGTTATTCCATTGAGTGGATCTTACTACATCTACTCCTGTAGAAAGTTGAAAAACGTTATTTTTAAAGACAACAATACCTTGTGTAGCAACACTTGTACTCATACTTCCCATATTGCTTTCCAACAAACGATTATTTGTATTTTCAATTATTACATTATTGTAGAACATCATGTTAGAAACAGTAACTACAAATGAACCACCGTTATTAATATAAAATAATGACCCGTTGTTAATGAATTTGTTATAAGCAAATTGATTGTTTTCTATTAATCCTCCATTTCCTGATCCATTCTCGACTACACCATTACAATCATAAAAGGTATTGTATCCAATAAAATTATTAGACGATCCACTACCATAAAATTCAACTGCCCCACCATCATATGTATAGTCATAACTATTAGCCCAACAATCATGAAAATAATTATGTGTTATGTTGTTATTAGCACTTGAAATGACAATTGGATTGGCTCCATAGTCATTATTACCCCCAATATCATTTACTACCATTCTTAAATTTCCAATATCGCAATGATCCATAGTGTTATTAGATCCAACCCAATAGGTTCCGATACCTACTAATGAAATGGTACAATTTTTAATTGTATTAAAGCTAGACGTACCATCGAATCCAAATACTCTTTGGATTTTAGATATTTGTGTTCTGTCAGTTAAACTAATACTTGGGTCTGTAATTTCCAATCCATCGAATACGATATAATTTCTGTTGTATAGATAAATTAAATAAGTGATAGTTGATCCTGTACCAATGAAACGTGGCTTGTTGCCTATCCCATAACTGTTAAAGGTAATTGGATTTCCAGCAACGCCTGATTTTGAAATAGATAATGTTCCGGTAAAATCATCTCCAGATTTAAAAGAAATAGAGTCACCAGGTAAAAAAATACTCATATTTGACTGCACATTCGATAATGATTTCCAAGGGGTTGTAAAATTTCCATTGGATGTAGTTCCAGCATAGGAAGAACTTACATAATACACACGAGCCATTGAGTGTAACCCAAAAAGGATGAGAAAAATAGATAACACTGCTTTTGTGATCAATACATTTGTTTTCATAGGACTTAAAATTTTGAATTAGATTATAAACAAGGATTTATTTTTCAATCAGTATATATCTTGAAGTCAATGATTTTGATTACAAGTTGAGATGATTGAAATCTTATTCTATATTATTTCAAATACTATGCCAGTGTTTAGATTTTTTGATCTATAAATAGAAAATAGTGTTAATTGATTATGGTTGCTGGATTATTCTCACCATTTCTGATGCATTGAATTTATGATCTTCAATTCCTTCGTAGGATTTGATAATATTACCATTCCACAGGTATACTACACCTGGTGTGGTAGCCTTGTTACCTAATAATTTGAAAAATGTGGGAATGTCATCAATCACATAATAAGGAAAAGTTTTGTTGATTTCTTTGAAAAAATCAGGAATTTGATACACTTCTTCATTCATGAAAAGAATATAAACTGGAGGTAATTTTGTTATTTTTGAAATATTTACAATTTCTTTTGCTGCTGCTCTGCAATGATCACAACCTGGGACAAACAAACAAACTATTTTTTTACCTACATCTAAATTTACTTGTTGGCCATTAAATACTCTATATTCTGAAAAAATGGAGTGAGTTTTGGCAGGCTCTACAACAGTTGTTTTAGGATGCACAGATGTATCTTTATGATTTTTCTTTGAAGTATCATTATCTATACTTTTAAGATCGACAATTGAGTCTTTTGGATGTTGAGAAGAGTCTGTATTAGATGTTGAGTCTATGTTTAGCAAGTTGTTTGTAATGTTTTGAGTGTTTGTAGTTTTGGAACATGGACAAAAGGGGAAAGCAAAAAACAACAAAAAAGCAGATGAAAAATAAATAAATAAAATCACGATAAACTTATTTTCTCCTTTCGGTTTATCGGAAACATTATTATATAAATAAATTAATAAAGCAATTGTAATAACATTTTTTAAAAAGGCTTCTAAAGGCGTCATGGGTATTAATTGACCAAAACAACCACAATTTCCGTTCATAGCTCCGTGTTCTATCATTTGAATACCTAAGTGAGCACAAAAAGCAATCAGTAGAAAAATAGTTACAGGGATTACAAAACTTTTGAGATAGTTTTTTTGTAAAATCGCAAAAGCAATTGCGGTTTCCAGTGCTATGATTAATCTTGCTAAATAAGGAGCTTTGCACCAATCTACAATCCCTAAATCAACTAATTGTTTTTCAAAAGCCCATATAGGAAAAGATTTGGCAACTGCTGAAAACAAAAACAGAATCGAAATAATGATTCTAATGATTAAGGGTAATTTTTTTTTTAGAGCATTCATTTGTAATAATTATTTGATTGGTAATTATTGAGTGTGTTTGCCTTCATTAATTAATATTAATCCAAAAACTGAATAATTGAGTATGTCATAGAAATTGGCATCAATGCCTTCACTAGCGATGGTTACACCTTGATTGGCGATAATTTGTTTAATACGCAGTAGTTTTGCTAAAATTAGGTCGATAAAACTTTCTTGACTCATTTCTCGCCAAGCTTCACCATAATCATGATTTTTATCTCCCATTAATTTTTTTGCAATAGAAATTTTTTCTTCATAACGTGTAGCGACCTCGTCTACAGGTAATTGCTCGGTTTCTACATTTTGAATATCTAACTGTATTAATCCTATTATGGCATAATTTACAATTCCCTCAAATTCACTTTTAATGTCATCCTCAATTTTTTGGACTTGTTTTTCCTGGATGGTTCTAATTCTCTTTGCTTTGATATAAATCTGGTCAACAATGGATATGGTTCTGTAAACACGCCATGAAGTTCCGTAATCGGCGGTTTTTTTTAAAAAAGTATCTCTGCATTTTGAAATAGCCTGGTCGTATTGTAAATTGGTATGGTTCATTTGTTTATTTAAGTATCTGTAAATTATTCAATAATTCTCAATGATACAAACTTAAATTCGCACCTTTGTTAAATTATACAAAAATACAATTAGATGCCAATGTTTACATTGAATTGTAAAGGAAAATTATTAGTTATAGACAAACCTATTGTTATGGGTATTGTCAATATAACACCTGATTCGTTTTTTAAAGGTGAGTTAAACCAACCTAAGGATGAAATATTAAAAATGGTTGAAAAGATGCTGAATGACGGCGCAACTATAATTGATGTTGGTGGCCAAAGCACGCGTCCTGGAAGTCATAGAATTGAGGCTTCAGAAGAAGCGGATCGTGTGTTGCCTGTTATTGAATCCATTCATAATCAATTTCCCGAACTACTAATTTCTATTGATACATATTATAGTTCCGTAGCAAAGCAAGCTGTTTCAATTGGGGCTTCCATTGTGAATGATGTCAGTGCCGGCAATATGGATGAATATATGATACCTGCCGTTGGGAATCTCAGCGTTCCTTATATCTGTATGCACATGAAGGGAACTCCCGAGTCTATGCAGATAAATCCAATGTATGAAGATGTTGTAAAAGAAGAGTTAGATTTTTTTATGGATAAAATTCACAATTGTAAACTTGCGGGTATTCAAGATATTGTGATCGATCCTGGTTTTGGTTTTGGAAAATCCACTACACATAATTTTACATTACTACGTCAACTTGAATTGTTTTCTATTTTTCAATCTCCTTTACTAGTCGGTGTTTCCAGGAAAGGAATGATTTATAAATCTTTAGGAATTACTCCTGGAGAAGCCTTAAATGGCACAACTGCTTTACATATGATTGCATTGCAAAATGGGGCTACTATTTTACGAGTTCATGATGTAAAAGAAGCTATGGAGTGTATTCATCTACATGAAATATACAAAAAAGCCACTCTTTAAAAGAATGGCTTTCTATGAATCTATAATTTGGAATTATTTATTTTTTTGCTGACACTTTACTAGTGTCGGGTCTTGCTTTTGCGATGCTATCCATGTAATGCTTTTGTTTGGCTTGCATTTCTTTCATTTTCTTTTCAGTAGCTAGTTTAGCTTGTGATTTTGTTAAAACATCAACGATTTCGATATCAAAAATTAATATTGAATTAGGTGCAATGTCTTCACCGGCTTGTTGTTTTCCATAAGCTAATGGAGATGGAATATAAAACTTTGCTTTGGCTCCCTTACTCAGCATGGTAAGTCCATCCTGCCAGCCTTTAATCACTGAACCACCTAATGTTCTGTCTGATGTTAAATTTACATCATAGGGTTCAACATGGCCTTTAGAAGGATCTGTATTGCTGTCAAACATTTTACCTGACATTGTTCTTCCCGTATAATTAGTTCTTACAACTACGGAAGTGTCGATTTTGTTACCCGTGCCAGGTTGAATGATTTCTACATAGGTGCCTAAAGCTCCTTTGATGGTTTTGATATTATTTTTCTTGAAGTAATCTTGTAAAATTTTATCATCCTTAAACATTTGAGCAACATTGTCTATCGAGTCTTTTTTCATTGCAATTTCCATAGCAACTCTTGAGGCACTGTCTGCTTGTTCTCTGCTTTTAAAAATGTCTATTAAACTTACTGTAGTGGTAAAGTATTGTCCTTTTTTAAAGAATGGTGGAAGTGTTCCCATGTTTTTTGCTAATAAACTATCTACAGGAACTCTAATGATTAAACTATCCCCTTTTCTCATCTGAGCTAATATTTTATAATATTCTGGGGGTACTGATGTATTATCAAATGGTTCAATTACTGGACTTCCAGCTGTTCTTGTATCGTTTAAAATAGTATCTTTTTTTCCATCATTTGTAAACTGACAAATATGCATTTGCATGAAGTTACCGGGCTTTACGGTTAATCCACTACCATTTGCAATAATTTTGTACTCTAGCCCTTTATCGCCTTTCTTAAAATTTTGTTTACATGCAGATAAGGCAAACATAACTGTAAATAATAGCAAAGAAAATTTGTTCATGTGGTTTTGTTTTAAAATTTATAAGTACTTAAAATGTCTTTGTTTTCTGATATGGCAATTTTGAAATCGGATATAACTTTTTCTAACGGATCTTTACTAAATCCTCCTGCTGCATTGAAATGACCTCCACCATTAAAATATTTTCTGGCAAAAGTATTTACATCAACATTTCCTTTACTTCTGAAAGAACATTTTCTTTCCTCTCCTCTATCTATCACAATGGCAGCTAATTTTATTCCTTCAATACTGAGTGGGTAATTTACTAGGCCTTCGGTGTCTCCTGTTTTTATATCGTACTTAATTAAATCTTGCTGAGTGATGGCAATGAGTGCTGTATTATATTCATAAAAAACTTCCATTCTATTAAGTAAAGTATTGCCGATAAATCTTAATCTGTTTTCAGTGAAATTATCAAACAAATTTTCATGAACAACACTCTGTTGTAAGCCTTTTTTTAATAAATCACTCACCATTTCATGAACACTTGCAGAGGTAGATGGGAATCTGAATGAACCAGTGTCTGTCATCACTCCTGCATATAAACATTGTGAAATGTTACTATCGATATTTTGGTTGTATCCAGCTGCATTAATAAAATCATACACCATTTCCGCCGTTGAACTTTTGGATGTATCGCTGATGCCACAATAAAAAGCATCTTTTTGTGGTTGTTGATGATGATCAATCAGTATTCTTTTACCAGGAGCATTCAACAAACAAGATTCCATGTTTTTGGTTCTACTTAATGTGTTGAAATCTAAACAAAAAATCCAGTCAGCCGCTTGAATGAATGCATCGGCTTTTGTTGACATTTTTTCATAATCCAATACCTCATTACAACCGGGCATCCAATCTAAAAAACTAGCCCAATTAGTGGGAGAAATCACTACTATTTCATGCTTAAATGGAAGCAAAAAGTGATATAACCCTAAGGTAGACCCCATTGCATCGCCATCAGGTTTTTGATGCATGGTAATTACTATTTTCTTAGGAGTGGAAATTTCTTGATATATATCTGATATATGCTTCATAATGCGAAGCAAAAGTAAGTGTAATTTAGGAATGTTCAAATTTGAATAGTTAAACTCAAAATTAGACTGTATCTTTGCGCGCAAAAATCGATAATAATGACAAACAGAACTTTTACAATGATTAAGCCTGATGCAACTCAAAAAGGACATACAGGAGCTATTTTATCAATGATTAACAAAGCTGGTTTTAGAATCGTAGCAATGAAAATGACCCATTTAAGTGTTCAAAAAGCTGGTGAATTCTACGCAGTACATAAAGAACGCCCATTTTATGGTGAATTAGTTGAATTCATGAGTCGTGGACCTATTACAGCTGCTATCCTTGAAAAAGACAATGCAGTGGAAGATTTTCGTAAATTAATTGGCGCTACTAACCCTGCGAATGCTGAAGATGGAACGATCCGTAAGTTGTTTGCAGCTTCAATTGGTGAAAATGCAATCCATGGTAGTGATAGCGATGAAAATGCTGCCATTGAAGGTGATTTTTTCTTTAGTAAATTAGAACAGTTTTAATAACTGTGTCACATAAATAAAAAAGTCCCTTTCATGGGACTTTTTTATTGTAAAAAATTCTTGTGTTAGAATAATTCTCCTTGATTATTTTGATTTGACTTTTCGTCCCATTCCATTTCTACATATTTAGAAAAATCCAACAATTTGGATCCAATCGCTTTCCATCCCATTACTTCCACCAAGTCTGCAACTTTGTATTTTTTTTGATTGATTTGTTGTCCTCTACCAGTTTGTACTTTTAAAATGGGGGTATCACTGGTTGTAACAGCTTCCAATAAATTGTCTTTCCCTTCTTTGATAAATAAAAACTTGCTATTCAAAGTCGTTGTTTCAATTTTGAATCGTTTAATATTATATTGAAGCTTCTCATTGTCTAGATAAACGGCCGTTATAACTTTTTCAGGGTGATATTTTTCAATTAACAATACTTTTTCAGGATCAAATCTTTGGGTCAATTCTTGATTGGTTATTTCATAGTTGCCATCATTATAGATAACTAAAATTCTATCTTCTGCGTCAAACATGCCCAAATAATCGCCTTTTTCTTCGATATTTAATCGTCCAAATTTATCATCAAACCACATTTTTTTAGCGCTCAAAGTAGACTTACCTGCTTCTTTAAATTTGACTGTTTTTATTGGATATTTACAAACCTGATTGCCGATACTGTTTCTACCTTTTATTTCTAATTCTTCAAAATAGAAATCTAATTCTTTATTTCTCGCACTACAATTAGGGCTTAAAATAATTTTTACTTGTTCTGCTTCTCCATTAGGATTTGCAGAAAAATAATGCACTTTACTTTTTTCCGACCCCTTGGTTAAATCATATTCCTTCTCCCTTGTGATACCGGTTACATTAAATCTTTTTCCATAACTCACACCGGTTTTGCCATCCACATAAATCATATTATAGGTAGTTCTCTCGTCGCTTTTTTGAAAAACTGCAACATGAAGAATGTCTTTTCCAATAAATGTTTTATCTGATACTCGAACCACTTTTAAAATACCACCTTTGGTAAATACAATGATATCATCAAGGTCACTGCATTCTAAAACAAATTCATCTTTTTTTAGGGATGTGCCTATAAACCCATCAGCATAATTACAATATAATTTAGTATTGGCTATGGCGACTGATTTTGCTTGTATAGTATCAAATTGTTTAATTTCAGTTTTACGCTCACGACCTTTACCGTATTTTTTTAATAATTGCTCGTAATAGGCTACTGCATAATCAACTAAATTTTCCAAATCAGTCTTTACTTGTTTGATTTCAGCTTCAAGATTTTTAATTTGTTGATTTAATTCATCAATATCTAATTTGTAAATTCTACGAACAGGTTTTTCGGTTAATTTGAGAATATCTTCTTTAGAGATGGCTCTTTTTAATTTCTTTTTATAGGGTTCGAAAGCTTTGTCAATGGCTAAAATCACTTTTTCCCAGGTTTCGTGTTTTTTCTCGAGTTCCTTGTATATCTGTTCTTCAAAGAATATTTTTTCAAGTGATGTATAATGCCATTTTTCTTGGAGTTCAGATAACTTAATTTCGAGCTCTCTTTTGAGAAGTTCTTTCGTGTTTTCTGCCGAGATTTTAAGCAGATCGTTTACGGATAAGAATTGGGGTTTATCTTCTACAATTACACAGGCATTAGGCGAGATACTAACTTCGCAATCTGTGAAAGCATATAAAGCATCAATAGTGATATCTGGTGAAATGCCTGCAGCTAATTCAACAATAATTTCAACATCAGCAGCGGTGTGATCAGTAACTTTTTTTATTTTAATTTTTCCTTGATCGGTAGCTTTTACTATACTTTCCATTAATTGAGTAGTGGTTACTCCAAATGGAACACTCTTTATAATAAGCGTTTTTTTGTCTTGTTCCTCAATGGTTGCCCTAACCCTTATTTTCCCGCCTCTTTTACCTTCAGCATAATTAGTGGCATCCATCGTTCCTCCAGTTTGAAAATCAGGCAGAATCTCAAACTTTTTTCCCTTTAACGCTTTGATGGAAGCCTCAATTAATTCACAAAAATTGTGAGGTAATATTTTAGTTGCCAAACCCACAGCAATACCTTCAGCACCTTGTGCCAATAATAATGGAAATTTCATTGGAAGCGTAACGGGTTCATTTTTTCTACCGTCATAACTTAATTGCCAATTTGTGGTTTTTGCATTAAAAGCAACTTCCAGGGCAAATTTGCTTAGGCGTGCTTCAATGTACCTTGCTGCTGCAGCATCATCACCTGTTCTTACATCGCCCCAATTTCCTTGTGTATCAATTAATAAATCTTTCTGACCTAAATTAACAATTGCATCGCCAATGCTTGCATCTCCATGAGGATGATATTGCATACTTTGCCCAATAATATTGGCAACTTTATTATATCTCCCATCATCCATTTCTTTCATGGCATGTAGAATTCTTCTTTGAACGGGTTTTAACCCATCCTCTACAGCAGGTACAGCTCTTTCTAATATCACATAACTGGCATAATCCAGAAACCAATTTTTATATTGGCCGCTAACACCTTTGTCGCTGTGTGTATATTCTTCTTTACTTTTTTTATTAGACATGTATGATAAAATATATACTTATTTGTAATTAAACAGATTCAGATTTTGATTTATACTTTATCTCAAAATCTTTCATGTTTTCAACTTTACCTTGAACATCAAATTGATCCATAGCAATGATTGTTTTTAAACGCCATAAAGCAAAGGCATCACCAGTTGTTTCTTTTGATTTTGACAGAAAATTTTGAATGATTTTATTGGCTTTTTGCCAATCAGGCATGATATATTTTTTTATTTCAGCATCATAATAATGGTAATCATGTTGAATTAATTTTTTACCACCTTCTAAAATCCTCACACCTTTGTTTTCGTTACATAATTTTGTCCATTCATCCGGATCTACTTCAAATTCACTGGTGGTGATTTCCCTGGCTAATTTCTTTGCTTTCAGAAATTCTCTCACAGGTATTTCACTTAACCATGTAGGATAAAAAATATTGCCTTTTTCATTAATAAATGGCAAATTATTCAAGTATAGGATATGTACTCTGCTTTGAAATTCTTTCATAAATGGAAGTATCCAATAATAACCACATACATCATGTTTGTTTTGAGCCGCCCAAATCCATATAATTTCAGATGTGTTAGCCCTCATTTCTTCAACCAATGATTGATTGGTTTGATTATCATTTACACTTTCATCATTTATTTTCTTTTCAAAATCACCACCCAACAAAACCTGTTTCCACCATTCTTTTCTTGATATTATACCCTCTTCACTATATAAATTATCAATTGGCCCAACGGCATAGTCGTCTTTAATACAAACAACTTTTCCCTGCATAGTTTCGTCCAATGCAATTGCAGATTCTAGTATGTTTACATCCGACTCATTAAAAACTACATGTATCATATTTGTTCTAATTGTTGCTGGTTTATGCTTCTGTTTCTTCGAGTAAGTCTAACTCTATTCGTAAGTTATCAATAATAAAATCTTGTCTTTGGGGTGTGTTCTTGCCCATATAATATTCTAATAGATGTTGAATGTGTTCACCCTGATCCATAATTACGGGTTGTAATTTCATATCAACACCAATGAAACGTGCAAATTCATCAGGACTGATTTCACCTAAACCTTTAAATCTTGTGATTTCAGGTTTAACACCCAACTTTTTCATTGCGGCCTTTTTCTCAGTTTCATCATAACAATAGATTGTCTCTTGTTTGTTTCTAACTCTAAACAATGGTGTTTCTAATATATAGACATGGCCATTTTTAACCAAATCAGGAAAAAATTGTAAAAAGAAAGTCATTAACAACAAACGAATATGCATCCCATCCACATCTGCATCAGTAGCGATTACAATGTTATTGTATCTGAGTCCTTCATATCCTTCTTCAATATTTAATGCATGTTGAAGTAAATTAAACTCTTCATTTTCATACACTACTTTTTTGGTAAGACTATAACAATTTAATGGCTTACCCCGTAAGCTAAATACCGCTTGTGTATTTACGTTTCTCGCTTTTGTAATGGATCCGCTGGCACTATCACCTTCAGTAATGAATATTGTAGATTCTTTTTGTTTTTCTATAATGGTATCTTTTTCTTTACCCGTAGGTTCATCATTATAATGGTATTTGCAGTCACGGAGTTTTTTATTATGAAGATTGGCTTTTTTGGCTCTTTCGTTTGCAAGTTTTTTTATACCTGCTAATTCTTTTCTTTCTCTTTCATTTTGTTCAATTCTTTTCTTGAGGGCTTCAGCAGTGCTTGGATTTTTGTGTAAAAAATTATCTAATTCTTTTAACAGAAATTCACCAACAAAATTCTTCATGCTTGGACCATTCTCATAGACAGTTTGAGAACCTAATTTTGTTTTGGTTTGACTTTCAAATACAGGTTCTTGAACTCTTACAGAAATTGCTGCGCAAATACTTCCTCGTATATCTGAAGCGTCATAATCTTTCTTGAAAAAATCTCTAATCGTTTTAACATAACCCTCTCTAAAAGCAGCTAAATGAGTTCCTCCTTGTGTGGTAAATTGTCCATTCACAAAACTGTAATATTCCTCACCGTAGGCATTTTCATGTGTAAATGCAACTTCAATATCCTCGCCTTTTAGATGAATGATCGGATATCTGATTTCTTCTTCATTTGTCTTTCGTTGTAATAAATCGAGCAAGCCATTTTTACTGACATATTTATTGCCGTTTAAATTCATGACTAAACCGGCATTCAAATAACAATAGTTCCAAAATTGATTATCTAGGTACTCTTGAACAAAATGAAAATTTTTGAATATGGTTTCATCTGGGATAAACTCAACAAAAGTTCCATTATTTTCTTTTGTATTGATTTCTTTGTGTTCTTTAATGAGTTGTCCTCTTTCAAATTCTGCAGTTTTTTCTTTACCATCTCTGTAAGCTGTTACTTTAAAATAAGTACTCAAAGCATTTACAGCTTTTGTACCTACTCCATTCAAGCCAACGCTTTTTTGGAATGCTTTACTGTCATATTTTGCGCCTGTATTGATTTTACTTACAACGTCGACTAGTTTACCTAATGGAATCCCTCTTCCAAAATCCCTTACAGTTATGGTTTTTTGATCAATTTTAACCTCTACTTGTTTTCCATAACCCATCGTATGTTCATCTATACAATTGTCTATCACTTCTTTTAATAATACATATATACCATCATCAGCACTACTTCCGTCGCCCAGCTTACCAATGTACATACCTGGTCGTAATCGTATATGCTCTCTCCAATCTAAACTTTTTATGCTATCCTCGTTGTAATCAAATACTTGCTTTTCAGCCATTAAGATAAATTTATGCTAAACAAAATTAGACTCAAATAGTAGTCTATTGGTTGCGAATTTAATTGAACTCGCTGATTTAAAATAATCTTCATTTATCCACAATGAAGACATTATGTGCAAAATGTTATTTTTTGAATATAATTATTAATTTTTTCAACTCTAAATGTTGAAATTATTGAATTAGCTTTGGCTAAAAAAAAAGTATCAAACAAATAGAGTCCAATAAAGAAATCATTGCATTAGCCGCTGTCCGAAACCAGGAAGAAAATGAAGCATTTCGTATTTATGTAAGATCGATGGATGCATCAAAAGTTGATCAGTTAGTGCAAACCATTAATCAAAAAATCGAGCCCAATGTCGACTGCACTTCTTGTGGTGCCTGTTGCAGAGGACTTATGATTAATGTTACAGAAGAAGAAACAAAATCAACAGCATCATACCTATCTCTCTCTCATGAAATATTTAAAGAAAAATTTATTGAAAGTAGCGAGCAAGGGGTTATGATAATGAACACAATTCCCTGTCATTTTTTATCAGAAAATAAATGCACTATTTATGAAAATAGATTCAATGAGTGCAGAGATTTTCCTCACCTAAACAAACCGAATTTTAGAGATCGATTATTTGGAACTTTAATACACTATGGCATTTGTCCAATTATCTATAACGTAATAGAAGAGTTGAAAGTGATTACGCGATTTAAATGATTGGATATATCTTTATAAATTATCTACCTTGGATTTAAGCGCAATTTGAATCGCATTGGATAATTTACTTAATAAACTGATATTGCCTCCAATCGCATTTTCTATTTGATTTACAGAAACTCTATAGTTTTTCCAATTGTTATCTACATCATTCGTGTTAGGGATATTGATTGCTATGATTCTTGAGTTTTCATTGATCCTACTTAAATCATTACCTGCATTAGGTATTACCACCACTACTTTCCATAGATAAGCGGGTACACTTATTTTTCCGTTGCATATTTTGGTTGTAAAATTTGAAGTGGTGTAACTTCCGCCTTCTCCGTATACACCGGCAATAATGTATAATTCATTGCCAGCTTGAACTAGTTTTCTACAAGAATCTTCCAAACCTGCCCAAGTTATTTGATTGTTGCGTGGTGCCTGAGGTACCATGTTTGTCATTAAAAATGTAGCAGAGTTAGACTCTATACTAGCTAATCTATCAGCTGAAGGACATAGATGTCCACGATCAAAACCACTGCCATTATAACTTACATCAGTAGCCCTAAACCATTGAAAAGGTAAATTGGTGTTTTCTCTGAAATTATCTTGCCTGGTTGTACTACCCGAAACGTCTGAATAGGTAACGTGCCAAGATACCCAGTTGGCATGGCCTAACTGGCTGTTATATGATAATGCATAATACGATTCATTGTTATTGGTTATATTCTTTTCTTGCAGTAAATAATTTAATGAATCTGACTCGTCTGTTACAGCATTAGTAGGGTTTCCCAATAATAATGAGCTATCTAAGTTAGATGTTGGAATTGTTGGATTCCCATTATTTGCAATAACTCCGGGCACATTTGTAGAATCAACAAGAGACGTGTCTTTTGCACATGAAAATATAGATATTAAAAATAAAATTGAAACGACGGTTTTAAATCGATTTGTCATTTGTTAAATAGTATTTATTTAAAAAGTAATAATAATATGTAAAAGTATTGTTTTGAACTTACAATCAGCTTGTTTTTTGAAAAAAATCCAACTTTTAACACATAATCAATTATTTGATTGTATGGTCTACTATTCTTAATATTTCTGATTCCAAAAGAATAGCTGCTGATTCAATCTCCTGTCCTTTTGATAAAATATCTTTTACAAATTCAGGATCTTTATAATCTTTGGCATTGATTCTTACATTCATAAAAGCTCCTAAAACAGCAGTCCTTGCGCATAGCGCACCTACTCCAGCGTCTGATATTGAATTTGGGTTTCCAATTTTAGCCATTTCTTTTATTACCTCCATGCTTGAAAATGCCAATTGCATCACCTTAAAGGGAACTTCAATAGCATTCTTTGTTGCAGCCTGAATTGCCAATGTTCTATTCATTTTCTCTTCATCGTTCCCTTTTGGAAGTCCAAAAGCAGACATTATTTGATTAAATGCTCTAGTATCCTCGTCCACCAAACGTAATAATTGGTCTTTTATGGATTGTCCTTTTTCAGCCCATTGACTAAATAACTCCCATTTATCATCCCATCCTTGTTTGTGTGAGGATAAATTCGCCACCATCGTTGCTAATGAGATGCCTAATGATCCCACGTAAGCCGCAATAGATCCACCACCAGGAGCAGGACTTTCACTAGCCGTTTCATCTGCAAATTCAGATAAACTCATGCTGACTAATTTTTTATCATCTTTATTTGACAAAATGTATTCAATGATTCTTTCTTCTGGTTTAAAAGGACTGAGTTCATCTAATCCCATTGATTTTACTGCAATTTTAATCAGTTCTTTTTCACTAACACCTACAGACCTTTGCTGCTTTGAAAGAAAATATTTTCCTGAATCCAACATAGATTGTAACGGGACTAATCCTACTAATTCGCTACCTGTAACTCTTAGTCCTCTTGCATTTGCTTTATTACAAGCTTCATCAAATGCAATATGAACAGGTGTAATGTTAATATTTGTTAGATTAATGGAAATTTGTGCAATGCCATATTCTTCAATATACCAACCTATAGCTTTAACTGATTTTAAACTACCAGGAATGGAAACTGGTTGGCCTTTTTCATCTAATACAATTTTACCATCAATTTTTTTGGTTCTGCCAGCTTCTCTAATATCAAAAGCCACAGCGTTGGCTCTTCTTGTAGAAGTTGTATTTAAATTAATATTATATGCTACTAAAAAATCTCTAGCGCCTATTACAGTTGCACCTCGTTTTGCATCAAATTGAGCTGGACCGAAATCTGGTTTCCACTCTGGTAACAAGATTTTTTTTGCAAAACCTTCATATTCTCCTGCACGAATTACTGACAAATTGCTTCTACTTTTATTAGGTTGAGCTGCTTCATATAAATAAACTGGTAATTGAATTTCCTCACCCACCTTTTTTGCTAAAGCTTGAGCATATTTAGCGGTTTCTTCCATTGAAATGTTTGCAATTGGAATAAGGGGACAAACATCGGTTGCACCCATTCTGGGATGTTCACCATGATGCTTTGTCATATCAATCAATTCACCCGCTTTTTTTATGGCCTTAAAAGCGGCTTCTATAACCGATTCAGGATTACCAACAAAAGTAACTACGGTTCTATTGGTGGCTTTTCCTGGATCAACATTTAATAAACGTACTCCTTCAACCGATTCAATTTCATCTGTAATTTGTTTGATTATGGCTAGGTCATTCCCTTCCGAAAAATTTGGTACACATTCAATTAATTGTTGCATAAATGTTTTTTGGGATTTAAAAAATTTCTCCTGATATCATTACTTTCTCAATTAAATTACTTCCAAATGAATATGGAAAATATGCAAGAGATGGTATTTTTTTTGTAAAAATTAAATTTGCTTTTTTACCTACACTAATACTACCTAGCTGATGATCCATTCCCATTGCGTAAGCTGCATTTAGGGTAGCCGCATTAATCGCTTCTTCTGGTAAGAGTTTCATTTGTATGCAAGCTAAAGAAATTACAAAGTTCATATTGCCACTTGGAGATGAACCTGGATTATAATCTGATGCTAACGCGATGGCGGCCCCCGCATCTACAATAGCTCTTGCAGGCTGATATTGCATTCGTAAAAAAAATGCTGCGCTAGGCAAAAGCGTACCAATAGTATTGGAGTTAGCTAAATCATCAATATCTTTTTCAGTCATTGTTTCCAAATGATCAACTGACAATGCATCTAATGAAATGGCTTTTTGTAAAGCGCCTATACTATGTATTTGATTTACATGGAGTTTGGGTTTTAATCCCATTCTAATAGCAGCATTACATATTTGTTCCATCTCATTTACTGAAAAAAAACCATTTTCGCAGAAAACATCCACATAATCAGCCAATTTTTCTTTTTCAATGATTGGTAACATTTGCTGGATGATTAAATCAATATATCCCTGATGATTGTCTTTATAGATCAATGGAAATGTATGTGCCGCAAGAAAGGTGGATTTAATTGGAATCGGTGATTTCTCTTTTAATAATTTGATTACCCTTAACATTTTAATCTCTGCATCAACACTTAAGCCATACCCGCTTTTTATTTCTACAGCACCAGTCCCATGTTGTATAATTTCTTGAAGTCTTTTCCAAGCACTTTCAAATAATTCTTCTACACTTGCATTATTTACTTTTTCAGCTGAATGTAATATCCCTCCTCCATTTGCAGCTATTTCTGTATAAGTTAATCCTTTTATTTTGTCGACAAACTCATTTTCCCTACTGCCAGCAAAAACTAAATGTGTGTGACTATCACACCATGTTGGCAAAACGTGTTGATGAGTGGCGTCTATGATATTGTTTGGTGAAACGGATTGATTGTTTTCTAAATCTTCCATTTTACCATAATTCAGTATGATATCGTTCTCTATAAGCAGATAAGCATCCTGTATACAAGGAAGTTCTGATAGAGCCTTTCCTCTGAGTAAAGAATGATTTTCTCTGACATTTACTAACGTTTGTATATTTTTAACTAAGGTTATCATAATGATGATGATGACTCATCTAAGGTATTTACAGTTGTTTATAAACATCCTGACTAAAATATTCTAAGCTAGGATCTCTAGCACCCATTAGTAGTAATACACAATTGGATGTAAGATGTGATTGAACTTCTCTTAAAAAATCATTTCTATCTTCCACAAAAAAAGCATTTTTTCCTTGTAGTTTTATTTCATGAATTAAATCATTTGAAGAAATGTCTTTAGTGGCGGTTCCGCCTGCATAAAAAATCTCACTCATCCATATCTCATCATTAGGTCTTAGTATTTTCACAAATTCATCTATGAAATCATTTTTTAAAAATCTAGTAGGTCCATAACCATGTGGTTGAAACCATGCAATCACTTTTGGGGCAATATGTTGACAAGCTTCAATGGATGCAGCGCATTTTACTGGATTGTGTGCATAATCATCTATGACCCATACACCATTTTTACTGCCTAATAATTGATGTCTTCTATAAATTCCTTCATACTTTTTTAAAGCAGATTTGCATATATCCATTGATATGCCAATTTGATGAGCGATTGTTACAGCGGCTAATGCATTTTCCATGTTATGACGTCCAATTACATTCATTTCAAAATCTTCATTGTTGATTTGAAATGAGATGTTCAGTCCGTTTTGTTTAAAATGAGCCGCATGGTATCCTGCTGATATTTTATAATTAGAAGAAAAGTCATGGGTTGCATCAACAGATAATGCAGCTGCTAAATGATTACCCTGATTGACAACAAAAAGTTTTTGCGTATTGTTCTTAAAAGTGTTGAAAATGGTATGTAATTCTTCAATTTCTTGATGATCTTTATCTATATTTAATAACAGTCCAACTTCTGGAGTGTATTTTACAATGGAACCATCACTTTCATCAGCTTCAATAATCAGCCACTCTCCTTTTCCAACTGCTGCATTTCCAATTTTACCTTTTTTAATAATACTCACTAATCCAGCACCACTTATGATACTAGGCTCCCAATGGGCTTCTTTGAGAATATCAAATAGCATAGCACTTGTTGTACTTTTTCCGGAAGTACCTCCCACAGCAATTGTTTTTTTACTTCTTGCTATAATGGCCAGTAAGTCGCTTCTTTTTATAATTGGAATATTAAGTAACTTGGCCTTACGAACCTCTTCAACAGTATCTTCAATTGCAGTTGAGACTACTACTAAGTCAATTTTACTATCAATCCCCTCTCCGTTTTGTAAAAAACAATGAATGCCTTCTTTTTCTAATTTAATTTTGGTATCGTTGGAAGAATTCTCAGTGAAATATCTATCGCTCCCACTTATGTTCTTGCCCACTCCTGCCAAGTACTGTGCAATAGCGCTCATGCCAGTACCCGCAATGCCAATAAAAAAGACTGATTCAAAATCTTCAATTGTTTGTATCATGTTTTCTTGATTGAAAGTCACATTTAATTAGTTATTTCAACTTTAATCATTTGATCTCCTGCCTCAATTTGATCAATAACCTCAATGCCATTTGTGACTTTTCCAAAACAAGTATGAACACCATCTAAATGTTGCGTGTTTTTTCTGTTATGACAAATAAAGAATTGAGATCCTCCTGTATTTAATCCTCTATGAGCCATTGAAAATACTCCTCTATCGTGAGTTTGTTTAGTTCCTCTAGTTTCACAAGGTATTGAATACCCCGGTCCACCAGCACCTGTTCCATCAGGGCAGCCGCCTTGTATGACAAAATCGGGTATGACACGATGAAATGACAATCCATTATAATAACCCGTATTAATTAGTTTTTTAAAGTTTTCAACAGTAATAGGCGCATCATCATCGTATAGTTCAAAATCAATAACACCTTTATTTGTATGAATGGATCCTTTTGTTAATACTTGGTTTTGCATAATGTTTATTTTTTAGAAATGGTTTAAAAAAAATAATATTTGACTTATAATATTATATAAGTTCAAAAGATATATAAAATTCGGATTTTTAATTTTAAGATCGGTCAAAAGTAACTATTTTCACAAAAAAAATTATGAAGTTATTTGTTGCCGGTTTACCCTATGACTTAGATGATGCTGAATTGGAAGAAATATTTGAAAAATTTGGTGTTGTTTTATCCGCCAAAGTAGTAATGGATAAAGAAACAGGAAAAAGTAAAGGTTTTGCGTTTGTAGAAATGGAAAAAAGAGAAGATGGATTGGAGGCTATTGAACATTTAAATGATATTTCATTAGGAAAAAAACCTTTAGTAATTAAAGAAGCTGAAGAACGCTCCTCAGCCCCACGCTCCAACAATAATTTTCGTCCAAGAGATAACTTTGATCCAAGAAAAAGGTTTTAATTTATTGAATCTAGTTTAATTGATAAATGTCTTTTCTGAAATTGATTTTACCCAGCTCGTCAACCCATGTTGTGAAATAATCGATTATTACCATCGTATTCTCTTTCAGTGAAATATTAGTCTCCTTGTTTTTTGAAAGAAATAAATCAATTTTTTCTGAATTCCAACTAGTGTCTTTTTTTAAAAGATAATTTGCTAGTTTCTTAGCATCTTCAATTCTAATACAACCATGACTAAATGCTCTAGTATCCTCTTTAAATAAATATTTTAGTGGTGTATCATGCATATAGATGTTAAATGAATTGGGGAATAAAAATTTTATTAATCCAAGCGCATTATTACGTCCAGGTTTTTGTCGGATGCCATTTTTATACCATTCCATATTATTTGCTGATAAAAAATTTCTATTATACTTTAACATGGGTAAAATTTCTTTTTCTAAAATGTTTTTTGGTACATTCCAATAAGGGCAAAGAACAATATTTGAAAGGGGCTTATAAAAAATAGAAGTCTTATTAGTTGTTTTTCCAACTATGACTTTCATTGAAAAAAGATATTGGCCGTTTTCAATAACATAAAGATTAAAATCTGGTATGTTTATTAAAATTACATTTGCATTCGAGACTGATTGTAAATCATTGAATCTTTTTAGTGATGATTGTATCGATGTAATTCTTCTGTCAATATTAGTATTTAAATCATTAATTAAACTTTGATCTACAATTCCAGTGATCCGCAATCCCATCCTTTTTTGATAGTTTAATATAGCTTCTCTAAAAGAATTATTAAAATATATTGAAGTGTCATTTTGTACAGCGTCTTTAGAAATTATAAAATACTTTTTTATTAAAGCTACATTTCTAGAACTGTCATAAAGTTTTAATTCATGAGATATATTGGGAATAGCCGGAAATCCGCCTTGGCTTTTAATATACAAATACCAATTCAAATATGAGTTCAATTTTGTGAACTGTTTGTATAAGTATTCATTTTTGCTAGTATCAATCACGTTGATGATTGAAAATGAATTGCTATATGCAGAACATATTTGACTCACAATAATAGAAATGCTGAGCAAAAGCCATGATTTCATTGATTGATTTTTCTAAAACAAATATTCTTTTATACTTTTTCAATAGCGATAATCTTTATCATGTATTTTTTTGCGCGAATCATTGGAATTAAAAATGCTCACAAATAATGTGAGCATTTTTAATGATGATTCAGTGATTTTAAGGTTTGGCTTCGTTTAGTTGTTTAATAAATCATCATTTTGGGTTTCATTGGATTGGATTGGATTGGAATTGGATTCATAGCGGATTAAAAATGAACTTTTGTTTGTTTGTAATAATTAGACGTAATAATTGTATAAATATTTTATGAAAATTTTAAGATTTAAAAAATAAAGTAAATAGTCATGTTTGGCTTAAGTATTTATACTTATTGATAAGTAACTCATTAAAAAAACCCTTGAATTTCAAGGGTTTTTTTAATGGCTTCAGAGGTAGCATTGGTAAGTTGGTTTTTGAGCCATTGGTTCTTCATTGGATTGATTGGATGATTTTCATAGGATAGGGTTTATAATAGGATATTGACTAACTATATGTGAATGTAGAACGCTTTTATTATAATGCAAATCATTTCATTAAATGATTTAATAAAATTGTAAGTAATTCATGATTTAGGTAAGTGTATTCACTTATTTGAGTCATGAATTTAAAAAATAGTGATCATTTTTAATAAATGATATGTGAATGATATCATTTATATGTAAATGCAAATTATCTGATATCACATGAAAAATCATAGTTTCATGCGATATAGTTAATAATAGATGAGTCCCTTTAAATAATATGTTTTCAATTTTACAAGCAACCGTATGCTTGCCCGGTGATTCTATACGGAAATATGATGGACGTAATAAAATAGTATCTTCTATATTGATAGGATCATGAGTGGTTTTGAAGTAATGAAAGAAAATTTTTGATGGCAATACATCATATATTCCTAAAAGTTCAGCGCTGTATTTATTAGCTGGACGATGATACACTTCATTTGGAGTGTTATCTTGGATGAAAGATCCATTTTTCATAATACAAATTCGATCAGCCCATGATATAGCCTCTTCTGAATCGTGAGTAACCATCATAATGGAAATATTCAATTCTATTGAAATTTCATGAAGCATTTTTCTAATATCATTCTTATGAATCATGTCCATATTAGAAAATGGCTCATCTAATAATAGTAAATTGGGATTGGTGTATAATTGTCTTGCAAAAGCGATTCTCTGTTTTTCCCCACCAGAAAGCTGATGCGGTTTTCTTTCTAGTAAATGCTTGATATTGCAGATTTCTATTACTTTTTTTGCTTGCTTTTCATCCAATTCGTTTTTATAGGATAAAATATCTTTAATAAAATAATGGTTCAACAATTCAAAATGCTGACTTAAATATGCAATCTTGTTGTGACCTGGAATAAGTTTGTAATTGGGGCCTAAAACTTTTTTGCCCTGATAATAAATATTACCTGTATCTGGTTGTTCTAAACCTGCAATTAATTTTAATAAAGTAGATTTTCCTGCTCCGTTTTCACCTATTATAGCAATTTTTTCATTTTCTAGAACTGATAAATTTACCATATTGACAGCAGGAAAATCAGCAATTTTTTTGCTAACATTTTCAATCTGCAATAATCTTTTATTTACTGAATCAATCATAAACAATTAAAGATACTTTATTACAATGAATGATATTGGTCTTTTTTTTATTCATTCACATCATTTTTTAAAAATACATTGAGGTATAGATTTGAATTGAAAAATTAAATCAAATAAATATTATGTTTATGAAAACTTCATGTATCACTTTCTATCTTTTGTGTGTAAATTTTTTTGTCTTTTCACAGACTCATCAAGATGATGTTAATTTAGGGGGTAACAATATGGATTTATTTAAAAATAAATTTCATGTAGAAATTATGGGTGGACCCTCTGTTCCTGTTGGACAATTCGGTAGTACAAACTATTCAAGTTCAAAAGATGCAGGCTTAGCCAAAGTAGGTTATAATGTGAATGTAAATGGGGCCTATCAAATTTTTAAATATTTTGGTGTTGGGTCCACACTCTTTTTTGCTAATTATTATGTTGATCAATCAAGTGTAAATAAATTTTTGAATGGAAGTGCTTCTTCTAGTACAACTGGATCTACTGATCATTGGAGATATTATGGAATAGCAGCAGGTCCGGTAGGTATCATTCCTATCAGACATAATTTGTTTATTGACATCAAAACTTTAATTGGTATTTCACATGCTAACATGCCTACAGCTAAAATCGATCTTTCTGGATCTACTAGTATCAATAGTACTTCGGATAATTGGTCGGATGCTTTTACTGTTAAATTAGGTGGAGGAATTCGATATAACTTGATAAACAGTATTTGCTTAGTTGGAAATATAGACTTTGATTATCTAAAACCAACATGGAAAATTAGTGACGCATCCAATCTGACACAGAATATTACCGCTTTAGATTTTAATGTAGGTATTGGAAAAACATTCTAGTATTTTCTTCATTTGAGTGAATAATAGATGTTATCTAATTTGTTATTCACTCAAACTTTTAATCTAGTCTTTATATTTAAATGAAACTTTTCTGATGTTTTGATTGCTATATCATAACCCGCATCAGCATGCCTAATAACACCCATCCCTGGATCATTTCTCAATACTCTACTTAATCTTTTTTGTGCATCTTCTGTGCCATCTGCAACAATCACCATTCCTGAATGAATACTGTATCCCATTCCTACTCCACCACCATGATGTAAAGACACCCAACTAGCACCTCCTGCTGTATTCACCAATGCATTTAAAATTGGCCAATCAGCTACAGCATCACTGCCATCTAGCATGGCCTCTGTTTCTCTATTCGGACTTGCAACAGATCCTGTATCAAGGTGATCACGTCCAATTACTATTGGAGCTTTAACTTTTCCCGTTTTTACAAGTTCATTGAATGCCAGTCCCGCTTTTTCTCTATCTCCTTGTCCAATCCAGCAAATGCGTGCTGGTAATCCTTGAAAAGCAATTTTTTCTTGAGCCATTTTTATCCATCGAATCATACCTTTATTTTCGGGAAATAATTCCATCATTAGGTTATCTGTAACTTTAATATCATCTGGATCACCACTTAAAGCAGCCCACCTAAATGGGCCTTTCCCCTCACAAAATAAGGGTCTTATATAAGCAGGGACAAATCCAGGGAAATCGAATGCATTTTCTAAACCTCTTTCTTTAGCTCTTGCTCTGATATTATTTCCATAATCAAATGTAATAGCACCCATTTTTTGCAACTCTAACATCAATATCACATGTTGTTTCATGCTTTCGTAACTCTGAATAATGTATTCTTCTGGATTTTTTGTTCTTAGCAGATTAGCTTCTTCATTTGAGAGTTGATGGGGAATATATCCAATTAAAGGATCGTGTGCACTTGTTTGATCTGTTAACGTGTCAGGAACAATATTTCTTTCAATTAATCTTTGTAGTAAATGTACTGCATTACATAATACACCAATGCTTTTTGCAATACCTTTTGCTTTGTATTCAAGGGCAACATCAATAGCCGTGTCTATGTTAATATGCTTTTCGTCTAAATATTTGGTTTCAATTCTTTTGTCGATTCGCCATTCTTCCACTTCAGCAACTAAAGCAACTCCTTCGTTCATCGTAATTGCCAGTGGTTGAGCTCCCCCCATCCCACCTAAGCCTGCCGTTACGTTTAAAGTTCCTTTTAGTGTACCCCCAAAGTGTTTTTCTGCTGCCGCTCCATAAGTTTCATAGGTACCTTGAACAATGCCCTGACTTCCTATGTAAATCCAGCTGCCGGCTGTCATTTGTCCATACATCATTAACCCTTTCTTTTCCAATTCATCAAAATGTTTCCAATTAGCCCAATTAGGCACTAATTGAGAATTGCTAAGTAAAACACGTGGTGAATCTTTATGAGTTTTAAGAATCCCAACTGGTTTACCACTTTGAATTAATAAAGTTTCATCTTCTTCTAAATCTTTTAAAGCTTTAATAATCAAATCAAGAGATTCAATGTTTCTAGCTGCTTTACCTCTACCCCCATATACGATGAGTTCTTCTGGTCGTTCAGCTACTTGAGGGTCTAAATTATTTAAGAGCATTCGAAGTGCAGCTTCCTGAACCCATCCCTTGCATGAAAGTTGGCTACCAGTGGGGGTTTTATATTTTTCAAAATCGAAAGTAGATAACTGATTCATTAATTATTTTATATTTAAATTTTATAAGTACTTAAAAATTCTACAGCGTTCATCATGTCATCATGAAGTATTCTGTCCGATTCATTGAAAGACACTCTTTCTCTAAATGAAACAATTATTTTTTCCAATTGTTCAGATGTTTGTAATGGTCGTCTGAATTCTATGGCTTGTATGGCAGTTAGCAATTCTATGGCTAACACTTTCTCAACATTATCAATAACTCTTTTGCACTTAACTGCTCCATTGGCACCCATACTCACATGGTCTTCTTGATTAATACTTGATGGTATGGAGTCAACGCTGCTTGGTGTACATAATTGTTTGTTTTCACTAACTATTCCAGCAGCAGTGTATTGAGGAATCATAAATCCAGAATTTAAGCCAGGATTTTTTACCAAAAATGCGGGTAAATTTCTCAGTCCACTAATTAATTGATAGGTTCTTCTTTCGCTAATATTAGCGATTTCGCTCATGGCAATACTCAAAAAGTCTATTGACAACGCTAGCGGTTGTCCGTGAAAATTACCTCCACTAATAATCAAATCTTCATCAGGAAAAATGTTGGGATTGTCAGTTACTGAATTAATTTCTTTTAAAAAAACATTTAATACATAATGGAAAGTATCTAAAGAAGCTCCATGTACTTGAGGTATACACCTAAAAGAATAAGGATCCTGGACTTGCGATTTTTTCTGATTCGCTATTTCACTCCCTGAAAGCAACTCTCTCATTTTTGCAGCTACGGATATTTGACCTTCATGAGATCTCACCGCATGTATGTGCTCATTAAACGGAAATACTACCCCATCGAAAGCATCAAAACTAATTGCCGCAATGATATTGGCCCATTGAAGCAATTTACTTGCTTTCAATAAACAATGAATACCATAAGCAGTCATGAACTGTGTTCCATTTATTAATGCTAGTCCTTCTTTACTTTGTAAAGTGATAGGTTCCCATTTAAGCGAATGTAATGACGCTGAAGCATTTATTTTTGTTCCATTGTAGTTCACCATCCCAAAACCTAATAAAGGCAAGCTTAAATGACTTAGGGGAGATAAATCACCTGAAGCACCCAAAGAGCCTTGTGTATATATGACCGGTAATACATTATGGTTGTACATTTCAGCCAATCGAAGAACGGTATCTACTTGCACCCCAGAATGACCAAAGCTTAAAGATTTTATTTTTAATAAAATCATAAGTTTTACAATTTCTTGAGGCACTTCCTCTCCCATTCCACAAGCATGAGATTTAATAAGATTTTCTTGTAAGGTTTCTAACTGAGACTTGTCAATTCTAACGTTTTGCAAATAACCAAAACCTGTATTAATTCCATAATACAACTCTTCATTATTTAACATTTTATGATCTAAATACTTTCTGCATTTGTCTATTTTGGATAACACTTCGTCTGAAAGGTTAATACTAGATTCAATGTTTAGCTCCAATAAATCCTTAAAAAGAAGCTCATTATTACTAATGGTATAAGTAGATTGACTCATGAAATATTTCTGTATTATTGTGTAATTACAATAAATCAAAAGTAAAGAAAATGTTGTTCAAAATAAATAAAGCATGGATAATATTCGCATTAGTCCTAGGATTATCAAATCTATCAAAGTCTCAATCTATTCAGCTATTGGTTAGTGATGTTAAGTGTTCATTTAGAGGTCTTTCAGTAGTGAATGATTCAATTATTTGGGTTAGTGGAAGCAATGGCACAGTTGGAAAGTCAATCAATGGAGGAGCTAATTGGGAATGGCTCAAAGTTAAAGGTTTTGAAAATACGCAATTTAGAGATATTGAAGCATTTAGCTCTGCTAAAGCAATCATAATGGGCATTGATTCTCCAGGCGTAATACTAAAAACACAGGACGGTGGTTTATCTTGGAATATTGTATTATTCGATTCTAACAAAGGTGTGTTTTTTGATGCAATGGATTTTTATGATGAAAAAAAAGGGATTTTAGTTGGAGATCCTATTCATCAAAAATTTTATTTGTCAAGAACTAATGACGGTGGTGAAACCTGGCAAAAAATACCAGAAGAACAATGTCCTACAGCAGATTCTGGCGAAGCTTGTTTTGCAAGTAGCGGAACGAATATAAAATTACTTGAAAATGGATCTTATATTTTTGTTTCAGGTGGTAAAACTTCACATCTATTTTCATTGAATAAAAATATTTTGATTCCTCTTGTACAAGGAAAAGAAAGTACTGGTGCAAATTCTATTGCAATCAAAGACTCAAAAAAAATAATGATTGTTGGCGGCGATTTTTATAAGAAAGAGGATAATATTGGTTCTATTGCAATAAGTAAAAACAAGGGGAAATCTTGGAAGTTTCCTCAAAAAAACATCTCAGGGTATAGAAGTTGTATTGAATATCTAGGAAATAAAACTTGGATTGCATGTGGATTAAATGGTGTTGATATAACGAACGATGACGGAAACAATTTCAATCTCATTAGCAAACAATCTTTTCATGTATGCAAAAAAGCTAAAGTGGGAAAGACTGTTTTTTTTGCAGGCAATAATGTAATTGGGAAGTTATTAATTCCATAAAAAACCCGATACATTTTGTATCGGGTTTTACTTTATTAAAATGAATGTATGCTTTAATTCAAACTTCTAAAGTCTACTGGCACCAATTTACTTACACCCGCTTCTTGCATCGTTACTCCATAAATAACGTCCACTGCACTCATTGTCATTTTGTTATGGGTTACAATAATGAATTGTGAGTTTTCGCTAAACTGTTTAATCATATTAGTGAATTTTCCCACATTGGCATCATCTAATGGTGCATCCACCTCATCAAGAATACAGAATGGAGCTGGCTTAATTAAATAGATGGCAAATAACAAAGCTGTGGCTGTTAATGTCTTCTCGCCCCCACTTAACTGACCAATACTGCTTGGGCGTTTTCCTTTTGGTTTTGCTACTATGTCAATACCTGTTTCTGCTAGATTGTCTGGGTCAACCAAAATCATATCTGCAGTATCTTCTTCAGTAAATAAAGCTTTAAATACCTTTTGGAAATTTTCTCTTGTTTTATTGAAAGTATCCAAGAATTGTTGATTGGCGGTTGCTTCAACTTCTTGAATGGTTTGTAATAAACTATCCTTAGCCGTTACTAAGTCATTCTTTTGTTCTAAAATGAATTCATATCTTTTTTTCATTTCAGTATATGCTTCGATAGCAGTAGGATTTACTTCTCCCATGTTATCTAAGCGCTTCTTCATTTTTTCGTTTTTGTCCTGAAGTTCTTCTAGAGGAGTATCCGATGTTCTGGGCTCATCAATGATGGCGTCTAAATCCACTTTAAATTCAACATTTAAGCGCTCTTTCATTCCGGCTAACTGTAATTTTAATTCAGTTAGTTTGTCTTTTATGGCATTTAATAAATGATCAATTCCTTCTTTTGATTTTTGTTTGATTCTTAATTCGCTTTCCTTTTCTGCCAGTTGATTTCTGATATTATAGTATTCTTGGTCGGCTTCGTTAAGTTTTTTCTCGTCTGTATCTTTATTTTGCATTAATTCAACAAGAGAAGCTTCGATATCTTTTAACAAAAGAGCTGTCTCATCAATCAATTCAGCCGATTCACTCAACTGAGTTTTACTTGTCTCTACTTGCGTTTGCAAGTCTGCAAGCTGATTGTTTTTAAACTCAAGTTCTTGCTTAATAGAGGCTATCTTACTTTGTTGCTTCGTAACTTCTAGGTTGCCTTCATTATATGATGTGTTGGAAGCATTATAATGCAATTCAGCAGATGCGTAATCTTGCTCAACCAGTACAATTTTATTTTGCATTTCTGCCAATGCGATATTGAACTTATTAAGCTCTTCTCTAGTTTCAGCAATGGCTTCTTGATTAGATACTAATTGAGTATGTAATTCTGTAGATCTTGTATTGGATTGTTCTTGTTGATGTAATAAATTCTCAATTTTGTTTTGTAATGCAAAAACCTGATTGGTCAATTGATTAATCAATTGTTCGGTTTGTTTAATTGCATTTTCTTTTAATTGGGTATTGAAAGCAATTACTTCATTATGCTTTTGCTGAATAGTATTTTTTAAATCAGTTACTATTTTGTCTTGCGATTCGATTTCCTTTACTAATTTTTCTAAATTTTTAGCTCGACCAATTTTCTTTCCTTCGAATAAGCCGACACTTCCTCCTGTCAGAGAGTATTTTCCTTTTACAAATTTTCCTGTTTTTTCTAATATTACTGCACCATCAGAGTTTTGTAACGCATCATCAGATTCTGCAATGAAAACATTGCCTAATAAATGATGAGCTAATGTTGCATATTGTTTGTCAATTTCAACAACATCTAGGGCTTTAAATGTTCCATTGGGTTGTGTCCCTGATTCGATATTTTTAAACTGATCTAATAAGAAGAAGTTAGCTTTTCCTTTTTTGTTGTTATCCAACAATTGAATGGCCTGAAGTCCTTCTTGTAAATTATTGACAACATAATAATTCAAATAAGGATCTAATACATTTTCAACTGCAGCTCTATATTCTTCCTTCACATAAATGATATCAGAAAGTAATGGTGCTTGATGGTTCCAATTTGTATTTTTATGAAGGAACTTCACACTTTCAGGGTATCCTTCCAATGAATCAACTAGGCTTTTTAAAAGATCGTGTTCATTTTTCTTTGCGTCTAGTTTTCTATTTTCATTTGCCAATTCATTTCTTAATTCCTCCAAAGCGCTTTGAGTTTGTAAAATTTGATCTTTGGTAAACTCATGTTCTTCTTGCAACTGTTTTAAACTGGCTTGATTTTGAGTCAAATCATTTTCTTTCTGTTTTTTCTCTTCTTCCAGTTGCTTGATTTGATTATTTCTTTGTGATTGTTCTTCTTGTAATTGATGAATCGAACGTTGAATATTTTGAATAGAAGTATCAGCAACGGCTACTTTTTTTTCTGCTTCAAACTGATTTCTTTGTATGGTTTGATTTTCTTTTCTTAAAAGATCAATTGCAGATCTTTGGTCGTCATAAATTTTTCTTTTTTCTTCAACAGAAATCAAAAGGGCTTGTAAATTTGTTTCAAGTTGAAATAGTTTTGTTTGTTCTTCTGAAATTTGATTAGAAGTAAATAAAATACTTTCTTCTAGTCCAGAAATTTGACCAGATGCTTTTTGAAGAAAATCATCTAATCCGGCTTTACGTTCCTTTAGATGTTGTAACTTTTGAGCCGTTAAACTTTTTTCGTTCTCGCGAGTACGAACTTTATCTAACATTTCATTGAATTGCAATTGCATTTGTTGTAAAGCTTTCTCTTTCTCAATGAAAGCTAACTTTTCTTGCTCTAATGCTGCTTCTTCTTTAGCTATAGATGTTTCTAATTCAATTCTTTTGTCTACTTCTTCTTGTTGTTGGTGATTTAAATCGCGATAAGTAATGTTAAACCCTTCCAATGCCGCTTTTGCAAGCTCTATACTTATCTCCTTATATTCTTTTTTGATTTCAAAATACTTTTCAGCTTTTTTTGCCTGACTTTCTAAGCTTTTCAATTGGTTATTGATTTCAAATAGCAAGTCTTCAATACGAGCTAAATCTTGTTCTGCAGCATCAAGTTTTAATTTGGCTTCTTTTTTTCTAGTTTTATATATCGTGATACCAGCAGCTTGTTCCAACATTTTACGTCGGCTGTTTTCTTTATCTTTTATGATATCGTCAACCATTCCAAGTTCAATGATTGCATAGCTATCAGTACTCACTCCGGTATCCATAAATAAATTATGAATATCTTTTAATCGGCAACTCACATCGTTTAATCGGTATTCGCTTTCTCCGCTTTTATAGTATTTTCTTGATATGGTAACCGTACTAAATTCAGTAGGAAGAAGGTTTTTGGTATTTTCAAATGTTAAGCTAACTTCTGCTAATCCACTTGCACTTCTTGTTTTACTGCCATTAAAAACTAAGCTTTCTAAGTTCTCACTTCTTAAATTGCTGATTTTATGCTCACCAATTACCCATCTGATACTGTCAATGATGTTACTTTTTCCACAACCATTGGGACCAATAACTCCAGTGATACCTTCGTCAAAATTTAATACAGTTTTATCGGCAAAACTTTTAAAACCTTTGATTTCTAGACTCTTTAATCGCACTTTTCTGATTTTTTTAAGGTTGCAAACCTAATGAAAATGAATGACTAATCATTAAGAAATTTGATGCATAATTGGTAATAGTTGCATAAATGCTTATAATTATATAAGTGTAGTAGCTTTTTTAGCTTACAAAAATAGAATTATAAAGCTTTTCAGTAGATTAGAACCTTAAATATAACGTGTTTTTATTGATAATGATTCTCAGAACCTGCCTTGATTATTTAAATGTGAATAAATAATGAATATCTAATAAAATGCCAACATTTAGCTGTTTTTTTGAAACGGTCTACTTTCAAATCAGTTCAAGCCTTACTTTTACAAAAAAATTAAAATGAAAAAAATAATAATTTTTATATGCATTTGTTTGCCTTATTTCATTCAGGCTCAAACCAATACGTATAAACAGGCCGTAGTTTATACCACAACCAACATTATAGCGCCAGAAGAAGATGATATGGATAATAACCAGGATAATCAGAGAGGTGGTATGAACTTTAGAAATATGATGGACGGAGAAACCAAGTTCATTACCTATCTAAAAGATGAAAAGACTAAAATATCCGTAAAGTCCGATGTAGTAAAAGCAACTATTTACAGAGATAATGAATCTAAAATCACCACTTCAATTGTTGAAATGATGGGCAATAAAAATGGTTTTTTTATTACGGATGCCGAGCAAGAAGAAATGCAAAAGAAAAGGGATAGTATGATGGCTGAAAGAAGAAAAAAGGATACAACTTCAAAAATTGGAATGCATATAGAAACGGCAAAAAGTTCTTCAGAGATCAGTTATACTAATGAAACTAAAAAAATTGCTGGTTATGAATGTAAAAAGGCCTATGTCATTTCAAGCAGATTTCCTGGAATAAAAGACTCGGCTATTATTTGGTACACAAACGCATTTAAATTGTATAATATTAATTCAACGGGGGGATTCAGTAATTTGCCAATGATGTCCAATATGGTACCAATGTTAAATGGCTTGGAAAAACTTGATGGCTTTGTGCTACGTTATGAGATAAAAATGAGAAGAAATAGAAAATTAGAAGCAGAAGTCACAAAAATTGAATTAAATAAAGAATTGAATACCAATGAGTTTAAGATCCCATCTGATATTGAAATTAAGCCTATGAAAGAAATGAGAATGATGTTTGGGGGTCCTAGAGGTGGCGGTGAATTTATGCGTCCAAGAGATTAGGTGTTTTATTTATTAGACTCTTCTAACCATTTGTTTCTTCCCCATCCGGCAATTACATGTTTCTCACTATGATAAGAAGATCTTACTAATGGTCCACTTTCCACATAATCTAAACCAATTTGATAGCCAATTTCTCTAAGTTCTGCAAATTCATCTGGATGAATAAACCTTTCTACTGGAAGGTGTTTTTTGGTGGGTTGCAAGTATTGTCCTATTGTTACCACATCTACTCCACTATTATATAAATCTTTCATGGTTTGAATAACTTCTTCTTTTTTTTCACCCAAACCGAGCATGATGCCACTTTTTGTTCTCATCCCTCCTTCTTTTAGAATCTTTAAAGTTTCCATACTTTGCCAATATTTTGCCTGAATTCTTACTTGTCTCGTTAAGCGTTCTGTTGTTTCAATATTGTGACTAACCACTTCAGGTGCAGCATCAATAATTCTTTGAATTTGCTCCTTATTTGATTTAAAATCCGGAATAAGAGTTTCTAATGTTGTTTCAGGATTTAGGGCTTTCACCGCTTTTATGGTGTTGTGCCATATGATACTTCCGGCATCTTTAAGTTCGTCTCTATCTACAGAGGTAATAACAGCATGCTTTACCTTCATCAGATGAATAGCCTCAGCAACTCTTTGGGGTTCGTCCCAATCTACAGCGTCAGGACGACCGGTTGCAACAGCGCAAAATCCGCAACTTCTTGTACAAATATTTCCAAGAATCATAAAAGTAGCCGTACCGGCTCCCCAACATTCTCCCATATTCGGACAATTGCCACTTTCACAAATCGTATGAAGTTTATGAGTATCTACTAAATTTCTTACATGTTTATATTCTTCCCCTATTGGAAGTTTAACTCTTAGCCAATTAGGTTTTTTTGCTGGAAAAATAGTTTCATCAGTTGAAGTTCCACACGACATATAGAAATGTTTTACTGTAGTTGTTTAATGTTTTTATTTTCTACTACCGAATAATAGTGAGAAATAAGCCCCTAAAAAATATTGTTTTTGTTCAATAAAAACCATTTGAGGGATTTTTCTACTATATATTTCAGCTGTTGCACCAATTTCAATTGCAGCAATCACATCATGAAATTTAGTGTAATCAAATCTTATTGATGGCTTTATATATATTCCAGGGACAACTTTTAATTGATTCCAGCCATCTGATAAATCCGGTCCACCAATGGGTCCTCCATATATCAAAGTTTGACTTTGGTCCTTGTAATATACAGTATAATATGGATCATTAGTAAACAGATTACTATCTTCAGACTCGTAACCATTTTGAACAAATTCTCCCTTTTCATTGACCATATGTAATAAATAAGGCCTTAATAAGCCTAAAGAAACACCCCCGCCAAAATTACCAGTTACGCAAACCCCGTTTTTATTGGCTCGATTACCTAATAATATTTGTTGTTGTATGCCAATTTTTACGGGATAAAAAAAGTTGATTTTGCCAAAAATGAATGGAGATAAATCAAAATATGGGCTTTGGATTTTTTCTTCTTTGTTGCTTTTTCTTTCAGTAAATTCTAGCTGTAGCAAAAACGCCTTTTTGGGTGTCTTGGCTACACCATACTCTAAAAAAGCACCATATCCATCATTCGTTAGTTTTAAACCAACTAGGAGATGATGATGAAATTTTAAAACACCCTCTTCCTCCTGAGACATCATTTTAGAAATATTTTGCTGTTGGATTTCTGTTTTAGAAACTTTTCCAGTTGAGTTATTTTGCGAAAAGCTTGAAATAGAAGAACAAAAACAAATTATTATTAAAAAGAAGATGCTTTTTACTTTGAACATAAAGATTTTTCTAATTTATTTTATAATTTGGTAAATTTATGAAAATTGATCAGTACTCTTCATAGTAAATCTATAAAATAATAAACAAATTAAATAATTATGACAGCTTCTATTATATATACAGGTAATTTGAGGTGTGAAAGCATTCACGTTCAAAGTAATAGTATCATTGAAACTGACGCACCAACTGATAACAAAGGCAAAGGAGAAAAGTTTAGTCCAACTGATTTACTTACAGTGTCTCTCGCAACATGTATCCTTACAACAATGGGAATTAAAGCTTCTGAAATGGGGGTAGATATTTCTAGTGCTAAAGCAGATGTAACCAAGCACATGTTTTCTGAACCCAGAAGAATTGGAAAAATTGATATTCATATTCAATTACCTTCTAATCAAATCTCTGAAAAAGAAAAAACAATTTTAGAAAGAGTTGGAAATGCTTGTCCTGTAAAAAACAGTTTACATCCTGAACTTTTGATTTCAACAAAGTATACATGGATATAGTTAACTCTATATCTTAAATATTTGTTTGCCAATCATACAATCTAAACAACCCAGATGATCACAGTATTCTTTTTTTAGTTGAATATAGGCTTGTGAGTCAAAAGCATTTTTAGATATTAATTTATTTTTTTGAAATTCTTTTATAATCAAATTTGATTCAGCCTTTGTCTTTTCTAGGAAATTAATTGAATTTTCTACATAAGAAGAATCATTTCTGTTTTTTTCGATTAGAAATTTCATAATAACGATCGTATTAATTATGATAGTGTTAATGAATTCAACACCCGTATATTTCTTTTTAAATCTACTCTTTTTATTAAAGATATAATGAGTATTCCAATAGTCACTCGTACCTATTCTAAAACATTTTATTATTTCATCTAAGTTGTCATGGTTAAGAATATTTAAAAAATCATTGGCATTTGAATGAATGAACATTGCTAATTGTGAAATTCGAATGGTAGGAAATGCATTCGGGTTCATTCTCAGATAATTAATATTAATCCGTGGTTTATTAATAGAAAATTTATTTTTTAAAAAAACATACTCTTTTCCTAATTTTCTTTGATATTCATCTGGATGATGATGGCTTAATAAGCCGGCTTGACCAAATAGAATAGCTTCAATTTGAAATAAGTCAGGTTGAATTTTTATTAGTACTTTTATGGGTGTATTACAGGCGATTTTTTCAAATGCATCTGCATTTATTTTACCTCCAAAATTTCTGCAAATCAATCTCCAAAACAATTCTAGCCAATCAAAATTGAGTTTCTCTAAACTATTTTGCAATTGCGATGCCTTTTGTTGTAATCTTTCAATAACAAGCCTTTCTTTTAATTTTAAAAGAAGTAAATCATTTAAATCAGGTTTGATGTTTTCACATGGAATGAATTTTTTCTTTTCAGTTAGATTTTGATATTTATGTAATAATAATTTAGAGGTAATATCTTGTAATTGTAAAGTAGGAAAAGAAATGTCTATACTCTTGTCATGTATCCATACTACATGTAGAATGACATTTTTATAATTATCATCATCAGAGTGTTTGTGATGATTCCAATCAGAAGATTTTACATGTAATTCTATATTTCCGACCCACTCTATTTTATTTATTCTAATTCTTGCATGCAAAAAATCAGGCCCTTGATTTTGATTATGATGCCCAGGATGTAGGATATGAATTTTTTGATCATCAATTGTGTATAAATTACTTTGATTAAACAATCGATATTTCCAAATATAATGCAATAGTTTCTCGTTCATGTATTAAAAAAAAATTTATTCTATAATACAAAATGAGAAATAGTTAAAAAAAATCAACGTGAAAAATCACTAAAACCAAAAAGGAATTATTGTAAAATATGTATGTGATTATTTTCTTTGCCAAGTATTATTGTCATAATTAATATCTGGTAATACTTTTTCTTCATCAATTATTACTTCTTTGATTGCTTCTCCAGAGGGGATTTTAACAACGAATTGATTTGTATTGTTCCATATTTCTATAGGTAATTTTATGTTACCTTTTTTGCCTGATATGGTTGTGTAATGAATGGTAACAGGCATAGCCATGGGTTGTAAATTGGCTATTATAACTAAAGGGCCACCATCAGATACGTCATTATTTACTGATATTATTGATTGATCAAGGCTATAATTATTGATAAACCATGCTTTCCAAAACCAACCAAGATCCTCTCCAGCAGCATTATTCATGGTGTTAAAGAAATCCCATGGTGTAGGATGTTTATATGCCCACTGTTGAATATAATATTTAAAAGCGTAATCAAATCTATTTTCACCTAACACATACGATCTTAAAATATTCAATGCAAATGCAGGTTTAAAATAAAGACAATTCCCTATATTTCTTTCTCTCATTGCATCAGGTGTATTAAATATTGATTCGGCATTGGGATTAAATAAACTATAGGAAACATCATGTCCATTTGGCGGACTGTTCTTGTATTCTCCATTATTAAAATCATCGTCGGCTAAGGAGTTAATAAAAGTATTGAATCCTTCATCCATCCAGCCATATAGTCTTTCATTACTTCCTACAATCATTGGGAACCAAGTATGACCAAATTCATGGTCTGTTACATCAAATAATTCTTGACCACTTGAATTCATAGAACAAAATACGATACCTGGGTACTCCATTCCAGACACATTACTTGCCACGTTAATTGCAACAGGATATGGATATTCAAACCATCTTTTGCTATAATTTTCAATACTGCCTTTAATATATTCAGTCGATCTTCCCCAAGCTTCTTTACTTTTACTTTCTACCGGATAAACACTCATAGCTAAAGATTTTTTTCCTGAGGGAAGGTCAATACAAGCTGCATCCCAAATAAAAGCTTTTGATGAGGCCCATGAAATGTCCCTAGCATTTTTCATTTTATAATGCCATGTTTTTTCTTTTACATTAGTGGTTCCTAATGATTTTTTTAAATCATCTTCATTTCTTATAATAATTGTTTTATTACTTTTAGCAGCAGTATTCAGTCGCTCTATTTGTGCAGTTGTAAGTACTTCATTTGGGTTTATAAGCTCTCCACTAGCTACTACAATATGATTGGAAGGAACCGTAATATAATAATCAAAATCACCGTATTCTAAATAAAACTCACTAGGACCTAAATAAGGGTCTGTATTCCAACCTCTGATATCATCATATACGCAAAGTCTAGGATACCATTGTGCAATAGTATATATATCACCATTTTGAGTATTTTGTATACCGCATCTATCTGCACCATAATTAGGAATAGTAAAAGAATATTCAATTTTAATAGAGATACTCCCGCCATTGTTGGCAATAGGATTTTGAAGTCTGATTTGCATTCTTGTGTCGTCAATTAAATAATTGACATCAATTGAACTTTTAGGAGTAATTATTTGAACTGATTTTATAGTATATCCGCCGATGAAATTGGAATTTGCGTCTCCATATCTGCTTCTGTTAGTAGCGGGCATTCTCATTTGGCCCCTACTTTCTTTATTAAATAAGTTTTGATCTAATTGAATCCATAAATATGATAAAAACTGTGGACTATTATTTTTGTAATTAAAAATAACAGATCCTGTTAATGATTTGTTCGATTCATCTAATTTTACTCTGATTTGATAATCAACTTTATTTTGCCAATAATGAGGACCGGGTTCTCCTAAAGCAGTTCTGTATCCATTATCTCCAATTGGATAAGTTAGTGGTGCAAATAGTTCGTGAGGGTTATATTCAGTTTGTGCGGGTATTACTTGAGCATTTGAATTTAAAGAGAAAAAAATCAAAGAAATTAAAAAGATTCTATTCATAAGTTTAATTTTAAATAATTATTTTTTAAAGTTATTCCCATTTTTTTAATAATGAATTAGCTTCATTTTTAATAACCAAATCATCTTCTGTATAATTAGGGAGTTGTAAAAGGTAGAACAAATTATCTTTTGCAAGTTTTACTTTATTTAATTTATAATAGGCTTTGGCTAATTCTAAACTATTAAGAGAAAAGTTATTTTGAATGGCTTTGGCCTTTTGATAAGCGTAAACAGCTTTCTCATAACTTGCATCTGGAATTCCTCCATAAAATAATTTTATAGCTGTTTTTTCTATGAAATTTAAACTACTGACTTCATAATTCCATTTTCCTATGATATGCCATGCTTTATAATTATTGGGATTGATTTTGATTGCCCTATCTGCATATTGTTTAATTAACTTTACATCTTCTATTTTTTCTCTACCATTTTTTTGCATAGCGATTCTTCCTAAAGCCATACTCATTAATACATTCGCATCATCCGTATTTGAGTGGTATTTGTAGGCAATCTTTGCAAAAGAAAGTGATTGATTGTAATAATTCAATTTGAGATTTTGATTATTTTCTCTTGCTCCAATTCGGTTACATAGTTCACCACATTTGTAAATTACTGATAAATTGGTAGGTTGGATTTTTTGAGCTTGCAAAAAACAACTCAAAGCCATCTTTTCTTGTTTGTTTGATTCTAATTCGAGTCCCTTTTTATACAGAGAATCAAATGATTGCGCATATGAGGTGTTTGCAAATAAAATAATTAGTAAGAAAGCATTCAATAACTTATTCATCATGTGATTATTGAATTTTTTTCTGCATGGAAACTCCCACGTTACCAGAAAAATGATGAATGGGTGCATGCATCTTGAAGATACGTACAGAAACATTTACAATCCTATTATCTGAATTAGCGATTGCATCAATTATATTTTCAGAAAGGGTTTCTAGTAATGGAGTTGGTATAGACATGATTGACTGTATGATTTCATAGATATCAACATAGTTAATAGTATCATTTATAGATGAGGTCTTATCATCTTGCAAATACTCAATTTTTGTATCTACTTTATATTCATTACCTAATATTCTTTCTTCATCATGAATACCATGATAAGCATAGAATAATAAGTCATTTAGGAGTATGAATTTTTTTGTCAAATCTGTCAGTTTAGTGAAGTCCTTTAGCGCCTAAAAATCTTTCCGCATCTAAAGCTGCCATACAGCCACTGCCTGCAGCAGTGATGGCTTGTCTGTAATGTTTATCTTGCACATCACCCGCTGCAAAAACGCCATCAATATTCGTTTTACTTGTACCTGGTATGGTTTTTATATAGCCAGTTTCGTCCATATCAATCCAATTAGCAAAAATTTTGCTATTGGGCTCGTGACCAATGGCAACGAAAAATGCACTAACCGGAATAGACTGTATATCGTTGGTCAATACATTTTTTATATTAACCGCTTCTACTTTCTTCTCTCCAAGTATTTCATCTGTTACTGAATTCCAATATACTTTAATGTTTTCCGTTTGTAAAACTCGATCCTGCATTACTTTGCTGGCACGCATTTGATCTTTTCTAACAATCATATGAACCATCGTACATAATTTAGAAAGATATAAAGCCTCTTCTGCGGCTGTATCTCCTGCACCTACAATCGCCACTTCCTTTCCTTTAAAAAAGAATCCATCACATACGGCACAAGCGCTTACACCGTAGCCATTTAATCTTTGTTCACTTGGAAGACCTAACCATTTGGCTGAAGCACCTGTACAAATGATAACTGAATTTGCTTGTATCCATTTTTCATCATCAATTTTTACTTTTAAGGGATGAGATGAAAAATCAACTTCTGTTGCAAGTCCATATCGGATATCAGCCCCCATTCTAGCTGCTTGTTTTTCGAAATGAACCATCATTTCAGGGCCTTGTATACCATCTGGATAACCAGGATAATTTTCTACCTCTGTAGTAATAGTAAGTTGCCCTCCTGGCTGAATGCCTTGATATAAAACAGGATTTAGATTAGCTCTTGAAGCATAAATTGCTGCTGTATATCCAGCCGGTCCAGATCCAATTATTAAACAGTTTACCTTTTCTATTTCTGTTTGATTCATTGTATTAAATTTTTTATTTTAAAATTACAGGATTAGAATACCAACTCGCATATCCACAAAAAGCGCCAAGCGCTCCATTTGAAACATTTCCCAATACTTTTACGGGTTGAGAGAATGGATTACCCACACTTTGTGCAGCAAATTCCCAAGTATTCCAAAAAGTATATGTTGATTTATCTATGCTTGCTAACTTTATAACTACCGTATCAGATTTCTTAAAAAAGTTTTCTCCTAATTTGGGAGGGTTATTTCTATCAATGCCAGGCTCTAATTGAATGGTGTAGGTAGTGCCATCAATAATTTCATCTGTAAAAACTGATTTTCTACCCGGCAGAAATGGATCAGCGTTTCTCTTACTCCAGTATCTGATATAATTACCTGTTCCTACAGGATCAGTTAATTTTATTTTCATGACTCTTGCATTGGAATCAGGATTGACAGGCGCTTGTTCAAAATAAAAAGAATCCGGTGTGGCTCTAAGAACTGGTATTCTGGTATTTGCTGTATAATCCTTCCCTTCACTTTGTATACGTAATTGATAGGATGTATTAAAATTCCCAACGAGAGAATCGGGTGGTAATGTGTAAACAAAGAATGTATTAGAACCAATTGAAATAGGGATTTCGTTTAAAGTAAACGTTGAAACACTATCAGAAATAGTTACTACCGCATTATGTACGAATAGATTCTTTAATAAACTTGAATCAATTGAACTGAAATAAGGAATAGAATTAGTAAGAATAACTAAGGGGGGTAATCCATTTTCTATTTGAGCATCTACTACAAGTGTTGGACTTGTTTGATTTAAATCAAACTGAATATTTTTTTCGCAAGAGGTTAATGCGATTATTAATAAAAAAAAGAGTGCGTTTGATTTCATATGCAAATTTACTTAAAGAAACTGCAATTCATCACAACTTTTCATAAAAAAGCCCCGAAAAAATCGGGGCAAAAATTATTTGAAATATTTTATCCTAAATAAGCTTTCAATGCTCCACTATAGCGTGCTTTTTGTAAGCGTTTGATGGCTCTTTCTTTTATTTGACGGATTCTTTCTTTGGTTAGATCGTATTTTTGACCTATTTGCTCAATGGTTACCCCATTCTCGCCGTCTAAACCAAAATAAGCATTCACGATTTCTGCTTCTCTTGGGCTTAATGATTTTAAGACTCTACGTATTTCATTTTTTAAAGAATCATGCATTACATCTTCATCAGTTTCGTCTCCGCCCTTTAATAAATCCCCCATGGCAACGTCTTCTGCTTCATGTACGGGAGCATCTAATGAAGTATGTCTTGTGTTACTTTGAAAAATATTATTAATTTCCGTTTCACTCATTTCTAACAATTCAGCCAACTCTTCTGTTGAGGGCTCTCTTTCATGCTCTTGTTCAAAAGCCATATAGGCTTTGTTGGCTTTGTTGTAAGTCCCGATTTTATTTTGTGGCAAACGTACTAATCTACCTTGTTCAGCTAAAGCCTGTAATATGGATTGTCTAATCCACCAAACGGCATAAGATATGAATTTAAACCCTTTTGTTTCATCAAAACGTTGTGCTGCTTTAATAAGGCCTAAATTCCCTTCATTAATCAAATCACTTAAAGATAATCCCTGATGTTGATATTGTTTTGCAACTGATACTACGAATCTTAAGTTTGCTTGTACTAATTTGTCTAATGCTCTTTGATTACCCATTTTAATTTTCTGAGCCAAGGTTGTTTCTTCCTCAGGTGTAATCATTGATATTTTTGAAATCTCTTGTAAATATTTTTCTACTGCTTGTGAATCCCTGTTAGTAATCTGTGTAGCAATTTTGAGTTGTCTCATGTTGTAGTATTATGTTCTTTTTAAAAATAATTACAAATTAATTAGATAATTTGTTCATAAAAACCAATAAAGAGCAGTTATTCCTAACTATTTGCAAAAGTACACTTTGATTTTCGCATTTCATAGTTAATTTGACAAAATAATTATTACTGTTCAAGTTATTAAATTTATTTTAAAATAATTGCAAAACACAAATAAATTACAGTTTAAAACAATTAGTACCTTTATCAAATGATTGATTTACGTTCAGATACTTTTACTAAACCTACCCCACTAATGCTAGAAGCTATGTTTAGAGCCAACGTGGGTGATGATGTATTTAGCGAAGATCCAACTGTAAATGAACTTGAAGCCAGAATAGCCGAAATGTTTCATATGGAGGCTGCCCTTTTTTGTCCAAGTGGCACCATGACTAATCAAATTGCCATAAAATGTCATACTGAGCCAGGAAATGAGGTAATTTGTGAACATTTAAGTCATATTTATACTTACGAAGGTGGAGGAATTGCATTTAATAGTGGTTGCCAGGTAAAACCTATTATTGGATATAAAGGACAGATTACCGCTTCTCAAATATTAGAAAACATTAATCCGTTAGACATTCATAAGCCCATCTCTTCATTGGTATGTATTGAAAACACTTCTAATCGTGGAGGTGGTAGTTGTTATCATTTGAATGAACTGATTACAATCAGAGAAGTTTGCAATAGCAGCGGATTGAAGCTTCATTTGGATGGAGCAAGAATTTGGAATGCTCTCGTTTCAAAAAATGAGTCCCCCAAACAGTACGGAGAAATTTTTGATAGCATTTCTGTCTGCTTAAGCAAGGGATTAGGTGCGCCTATTGGAAGCTTACTAATTGGATCAACCAATTTTATTAAAAAAGCAAGAAGAATCAGAAAAGTCATGGGTGGAGGCATGCGTCAAGCTGGCTACATGGCTGCAGCTGGACTTTTTGCTTTAGAACATCATATCGATAGATTGGTAATTGATCATGAAAATGCTCAAAAAATAGCGAATTCATTATCGGTAAACAATTTTGTTAAAGAGGTATTACCAGTTGAAACCAACATGATTATCTTTGAATTACATCATAAAATATCAGCATCTGAATTTGTGAACTACATGAAAGAGAAAGATGTATTATGTATGGCGATATCCAAAAATCAAGTGCGTATGGTTACACATTTGGATGTGGCTACTATAGCAATTGATAAAGTGTTGGATGTAATTAAGAATTTTAATTTAGATATTTAATTTAAAGAACAATGAATCTCTTACATAAACAGGTGCAACTTTTTGGGAAACAATTTTCTGTGATATCCATTGGTTTATTTAGCATTTGCATGGTTGCATTGTTTATTAAACTTCAATTAGGTACCTATAATAATTATTTAATTTTTAAAGGAGTTTTTGTACATACATTTCATCAGACAAATCTTTATGCATCTTATCCAAATGAATATATTGATGTAAATCATTACGGCCCGTTTTTTTGTTACATTATTGCTCCATTTGCTTTGATGCCAGATTACGTAGGTTGTTTGCTGTGGGTTATTGTAAATCTACTTGTGTTTTTTTACGCTATTCAAAAAATCAATATTTCAACAAAACATAAATCTGTTTTATTATTAATTGTTGCTGTTGATTTAATAACATCCATACAAAATGTTCAGTTCAACCCTATGTTGACGTCATGGATTTTATTGTCATTTATATTAGTTCAATCAAAAAATGATTTTTGGGCAACTTTTTTTATTGCAGCTGGATTTTTTGTAAAAATTTATGGTATTGTTGGCTTGGTTTTTTTCTTTTTTTCAGAAAATAAAAAAACATTCGTTCTATCTTTTATTTTTTGGTGTTTATTTTGTTTTGCCAGTCCGATGTTAATTTCGTCTTCAAACTTTATTGTTCAAACTTATATAGACTGGTTTCATTGTTTACAGGAGAAAAACCAACAAAATCATGAATCGATGCTTCAGGGGATAACTGCTTTCAGATTTTTACAAAATGGGTTATCGCTATCTAAATTAAATGAACATTATTTTTTGCTTATTTGTGGTTTGTTGATATTATCACCCTTGTTAAAAATCAAACAATTTAAAGAACCGGGATTCCAACTTAGATATTTGAGTTTAGTGATGATCAGTTTAGTCATTTTTAGTTCTTCTGCAGAGTCTGCTACTTACATTATTGCTATGACGGGAGTAGGTATATGGTTTTCACAGCAGCACAAAAAATTTCTACAAATAAACCTTGTTATACTAGTGCTAACCATTATTTTTTCTGGATTCTCTACTTCAGACTTATTCACTGCATCATTTAAAGATCATTTTATAAGACCGAATGCAATTAAAGCGGCACCATGTTTTTTTATTTGGATCATACTATTGGTTCAATTAATCTACATTGATTTCAAAAATAAAAAACTATCTGATTATGAGGCGTAAAATTTCTATAGTTATACCTATTTATAATGAAGTACTAAACATTCCCATAATGGTTCATTCCATTGAAGCTGTTTTTAGTAAGCTTGATTACGATTATAATATTATTTATGTAGATGATGGCAGCAAAGATGATACTATCGAAAAAATTAAAAATTATGCGAATCAAAATAAAAATATCCGATTTATATCTTTCTCGAGAAATTTTGGACATCAAAACGCTTTAAAGGCTGGTATTGATCTTAGTGACGGCGATGCGGTTATAAGTATGGATGGCGATATGCAACACCCCCCTACATTGATTCCTCAATTAATAAAAAAATGGGAAGAAGGAAATGATATCGTATATACGATTCGTTTAGATACTGATAATACATCATTTGTAAAAAAAACAACAAGCAATTTATTTTATCAAATTTTGAACAAATTATCGTCTGTAGAGTTAGAAAAAGGGACTGCCGATTTTAGATTACTAGATAAAAAAGTTGTGAATGTATTTAGAGAGATTAAAGAATCAGATTTATTTTGGAGAGGTTTAGTAAAATGGATGGGATTTAATCAAATCAGCATACAATATACTGCAGGTGATAGAGTACATGGAAAATCTAAATATACTTATAAGAAGATGAAGGATTTGGCTCTTAAAGGTATTACTTCTTTCAGCACCAAGCCATTATCGATTGCAATTTATATTGGTCTTGTATCATCATTAGCATCTATTTTATTTTTTTTGTACGCCTTCATAAGTTACCATATGGGGCATGTAATTTCAGGATGGACATCTATTATTATTGCAATTGCATTTTTTGGCGGACTTCAGTTAATGGTTTTAGGGATTGTAGGTCTCTATCTTGGAAAATTATTTATGCAAAGTAAAAACAGACCTCAATATATCATTAAAGAAACAAATATTTCATGAGATCTAAAGTATTATTGACTTTTGATGTTGAAGAATTTGATATGCCTCTTGAATACAATCATATGATTGATATCAATGAGCAAATGGAAATAGGAATGAAAGGCTTGGATGCTTTAAATGTCATACTTAATAACGATTCCGTACAAAGCACCTTATTTACGACAGCAAATTTTGCATTAAGATATCCAGAGAGCATAAAACAATTAGCAAAAAAACATGAAATAGCCTCTCACACTTATTTTCATTCAAATTTTGTCAATGAACATTTATTAGAATCTAAAATTTGTTTACAAGAAATATCTCAAACTAATGTAGTTGGACTTAGAATGCCTAGAATGAGAAAAGTAGATTTAGCAGAGGTGAAAAAAGCAGGTTATTTATATGATTCATCAATCAATCCAACTTGGATACCCGGAAGATATAATAATCTTCATCTATCACGAAACATTTATATAGAAGATAATTTAGTCAGAATACCTGCAAGTGTATCACCTATCTTACGACTTCCTCTATTTTGGTTAGGCTTTAAAAATTATCCTTTCCAACTTTTTAAAATACTGTGTAAACAAACCTTGAAAAAAGATGGGTATTTATCACTTTATTTTCATCCCTGGGAATTTTGCAATTTAAAAAAATATACAATCCCAAATTATACTAAAAAAATTGATGGTTCTCTTTTGTTAGCCAGACTTGAAACTTTGATTGTCTATTTACAAAAAACATCAGATTTTATTACAATGAATGATTATCTTATTGAAAAAGAATTTATTTAATGTCTTAATCTGATATTAAATTATTGTAACCTCCTATTATCAAAAGATTCTATTGCATTAAAAATGATATCTGGCAACAAGGTTCTCCATTGAGTTAAAGAAATTAATTCAACATAATTCGTAATTCTTGCTTTTTTAAATTCGTATTGAGTTTGTTCAGGCATATTCAGACAAACAATCCATCCGTTTTCATCATTTACTTGTTCAAACCAATCTTCATAATAACTATCATCACTGCTATGAAAATTGAGTACATTTTCTACGATAAGAATAAATTTTTTTATGCCTGCATCAAAAAGATTATCTGTAATATTTCTTCTTAAGGTCATGATGTCATTTTCTATTGCATCATTCCATTCTCCAATAAATTCTATTATGCTGAATCCTTGCTCATAGTCAGTAAATAAAATTTTCAGATACATGGTTTTTGACCCATAATTATCCCATTGCGGGTGAATATAATAATTATAAAGAGTGTCAGAATATTCGAATTCGCTATATTTTTTTCCAAAAAAAGGGGAATATTTGTCTTCTTCGGCTACATATAAGTGTCTCCAATTGTAATATGGTTCTATATTTTGCATATTGATACAGCAAAATTACAAATCGATTGTGTTTAAACATAAAAAATTAAAAAAATCACTTTATATTTGCACTCTTGAAAAAAGGTTCGGTAGCTCAGCTGGATAGAGCATCAGCCTTCTAAGCTGAGGGTCATTGGTTCGAATCCAATCCGAATCACAAAAAAGGTCTTGCAATTGAATTGTAAGACCTTTTTTAATTTATTCCAGAACTCTTAAGTATTTTTACCCGAGCTTATTCAACAATCTTTGACGTTCGGCATCTTTCATTGCCTGATTGATTTTTTTTAAGCCTCCTCCCATTTTTACCAACCCAAAAGCGATTAAAAAGATACAAAAGAGTGCTTCTAACACTGCTACCCATTCCCATAAAAAAATGTAATTGTTTTTCCACCAAATACCCGAAAATACTTCGAGCATAGCTTGTGCCTCACCTTGTTCCTGAGCTGTAATTTGCTGAATAGCAGTCTGGTACTCAAATGAAGCCACATTCATTTTTTGAATCTCATCCAAACGAGTTTTCAATGATTGTAACGCTTCAAGATTCTTGTCAAAACTGTTGTCTGGTGTTTTAAAAAAAACTGCGTTGTAATCTCCTTCAAAACCTTTGCCCTTGAATCCTGCAACAAACTTATCCATATACACAGCTTTTTGTTGAATGGTAGACGCTTTTTCTGCCAGATTCCAATAAGATTCATAATCCCTTTCGTAGTGATAGTTACCTATAACGGCAAAAAATATCATTAAACCCAACCCAATTGCGCCAATTGAAATGTAAAGAACACACTGCTTTTTCATTTTTATTTTTTAATTTCTACAATATTAATCCAATCATTTCAAAAAACACTAATTGTATAGTAATGTATATTATTGAAAAAAAATTGTTACGTAAACTATTTTCTTAACAATGATTTAATTCTATCCCAACTCAAAGCCGTCATTAATACTAGTCCCTTTTTTGATGACTACAATACCCTCTTTAATTGAATAAAAAGCTTGATCAGTATTCTCTAAATGGCTTCCGCCTTTTATTTTAACATAGTTGCCAATTCTGCAGTCCTTATCTACAATAACATTAGATAATTCACAATAATCTCCAATTCCTAGTTGTGGGACATTTTTCAATCGATACTCATTAATTTCATCAATGGTCTCATAGTAATCATTACCCATTACATAACAAGAATCAAGCACACTCCCCTTTCCTATTTTACTTCTTATGCCTATAACAGATTTTGTTATGCTTTCAGCATTTATAATTGAACCTTCTGCTATAATGGTTTGATTCAATGTGGACCCACTTATTTTGGCTGGCGGCAACATCCTCGATCTTGTATATACCATTTTTTTATTATCAAATAAATTAAAAGGAGGGATATCTAGCGTCAATGATAAATTAGCTTCAAAAAATGAATCAATATTTCCAATATCTGTCCAATATCCCTCGTATTGATAACTCATCACTTTGTAATGATTGATGGCGTATGGAATAATTTCTTTTCCAAAATCTTTGGCATGTAATCTTTCAGATTCCAATAATTCAAATAGTACTTTTCGGTTAAATATATAGATGCCCATTGAAGCTAAATAGTATTTATTATTACTTTCCATATCAATACCCGTATTACTTCTCCAATTATGTAAATCGTCGATATTGGGCTTTTCGATAAATGATGTAATGACTTGATCTTCATTTGTTTTTAATATGCCAAAATCTATCGCCTTGTTAACGTCTACTGGTATACTTGCAATGGTTATGGAAGCTCCCGATTGCCTGTGACTATCAATCATAAAGTTAAAATCCATTTGATATAATTGATCGCCGCTTAAAATCAATACGTACTCAAACTCATTATTATTGATATGTTTTAATGATTGTCGAACGGCATCCGCAGTCCCTTGAAACCAACCTAAACTATCAGGGGTTTGTTCTGCTGCTAATACATCAACAAATCCGGAAGTAAACCCATTAAATTGATAAGTATTTTTGATATGTTTGTTAAGAGAGGCAGAATTATATTGTGTCAAAACATACATACGATTAATGTCACTATTGATGCAATTAGAAATAGGAATATCAACCAAACGGTATTTGCCTGCAATAGGGACTGCCGGTTTACTTCTACTTGCGGTCAAAGGATACAATCGAGTTCCAGCGCCACCTCCTAAAATCATTGCAACTACAGATTTATTGTCCATCTTAACATTTATAAAATTGAATCATAAAGGTCGATATATTCCTTTGCACTCTTTTGCCAGCTATAGTTGATTGTCATCATGTTTTTTCTTATTTGATTTACTGTATTTATGTTTTTATATAATTCCAAGCTTCTTCCAATAGAATCAATCATATCTTTTAGATTGGCATCATTGAAACATATTCCAAAACCATTGGGTTCCACGAAATCAATAACAGTATCTTTCAAACCTCCGATAGATCTAACTATGGGTATAGTGCCGTATCGTAAAGCATACATCTGATTTAGTCCGCAAGGTTCCACTCTACTAGGCATAAATAAAAAATCAGCTCCTGCATATAGTTGATGACTTAATGCTTCATTATATTCTATAGAGGAATGATAATATCCAAAGTGATTGGGAAGAATATTCTTCAAATTATTTTCAATTTCTATATCGCCATTGCCTAATACTAAAAAATTAAGACAATAACCATAGGTTTCAAATGCCAATGGGATAAGTATGTGTAATAAATCAGCTGCTTTTTCTTTGACTAATCGACCAATAAATATAAATAAAGGCAAAGTTGAATCTAATGAAAACTGTTTACATATACTATCCTTGTTGATCGCTTTCCCTTTTTTGAAATTTCTTGAATGATAAAATTGTTTTATGAACCTATCTGTTTGAGGATTCCATGTATCATAATCAATCCCATTTATAATACCAGAACATTTGTTTTTTTCCTGTTGAAATAATTTTTCTAATCCATTGGCATTATAAAATAATTCTTGTAAATATGAATTACTAACGGTTGTAACTTTATTTACACATTTTATAGCACATGCTAGTGAATTGATTTGAAAATCCCATTCTAATAAACCCATTTTCCATGTATCCCATGAAAAAAAATATTTCACCATATTTACATTCATACACCCTTGGTATTCTGCATTATGTATTGTTAAAACAGTTTGTATACTTTGCAACCTTTTGTATTCTAAAAAATGTTGCATAAAAAAAGGGATTAATCCCGCATGATGATCATGGACATGCACAATATCTGGTAGCATATCAATCTGTCGTATCCAATGAACGAATGCCAATTGAAATGCTAAAAATCTTTCCGTATCATCTTTATAACCATATACATTGGGTCTGTCTAATAAATTAAATATGTCTATGCAATACAAATCAAATGTTTGAGATGGGTTAATTTCCTTAATGATAGTATAATCTAGATAAGTGTCTCCAAAAGGGAAACTACTTTTACATACTACTTCCCAATGATGTGTTTCGAGATATTGAGTATGATGCATAGGCATTACAACTTTTGTTGTGTGACCTAATTTTTTTTGGTATTTTGGCAAGGCCCCTACTACATCACCCAAACCTCCCACTTTAGCCATTGGATAACATTCTGCACTGACGTGAATTATTTCCATGAAAAAGATTTTCAGATTTAGAATGTTAATAAACTATTATAAAATTATATTGGATATCTTTAATCATGAACTGATTTATATCATTTATACTTATTTTTAGACTACCATAATTTATTCTTTTTAATTAAAGCATCATATATGAACCAATTACCAAAACAAACAACCAACCAAACGATTCCCACTAATTATTCAGCTTTAGGAACCTTAGTAACTGTGTTTTTTTTCTGGGGATTTATTGCCGCTGGTAACAGTATTTTTATACCATTTTGCAAACATTATTTTAAGCTTGACCAATTTCAAAGTCAGTTAATCGACTTTGCATTCTATACGGCTTATTATATTGGGGCTTTAGCATTATTTGCATATGGTTCTTTTGGGGGGAAAGATTTAGTAGGTAAATGGGGTTATAAAAAAAGTATTGTATATGGTTTATTATTTTCCGCATTGGGCGCAGCTGCAATGATAATAGCTGTCAATGCAAACGCTTTTGCTGGGATGTTAGTGGGCTTATTTATCGTAGCATTAGGATTTTCTTTACAACAAACAGCTGCTCAACCTTTTTCAGTTTTGTTGGGTGACCCATCTACCGGCACCAGTCGAATTAATCTTGGTGGCGCTATTAACTCCCTTGGTACTACCATTGGTCCAATCATTGTAGCACTTGCTTTATTTGGAACCACAGCAGCTATTAGCGACGACCAAATAGCTCGTTTAAGTTTACATAAAGTAGTTATTTTATACACTTGCGTAGGAACGCTTTTTATTATAGCTGCCTCTTTATTTCATTTCTCAAAAAAAGTCCCAGCAGGTATTTTATTAGAAGACACAGAAAAAGCGAATAAAGCTCTTTATATGATGTTAATCATGACCGGTTTTCTAATCATGATGTTTGTGCCAGTTTTTAATAGTTATAAAACAGAAGCTGCTATACAAACTGACACTGAGAAATTAATCATGAATTCTTATAGATTAAAATGGTTACTAGGTGCTTTATTCATTGTTATTGCTGGATTATTATTCGCAAACACGGCAGCTTCAAAAAAATCTGAAGGTTGGGGCGCCATGAAATACCCTCAATTAGTTTTAGGTATGTTAGCAATTTTTGTATACGTTGGTGTTGAGGTAGCTATTGGAAGTAATTTAGGAGCGCTATTGAAAGAAACTGCTTTTGGAGCTAAAGAAGCTTCTGAAGCTACCCCCTATATTGCCATGTATTGGGGAAGTTTAATGATAGGTAGATGGACGGGAGCTATTAGTGCTTTTAAGTTAAAAACATCCTCAAGAATAGTTTTGCAAATTATTGTTCCTCTCGTTGCATTTGGAGTTGTTCTTGGGGTAAATACATTAGCTAATTACCATATGGAGTCTTTATACCTTTATATCATTTGTGTTGTCATGCAAGTATTTGCATTTTTTGCTAGCAAAGATAAACCCGCTCGTACTTTATTGATTTTTGGTTTATTGGGCATGATTGCTATGTTTGTTGGAACACAATTTACTGGTACAATTGGCTTGTATGCTATATTGAGTGGTGGTTTGTGTTGTTCAATTATGTGGCCTTGCATTTTTAATTTATCTATTGCAGGGTTGGGAAAATATACTACACAAGGGGCTGCATTTTTAATTATGATGATTTTAGGTGGAGGAATCATACCTCCCATACAAGGTAAAATTGCAGATATCATTGGTATTCAGGATTCATACTTTATTCCAGTTATTTGTTTTGCTTATTTGACACTATTTGCAATTCTAGTAAAAAAAATATTACACAAACAGGGAATTAATTATGATCAAGCTTCTGCAAAATCAAGTCATTAACCATTACGTATTAATAAACAGTAAAAATAGAAAAATGTAACTCGACTACATTGCTACTCAAAAGAATTTTAAAATGAATATTTTATAAAAAAAGCCGACTATAAATTAGTCGGCTTTTTTTATTTTGAACAAAAATTTGATGTGTAATAAATAAAATTAAAGTTTATCTATAGAAGACAATTTATTTTCATATTCACTAGCCTTTGTAACATTCTTTTTTACTGTATACATATCATTCAAATAACCTAAGATTATTTTATAATTTGCTTTTTGAATAGCAGTTTTATTGGTTTTATTTTGGTAGAATTGTTCCGCAATTTCAGCATATTTGATACATTCATCCATTAGTATGTTCGCTTTGGTTTTAATTGCATTTTTTGTTTTAATGTCTTCTGGTTTATTGGATTTAATTAAACCAGCGCTGTTTAAAATATCAGATGACTGGTTATAAAGATGATTACAGATTAGTACAGTTGCCGTTATATCTTCTTTTGATTCATTGGTAATAGCTTTTTTTAATGTTTCAGTTAATTTATTTGCTAAAACCGTATCTCCTGCTTTATTTGCATTCTTTCCGTACATACTATTGTATAGTTCAACAGAGTAATTATATTGTAAAATAAAGTTTGCTGGGTCTTTAGAAATCAACTCTTCATATTTGGCAAATAAAATATTTTTATCGCCTTTTTTGTTTATTGCTTCTAATTCTAAGTCAACCCAAGTAGGATCATTAGGATACATTTTTTTCGATTTCTCAAGTATTTTATTGTAAGAAGCTTCATCTTGATTTTTGTTGTAATAATCAATCAGATATAGATAAACATCTCTATAGTCTTTACCCCCGATATTATAATCAACCAATTTATTGTAATACAAAACTGCAATATCTTCTTTTTTAGCTTTGATAGCAGATGCTGCGATATTTAGAATAAGAGAGGTATCAATTTTATTTAATTTTGCTTGCGGATTCTCATATTTTTTACTAAAGATGAAATCATTTAATTCAAGTGTTTTTTTAAATGCATCAACAGCAGCGGAATAGTCTTGTGTGTTATAATATTTTACACCAAGTTCATAAAAACCAAAATAAAGCATGAAAAAAGATTGATAAGATTCTAATTTTAATCTCATTTCTTCTTTGTCTAATTGTAAATTCTGTTTGAAAGCATCGAATGCCTGTATTTTCAGTTGAAAACTCTCATTTATAGATACGGTACTGTCACTTGATAGGGAATTATAAATTCTGCCTTTAAAATAAAATCCATCTGCATCATCAGATTTTTTGGGATTGGAGGTGTATTTATCGATTGCAGTCTTTGCAGATTTGTAATCTGATTTGGCCATCATTTCGTTAATATCATCCAAATCCTGAGATTGTAAATTAGAAGAAAAAGCCATAAGGGCTAGTACGTAAAAAAAATATTTTTTCATTGTAAATATATTAAAGTGATAAAGTTATTGGAATATTTTATTCTATGCACATTTCTGAACGTTATTTTGAGATATATCATAAATAAAGATATAAAAGTGATAAATTGAAATATAAAATGGCATTTTTCAATGTATCTTTATTATTCATTTTATACAGTTGATTACACAGGAAACCATACAAGAAATCCAAAGTCGTATTGATATTATTGATATTGTTGGAACATTTGTTCGATTAAAAAGACGAGGCGCCAATTACCTAGGTAATTGTCCATTTCACCATGAAAAAACACCCTCATTTACAGTTTCTCCAACAAAAGAAATTTATAAATGCTTTGGTTGTGGGAAAAGTGGAAATGCCATTGGATTTGTAATGGATCATGAGAAGTATAGTTACGTGGAAGCACTAAAATGGTTAGCGAATCGATATAATATAACGATTGAAGAAACAGAAACGAGTCCAGAATTTAAAGCTATACAGCAAACATCTGACAGCCTTTTCATAATTAACAATTTCGCTAAGGATTACTTTATAAATGCATTAAACAAAACAGATGAAGGAAATGATATTGCATTAAGTTATTTAAAAGAAAGAGGGTTTAGACAAGATATTATAGACAAATTTCAAATTGGATATAATCCATCTGCTCGGGATGAGTTTTCTAAAGCTGCGATTGCTGGACAATTCAATAAAGAGTATCTTATCAAAACGGGTTTAGTTGTTCACAGAGATGAAAAACTTTCCGATAATTATAGAGGCCGAATCATTTTTCCTATTCATAATTTATCAGGAAAAATACTAGGATTTGGCGCAAGGGTAATCAAATCAAATGATAAGGCACCCAAATATATTAATACTCCAGAAAATGAAATTTATAATAAGAGTAAAATATTATATGGCTCCTATTTTGCAAGAACTGCCATTGATAAAGCAAATGAATGTTTGCTAGTAGAAGGTTATACAGATGTGGTAAGTCTGCATCAAGCCGGGATAGAAAATGTGGTGGCAAGTGGTGGAACTTCCTTAACAATCGATCAATTAAGATTAATAAAAAAATACACTAATAATCTTACAATCATATATGATGGAGATTCTGCAGGTATAAAAGCGGCATTAAGAGGACTAGATCTAGCCTTGGAAGAGCAATTAGATGTTAAGTTGGTATTAATACCAGACAAAGAAGATCCTGATAGTTATGTGAATAAAATTGGTGCAGTCGGATTTATTGAGTTCATAAAAAATAATAAAAAAGATTTTATTTTATTTCAATTAGAAAATTCTTTACAAGATGCGGGTGATGATGCAATTAAAAAATCAGCCATCGTAAATCAAATTGCAGAAACGATTTCAAGAATCAATAAAACAGAAGATTTTACCAAAAGGCAAGATTACATAAAGAAAGTATCTCAAGTTTTAAAGATTGAAGAAAATGGCTTCAATGCGCTTGTTAATAAAATCATTAGAGATAAATACACAAAAGAAACATCTAAGTCTTCTAGTGTTGTTCCTGATCCATTAATCGATGAAGTAAATACGAACGTTGAGATACAGTCATTATTACATAAAGATGAATTACATGAACAAGCATTGGTACGTTCATTAATTGAATTTGGTTTGAAAGAATGGAATGAAAGTCAGAATGTAGCTAATTTTCTTTTTCAGCAAATAGATGAAGCTGAACTTGACGATTTATTTGACAATAAACTATTGGTTGAAATTGTTATGTTGTATAGAAAATGGTTTGAAAATGGTGAATCTCCCACATCCAAAAACTTTTTGTATTTAGAGAATCCTATGATAAACAAACTCGTTTTACAATTAATGGAAATAAATGTAGAGATTAGTGCAAACTGGAAAGAGTATTATGAAGGCCATATACCTACAAGGGAAGAACTATATAAAGAAGAAGTTCTCTCTACTTTAAATTATTTGAAATTAAGAAAGGTAAAAAGGTTGATTTCTCAAAATCAACAAGAAATGGAAAATGCAAAAACAATGGAAGACCAAATGATTTACCTACAAACTCACCAGCATTTGAAAAACATAGAAATTTCCCTAACCAAACAAATAGGCGCAGTAATTATTAAATAAAAAAATCAATCCAATTCTATTTCAAGTAATTCTTGTTGATTGATCAATTTATTTCTGGGAATGCTGTTATTTTCTCTTTGTATTGTGCCTGATAATTTAAAATTAGTAGCACACCATACGTTATCCAGCTCAACTTGATCAATAGCTTCTAATCTATGTTGTTCAATCATTTCCCAATGATTATGGCGACATAAATCACTTGCTATTTTTGCAGTAGGCTTTGGGTGTGCAATCCACAATTTAGCTTGTTGATGTAGTGCTGGCATGATGTCATTCAAAATATCCGTCAATTGTTTTTTACTAACAGCAAAAACCAACGCAAATTCAACTTTTCGTATTTTTAGTAGTGGTGTTACACTTTTGGAGAAGGTCATTTTTGCAAAATGCTTTTCGATAGTAGAAGGGAGACCTTGTATCAATACATTTTTTTCATTATTGTATTGTAATTTCTCAAAAATTGTAGGAAGTGCCATTAGTAATGAATTCTTTGAATATTGAAAAATAGACTTTTGGTTAATGCTGTTAATGGTTATTTACGCAAAAACATTTATTAACAGATGTGCAAAACTACTTCATTTTAAGCTTTTTTACAATAAATAAGTAGATTTTTTTTCTAATTATTTATTATAATATGTAAGAGCTTCATTCATATATTTTTGTAACTGAGAAATTCGATTCTCGTCTGATGGATGTGTTGCTAAGAATTCTGGTGGTTTATTTCCTCCTGATTTTGACATTCGTTGCCAAAATGGGATTGCCTCTCTAGGGTCATACCCAGCCATGGCTGCAAAAATAATTCCAAAATGATCCGCTTCATACTCTTGTTTCCGAGAATTAGGTAATAAATAAGTAACTGCAGCAGTAGGCGCAAATATGTTATTAAAGAGCTCATTGGCACGAGAATTGTCTTTTGTGTAAACGTTTCCAGCAATTTGGATACCTTGAGCAATGGCAGCTTGGCTCATTCTTTCATTTCCATGATGAGCTACAGCATGTGTGATCTCATGCCCCAAAACGATTGCTAAGGCGGTTTCATTTTGAGTTATAGGTAATAATCCGGTATACACTACTACTTTTCCACCCGGCATGCACCAGGCATTAACTTCTTTACTTTCAACTAAATTAAACTCCCATTTGTAACCATTCAATTGATTACTCATCCCTTTACTAGCATAATAAACGCTAATCGCTTTTGAAATACGACTCCCTACTCTTTTAACCATTTCTGTATTGCTATTAGTTAAAGGGACAATTTTGCTTTTATCTAATATAGAATGATATTCTGTGAATGCTTGTTGTTGCAAGTCAGTTTCTGAAAAGAGAGAGAGTTGACTTCTACCAGTTATTGCATTGCGATTACAAGCATTTATTATAAAAAAAAGAATAACACATTGAAAAACAAATTTGAAGATAGAATATAATTTCATGTTGATTTTAATCCTTTTTTTTATCTCTATGTTTTAAAATAGGCATTCGATTCTCACAACCTTTCAATAATCTAGAAATATTTTTTTGGTGCGTTACTACAACTAAAATCGCTACTAACAATGCAAAAATTCTATACAAAATTTCATGTTCATTCCATATCCATAAAACAGATACCGGTAACATGATGGCACCTAAAATAGAACTCAGAGAGACATATCTAGTGAAATATAATACGATTAAGAAAACGCCAAAACAACATACAGCAACAACTGGTTGTATTGCAATTACCATACCTAATAAGGTGGCGACTCCTTTCCCCCCCTTGAAATTTGCAAAGACTGGAAAAATATGACCGATAACTGCCGCTAAACCTAAACCAATCATAAAATTGGTTCTTAATAATTCATTTGTTAGGTAACTTGGAATAAAATAAAACAAACCAACAGCCAACATCCCTTTTACAATATCGATAACCATGATAATGATACCAAATTTTGGGCCTAGAACTCTAAAGGCATTCGTTGCACCCATGTTTTTACTTCCATAGTCCCTGATATCAATACCGAAAAATTTTTTACTTACAATTAAAGCTGTTGGAAAAGATCCAATAAAGTAAGCCAACAAAATCAATAATGCTTCTTTCATAAATTATGTTTACAAATCTAATACAAAAAATGTTAACATAAATTTAATGCTACTACTTACAAATAAGTACTGATTATCAGCCAATTATCTTTCGACTCTATTTTATTAATAGTAAAGCCTTCACTTGTTAGTTTTTCTGTTATTAGAGGTTCATCCTGCGTTAAAATTCCACTAAAAAGGACAATACTATTGGGTTTACAAGATTTTTTGATGTGTTCTAAATTATCAATAATTACATTAAGGTTAATATTAGCAAGCATAACATCTGCAGAGTGTTCTTTTGTGTGGCAGAATGTTTCTTTTATAACGGAAATTTTAGCACATTGATTTATTTCAATATTTTCTTTAACATTCATAATACTCCAATCATCGTTATCAATGGCAATCACTGATTGTGCACCTAGTTTTTCTGCTAATATTGCCAAAACCCCAGTTCCCGTTCCAAAATCAACCACATTTTTATTCTGAAAATCAATCATGCTCATTTGTTGAATCATTTGGTAAGTGGTAGCATGATGTCCTGTTCCAAAACTCATCTTAGGTGTAATGGATATATCATACTTAGCATTCGGTATACTTGAATGAAAAGAAGCCCTTATAAAAGCAAATATACTTGACGATTCGTATGGATATTTTACAATGATGGGTTGAAAATCACGCTCCCAATTCTCATTCCAATTCTTTTCATTAACTATTGATTTAGCGTAATTTAAATGATTTATATAAATCAAAGATTTAAATAATGAATCATCAAATTGGCTTTCTAGAATATAAGCCAATAATCCTGAATCTGTTTCTTCAAATCCTTCAAAATTAATGTTACTAAGTTGGGCAATTAGAGTATCCTTTGCTGATTGGTCTGTTGTTTGAAATGCGAATTGTAAATGTGGCATACAAAAAAAAGCCACAACATGTAAATTCTATGTTGTGGCATATAAGTTTTAATTGTGATGATTAATTGTTGTCGGATTGCGGTTTTGCAGGCGCCTCTGGTTTTGGCATTAATGCTTTTCTGCTTAATTTGAATTTTCCCGTTCTTGGGTCGATATCAAGAAGTTTAACTTTTACTTTATCACCTTCTTTAAAAAGACCTTCCATCGAGTCTAAGCGTTTCCAACTGATTTCGCTAATGTGTAACAATCCTTCTTTCTTTGGTAAAAACTCAACAAAAGCACCAAACTCTTTTATACCTTTTACAGTTCCTTCATATGTATCTCCTATCACAGGAACCGCTACAATGCCATTAATCCATTCAACCGCTTTATCTAATGCAGCTTTGTCTTTAGAGAAGATACTCACTTCACCAGTATTATTCACTTCTTCAATATTAACAGTAGCTCCAGTTTCACGTTGAATTTCTTGAATCACTTTACCACCTGGCCCTATCACTGCTCCGATATATTCTTTATCAATAATTAATTTAACCATTCTAGGAGCATGAGGTTTAACATCAGCTCTTGGAGCTGTTGTACAAGCGTGCATTGCATCTAATATATGTAAGCGGCCATTTTTTGCCTGTGCAAGAGCTTGTCTCATTACATCCATACTCAAGCCATCCACTTTGATATCCATTTGAACACCGCATATGCCATCTCTTGTACCAGTTACTTTGAAATCCATATCACCCAAGTGATCTTCATCACCTAGTATGTCTGTTAAAACAGCAAACTTGTCACCTTTTGTAATAAGCCCCATTGCAACACCACTCACATGCTTCTTTAATGGCACCCCCGCATCCATAAGTGCTAAAGAGCCTGCACAAACTGTTGCCATTGAGGACGAACCATTACTTTCTAAAATATCACTTACAACTCTGACGGTATAAGGATATTCTGAACCAGGCATCATTTTCTTTAACGAGCGCATGGCTAGATTTCCATGACCCACTTCTCTACGTCCCACGCCTCTCATCATCTTAACTTCTCCGGTGCTAAAAGGAGGAAAATTATAATGTAAAATGAACTTACTGTATTCTGAAGAATGAGCGCTTTCAACCAATAATTCATCTAAAGGAGTTCCTAAAGTAACAGTTGTAAGTGACTGAGTTTCACCTCTTGTGAATAAAGCTGATCCATGTGGAGTTGGTAGGATATCAATCTCCATTTCTAAAGGACGGATATCTTCTGTACCTCTACCATCTAATCTTTTTCTATCGTTTAGAATCATGTCACGAACTACATAATATTGTAACTCTCCAAAATAATGACCAATTAAAGCTTTGTCTTCATCTGCTAAATCTTCGCCCAAATGAGCTACCACTTCTTCTTGTAAAGCTTTGTAAGCGTCGCTTCTTTCGTGCTTTGCAGAAGCTGAAGCACTAATTGCATACATTTTGTCTTTAGCAAATGCTGTTATTTTTTCATTAAGATCTTCGTTGCGGTAAGGTTTTTTGTATTCTCTCTTTGAAGTAATACCAACTAGATCTCTCAATTGTTCTTGTGCTTTTACTTGAATTCTAATCGCATCATGTGCTAACTCTAGTGCTTTTACAAGATCTTCCTCTTGGCACTCATCACTTTCCCCTTCCACCATCATGATATTTTTGTTGGTTGCAGCAATAATAAACTCCATATCAGATTCTTTCATTTGAGATCTGGTAGGATTAATTACCATTTGTCCGTTGATTCTGCCTATTCTCACCTCTGAAATAATTTCCTGAACAGGAATATCTGAAACAGCCAAAGCGGCAGAAGCAGCTAAACAGGCTAATGCATCAGGAAGTACCTCATCATCTGAAGAGATCAATGAAACTAAAACCTGCACATCACATAAGTAATCTTCTGGAAATAATGGACGTAATGCCCTATCTATCAATCTAGACGTTAATATTTCATAATCATTCAAACGAGCTTCTCTTTTGAAAAAAGAACCTGGAACACGACCCGCAGAAGCAAATTTCTCTTGGTAATCCACAGAAAGAGGAAAGAAATTTTGTCCAGCTTTAGGCTCTTTATTCGCTACTACAGTAGCCAGTATTACACAGTTTCCCTGTTTAACGGTAACAGCTCCATCTGCTTGACGAGCTAATTTTCCTGTTTCTATTGTTACATTACGTCCGCCACCTAAATCAAAGTTTACGGAAGTTGCTTTTAAAAAAGACATGGTATTATGTTTTGTGCTAACAATTGATAATTGTTAGATGGTTAATATTGAACATATACAAAGAACAAATCCCAACAGTTAAACAGTTGGGAAAAATTCAAATGATATGCATAAATGATTGATTATTTACGTAGACCTAATTTTTCAATCAGAGCTCTGTAGCCAGTAAGATCATGTTTGCTTAAGTAAGTCAATAAACGTTTACGCTTACCTACCATCATCATTAATCCCCTTTGAGAAGAGAAATCTTTTTTATTTCCCTTTAAATGATTGGAAATGTGATTGATACGCTCTGTTAGCATGGCAACTTGCCCTTCGATAGATCCAGTGTTTTTTGCACTACCACCATATGTCTGAAATATGGCTAATTTTTTTTCTGTTGTTAGATGAGACATTTGTTTCTTTTTTTTAAAACCCAGTGTTTTATTTTCTTTTTATCGGGTGCAAAGGTAATCATTCTTATTTGATTATTTCAATTATTTAGTAAAATAATTCTCTAACTCGATATAAATTATGCAAATTTGTGGCAATTACCCATATAAAACATCAAAATCTCTTTGAAAAGCATTTTTTTTACTGTAACCAATTCATTGATATATGATCAGAGAATGATTCGTATTTGTAACACAATGCAAGAAAATGGTTACAACGTAACACTCATTGGAACAGCACACTTTGGCAGCAAACCCCTAACAAAGCAAAAATTTACTCAAAAAAGACTGTTTTGTATTTTTAAAAAAGGGTTTCTTTTTTATGCAGAATATAATTTTCGTCTTTTTATTTATTTATTATTTCGAAAATCAACAATTATTTGTTGTATTGATTTAGATACGATGTTACCTGTTTGGCTTATTGGTAAATTAAGTAATCGCATATTAGTCTATGATGCCCATGAATATTTTACTCAACAAAAAGAAATTGTATCCCGCCCTTTCATATACCGATTTTGGTATTGGATTGAACGAAATTTTATGCCAAGCTTTACACATGGATATACTGTCAGCCAATCCATTGCGGATGAGTTTAAAAATTTATATGGTTTAGATTACTCAGTTATCAGAAATATTCCATTTACAGAAGAGATATTGTTGTCAAAAAACCGCACTGCCAATAATAGAATATTACTATACCAAGGAGCTGTAAATGAAGCTAGAGGTTTAGAATATTTAATACCAGCCATGAAACACATTAACGCGACTTTGCATATTTATGGGACTGGTAATTTTATATCACAAACTGAAGCGTTAATAAAAGTGAACCATCTCGAACATAAAATCATACTGAAAGGGAATGTTCTACCTTCTGCCTTAAAAAATATTACCAAAGAAGCCTATATTGGAGTTAATTTAGTAGAAAATACAGGTAAAAACCAATATTATTCTTTGGCTAATAAGTTTTTTGATTACATACATGCAGGGATTCCGCAAATCAGTATGGACTTCCCTGAATACAGGAAAATCAATAACGAATTTGAAATTGCTACCTTACTAAAAGAGCTACATGAACATTCAATTGTCGAAGCTATCAATGAATTGCTTCTTAATGAAAGCAAATACAATCTTCTTCAATTGAATTGTCGAATTGCGGCCCAACAATTGAATTGGCAGAATGAAGAAAAAAAACTAATCCAATTTTATAAAAACATTGAATAACAAATCGATTCATATTGTTACCCATGAACCTCCATTTCCTGTTGATTTTGGAGGTGTTTTTGATTTATTTTACAAAATAAAAACCTTACACTCATTAGGTGTTCAAATTCATTTGCATTGTTTTTCAAAAGACGGAAAAGAACAACCTATACTGAATCGATATTGTGCATCAGTACAATATTATCCAAGAAAAAACACATTTTCTTTTTCTAAATTCTTTTTACCTTTCATCGTTCAGTCGAGAATTAATAATGCACTTACAAAAGACTTGTTAAAAGATGATTATCCTATTATCATAGAAGGAATTCATTGTAGTTATCCTGTCTTTACTAGAAAGTTATCAACAAAAAAAGTTATTGTTCGATTGCATAATGTCGAATTCAACTATTATCGCCAGTTAGCTAGGTATGAAAAAAATCTTATTAAAAAATGCTATTTTTTAATTGAATCGGTATTGTTATTCTTTTACGAAAAGAAATTATCAGCAAATGCATCTTTTTGGACAGTTAGTGAATTAGATAAAACCATTTATCATCAAAAATTTCATTCTTCGATTCAAATGGATTTCATACCCGTTTTTTTGCCTTGGAATGATGTTAACTCATCCATTGGAGTTGGTAATTATTGCTTGTATCATGGTAACTTATCAATAAACGAAAATGAAAAGGCTGTCACATGGCTTATCAAACACGTATTTTCTAAAATTCATGTTCCGTTTGTTGTGGCTGGAAAAAATCCTTCAAAAAGACTTAAAAAAACTATTTATTCTTATCAGCATACGTGTTTGGTTGAGAATCCTAGCGAATTCGAAATGGATGATTTGATTAAAAAAGCCCAAATCAACATTTTGCCTTCTTTTAATAAAACGGGAGTAAAATTAAAAATTTTAAACGCTCTCTATAATGGCAGATATTGTGTAACTAATCAAATCGCAATAACCGGAACAGGACTAGAAGAGGCATGCGTAGTTAACGAAACTAGTGAAGAATTCATTAAAAAAATTCAAGAGTTGATGACAAAGCCTTATGAAAAAAATGACATTAAAACTAGACAGGTATTGCTTGATAAAGTATACAACAATACCATAAATGCGATGAAAATTATATCATGGATGAACGAATGCTAGCATTGTCAATCACAACTCCACTTTCCGTTTTAATAGTTCTGGCAGGAAATTTATTGATAACCATATAGTCATGAGTAGCCATTACAATAGTTGTGTTGTAATCTTTACAAATATGGAATAACAATTGCATGATTTCATCACTGGTTTCAGGATCTAAATTTCCAGTGGGTTCATCTGCAAGAATTAATTTGGGTGAATTTAACATTGCTCTAGCGATGTCTATTCTTTGTTGTTCACCACCACTTAATTCGTAAGGCATTTTCAAACCTTTATTTCCTAAATTAACTTTATTTAAAACTTCAGCGATTTTTTCGTTTATCAATACTTCATCTTTCCAACCTGTTGCCTTTAGAACAAATTTCAAATTTTCATTTACGTTGCGATCGGTTAACAATTGAAAATCCTGAAAAACAATTCCCAGATTTCTTCTCAAAAATGGCACTGTTTTCCATGTAATTTCTTTAAGATTATGCCCTGCTACCCATCCTTGACCACTTGTTAGTGGCAAATCACCATATAAGGTTTTCAATAAGCTACTTTTACCTGTACCTGTTTTACCAACCAAATAAACAAACTCACCTTTTTCAACAGATATATTAACGTTACTTAAAACGATAGCATCACCTTGATATATGTTTACGTTTCTTAGTTCTATAATGGATTGCGACATACTTCTATTTTTTATTAAACAAATGTAAACTATAGCAGATTAATAAACAATTACTTCGTTATTTGTATGAATTTCTAACAATTTCTTATCATTTGCTTCGACCTTGCCTATAATTTGAGCATCTACCGAAAATGACTTTGCTATTTCAATGAATAATGCGGCATCCTGTTTATTACAATATATTTCTAGTCTACACCCCATATTAAACACTTCATACATTTCTTTTAACCCACATCCACTGTTTTGTTGTATGATTTTAAAAATAATGGGAGGTGTAAATAGATTGTCTTTTGTAATTTTGAAATCTCCGGGTAAATACTTTAAGCATTTAGTTTGTCCCCCACCACTGCAATGAATTAAACCGTGAATTTTATCGAAATGTTTCTCCAGTATTTGATTTAATATAGGAGCAAAAGTTCGAGTGGGACTTAACAACAATTTACCTAATGTAATGGATTCACCCTTTTCATTAATAATTTCATCGGTTAATTTATTTTTTCCAATGTAAACTATTTCATCAGGTAATTGGTTGTCATATGATTCCTTGTATTGATCAGCATATATTTTATTCAATGAGTCATGTCGTGCTGAAGTAAGTCCATTACTTCCTATACCGCTGTTATATTGTGATTCATAGGATGCTTGTCCGAAGCTAGCCAAACCCACAATAACATCACCAGGTTGTATTTTATCGTTTGAAATGATTTTATTTTTCGGCCATCTAGCAGCCATAGTTCCATTAACAGCAATCGTTCTAACTACATCCCCTACATCAGCCGTTTCTCCACCTAAATAATGAATATTTGTTCCATATTGACTCAACTGGTTGAAAAAATATTGAGAACCGTTAATGATTTGATCAAGCACATTTCCTGGAATTAAATGTTTGTTCCTGTCAATAGTCGAATTAAATAAAATTTGATCGTGAATTCCAACACATAGCAAATCATCCAAATTCATAACAATGGCATCCTTTGCAATTCCTTCCCAAATTGAAATATCGCCCGTTTCTTTCCAGTATAAATATGCTAAAATACTTTTAGTGCCGGCACCATCCGCATGCATAACATTTACGTACAAGTCATCGCCGCATAATGTATCAGGGAACAATTTACAAAATGCATTGGGAAATAAACCCTTACTTAATTTTTTGGTAGCTTCCAAAACATCTTCTTTGTGAGCGGAAACTCCTCTTTGTGAGTATAAATTCATTTGATTCTTATGAAATGCAAATCTATAAGTGAAATTTGAGATTTCATTTGTTACGAATGAATTAGTTTTGCACCATTGTTTATAATGAAGCTACATCAGAATATATATGATTTACCGGCTTTTGAGAAAGCTGTGATTACTATTGGTACTTTTGACGGAGTACATAAGGGTCATCAGGAAATATTACTTCAATTGGTTTCAGAGGCAAGAAAAATTGAGGGCACTCCCGTTGTAATTACTTTTCACCCTCACCCAAGAGAAATAATCAAAACAAATGATGTTGCAATTTCTCAACTAACTTCTTTGGAAGAAAAAGCGACATTATTATCAAAACTGGGGATTGAACACCTGGTAGTTATACCGTTTACAAAGGAATTCTCTGAAATGAGTGCAGACAATTATATAAAAGAGTTTTTAATAAAAAATTTTCATCCACAAAAAATCATTATTGGATATGATCATAGGTTTGGAAAAGACAGACTTGGTGATTTTTCTTTATTAAAAATCCAATCTATTGAACATCATTTTGAGCTAATTGAAATTCCAGAAAAAACACTTACGAATAACACCATCAGCAGTACTGCGATTAGGAAATTGATACTTGAAGGAGATATTAGTTCCGCCAATGAATTACTTGGATATGAATATCATTTTTCAGGAAAAGTAGTAAAGGGCAATCAATTAGGCAGGACTATTCAATTTCCAACAGCCAATATTGAATTTGAATATTACAATAAACTCATACCTGCAGATGGAGTGTACATTATAGAATGTGCCATTGGAGGAAAGGAACATTTAGTTCAAGGAATGATGAATATAGGATTTCGACCAACTATAGATGGAACAAATAGAATCATAGAAACTCATTTGTTTGACTTTAATGAGGAAATTTATGACGCAAGCGTTACTATTTATGTGATAAAAAAGTTGAGAGATGAAAAAAAATTTGCAAACTTAGATGAACTTAAAAAACAATTGACAAAAGACAAAGAAATGAGTGTTGCTTATTTTACGTCTAACACTCCATAATTATTTTGGCGACCATTTCTTTTAAAAGCTTTGCACTGCTTGTTCCGTCGTCACCTACCCCCACTCCCTTTATACTGTAATGATGAAGTAATAATATTATTTTTTCTATACCTTGATAACCATAGTTTTTCATAGCCGCGTGCCCTTGCTGTAAAGCAACAGGATTAAAATAAAATAATGGTTTTAGACTAGCATCAGATTTGTTGGGTAGTCCGTATGCCGAATATACACGACTCATGAAACCATAAATTGCAGGCAATACCATTTGTATAGGAGATGCTTTGGGATTGGATTCAAAATAATTAATGATTTTGATAGCTTGCAGAAGATTTTTTTGGGCTATAGCGGCCTGTAATTCAAAAGCATTGTATTCTTTACTTATTCCAATGAATAGCTCAATTGAGTTTTCATCGATAATATTAGTATCTTTTAAATTGATCCGTAATTTATCTATCTCATTTACAATTCTACTTATATCTGAACCTATATGCTCTTCTAATAAACTAGCAGATTTGGGCGTAATTTTACAACCAATAGAGGTAACATGTTCAATAATCCATTCTTGAATTTTACCTTCTTTTAATTTTTGAGACTGAAAAATAGTTGCCTTTTTTTCCAGCAGTTTATATAGCTTAGTTCTTTTGTCGTATGTTTTACCCTTGTAAGCTACAATAAATATGGTAGAGGATAATGGAGATTCTATATAAGATTCTAATTTGTCAATATTGTTCATCAATTGGGCTTCTTTCAAAAGAACCACTTGACGTTCTGAAAACATAGGATGACGTTTACAAGCATTCATGACAGCAGCCCAATCAGCATCTTTTCCATAAAAAGTGGTTAAGTTGAATGCAGCTTCATCAGAAGAAAGAATATTATTTTCAGCTTCTTGCACTAAAAGATCAATGAAATAACTTTCATCACCCTCAAACCAATAAACTGGTTGAAAAGATTTTTTCTTCCACGATTGTATTATTTTATCAAAAGACATATTTCAAAAAAGTAAAGATAAACAATGGAAGAATATAATAATTAAAAAATAGCCCGAATAGTTGCTCTGCCAGTATTTACGGTTTCTCCTAATCCGGGTTTCCTACCTTCATATAGTAAATTAATTTCTATGTTATTGTAAAGTCTTTGTGTAAAATCAATTGACCATAAAGCATTTTGACCAGGAACCAATCCGTTTAATAATGCGTATGCAATGGAGCTATTTATATTTGAATTAGTTGAAACAAAAGTAGTTTTATTTAAAGTGAATTTCAGGTTTAGAGATGTATTGGAAAAAACACTATACTTAAAATCACTGACAAAAGAATTCGATTCTGATTTTTCCATCAAATCGACGACGTTTCTTTTTTCTGCATAAATATAAGACATAGACATTCTAAATTTATTATGATATAGATAGGTAATATTGGGTTCAAAAACATTTTCTTTTATATAATAGTTTCTATTTGAAAAATTGTCACCTGTATTACTTAAAACAATCGAATTATTTCGATAAGTAATATTAGAAACCAATTGTTTTATAATACTAAACCTGAATTTGCTTGTAAAATTCATAACTTTTTTTTCCTCCATCCCATAACTTAAAAAACTCTTCAAAAAAATTTGAGTATGTGTAATATCAAAGCTCCATTGAGGGTCGTTTCTGTTATAATAGATAATATTAGAAAAGCTTGCATTTACAGAAACCAAACTAGAATCGCTACTATTAAAACTGAAAGGATTGGCGAGTATATTATTATTTGCGATTTCATTTCTGGCATATTGCAACATACTCATCATAGATGTATTTCTAATTATTTTGAGAAATCTTTTTGAGTTGTTTTTTATTATGTAAGAAGGTTTAATATCTAAGGCGTAATTCAATTGCAAATTATTCGTTTTGATATATTCATTCGTTGGAGAATAGACTCTGATGTATTTTTTTTGATCCTGAAACACTGCCAATTCGAATTCATTTAACTCTTGTACACCATTACCATTATAATCATTCCAATCATATACACCTTGACCACTAGGTACTTCTATATAATTATATTGTCTTTTTTGATCTTGACCGCCTCCTGATTCATATACAAAATTTCCATTAATAAAGCCTTCCAACAAATTGAAATTGTACTCAAACCTACCTAATATGGATTCTTCATCATTTTGAATTGATAATTTTTTCTGTAAATTCTGCAGTCTTCTATAACTAGTAATACTTTTAATTTGATGATTTTCATTTGATAAAATTTCAAAATTCAAAGTATAGGTTTGACTATTGTCAGATTTTACCAATTTATCTACATAAGGAAGATAATTTACTCTGGCGCTGTAAGACAAATTAAGCTTATTAAATTTTTGTTGGTCTGTTTTGAAAAAAAAATCAATATTATCAAAAGCAAAACTTTGATAACTTAATTGAGTTGAGTGGTTAATATATAGTTCGTTCATGTCTCTATGATAACGCGCCCCAATCATTATAAAATTTAATTTCTTAAAAACTCTATTACATTCAAAAGAAGGCCTAAAGAAATAACCGTTACTATATGCACTACTTGTATTAGTTATATCAATTGAGTTGGCAAACAACCATGATTTATAAATTGATTTTTGAGAAATAGAATGTTTGATGCCGTCAAATCCTTCATCTCTATGGTATTTAGTTAATTCATATTTGACAAACCCTTCTTTTTCTCCAATAAGTTGAACCATAGCTGCAATTGTATTCTCATTTGAACGTGAAGGATTATAATTTAAATTCCAATCTCTATAAAATTCAATACTATTTAATCGTTCAATGGGTTGAAATGTTTTAGAAATATATTCATAAGAGCAGCTTGATTCAAGTCTATGTTCGTTTTTTAGAAATTTAAAATTGGGACTTTTTTTCTTTAAAGTAAATTTCTCTGCGATACCTTGATTATCAGACTTGTCTTTACTTGCAAAAAGATTTTTATCGTAATCACTTAATGCAAACTCTGAAAGAAATGCAGTATGCTTATTCATTAAATATTTTGCAGCGATTGTATATACTTGTTGTTTTTTGGGGGTTGTTATAAAAGATATAGGCTCCCATTCTCCATTTTTTTCATTGTTATTGCCAGGAGCCACCCATTCAAATATTTTTCCATTTACGGAACTATTTTTTTGAATATAATTACCATTTCCATTTCCAACATAACTGAAAGAAACATTGTAAAGAGTATCATTTTTGTTATTGGACTGAATGAATATATTATATAATTGATTTAGAACAACCGTATCTTGTTTTTTATATAAAAATTTTCCTGTAGTTAATGTATCTATGCTAGCATTTGTTATATAGGCATTTTGAATACTATCACCTATATCACTCAAGAATTTTTTTTGTCGATCATCAAGTTTTAAATCAATTGTAGCGTTTTTATCATCATAATTTACAAATGTGCCAATGTTAATTGATAATTTATCATGAAAATTTATATCATCATTAAAATACAATTGCGTGTTTAAATAACTACGATCAGAATATTCAAACTCAACTTGTATACGAAAGTCTTTTGAAATAATCCTTTTGGATGTGAATGTAATCTCAGCTGTATTGTAATCTATCGTATAATCTTGATCCTGGCCACGTTGCAACAGTTCTCCATCTATATATACCTTCTCAGATCCGGAAAGGACTATAAAATACAACTCGTTATTTGCACCTTGTAATTTATATGGGCCTTGATTCCCATCAATTTGTTTAATGAGATTTTTAGTGTATTTACCTTTTGAAATTGCTCCACAAATGATTGCATTGTTGCTGATATGTTTACTTATTATATTGTCAGTATTAAAAGAAATGCCTTGTAATCTTTTGGAAAATTGCATGTAAGACAAATTCTTTTGTTGCAAATCGATATCACCCAATTGTAATTTCCATGATCTTTTTTTTAATTCAATAAAAATTTTATCAAAATCACTTAGGCTTTGTGTATTACCATCAGGTTGAACAGGAGTATTGTTGTCGTTTAAAACAGCCGTCAATTCAAGACTATCAGTCAAATAGCCTGTTAGTTGCAAATTCATGCTAGAGTTTACAACAGCATCCTGATTCGTACCTAAAATTATCGACCTGCCAATGCTTCCAGTTGTTTTTAGAGTACCAAAATCAATCAAAGGATTATTATATGAATCTTCTTGAGATTTTTTTCTGTATAAAAAATCATCTTTTACTTCATCAAATTTCAAATGATTACTTACGCTATTTAATTTAATTGAAAAAACCCTATAAGTAATTGTAACTGAATCCGTCAATGGAATGTCATTCCATATCAATAATGAATTTACAGGGTTGAATGAGTATAACCTATCGGAAAGTCCATTGATTACAAAAGAATTAGGAATTACGCTTAACGTATCAATATAAACGGTTTTGTTTTTTGTAGAGATTTTCTTTGTTCGGAAATTAGACTGAAGGCTATTAAAATCTTGGGCAAAAGAAGGCCTCGCAATTATAGCTAGAGATAACAAATAATATACAAATAAATATTTCAAGAGTTTGAATAATACTGTAATTTAAGAATTATTCAACAGCATACAATTTATGATCAATATGAGATCACTAATATTTTGAATAATTGCCAAGAATAAATCCTAGTAATATTTCATGGGTGTTATTTGTGTATGAAGACAGTCTTGATTCTGCTGCAATTTCATAAGAATAACTAATTTGAAAAGCTTTGGAAATATTTAATCCTACAAGACCTGAATAAGCATTTATTAAGTTTGAAATTTTATACGAGCCCCCAATCCAAATCTTATCAAGGTATTGCAATTTGCATGAAAGATGAGTATCTGTTAACCCATCTTTTTGATACTGAAACATTAGTGATGGAGTAATAGATAAATCATTTTTAAAATAATGCCTATAACCCGTTGTAAAGAAAAAATTGGGAGTGAACGGATTACCATAACTATTAAAATTGGTGAATTTATTGGCACCTAAAACAATATTTAAAGCAGATAATCCAATATAATATTTAGTATTATGTAGCCATAAACCAACACCTGATTCGAATTTGAACTTAGTTAGCTCGTCAAAATTATATCCAATGGAAGGATCGTATTGATTAGGGTCTCCTAAATTAATTTTACCTCTATCCAAATCTATTCTGGACAATCCTAGGTTTATTCCACCAGATAATATTGTATTAGATGTTATGGGCGTATGATACGCATAGGAAGCTGACAATGTCCATCTGTTAATATAACCAGCTTTATCATTAATAAAAGAGAGCCCTACCCCATGATATGGCTCAATTATAGTGTTATTTTCCACATTATAGTCATTAATCGGATCATACCCAACCAAATGAAACGACGTTGGAGTAATTCTTGTATCTGCCTTACCTATAGGCGTGTGTATAGAAAATGAATACGTAACAGGTGCGCCTTGAATACCCACCCACTGATTCCTAAAAGATGATTTCACATCTGTATAATTCTCAATTCCTGTAACTGCAGGATTTAAAAGGTAATTATTTAAAATATATTGATCATAACTAGGCTTCAATTGAGAAAAACTCGTCTTAGACAGCAAAACAATAAATAAAAAACAAATTAATTTTTTCATTACGAATTTTTATAAAACTATCTTACAATTGTCACATATCCAGTTATGGGTCTTCTGCCACTTTCTGGTTCAATAATGTAATAATAGGTATCCATTGGAAGATCAACACCATTTTTTTTGCCATCCCATTTTTTATATGGACCCGTACATTCATACACTAGTTGACCTGACCTTGTAAAAACCTGCACTCTACTATGTTGATACTGTTCTAAAAATTTGATATCCCATAAGTCAAAATAGCCATCATTGTTTGGTGTGAAAGTATTGGGAATTAAGGGAGTTTTCAGTACCACAACTTTTACATTATCTTCCTTAGAACAATTACCAAGACCGATGACTCTTAATTTATAAAATACAGTATCAACTCCTACTGGTGTACAAATAGGATTAAGTATATGAGCATTGTTGAGAAACATTTGATCTTTCCATTCTAAAGACAATATATTTCCGTTTACAGTTGCGTCAAGCATTTCACTCGATCCTTCTAAAACATACTTATCGGAGCCTGCATCTACCATTGGATAGGGATACACAAAAACACTATCTAAAAAAGGCTTACTAACACAACCATTGGTACTATAGCTTAAAAGCTTAATTCTAAATATTCCCGAATCAGAAAAGATATATTTTGGATATTGAAAACTCGAACTATCACCATTACCCCAATACCATTTCCATTTATTTATACTCCCATCAGTACCAGATAAGCTCAAGTCGGTAAATGACAAAACATCACCAAGACAAGAATAACGTTTATCCATTTTAAATTTTGCTTCAGGACTTGGATGAAGAATTATTTTTGTCGATATAGAATCTAAACAAGAACCTCCTGAGGAAACAATTAATTTAATAGTAAAAGAATCAATTTGATGTGGATTAGGGTATAAATGAGCATACAACTCACCGACTTGTGGCGTGTTATCAATATTTATAATATTTGCATTTCTGGAATCATCCCAAAAAATTTTTGATTTGTATAAAACACCCAAATTGACAATTGAAGTATTTTGTATAACTATTGAATCATTTGTGCACAATGGCAAACTATTCAATACGTTAATGCCTGGGATTGGCTTGGAAGATGAAACATAAAAAGATTGAATGACCGTGTCTTTACATCCATTATTTGTAGTTACAATAAGTTGCACATTTTTAGTTCCAATACTACTATAGGCATGAATTGGATTTCTCAACAAAGAAGTATCAAGTACACCGCTCAAACGATCATCAAAATTCCAAATCCATTTGGTTATGGGATCTCTTGGGTCAAATAATGAAGTATCTTGAAATTGTGCATAAGGATCTAATAAACAAAAATCAGGATTAACAAAGCCACTTTTGGGATGTTGTCCAACAAAAAGATTGAAGGCTTTTGGGATGTTTTTACAACCAGAATTAGTCTCTAATTGTAATGTAACTATATAATTTCCGACGGTATTAAAAGTATGTTGAACAAATGCATTATTGGGGTATGAGAAAGTATCTCTGTTATTGTCACCAAAATCCCAATAGAATTTTTTAATAGTATCAGGTAATGACATTGTAGATGTATTGGTAAAACTAATCTGTGAGCCATTGCATACTGGTGTTGAAATATTATAATTTGAAATGGGTACATTTGACACAATAATTTTTTTTACTATTGTGTCACTCGTGCATCCCAAGTTTGTTAAAATGTGAAATTTAACCCAATAGGTTCCTGGATTTGTATATTTATGAACTGGATTTGAAATGCTGTCAATTTTACCATCCCCAAAATCCCAGAACCATTTTTGAGGCGATAGCCCTGATTCATAAAAAGTGTGATCGTTAAAATGAAAAGAATCGGTAATACAGCCGCTATGAATTTCCCAATTAAAATCTGCAGTTGGTGGATCAAATATCTGAATGTAAAACTCTTTATCAAAAGAATTTCCACAACCATCAGTTGAAGTTGTTCCTGCTGTAATATTTACAATATTTCCAGGTGCAGTATTAGAAACATTATAAACAATGTTATGAGGTAATCTATATTGCCAAATTGTTTTTCCACCTAAAATAAATGTTGTATCAAAAATAGAATCTACTGAAGCTTGAGTAGGATAATTTTCTGTAGGAATTAAACCGCCAAAATCAAATAACAATGAAGTAGGCTTAAATGGAAAAGATACTTTAAAGTAAAAAGGTGTTCCCGTACAAATTTGAAAATTTGGCGAGGTGGCATTGGGATTAATGGGAGTAAGAACATTGTATAAATCTTTGATATTGGTTCCTGCATTATAACCATACGACTCTGCTTGTCCAAAACCATAAGCAATAGCGTTGAAACCTGAATCAGATTCAATGATATGAGTTCCAGAGCTTGATAATCTCATGGACAAATATGAATAATTAGGATCTTGTGGATGAGGCAAAAACATGTCACTTAATGAAGCTCCATCTAATGTAAAACTACTTACACCATTATTTGGAATTACGACATTGAAATAATGTTGGGTTATGTTATAATTGGGGGTGGCATTCCACAATACTTTGGATATATTTTGTTCAACAGGACTTAAATAAATAACTTCCGGATCTCCGGGATTAAGACAATTTCCTTGTTGCTGATCACAAGTTGGATTTCCACAAGCCCCTTGCGTGGTGATATATTGAGCTACTGTAATGGGCTGATTTGACTCAATCAATAATGGATCCGTTGTTTGATCAATTTGATAGTAAAAATTATTGATTAATGTGGAGGATATAGGACTTCCATTCACGTTTACAATTGTAGAAGGATCAGATACACAAATTCTGTAAATGTTGTTATGTAGACTCATGGTTGGAACCGTCAGGAACTTTTTACCCCATGCATCTTTAGGAAAAGCCTGGACAATATAATTATCGGCAGATGAATTATCTCCGGCGTAACAGGAAATATTAATTTTTCCACTTCCGGAAAAAACAGCAATTCTTTTACAGTTTCCTGTTCCGGATGCGATACTCTCTATTTTTGAACCCGTTAAATCAACTCCAATATAAGGGCTTGTAGAATTGTTAGTCATTTGCCCCATAACATTAAACACCTGACCCTGGGTTAAATTAACTGTGAAAGGAATATTTGCAGGATGATTGATGGTAGCTGCAGAAGGTGTAATTTTTACTGTTGTGATTCCTGTATCAGCAGCGATTACATAAAACCATGCATTGCTATTTTGTTCGTTTGAGTAATTCTTAAAATTTATTGAATAATAAGTTTTACCTAATGTATTGGTTGGGAATAAAATGGTCGCTCCAGATACACTTGTATTGTAAATATGAGCATAGGCTACAATTGGATAATCTGAAGTAATATGAATGCCTTTGTTTTCTGGTGCCTGAGATTCTGTTTTTAATCTTGCGTCTTGTGTTCCGGATTTTGGAATAGGCGCAGAAGTCAATACCCCAGGTGTTGCGCCACTTACATAAGATTGAGAATAACCAATCCCGGGAATGGAAACCGTAATGTGTGTAACCTGATCCGTAGCAAAATATAAAACCATATCCTGACCATTAATTGGATTGGAATTACTATTTGCTGAATGATCCATTCTAACATGATAACCATACCCGACCCAAAAATCTTTCCCTTTATTCGAAAAAGATTGCCCAAAACTATTTAACGAAAAATATAATAGAAAAGGAAAAAGCAATATGTATTTCATATTGAAAATATTGTTGTGTAAAGCGAGCGAAATTAATCTAAAAAAATCACGAAAAAGCTTAGAGCATTTATTATTTAACTAGTTTAACACAAAATTCAATATCCTATATTAAATTTAAGCCCTATAATATTATTACTTGTGAAAGAGAAACTCCAAGAGAATTTGTAACAGTAATTAAATATTCACCTTTGGGGATATTGGAGCTGATTTTAAAAGAGAAGTGCCCGTTCAAAACCTTATGATAGCTATTATAAATAACTTTACCATTTTGTGCTATAATCTTTACGCTGAGTTTGTCATTTACTATATTAGAGAACGAAACTTTTACTAATTGATCTATGACGGGATTAGGGTAAACAGACATTTCTAGTTTAAACTGAGTACCTGTAATAGTTTTTATATTACTATACAAATATGAACCATTTGAATAGAATGCCTTAACTCTGTAATATATTATGCCATTATTTTCTGTTGTATCATTATAATCAAATGTTTTTTTAAAGTTCGGAAGTTCGTGAATACTTTCAAATTTTTTACCATCATAACTTCTTTCCAATTGATAAGAAACAGCATCTTCTAGTGATTCCCATTGTAGTAAAATAGTATTATTTTTTTCTCTTTGACCATCTAAATGAAAATTTGAAATCGGGAGAATAAAGCCGGGTTTAAATACAATGAAAAATCTATCATTTGTATTGTTAGAAGTATTAGAAAAATTAATAATTGAAGTATCTGTTAGTGATAGCTCAGTTGATGTATTCAAATTTTTGTCTACTAAATATGGAACCAAATTAGAGTCTGAAAAATTTTCGGGAATGAATACCAATTGATAATTTGATAATCTGAGATTACTGGTATTTAAAAATACTGTGTCATTTACATGGAGTTCTCCATTTGCCTGGATTGAAAGCAAAGAGCCCTCTTTATTTATCGATAAATTCTCACCATTGTTTAATAATTTTGGCGCATTGGATGCATTGTTATTAGCGAATTCATGACTGATAACCAATGCAACACCATCTGCAATTTTTGATTCACCATTTACTAATGCGAGTAGTTTAACATCAAAAAATTGTTTTGCATTTATCGATGAATCATTTGAAGATCCTCTCATAGCCATTTTACTTCCATTTACTTTTGCATCTTCGGTAAATGTAACTGTCCCCCCGGCTCCTGTTGCATGCATAAAGAAAGCTTGTCCAGATTGGATTTTTGGATTTGATATGCCAGAAGCATAGTTAATGGTATTTCCTGGAACAGGTCGCCAGTTATTGGCTGAACTAATGGTTTGATATCCACCATAATTATAGGAACCCGCCAAAGTAGGATCCCAAACATAAAAAGCATTGTCAATAGCTGTTCGATCAAATTGAACACCTGTAGTATTTGAGAAATCAATAGCAGACGCATACGGATTACCAATAGATTGATATTTACCTGAAGCAATTGTACTAACCGGAGGAGCTTCAGCGCCTCTTAAAAAAATAGTGCCTCTAGATCTTAACGTGGTAGGCTCAGCTGGCTGCAAATAACTTGTATCATTTCGATTACCTCTTATAAAAACCATGTAGCCCAAACTGTTTTTAATGGGATAAGTATTTGTATTAGGTATACCCACAAAATTATGAATTGATGCATCATAAGTTTTCATGGAGGGTGTGGTTGTTTTCACATCAAAACCTAATGATAAAGCATTTGATAAATTACTTGTTATTTGAATGCCATAGCCATTATTCGAATTGTGATTGGGAAACGCTGCATTTTCTTGCCAAGCTTGTTTAACCGTTTGTGTTCCATTTGTTGGCACGCTTAAAAATTGCCATGACTTTCCATGTTGACCCACATTGGTTCCTGTTGGGATATATCTTTCAACAACAAATCTACCTGTTCCATATAAGATGCTTGCAGTTGATGGAATATTCCCGATTGAAGCGGTTGCATTTGCGTTTGACTTCAACGTAATATCGTAATTATTTAAATCTAGAGTTCCATTAGTAAGCCCCAGAAGCTTGTAAATACTGATTGAATTATTTAACACAACACTTCCAGCAGATTTATTAATTACTAATTGATCAAAGCTTGTAAAACTACCACTCCCAGGAAAAGATTGAGTGGCATTGCCAACCAATTCAATTTCACCGTTATTCTGCACCGAGCCATTATTAATAAAATCACCTTTTAAAGACAATGTTCCATTTAGTCCAATAGAAAGTGAAGCCCCCGCGTTAATTGTAATAGTATTAGTGTTGGCATTATTACTAATGAGAGGGGCATTAACAACCCCTGATGGTATAATAACATTAGTAGAGAAAGTGGGCACACTCCCACACCAATTAGATATATTATCCCAATCTGAATTGACACTACCCGTCCAAGTAACGGGATTAACAATAATTTTTCCCGTTATTGAAAAAATTGAACAACCTGATGTAGATACTGAAAAATTATAAGTGCCCGTAGATGTTGGCCTTCCGCTTATGACTAAATTATAACCATTATATGTATACGAAACGCCATTTGGCAAACCAGTAACTATTGGAGAACCGCCAGACCCTATAACAAAATTAATTGTTGAAATAGGCGAATTTTGACAAACTGATTGTTGAGTGGTACTTGAATCCGACGACAACGATACAAATGGGGCTAAAGTACTTATTGAAATATCATCAATCCCAAAATCATTTCCACCGGTTGCAGTTTGTAAATCCACTATTGAACATGTAGCAGTAGTCGCACTACCTGAATTCCACGTAGCATAAAATCTAGTCCAATTGTCGGCAGCAGAACTAGTAGTGCCATGTGAAGATAACACAGCTGTTGTGCCAACTTGTGCACCATTAATACTAAATTTAAGAGAAGCGTAATTGCCTGAACTATTTAAACTCATTGCCCAAGCAGAAAAATAATAAGTGGTGTTAGGAGTTACATTGATTGTTTCTTGCCAAACAATAGGCTGCACACCAGGAAAACCATTCACAATCATGAACTTTCCATTGCCAGAAGTATGATCATGTCCCCAAAAATTATTGTGAAGATTATTTGCATTGGTATCAACTGCATAATACCCTTCCGGATATAATTCTCTTTGATAATTAGGAGTATCTACAACATATAAATAATGTTGTGTACCTAAAAAAGGAGTAGTAAAGCCGGTGTTTCCTTGTTCAAAATTTCCGTTCACCGCATATTCAATTGAAACGGGTAAAATAGTAGATGCCTGACAACCAGATGAATTGGTAACCGTTACAGAATAAGAGCCAGCTAAATCCACTGAAGTAGTGTCTTTCGTAGTTCCATTAGACCATGAATATGTGTATGTCCCAGTCGGAGAAGGTACAGCTTTTAATCTAACTTTGCCGGCAACTGCACAATAGTCTGAAGTGATTGATACGGTAGGTAACGAAATAATTTTAACAACGGATGAATCTGTAACAATTGTAGACCCACAATTGCTAGTCCCTATTAATGTATATTTTCCGGAGTCAGCTAAACTAAGATTATTTAATGTTAAACTTGATGCTGTAGCACCAGTAATCGTGTTCCCGTTTTTTTTCCATTGATAACTTGTTGCACCAGAAATTACTGCGCTAAGGGTAAAACTTCCTCCTTCACACACTGTAACTAAAGAATTAGGTTGACTGGTGACAGTTGGCAGACAAGGTTTTAAAGCTAATAAGATTGCACCCCAAGTTTTATTATTTGTAATACTATTTATTCCACTTCCAGTATTGCCTAATGATGATTTTAATGACCATGCCGCTGCTACTTGAGTATTTGTTCCAGCAACATCATATATTTCAGTTAATGTTGAAGGTGAGGTTGCAGTCCATGAAGAAAAAGCGCCAGTACCACCTGCAATTTGAGTAAACATGATAACAGCAGCATTAGCAATAGAAGTTGAAATTGAATTGGCTGTTGGTATTTTATCATTACCCGTTGCGAAAGAACCGGTATAATCAAAAGGTGAACCACCTGAAGTATCGACACCAGAAAAACTCATCATACCTGCAGCTACACCCGAGGCACCAGATCCAAGTGAAAAAGTATAACTAGAAGCTTCAGAATTTGTAGCAACCTTATATAAAATAACAGCATGTCGATTATTGCTTCCTCCCAAACTTGATTGACTTCCAACCAATGACCAGCCACTGAGTGAAGGATCCATATTGTTTCCGTTGGTTGCAATATTCACAATCATTACATCCCCTGCAACTGTTCCAGTTGGTTTTACAATTGTTACATTTGTAGTAGATAGAGTTGAAGATGTAGAGTAAGCTCTTAAAGAAATTTGAGCATTCAAAAATGGCGAATATTGCAGAACAAAAAACAATAAAACACATTTCAAAAAAAAATTATTTTTTGATGCAATCCACTGTTTCACAAATTTGCTAATAACCATAGTCTTGATATCAACTTTAATTTTTTGAGTTGATCGTTGGGTAAAGAATTAAATAAAAGAGGATTTTCAGAAGGAAGAAGGGATTTAAAAAGCAATGCGAAATTAGTTTATAAAATAGTCAATTGCAAGTTTCTAATAGAATTATTAGTAATTTGTAACTAGAATCAGTCTATTGAATGGTTGATAAAATTGAATAAAATCATTTTCTTTAATTTTATTTAGATTTTGAAATAAAAAAAATACATACATCTGGCTGATAATCAATACATTATAAAAAATCATTCTTTATTAATAATAAAAACATGTTCCCCAAAATTAACCCAACGACTACCCCATCTTGGAAATTATTACAGGAGCACTACTCGAATATTGAAAACAATACGATTCAGCACCTATTTGAGTTGGATTCTGAACGATTTAATAAATATGCTCTCTGTGTAGGTGATATATTATTTGATTTTTCTAAGAATTTAATCACCGAAAGAACAGTTGAATTATTGATAGATCTATCAGAAGATTGCTTTGTAAAAGATGCCATACAGGAAATGTTTAATGGAAGTAAAATCAATCAGACTGAAAACCGAGCCGTACTTCACACTGCTTTAAGAGATTTTACGAGTCAATCAATCAAGGTAGAAGACATTGATATCTTGCATCAAATTAAAGCTGTTTTAAACAAAATGAATAGCTTTTGTAAACGTGTACATGAAGGTGAATGGAAAGGATATAGCGGAAAAAACATCAAGAATATCGTAAATATTGGCATTGGTGGCAGTGATCTCGGACCCGTTATGGTAACAGAAGCTTTACAACCCTATAAGTTAGAAAACATACAGGCATATTTTGTAAGCAATGTAGATGCTTCTCATATTCTTGAAGTACTTCATAAAATATCGGCAGAAGAAACATTATTCATAATAGCCAGCAAAACATTTACCACTCAAGAAACCATGGCGAATGCCAATACAGCAAAAGAATGGTTTCTAAATAATGGTGGGAATGCAAAGGACATCTCTTCACATTTTGTTGCGATTAGCACCAATCAAAAAGCAGTAAATGATTTTGGAATCGCAATTGAGAACATGTTTGAATTTTGGGATTGGGTTGGAGGTAGATATAGCCTTTGGAGTTCAATTGGACTTTCTGTTGCACTAACTATTGGATACGATAAATTCGAAGAAATGTTAAGAGGTGCTCATTCTATTGACCTTCATTTTAAAAATGCTCCCATACATGAAAACATTCCAATTATGATGGCATTAGTTGGAATCTGGAATAGAAATTTTTTAAATATACCAACAGAAGCCATTTTACCATACGATCAATATTTACATCGTTTCCCTGCCTATTTACAACAAGCAAACATGGAAAGTAATGGTAAAAGTATTGACAGAAACGAACAAGAAATTAATTACCAAACAGGTCCAATTATTTGGGGAGAGCCTGGCACCAATGGACAGCATGCCTTTTATCAATTAATTCACCAAGGTACTCAAAAAGTAGCCTGTGATTTTATTGCAACAGCTCAATCACATCATTCAACGGGTAATCATCAAACATTATTAATCAGTAACTTTTTTGCTCAAACTGAGGCGTTGATGAAAGGCAACACTCATACAAATCCATATAGAGTATTTGAAGGGAATCGTCCAAGTAATTCTATTTTAATAAAAAAACTAACCCCTTATTCATTAGGGCAATTAATTGCTCTGTACGAACATAAAATATTTGTACAGGGAATAATTTGGAACATATTCAGTTTTGATCAATGGGGTGTTGAATTAGGAAAAGTTTTGGCTAATAACATTCTTTTAGAATTATCAAATGATGATTCGATTCATTCGCATGATAGTTCTACAAATGGACTAATCAATGCCTATAAAAAGATGAGAAATTAGGTTTCAGAAAACACAACAATGCTTATAATCATTAAAAAAGCCTTCAGTTGAAGGCTTTTTTAATGATAGTCAGTTTATGATATATTTACCATTTGTCTACTTCTTCGTTACTTGCATTATCTTCTGAAGATTGTTCATTTTGCGAGGGTGATACAGATGGTGCATTATCTGATGACATTGATCCAGAAGAATCTTGTTGTTCATCTCCTTCATAAGGAGTATCATGGTTAAATGCATCAAAATCAAAATCAGGCATCAATTCTGTTTTAACATGGTCTACAGTTTCATTTAACCCTTTCATAAACTTGTTAAAATCCTCTTTATACAGAAAGATTTTGTGACGATCATATCCGTCAGAATCAAAACGTTTTCTGCTTTCTGTAATTGTAACATAAAAGTCACTTCCTCTAGTTTCTCTTACATCAAAGAAGTAAGTTCTACGTTTTCCAGCTTTCACTCTTACACTGTAAACGCTTTCCATTTTCTTGTCGTTGTTTTCGTATGCCACCGTTTTTTATTTAATTTTTAAAAATTTGCCTAGCAAAGATAAATTTGTTTTTGATATAACAAAATAATTGAGGTTAATTATACCAACATCTAAAGAGGTTGTTGATTTACTCCCTTATTGATTGTTGCTGTTGATTATACATATTAAAATATATTCCATTTTGACTGATTAGTTCTTGATGTGTCCCCGATTCCAATATCGATCCATTGTCTAAGACTATAATTTTATCAAAATGCAAGAGATTGAAAATTCTATGAGTAATGACAATTGACGTTTTGTTTTGTAAGTAAAAATTCAAATTTTGTAAGATAATATTTTCAGTTTTCGCATCAACTGCACTTAAGCAATCATCAAATAAAACAATGTTATTCTTTTTTATCATTGCTCTAGCTATCGAGATACGCTGTTTTTGACCTCCGCTTAAGGTGATACCTCTCTCTCCTATTAAAGTATTAAATTGGTCTGGGAATGACATGATTTCATCATAAATACATGCATCTTTCGTGGCTTTTATGACTTCATCGATACTTGCATTTTGATCGCCAAAAATTATGTTATTAAAAATGGTGTCACTAAATAAAAAAACCTCTTGGGAAACATATGTAATAGAATTTCTTAAATCCGTCAAAGACAAATCCTGAATAGGTACATTATCCAGTTTAATCATCCCATTATCTGCATCATACATTCTTAATAATAGTTGAGCAAAGGTTGTTTTTCCACAACCAGTTTTACCAACAATAGCTATTTTTTCTCCTTTCTTTATTATGATATTTACATTTTTTATGGCATGGATATTGGTATCAACGTAAGAAAAATTAACGTTATCAAAAATAATATTTCCAGTAAATTCAATTTTTTTAGGAGTTATTGGATTAATTATTTTGGGAGTAGTTTTCAGAAATTCATTAATTCTTTTTTGAGAGGCAACGGCCCTTTGCGTCATACTTGCCGTCCAACCAATTGCACTTACGGGGAAGGTTAGCATTTGTATATATAACACAAATTCAGCTATTTTTCCAACAGATGCTCCAGGTACATTATTGACTACTTCAAAACAGCCAACCATAATGGTAATTAAAGTACTAAGCCCAATTATTAAACCCATGCTTGGAAAATAGATTGCCTCTGTTCTCGCCAAACTCATAGATTGAATTTTATAATCCTCACTGCATTTTTTGAAATAATGAATCATTGAAGACTCTTGGGCAAATGATTTTATTACTCGAATTCCAGAATAAGATTCTTGAGCATTGGATGTTAAATCACTTAAGGTGGATTGTATTTTTTCGCTTTTTTTATTAATCAATGAGTTGACAAAATAGATGATGAGTGCAAGTATTGGCAATGGACAAAGCGCAACTAATGCAAGGGTTAAGTCAGACTGAACCATAAAATAAATACTAAATCCAATCACCGCTGCCAAGTTAATAAAATACATGATAGCCGGACCTGTATACATTCGAACTCTGCTCACATCTTCAGAAATACGATTCATCAAATCACCAGTAGCATGTTTTTTGTAAAATGAGATATCTAACATTTGGTAATGTTGATAAATTTCATTTTTTTGTTCATACTCAATATGTCGACTCATTACAATAATGGTTTGACGCATTAAAAACATAAATAAACCACTAATAATTGCAATGATGAACAAAAGAATGCCAGCATATAAAATTTTGTGTTCAAAAGAAAGTGAAGACAACTGATGTGTGATGTATGTTATGAATATATGTTGATCACTTGCAGTAGAGATAGAATGACGAATCGGACTATTGCCATTTTGCAAGGAAACAATAACATTATTGACAATGTAGCTAGTAATTTGAGGAGCTAAAATTCTAAAATAATTACTAAGGAAAATAAAAAGTATACCTGTTAAAAAAAGATGTTTGTATTTCCAAAAATACTTGTTTAGTGAAGCGAGTTGTTTCATGAATTACAAAAGTAGCAATTAATCTCAACGGAAAACCAATGCCAATATTCTTAACGATTGTCTTTTTTATGAAAATCACCAACTTGAAAAAACATATTTAGTACACCCAAACTTGCTCCGGTAATAAAAGAAATGACCAATGATCTTATTATTAAATTGACAATGGAAGATTGATTATAAAAATCAATGTCAAACAATCCGTAAACCAGTAATCCTGCAAATAGACCAACACTAACTGATATAAAAGTCACCTTAAAATAAAAGTACTTATTCATTTCTTCTTTTTGAGCTGGTTAAAATCAAGTCCATTAAAACAAAAAACCCACAAAAAAGTGGGCTTTGCTAATGATTGGCGGAGAGAGAGGTACTCACACCGCATATACTATTTTACTGATTATCAATTAGTTGTCGTTGTTCATGACGCGTCAACGTCACAAGTTGCAAAATGTTTTTTGGCAGGGCGACCGTTAATGCCAAAATCCCTCTTGCAACGGTTCAA
>CANGEW010000005.1 GCA_947452965.1 Chitinophagaceae bacterium | reverse complement strand
TTTGCAGGAGAAGCGATTACTCAAAAGCAACTAGACGATAGCAAATTCAATAGTTTGTCGGCACAAAAACTAGTTGAAAACAATCAAAATGATTTAACTGCCGCGCAAAGTAAAATTCCGGTATTAGAATCTGTTATCAAAAAAAATGAAGCGGCATTATTAGTAAAGCAAGCCAAAATCAACGAAATCAAATTAAAACTTTCTTACACAACCGTTACAGCACCAGCATCTGGAAAAATTGGAAAGAAAAATATTACAGTCGGACAATTTGTTCAAGCAGGAACACCTTTATTCTCAATTGTGAACGATAGTTTGTATTGGGTTACTGCTAACTTCAAAGAAAATCAACTTAAAAATCTTTTTGTTGGAAAACAAGTAGATCTTAGAGTAGACGCTTATCCGGATGAAATCATCACTGGAACCATCGAAACCATCAGCGACGCTACAGGTGCAAAATTTGCTTTGCTTCCTCCAGATAATGCCAGTGGCAACTTCGTGAAAGTTACACAACGCGTACCCGTAAAAATAAAAATCAATCAGATAGAAAAATATAAATCTATTCTGCGTGCTGGATTAAGCGTATTTGTTAGTGCAGCAATTAATTAATCTCTGATGGCTACTACACCCAAAGGAATTGCGAGAGCTATTATTGTGATTACCACCGTTACGGCAGCCGTAATGGAGCTTATTGATACTTCTATTGTCAACGTTGCGCTAAGCGAAATGAGCGGTAGTTTGGGTGTAAGTATTGAAGACGTAAGCTGGGTCATTACTTCGTATGCGATAGCAAATGTGATTATTATTCCCTTAACTGGATTTTTGGCAGAGTACTTTGGAAGAAAAAACTACTACATTGTTTCAATGATCATCTTTACAGTTGCTTCTTATATGTGTGGACAATCCAACACATTAGTAGAACTCATTGTGTGGCGATTTATTCAAGGAGTAGGCGGAGGAGCCCTTTTATCAACCTCACAAGCAATATTGTTTGATGCATTTGAACCAAAAGACAGAGGGATTGCCGCGGGTTTATTTGGTATGGGACTCATTCTTGGGCCAACATTAGGACCTACATTAGGCGGTTATATTATTGATCATTCATCTTGGCCATTAATATTCATGATTAATATTCCTGTAGGAATCATTGCAGCGCTATTAGCCTTTACGTTTGTAGACAAAAAACCAAATGAAGGAAAAAATAAAAACAATATCAAAATAGATTATACCGGAATCTTGTTATTAATGGCGGGAATAGGCTGTTTACAATTTGTTTTGGAAAGAGGAGAAGCAGAAGATTGGTTAAGCAGTGAATACATTCGAACTTGCGCTATTATTGCTGTAGTAGGATTAACTACTTTCATTATTTACGAACTCAATATCAAACAACCCGCAGTAAATCTTAAGTTATTAGGAAATAGAAACTTGGCCTTCACAACCATTTTTACATTTGTTTCTGGATTTGGACTCTATACTTCTGTTTTTATTTTTCCTGTTTTGGCACAACGTGTTCTGGGTTTTAATGCCTTTGAAACCGGAAACGCTCTTTTGTTACCCACAATGGCAGCTGTTATACTTGCCCCATTTATTGGTAAAATGATGAGCAAAGGAGTTACCCCTGTACCCCTTATTTTTATTGGTTTTATTTTATTTGCAGTGTATGCTTTTTTAAGTGCGAACGTAAGTCCGGATGTTGGAAAAAGCGATTTCTTTTTCCCTTTGGTGATTAGAGCGGTGGGCATTTCTTTGTGTCAGCTCCCTCTAATTAATCAGGCGGTTGCCGGATTAGAGCCTAAAGATTATCCTACGGCCATTTCTTTAAACAATATGATTCGCCAACTTGGAGGAGCTTTTGGTATTGCCGTAGCTAATAATTATGTATCATCAAGATACGCTCAGCATAGAAGCGATCTAGTTAGCACAATGCCTAGTGGTTCTTCTTTATTAAACGAGCGAATTAATAGTATTTCACAAGGAATTGCAGCAAAAACAGGAGATCTGGCCAATGCTACCACCAAGGCGTATGCAAGTATAAATATGGCAGTTGAAAAGCAAGCTTATTTTTTAAGCTATCTTGATGCATTCAGATTGGTAGGTGTTTTCTTTTTATTGGTAATTCCATTAGTTGGGTTTTTAAGAGTAAAGAAAAAATCTGCTACAGAAATACAACAATCTATGAAGGCTGCAGCAGAATCTCATTAAATGTAAAATTTATTTTTTATGAAAAAGACAATCCTACTTATTGGATATATTTTATTAATAAACGGCTTTGCGTTTTCACAAACGGCCTCAAATAGTGAGCTAAATAAAATTATTGAAGCTTCTTTTAACTATTTTCCTGCTATAAAGGAGTCGTTGAATGCGGAGAAAACAGCAGAAGAAAAATTAAAAATGGTAGAAATGAATAAACTACCAGATTTTTCTGTTACGGGTACTTATAATTATATGATGCCTAAAATTTCTTTCCCTATTAATGGAAATGAAATTCAATTTGCGCCGGTAAATAGCTTCAACTCTTCTATCAACACAAACTATACTATAGTTGACTTTGGAAGACTGAAAGCTTCCATTGAGAAATCGAAATTCGAAATTCAAAATGCGAAACATAATACGGCAGCAGCTCAAATGCAGCTTGCACAACAAGTAGCGTCCATATATTATTCGATTGTGTATCTAAAAAAATCGATTTTAGTTCAAGACAGTGTGATCAGTTATCTTCAACAAAATAAAAAAGTTGTAGATAATAAAATTTTGAATGGGGAGAGTTATAAAATTGATGCCCTTACTCTTCAATCTACCTTAGACGCTGAAAGAAATAAAAAATTAGACTTATTAAGCCAATTACAAAAACAAATCAATCTACTAGAATACACTAGCGGATTCAAAACAATTGTTGGCAATAATTTCGATTTTAATAGCGCCGATATAAACAACAGTCAAATAGACAGTACAAAAGCTCTTGCCAATCCAGATTTTTTACTGCTTTCGGATAAAACCATTTTAGCACAAAAAGAATTATTCATTATTAAAACTAAAAGCAGGCCAAGTGTTGGTTTACATGGGGCGGGGGGTTATAAAAATGGATTCGTTCCTGATGTAAATGATATGAGATTCAATTATTATGGAGGGGTTTCATTTATGTTGCCCTTGGATCTTTTTGGAAAAACCAAACAACAACTCAAAGTTCAACAAAGTATTATCAAACAAAGTGAACTTGCCACGCAAAGCTTTGAAAACAAGAACAATAAAGACATTAAAGATATTTTGAGTGATATAGAAATCAATGCTTTAAAAATAAAAAATACAGAAAGTCAAATAGCCTCCGCCGATAAAGCAGAACAAATCATTGCATTAAAATATCAAAATGGAATTGCCACTTATTTAGATGTGGTAGCTGCTTCTACCGCAGTTCAAAAGGCGGCATTATCTAAACTACAATGCGAATATCAACAAACATTGAATTACATATACCTAAACAAGCTTAGGGGAATTGAGTTTTGGAAATAATAATTTTGCTCTTGTTCTGGAATTTAATGCCTTAAATACACTTCTTTTTAATTTTGAATAAAACCCCCTTCAATAACAAAAGTTTTTTGAGATTTTACAATTATACTTGCGCCATTTGAAACCGTTTGAATAATTGATCTATCTAAAATACATTGTCCACCTACTTGAGGTTCTATAATAATTTCAGCATTTCCAAAAACATTTGTTGGGGGAATTATACCATCAACCCAATTTGAAGAATTAGACCAATAGCCATTCCCGTTAAATACATACGTTGTAGTATTACAAGAGAGAGATTCTATGATTGGAAGATTTTCAAAATTTTGAAGCATAATTTCTTGAATATCTGTAGGCCTAACACACAACCATTGTTGTAACAATGACGAATACACGCTTCTAAAATCATATTGCATGGCTACATTGTCATTATCTGTAACATTTACAGGAATGTTGGGCGATGTTCCTAAAACAAGCGCGTTGGCTTTTTTGCCAAAAATAAAAAGAGGCGCTGCTACGCCATGATCGGTTCCTCCACTACTATTACTTTTGATTCTTCTGCCAAACTCAGAGAATGTCATCCCGATTACCTTGTCTTCTATTTGCAAAAAACTTAAATCGTCTTGAAATGCTTTAATAGCCTCACTTAAATTAGATAATAAATTTGCGTGTGTTCCAATGGTGGTATCTGTAAGATCGGTTTGTAAGGAGTGGGTATCAAAACCTTTGTGCTCTACAATATATACTCTGGTTTTTAATCCTCCTTTTACTAAACGTGCGACAATTTTTAATTGAGCCGCTAAAGAATTATTTGATGGGTATGAAGATTGTTGAGTGACGTTTAAAGCGGCATTTTTTATTACTGTTGAATATTGTTGCGTTTGTTTTACTACTGAGCGAACATAAGAAAGTTCTTTTCCGGCATTGTTAATAGGAAGAGGGTCTTCTACTCCATTTATAAAATTATAAAAATTAGTAGGGTCGCTAATGCTCATCCCCATGTTTACAGTTGGCCCCTGCAGGGCTAATGAAGAAATCGAGCCTATTTGAATAGCTAAAGGATCGGGCATAATGTTGTTGGGATAGCCATTTGGAAACCCATTGAATTCATAATCTAAATATCTTCCAGCAATTCCACTTGTTAATACATCATCGCTATTTGACCCGCTCATCCAAATATCAGTTGCGCGAAAGTGTGAAAAATTTGGATTAGGATAACTTACTGCCTGTATGATTCCTAAGTTTCCTTCATTAAACATGGTTTGCATGCCAGTCATCGAAGGATGTAAGCCCATAGCGCTAATTCCATTCAATGACAATATTCTGTTTTCAGGAATAGCAATGTTTGAACGTGCATTAAAATAATTTGAATACACATCAATTGGTATTACCGTATTTAATCCATCATTTCCTCCGGTTAATTTAACCATTACCAACACATGATCATTCATTGGAGGAGCGCTTGACAAAACTCTCTGCAAAAGTGAATTAGCAGCAAAGCCTCTTAATGAGAAGCCACCAATAACTGCAGGAATCGCTGCTGTTGTCAAAGCCTTTCCAAGAAAATCTCTTCTATTCATTCAGATAATTTAATAAATTAAGCCAGTTGATATTCTGGCAACCTTAATATGTATTGATATAGGTTTTTTAGTTTCGTTTTTACAATATTAGTATTGGTTGCATTTCCCGGATTAATAATAAACGTATTCCAGGCTGTTGTCCAATAATCATCTGTTGCTTGGCCTCCCAAAAGTATATCTGTTTTTAACTGGTCTTTCGATGTTTGGCTGATAGGTATTCTTAATAGAAATGTAATGGCATCGTTTATTAATGCATTTGGATTAGCAGGATCAGTTAAAGTTGCTGTAAATGCAGTAGCATCGATAACTATCGTTGTTCCATTTTTTGTATACCCGCTGGAAATCATAGTATCACAAAAAATATTTCTTTTTGGAAGCGTGTCTGAATTAATCCAAATTTGGTGAAACTGAGGCGTTTGATAATAGGCTGGCCAGCCAGCAACATTAGGGGGGTCTCCTGGTTCTTGTTGTAAACTTGTACAACAAGAATGTAACCAATCCCACATCTTATAGTTAGCATCAAAATCTGTAACATCTGGAAATACTACATTAAACTCTCTACAAAGTGCTACAACTACATCCACGGGGCTTTTTATTAGACAACCTCTATTTACCACATCAAAAAAGTGTTCACTTTTAAAAAGTGCTAATAAGACTGGTTTTATTTCATAATTACTTGTTCTGAAAATTTGTGCTAGCGGTTCTATTACATTTAATTCTGTTGCGGCATCAATATCATAATATACAAACCAACGATATATTTTTCGACAAATGTTTAAAGAAACATCTTCTTTATTAAAAATCATAGTTAATAAATCATCTAGTTCTAATGCTCCATCTTGTAGCGTTCGCCCTGATATTATTGTGTTATTATAATATGCAGAAAATTGCTTGTTGGTGGTGTCGTGTCTCGTTGATTTAAAGAAATACGTGTTATTAACATCATCAATCATCCATCCTGTTAAAACTTTTGCTGCATTCTTTACATCGTCTTCACTATATGGCGGTGTTGCATTATCAAAACCTTTTCCTATAGTAAATAATTCTTGTAATTCACGGGCATAGTTTTCATCGGGAGCAGATTTAGTGTTGAGATAATTATTTAGATACTTAAGCATTCCCGTATCTAAAGTAATATCTTTCACAAATTGTTTAAAATTACCAAGCGCATTTTTACGAAGAATCGCGTTATTTTGATAGCAATATATAGCGTTCCCAACCATCTCCATTTCAATTACAAAATGATTGTGCCACATGAGTGTTAACTTTTCAAGAATATTCCTTTCCTGATTAATCATTTGTCCAACCCACCAACTCTTTAAAGATGATCTTCTTTCTCCCATTACGCCACTCTCTGTAGGATTTGTATATACCCAGGTTTCTCCCACTGCTACCGCAAGATCTTCTGTTGGACTGTAGTTTTTAATTGGTGGGGAGGGGGCTATTTGCAACGAACTCACATTTAATAAATAATCAACCGATTGCTCCATGGTCATCGTGCTAAAAAAATCTATGTCTGATTTTTTAGCACCAAACATAGTTCGTTTTAATAAATGTATAATTTCATCTGTCGACCAAACGCCTGTGTATGAAGTAATACCTGATAATGTTCTAAAAGATTGATTGTTTCTCTTTTCTTTCGCACCAGTTAAAAAGGTTCTTCTATCCATATAATTTAATCACGTTAAAAATAATAAGTAGTTGTTATTTTTATTAAATTACTTAATATCAAAATCAACAACCACTTTTTCTGTGGTAGGATGTGATTGACAGGTTAAAATATATCCCTGTGCCACCTCCTCTTCTTCCAATGCGTAATTGACATCCATTGTTACATTTCCTTCCAATAGTTTGGCTTTGCATGTACAACAAACACCTCCTTTACAGGCATATGGCAAATCGGCGCCTTGCTGAAGTGCGGCATCTAAAATGGTTTGGCCATTAAAGGCTAAATCAAAAGAAAGTTGACGTCCGTCTAACCGTAAAGTAATATTGCTTTTAGGCCCCAATTCTTCGTTTGTAATATTTTTTGATTTTGTAGGCTTAGCAGAAAAATGATTAGAAGTAGCAAACAATTCAAAATGAATATTTTTTTTAGATACTCCTTTTTTTTCTAAAAAATCAATGCCTGTAAAAATCATTTTTTCAGGACCACATAAATAAGCATGGGCAAATTTTTTATAATCAATTATTTTCGAAAGTTCCGTTAATTTGTTTTCATCAATTCGGCCATACAATAAATCGGTGTCTGTTCTTTCTCTGCTTAAAATATTGATAAGCGAAAATCGATCCATGTATTTATTTTTTAGCCCTTCCAATTCTTCAAAGAAGATAATGGACGCGCGGTTTTTACTTCCGTATAACAATGTAACTTTAGCGTTCGATTGTTGTTGTAACGTGTGTTTAATAATTGAAATAATGGGCGTTATCCCGCTTCCCGCAGCAATAGCTAAGTAGTTGGGGGCAAGAGTGTTTTCAAGATGAGACGTAAACTTACCGGTAGGCGGCATTACCTCTAATACGTCGTTTACGGTTAGTGTATCATTAGCATAGGTAGAAAAAACTCCTCCGTCTACTTTTTTTACCGCAACCTTCAGTTGTTTTTCTGCTGGAGCAGCACAAATAGAATAGGATCGTCTCAACTCTACATTTTCTAGTGTTTTTTTTATGGTAATGTTTTGGCCTTCTTTAAATAAAAAAGTTTCTTGTAGATCTTGGGGCACATCAAACACAATGGATACACAATCAGGTGTTTCTTGAATTTTTTGTTTAACCTTAAGTTTATGAAATGAGTGAGCCATGTTTATTTTATTATTCCGTTTAATAAATGCTGAACCATATCGCTTTCAATATCTTTTGTATCCATATTTTTTTTATGTCTTTGCCAAAACTCTAATCCTCTCACAGCCGATAGCAATGTTAACACCACAACATGTGGATTTATTTTTTTTATTTCTTTACACTCTATCCCTGTTTTTACAATCGCTACCAGCTTGCTTTCATACGATTTCCTTTGGTTGAGAAAATTACTCAAATAGGGTTCTTGTAATTGTTTCCATTCGTGATTGGCCACAAACAATTCATCATAATGATGAAGCATCATATGGATATGAAACCGAATGATTTGTTCTAGTTTTTCAGCAGTTCTGCCTTTTTGAGTCTCCACCTCATTCAAATGAATCGTAAAATCATTAGCAATTTTGTAGCAAATCGATTGAAGCAATTCGCTTTTAGATCCAATATGATTATACAGGCTTGAGGCTTCTACTCCAATTTTATCAGCCAATTCTCTCATTGAGCTGGCCACAAAACCCTTTTCTCTAAAAAGGGTCGCCGCTTTTTGTATAATAGCATCTTTTTTTGTGCCGTTTTTACTTGCAATAATTTTTGCCATACTATTAAAATTAGTAAAACTAACACTTATTAGTTTTATCTGTAGTTTATTTTAATTTTTAACTTTTTTAAAAATAATTGGTAAAAAATTATGAGGTCTCGTCCAGAAAATTATTTTTGCAATCCACTATTCCATTAATCCATTTATTTTCTTGAAGAATTACAACATTTGAGTACAGGCTCTTATTAGAGCGATATATTATACATACAACCTCATAAAGATTTTTCTTGTGGTTTCAGAGGTAAGCACGGCCGGTGATTTTTATCACTGGCCATTTTTATAAAAAAAGGAACCTGATTTACAGATTCCTTTTCTATTATTAATATGATATGGGTCTTATTTTACCTTTCCCCAGTTTTCACCGCTTTTTATACGATACAATGTCATCTCGCTTACGCCATATTTAGTGGCAAGTTGTTTGTAGGTTAGTTTTCTTTTAGGATTTTTTAATGTGTCCTTAATGGCTTTCACTTGTGTGATGGTTAATTTTAATCCCACTGTGCGAGCTGCTTGACGTTTTTTATACGCGATTTTAAGGGGGCTATTTTGTTGATGTGAGCTAACCTCTTCTAATGTAGCCCACTTCAAATTTTTAGCGGTGTTATCGGTTTTTTTATGATTTACATGAATTACATACTTTGCCTTAGGTGATTTTTTCTTGCAAAATAATTTTGCAATTTCTCTATGTAGATAAATGGTTCCATTTCCGTTTTCAACATGCAAATTCAAAGTACGATACCCAGAAGTAACCGAGCCATTTAATAAATTTCCGTCTTTTGCAACAGAATCTACATAACTAGCAGCCCTTCCGTGATTAGATACTGCATATTTTTTCTTTAGATTTTTGGATCCCGAAAATTGCATTTGTTTCCAAATTTCACCTGGAATTTTTTTAATCATGTTAAAAATTTTTAATGTTAGATTTGGTTAATAGTTAGTTTTTTTATTATGTAACTACTATAAATATAATACTCTTTAACATTATTTTGACAATAATTCCAAAAATTCTGATTCTGTAAGGATTTTTATACTAGGTATTTTTTTGGCTTTTTCGAGTTTGCTGCCAGCATCCGACCCGGCAACTAAATAATGCAACTTACTACTAACACCTCCTAAAATCTTTCCCCCTTGTTGCTCCACTAATGATTCGGCCTCATTTCTTTTACATTGTGTTAGCGTGCCGGTAAACAAAAAGGTTTGGCCATTTAAATTTCCCGATATTTTTTCGAGCTTTTTTCCTTCTATTATTACCCCTAGCTGTTCAAGTTTTTTTATTTGTTGAAGATTATTAGGGTTTTGGAAAAACTCATGTATACTTTTTGCCACTTTCACACCTACATCGTCTATTTCTTGCAGCTGCTCCTCTGTCATGTGTTCAAGATCATAAACAGAATGTATTTTTTGCGCTAATGTTTTTGCGGTGGTTTCTCCGACATACCTAATTCCTAATGCATAAATTAATCTATGTAACGGCTGGGTTTTGCTGGCTTCAATGGCTTCTTGTAAATTCTTGATTGATTTTGTTCCAAATCCATCAATTCCATTTAATGTTTGTACATCAAATTCATACACGCTTGGAATGTCTTTTAACAGCCCCATATCAAAAAACTTCCTCACATTGGCTTCGCCAAAACTTTTGATATCCATAGCGTCTTTACTCACAAAGTGAATGATTCTTTCTACCATTTGTGCTTTACAATTAATATTTACACATCTCCAAACAGCCTCTTCTTCATTTTTAAACAACGGCTGTGCACATGCAGGACAGTTTTTGGGGAAAATGATTTCCTGCTCGTTTCCCTCTCTCGTATCGATTAATGATTTTACAATCTGAGGAATTACATCTCCGCTTCTTTCTATTAGTATTCTATCTCCAATTTTTAACTGCTTCTCTTTTATATATTCTTCATTGTGGATAGAAATACTGCTTACGGTTACGCCCCCTACTTGAACCGGCTCAATTTTTGCAACCGGCGTAACGGCACCGGTTCTGCCGATTTGAAACTCTACTGATAACAATTTACTGGTGGCTTGCCTTGCTTTAAACTTATATGCAATAGCCCATCGCGGATGATGCGATGTCATGCCTAGTTTTTCTTGAAGTTCTAAACTGTTCACTTTAATTACCATTCCGTCAATCTCATAAGGTAACTCATCTCTTTGCTTTTCGAAATTGTAAATAGTTTCAATAACCGCTTGTATTCCTTTTACTACCTTGAGTTCTTTTTGTGGACTTTTAAAACCGAGGTTCCACAATAATTCTAACATGGCTGCATGCGATAAAATTGTCTCTTTGGTTTTTTCTTTCGAGTATGTTACATAGCTTACATGATATAAAAAACCTTCGAGATTTCTTTTGGCAACAATGGAAGTGTCTTTTATTCTTAATGATCCAGCAGCCGCATTTCTGGGGTTCGCCAGTGGCGCCAACCCTTGTTTGATTAAACTATCATTGTATTTGGAAAAATTTGACTTGTTCATCAATATTTCTCCTCTAATTTCTATTTGTTGAATATGATGTTCACTAAACGCTGCCATTAAAGGAATGGATTTAATTTGACGAATATTAGGTGTGATATCATCTCCCGTTTCTCCGTCCCCTCTTGTAATACCTCTTACTAATATATCATTCTCATACACCAATGAAATACTTGCTCCATCGAATTTTGGTTCAACCGTATATTCTATTTCAGATAGACCCGACAATTCTTTTGCTTTTCTGTCCCAATCAATTAAATCCTCTTCATTATAAGAGTTTTCTAAAGATAGCATTGGTACTAGGTGCTGTGTCTTTGGAAAATCTTTTATTAATGAATTTCCCACACGTTGAGTTGGCGAATCTTTAGAAATAAAACCCGGGTGGTCTTTTTCGAATTTTTCAAGAATCTTATAAAGTTGATCGAATTCCGTATCGCTTATTAATGGATCGTTTTCAACATAATATCTATATTCATGAAAGCGTATAATCGATATGAGCTTAACAATGTCTTTTTCCTCAATAAATAATTTGGCCTGAGTCAACCAGTGCTCTGTTTCTTTTTGAAAACTTGTTATCTGTTCTTTACTATACATATCTTCTTCAAAGTTAAAAAATCTCAAGACGGGTTTTGCATTAATTTTGAAAAAAATTCACAAATGAAAGCAATCAAAAGTATTCAATCTTGTCTAATGGCTGTTTTATTGTTTTGTGGATGTAAACAAAAAATAAGTGCTGACTTAATCGTACACCATGCCAAAATCTATACCGTTGATAGCCTATTCTCAACAGCAGAGGCTATGGTTATAAAAAACGGAAGCATTATGGCGGTGGGAAGCAATGATATGATATTGGGTACTTACACTGCAGTTAATTTTCTAGACGCTAAGCAAGCTGCTATCTTTCCAGGTTTTATTGATGCTCATTGTCATTTTACCGGCTACTCAACAGATCGTTGGAAATGTTCTCTTTTTGGAACCGTCTCTTTTGAAGATGTTATTCAAAAAATTAAAAACTACGCAAAAAACGCACCACAATATTGGATTTATGGAACAGGATGGGATCAAAATGATTGGACCCTAAAACAATTTCCTGATAAAAAAATTCTTGACAGCCTATTTCCGAACAGGCCTGTTTTTTTAAAACGAATAGATGGCCATGCAGCACTTGTAAATCAAGTAGCGCTAAACATGGCTAACATAAACGAACAAACGAAAATTAATGGAGGTAGCATAGAGATAAAAAATGGCAGTCTTACAGGCATTTTAATAGATAATGCCATGTCTTTAATAGATCACATGATCCCTCCTATTTCTGATAGTTTAGCAATACAATATTTTGTTCAAACACAATTCAAGTGTTTTTCACAGGGACTAACCGGCGTTCATGATTGTGGTATTGATGAGCATACGTTGGGTCTAATTGAAAAGGCACAAAACAACCATCAGTTACAAATAAAAATATTTGCATTGCTCTCCGATAGTTCTGATTACTATGATCGCTGGATAAAAAAAGGACCTTATAAAACTAACAGTCTTCATGTAGGAGGATTTAAATTATATGCAGATGGCGCCTTGGGTTCAAGAGGAGCTTGTTTACTAAAAGACTATTCAGACAAAAGAGGGTGGAAGGGTTTTTTATTAAATAACGAAGAACACTTTAGAAACATAGCAAAAAAATTAGCTCCCTCATCTTTTCAAATGTGTACACATGCTATAGGAGATAGTGGTAATAGAACTATACTAAAAATATATGCAGAGGCTCTTGGAAACAAAAACGACAAACGCTGGAGAATTGAACACGCTCAAGTGGTAGATACAAACGATCTTATTTACTTCAATAAGTATCAAATCATTCCTTCGGTGCAACCTACACATGCCACTAGCGATATGTATTGGGCAGCTAGCCGCTTAAACGAAAATAGAATTCGGGAAGCTTATGCTTATCAAAAACTTTTACAACAAAATAATTGGATGCCCTTGGGAACAGATTTTCCTGTTGAAGATATTAGTCCCTTTAAAACTTTTTTTGCCGCAGTAGTAAGAAAAGACGCTAAAGGGTATCCATTAAATGGATTTCAGATCAATCAGGCATTAACAAAAGAACAAGCTATCAGAGGTATGACAATATGGGCAGCCAAAGCTGCTTTTGAAGAAAAAGAAAAAGGAAGTATAGAAAAAAACAAATCAGCAGATTTTATTTTGTTGAACCACGACTTAATGAATTGTAAGGAATCCGACATCTTGACTACAAAAGTTATCAAATGTTATATCAACGGAAAATTGGTATATCAACAATAAAATCAAAGGATTTAATCAATTACTTTTATTATTGTTTACCTTTGTGTTTTCAAAATTGCGTTTATGAACGATTTGGCAACACCCCTAACTGCAAAAGATTTTTCAACCGATCAAGAAGTGCGTTGGTGTCCCGGCTGCGGCGATTATTCCATTTTGGCACAAGTACAAAAAGTAATGCCCACCCTTGGTATTCCAAGAGAAAATATTGCCATCATTTCTGGGATTGGTTGCAGTAGCAGATTTCCTTATTACATGAACACTTTTGGAATGCATAGTATTCATGGTAGAGCCACCGCCATCGCAAGTGGATTAAAAGCAGCACGACCAGAATTGAGCGTTTGGATTGTTACGGGAGATGGGGATGCATTAAGTATTGGCGGAAATCATACGATTCATTTGTTAAGAAGAAATTTTGATGTTAATATTCTGTTGTTCAACAATCAAATATATGGTTTAACTAAAGGGCAATACTCTCCAACTTCTGAAGAAAAAAAGATTACAAAAAGTACTCCTTATGGAAGCATTGATCACCCTTTTAATCCTTTAGCTTTGGCTATGGGTGCCGATGGAAGTTTTATCGCACGCTCAATGGACAGAGACCCAAAACATCTTCAAGCCATGTTGCTGCGTTCCAATGCACATAAAGGAGCCTCTTTCCTGGAAATCTATCAAAATTGTAATATCTTCAACGACGGCGCTTTTGAAATTTTTACGGAAAAAGGAACAAAAATGGAAGAGGCCATTTTTCTCGAACACGGCTCTCCGTTAGTTTTTGGTTCTAATCAGCAGAAAGGAATCAAATTAGATGGATTTAAACCAGTAGTCGTTGAATTAAATGAGGGTGTATCTAAAGAGGATCTTTGGATACATGATGAAAAAGATTTCTACAAAGCACAGATTCTTGTAAGAATGTTTGACGATGTTACACTTGAACATCATCTTCCTAGGCCTTTTGGTGTTTTTTATGAAACAGAGCGCGCCTGTTACGAAGATGTTATGGCAATGCAAATAGAAGAGGTAATAGCTTTGAAAGGAAAGGGAAACCTTGATAAAATATTAAAGGGTAACGAAACCTGGACCATTTCCTGACTTCAAGCATCTTCCATCATTCGACTTAATAATCAATCACCTGTTCTATCATAGCAGGCATTTCTCTCCATTCATATTGCTGATTTCTTAATTGTGGTTCAAAGCCTGCTTCTTTGATAGCCTCCTGAATCGTTTTGCTTGTAAACCGATGGGGCGCACCCGCAGCACTTACTACGTTTTCTTCGATCATAATACTTCCGAAATCATTCGCCCCTGCTTGTAAACACAATTGCGCCACAGGCTTACCAACGGTTAACCAGCTAGCTTGAATGTTTTTTACATTAGGCAACATAATTCTGCTCATAGCAATCATTCTAATATATTCATCTGTAGTAGTAAGGTTTTGTACCCCTCTAATTTTAGCCAATAACGTGTCTACATCTTGAAATGTCCATGGGATAAACGCCAAAAATCCTTTTGCAGTTTCAGGTTTACGACTTTGCACCTCTCTGATTTTTACCAAATGTTCAAATCTTTCTGTTATCGTTTCTACATGACCAAACATCATGGTAGCAGAAGTGGTGATATTTAATTGATGGCAAGCCTCCATAATATCTAGCCACTCTTGAGCTCCACATTTTCCTTTGCTAATTAATCGTCTAACCCTATCTGTTAGTATTTCGGCTCCTGCCCCGGGTAAACTATCCATGCCGGCTTCTTTCAATGCCATCAACACTTCCCGATGTGTGCTTTTTTCTAATTTAGTAATATGTGCAATTTCTGGGGGACCAAGCGTATGAAGCTTAATATTAGGATACAACGATTTTAACTCCTTGAATAGATTTACATAAAAAGACAAGCCTAACTCTGGATGATGGCCACCTTGTAACAACAACTGATCACCGCCGTATCGGATTGTTTCTTCGATCTTTTTCTTATACGTTTCAATGTCGGTAATATATGCATCCTTGTGGCCGGGTATGCGATAGAAATTACAAAACTTACAATTGGCTATACAAACGTTTGTGGTATTTACATTTCTATCTATTTGCCAGGTAACTTTTCCATGAGGAACTTGTTTCTTACGTAATTCATTGGCTACATACATCAATTCTGCTAAAGGCGCATGCTCAAACAAAAAAACACCTTCTTCAACAGTAAGAAATTCAAAATTGATGGCCTTCTCAAGCAATAACTTATAATCCATTCTTATTTTATTAAAACTTTTATAACAAATTCTATCCTTCTTAAATCTTTAACAAATTTACAATGATAAGGTTGGATTTTTTGAATGATTATTTTTCCCTCAAGCAATACGCTCGTACCTTTACGTTATGATTCATTTTGATAGATTTACGCTTGATAACGGATTGCGTGTACTTGTTCATGAAGACAAAAGTACTCCAATGGCCGTAATGAATGTTTTATACGATGTAGGCGCAAAAGATGAAAATCCAGAAAAAACAGGTTTTGCACATCTTTTCGAACACCTAATGTTTGGAGGAAGCAAAAACATTCCTTCTTATGATGAACCACTTCAATTGGCTGGTGGAGAAAACAATGCTTTTACTACCAACGATTTGACCAACTACTACTGCCAACTTCCGGCTGAAAATATTGAAACCGCCTTTTGGTTGGAAAGCGATCGTATGCTTAGTCTGGCTTTCAGTAAAAAAAGTTTAGAAGTACAACGTAAAGTGGTTTGCGAAGAATTTAAAGAACATTATATCAATAAGCCCTATGGTGATGTTTGGCATAAAATGAGAAACCTTGCCTACACTACTCATCCTTACAAATGGATGACTATTGGCGCCTCTTTACAACATGTTGAAGACGCTACGCTTGATGATGTAAAAGCATTTTTCTATAAACATTACACACCTTGCAATGCCATTCTGGTTGTGGCAGGAAACATAGAAACCTCTCAGATTAAAACCCTGTCTGAAAAGTGGTTTGGCGATATTCCTGCCGGAACAAAATACAACCGCAACTTACCAATCGAGCCAAAACAAATCGCTGCTAGACATTTAGAAGTAACTGAAAAAGTACCATTAGACGCCCTTTATAAATGTTGGCATATTTCTCCAAGAATGGATGATCGCTATTACACAACTGAGTTTATCTCTGATATTTTAAGCGGTGGCGGATCTTCTCGATTGTTTCAAAGCCTGGTCAAAGAACAAAAACTTTTCAGTAATATAGAATGCTATCATTTTGGAAGTACCGATGCCGGCTTAATAACCATTGAAGGAAAACTAGTAAAAGGAGTAGATATTAAAATGGCAGAAAGTGCCGTAATGAAAGAAATAAAAAAACTTCAAGAAGATGGCGTGTCAACCGCAGAACTGGAAAAGGTAAAAAACAAAGCAGAAAGCGCTATGGCGTTTGAAGATATGAGTATCATGAACAGAGCCTCTAGTATTGCAATGTATGAATTACTGGGTGACGCCAATCTTATTAATACAGAACTTTCTAAATATCAAGCTGTAACTGCAGAGGCAATTCAAAAAGAGTGTCGTATTATTTTCAACGAGAACAACTGCAACACACTTTATTATTTAAGCGATAATTAAATTATGATTAATAGAAAAATAGCACCTGTTATAAAAGACGCGATTGATTATTCTTTGGCGCTAAAACCTTTTCAACACTCTATACTAAACAATGGTATAAACATTTACTCCATTAATGCAGGCGCACAAGAGGTGTTTCAAATGGAGCTGGTTTTTTATGCAGGAAATTGTTTTGAATTGCAAAAAGGGGTTGCTGCAGCAACAAATTTTTTATTAAAAAACGGCACTCTAAATAAAAGCGCTTTTGAAATTAACGAATCGTTTGATTATTATGGAGGATATTGTAACCGGGCTTGTTATAATGAAACATCTGTTATTTCTTTACATGGCCTCACTAAACACATGGAAAAGTTATTGCCAGTGGTTAAAGAAATGATAACCGAAGCGACCTTTCCACAAAATGAACTAGATGTATATCAACAAAACGCCAAACAACGTTTAAAAGTTAATCTGCAAAAAGCCGAATTTGTAGCCGGAAGACTTATTGATAGTTATGTATACGGAGACGCTCATCCTTATGGCGTATATACCAATCCAACAGACATAGATGCTTTGTCGATTGATGCCTGTAAAAAATTTTATCAACAATATTACATTAACGGGCATTGTAAAATATTTATTTCTGGGAAACTTCCGGATAACATTCACGACATCTTAAATTGTTTTTTTGGAGATCTTTCTACATCCGTAAATGAAATAATTATTCCAAAAGCAACCTTATCACCGGCATTTGAAAAAAAATATAGAATTCAAAACGACAACACCGCTGTACAGGGTGCAATTAGACTAGCCACACCTTTTCCTAATCGACACCATCCCGATTTTAAAGAAATAATGGTGGTAAATACACTTTTTGGCGGATTTTTTGGATCAAGATTAATGAATAATATTAGAGAAGACAAAGGATATACTTACGGTATTTATAGTTACATACAAAACCATATGCAAGAAACCGCTTGGATAATTAGTACCGAGGCGGGAAAAGATGTTTCGGAAACAACGATTCAAGAAGTGTATAAAGAAATGAAAATATTACGTGAAGAAAAAGTTACCGATGACGAACTATTGTTGGTACGAAATTATATGATAGGTGGTATTTTAGGTGAATTAGATGGCCCTTTTCAAATCATGGCAAAATGGAAAAATATTATAATAAACAACTTGGACGAAAATTATTTTTATAATAGTATCGATACAATTAAAAATATAACTAGCGAACGAATTACAGAGCTTGCAAATAAATATTTGCGGCCGGATGAGTTTTATGAATTAGTGGTTTATTAATCTGCTTTCTATATTTATTTTATACTTTTTTTGAAAAATAATAACAGTAAAACACTCACATGAATTTTTCCAAGAAAAAACTCTCAAATGAAAAACTGATTGAGCTTTATAAGGCAATTGTTTTTCCAAGAATGATTGAAGAAAAAATGTTGGTGTTGCTCCGCCAAGGAAAAATTTCAAAATGGTTTAGCGGAATAGGTCAAGAAGCTATTGCCGTGGGAGTAACCGCCGCGCTTGACTCAGACGAATGGATTATGCCACTACATAGAAATCTTGGCGTTTTCACTTCTAGAAATATGCCACTTAATAAATTATTTAAACAATGGCAAGGAAATAAAGATGGTTATAGCAAAGGAAGAGAAAGAAGTTTTCACTTTGGAAGTTCGGAACATCACATATGTGGCATGATTTCTCATTTAGGGCCCCAATTGGCAATCGCTGATGGAGTTGCGCTAGCGCATAAATTAAAAAAAGAAAAAAAGGTTTCTGTGGCATTTACGGGTGATGGTGGCACCAGTGAAGGAGATTTTCATGAAGCATTAAACACTGCTGCCGTTTGGGATTTACCGGTCATATTTATCATTGAAAACAATGGATATGGTTTAAGCACACCCACGAATGAACAATATCGCTGTAATAGTCTGGTAGATAAGGCTATCGGATATGGAATGAAAGGAATTCAAATTGATGGTAATAATATTTTAGAAGTACATCAAACTATTATTGAATCGCGCGAATATTGTATCAATAATCAAAAGCCAATTCTAATAGAGTGCATGACCTTCCGTATGCGCGGTCACGAGGAAGCCAGCGGAGTAAAATATGTTCCTAAAAACCTTTTTGATGAATGGGAAAAGAAAGACCCTATCAAAAATTATGAAGATTGGTTAAAAAAAGAAAAAATTATCACCGACGGGGCTATCGCCGAAATTAAACTAACCCTCAAAAATCATATTGAGGAAGAACTAAAAATTGGTTTTGAAGGAGAAACAATTATACCTAACGTCAAGGAAGAAACGAAAGATTTATTTGCTCCCAAAAAAACACACAGCTTTGTTATTCTTGATAACAGCTCTGCTATCGAACCTGTTTTTAATGGCTCTGTATCTGAAAAAAAGTTTATTACTGCAATCAGTGAGGCGCTAGAACAATCTCTTCAAAAACATGAAGAGCTGGTTTTAATGGGACAAGACATTGCTGAATATGGTGGCGCATTCAAGGTAACCGAGGGTTTTGTTGAAAAATTTGGGAAAGAACGTATTCGAAATACACCCCTGTGTGAAAGCGCCATTGTTGGTACTTCGTTGGGCTTAAGCCTAATGGGATATAAATCAATGATGGAAATGCAATTTGCGGATTTTGCAACCGTTGGTTTTAATCAAATCATCAATAACCTAGCGAAAATACATTACCGCTGGGGACAAAACGCAGACGTGGTTATTAGGATGCCAACCGGAGGGGGAGTGGGTGCGGGTCCATTTCACAGTCAAAGCAACGAAGCTTGGTTTATTCATACTCCAGGATTGAAAGTAGTATACCCTTCTTCTCCTATTGATGCAAAAGGTTTGCTAATCGCAGCAATCAACGATCCTAATCCTGTTATATTTTTTGAACACAAGGCTCTTTATAGAAGCATTGCATCTAATGTGCCAGACGAATATTTTGAAATCGAAATTGGAAAAGCAAAACACATTAGAGAAGGAAACGAAGTGAGTATTATTACCTATGGAATGGGTGTTATTTGGGCTGAAGACTATGCAAATAACCACCCGGAAATAAATATCGATATTCTTGATTTGAGAACCCTATTACCTTTGGATTATAATGCAATTAAAAGTGCCGTTGTAAGAACCGGTAGGGTATTATTACTACACGAAGACACTTTAATAGGAGGTGTTGGTGGAGAAATTGCAGCGTGGATTGCAGAAAATTGTTTTCAATATTTAGATGCTCCTGTAATGAGATGTGCCAGTTTAGACACGCCTGTTCCTTTTAATATAGAACTTGAAAAAGCATTTATGGCAAAAGCAAGGCTTCACGAAAAAATACAAGAATTGCTTTCCTTTTAATTATAGGCAAATAGTATTTCGTACTTTCGAAATACAAATCAACCCTTCATGTCATGTCGAAACTTTCTATTGTTATCCCTGTTTATAATGAGGCTCGCACCATTCATTTGATATTAAACAAAATTAAATCAGTAACATTATTAAATAACATCGAAAAAGAAATTGTTGTTGTGAACGATTGTTCCACCGACGCCACTGAATCAGTTTTGAAAGACTACATTCAACAACACCCAGAGTTGGCTATTCAATATCATGCACATATTATTAATATGGGCAAAGGTGCAGCGCTACATACCGGGATTTCAAAAGCCTCTGGAGAATATCTTGTAATTCAAGATGCTGATTTAGAATACGATCCGGAAGAGTATAATATTCTTTTAAAGCCTATTATTACCAACTTTGCAGACGTAGTATATGGGAGTCGTTTTATAGGCGGAAAACCTCATAGAATTCTATTTTTTTGGCATACTATAGGAAACAAATTTTTGACATTTCTTTCTAACATGTTTACAAATTTGAATTTAACGGATATGGAAACCTGTTATAAATTATTTAGAACAGATATTATCAAAGGTCTTGCCTTACAAGAAAAAAAGTTTGGTTTTGAGCCCGAGGTTACTTGTAAAATTTCAAGAATTCCCAATATTAGAATTTATGAAGTAGGGATTTCTTATTATGGTCGTACTTATCAGGAAGGAAAAAAAATTAACTGGAAAGATGGTGTTCGTGCTATTTATTGTATTGTAAAATACGGATTGTTTAAAAGCAAATGATTCTGTATTTAGATTAGTTGTAAGGGTATTACTTTTTCTACTCTCTCTTCAGGAAGCAACCAATGTGTAGCAAAGCCTAGTTTTTTTGCTGTTGCAATATTTGGAAAGGCATCGTCTACAAAAAGTGTTTCTATTGGATTTATTTTTGCATCATTCATAACATGATAAAATATATTTTCATGCGGTTTTCTCATTCCAACAACTTGTGAGTAGTACGCTTTTTCAAAATAGTTGGATAAATTGTTTTCGCCCATTTGCTTTAATAATATGGCATTTATTTCTGCTAGGTGAATTGCATTTGTGTTACTTAATAAAAATAAACGATACTTCTCTGTTAATGTTTTTAAATATTCCATGCTTTCTTTCCTAAAATCACATAAAATAGCGTTCCATGCTAATTGAATATCTTCTTTTGTTAAGTTGATGGAAACCTGACTTTGTATGATGGTATAAAAATCTACGGAGGATATTTTTCCTGTTTCTAATTGTTGAAATAATTCATTTGCTTCTAATTGAGAATATTGTTTTTCAAAATGCTGAATACCTAATAATTCAAAAGCCCTGGTAACTTTCTTGAAGTCTATGTCGAGCAAAACATTTCCAAGATCAAATATGATATTTTTTATAGCTGGCATATGGTAGAATTGCCTTTATAAGATTGTGTAACAAAAGAAAAAGCCTGTAGTAAATACAGGCTTTTTGTGGGCCCACCTGGGCTCGAACCAGGGACCCCCTGATTATGAGTCAGGTGCTCTAACCGGCTGAGCTATAGGCCCTTTCTTTTTCAAGAAATATTGTTCTATTTATTTTCCGGTAGAAATAATAGTATATAAGAACTAAATGAACGGCAAAAGTAATTAAATTCATTTATTCGAAAAGGCTTTTTAAAAAATATTTAGCCTTATACTAAAATTACTAGCTTGTAAATAATATTTATTGCCTTATTTGTTTCAGTTTTTCTTCTTTCACCTCATTCAAGCATGCTTTTGCATGCAACTATTAAGTATTTTTGACATTGTTACGATTTAACTTGAGAAAAACACAAATCATTTTTAAGACTCTTATAAACAAAACAAAAAATGAAACTTTTAGAAGGAAAAGTAGCTATTATTACTGGCGCTGCAAGAGGTATTGGCGAAGCGGTTGCTTTAAAATTTGCCGAGCAAGGAGCTCATATCGCATTTTCGTATGTAAGCGATAGCAGTGCAGATAAAGCTGCCGCGCTAGTAGAAAAACTTAATGCGCTCGGTGTTAAAGCAAAAGCATATAAAAGCAATGCCGCGGATTATGTTGCATGTGAATCTTTTGTAAACGAAGTAATCGCAGAATTTAATCAAATAGATATTTGTGTCAACAATGCTGGTATTTCTAAAGATAACCTTTTACTTAGAATGACTCCCGAACAATGGAACGACGTTATTCAAGTAAACCTTAATAGCGTTTTTAATATGACCAAACAAGTCATCAAACCCATGATGAAAGCAAAAAATGGTAGCATTATTAACATGAGTAGTGTAATTGGAGAAATGGGTAACGCAGGCCAAAGCAGCTATGCTGCAAGCAAGGCAGGTGTAATCGGTTTTACAAAAAGTATTGCTAAAGAATTGGGTAGCAGAAACGTTCGTTGTAATGCCATTGCTCCCGGTTTTGTTGAAACAGACATGACCAGCTATTTAAACGATGGAGATGGAGCCGATAAATATAAATCACTCATTCCATTAGGAAAATTTGCCAGCGGAGAAGATATTGCCAATGTTTGTCTGTTTTTGGCGAGCAATTTGAGTAGCTATGTAACCGGACAAACCATTAGCGCTTGCGGAGGAATGAATATTTAATAAACCTTTTTATAATGGAGCCAACTAATTCATACGAACGCTTATTAAAAGCTAATAAAGAATGGGCTACGGAACAATTAAACAAAGACCCTGAGTTTTTTTCTAGATTATCTCACATTCAAACCCCAGAGTTTTTATGGATTGGCTGTAGTGATAGCAGGGTACCCGCAGATAAAATTACCGGAACACAACCAGGAGAAATTTTTGTACACCGAAACATTGCCAATATTGTAGCCAACACCGATGTGAATATTCATAGCGTTTTAGAATATGCTGTTGATTTTTTAAAAGTAAAACATATTATTGTTTGCGGACACTATGGTTGTGGTGGCATTAGGGCCGCTATTGAAAAAAACTCATTAGGTATTATTAACAACTGGCTAAGGGGTGTTAAAGACTTATATCAGAATCATAAAGAAGAAATTGAAAAAGAATCTTCTATAGAGGAAAAAACCAACAAACTTGTTGAACTTAATGTTAAAGAACAAGTATTAAATCTTGCCAAAACTTCTGTAATTCAAAAGGCCTGGAAACATGATCAACGACCACATCTTCATGGTTGGGTATACGGCTTACACAATGGAATTATTAAGCCGGTTTGCGAGATGGAACCGGGAACCAAATTAGACGACATTTATGAGTTTAATGATTTATAAACTCCCGCCTAATGACCCCTCAAAAAATTATTGACTATTATCGTTTACAACCCCATCCGGAAGGGGGCTGGTACAAAGAGACTTATAAAAGCAACGAATCAATTTCTAAACATGCCCTACCTGTTAGATTTAATGAAGACAGGCAATTCTCAACGGCAATTTTTTTCCTTTTAGAAAAGGGAAACTTCTCGGCTTTTCATAAAATAAAATCTGACGAATGTTGGCATTTCTATGCTGGCGGACGCTTGTTGATATATATTATTGATGAGGCTGGCAAACTTAACACCATAAAGCTTGGTCCAAATATTCTAAACGATGAGGTGTGCCAGTTTGTAGTTCCGGCCAATAGCTGGTTTGCAAGCATACCAGATGCCGATACCGAATTCTCCTTTGTTGGATGCACCGTTTCACCGGGGTTTGACTTTAACGACCTTGAACTAGCGAACGGCACGCTGCTTTCCAAAGAATACCCACAACATACAAATACTATCCTGGCGTTGTGCAGATAGTTGAAAAACAATAGTTTGATTGCTTTTTTAACATGAAATGTTTATACCTTTCTTAAACATAATGGTATTCGTTTTGTCAAAAATAAGTTTTTTAAAAAATTATGGATAACTACAACGCGCAAACGATTAGTAAGCATTCTTTTTGTGAAGTGGTTCTTCAAAAAACAAATCAACAAAAAATGCTTCGCTCATTAAAAAATTTTTCTGTAAATGAAAAGATTTGTTCTTTCGAGGCAGAAAAAATAGTTGAAGCGCCTAACTATTTAACTATACAAATAAATGTTAATCAGCACATTCACCTTTCTCCTTCCTATTTACAATTTATAAACCACAGCTGCGAACCAAATGTTTTTTTTGATACAGTGGCCATGGAAATAATTGCAATTAAAGATATTTACCCTGGAAATGAGTTTTGTTTCTTTTATCCTTCTACCGAGTTAGAAATGAAGCAGACGTTTCAATGTAATTGTAAAACCGAAAAATGCATACATGAAATAGCGGGCGCAGCTCTTATGGATAAAGCTATACTTTCAACATATAAACTTTCTCCTTTTATTCAAGAATCTATCTTTACAACCATATAATTTTTTAATGAATCTTCCTGTTTTACTGCAAGATAAAAAATGGAAAGTATGGGTGCTAGCACCTAGCATTCAAACCACAAGTGATCATATCGATTACTATTATGATTTTTCACAAAGCATTGAAGAATACAATCGCGTTTTTAGTGCTCTACAAATCGAATGGGTTTGGCAATTGGTAACGATGGATAATTTTGAAAAAATCATTCAATCCATTGCTGAAGAAAAAAACAGCATTTCCTTATTTCCAATTGTTTTAAATCTATGTGATGGAGACGAAACCAATGGCTCTCCGGGTGTTTCTATAATTAAGTGTTTAGAAAAAAATCAGCTAATCTATACTGGATCTGATGAATACTTTTATAACATCACTACCTCAAAACAACCAATGAAGCTGGCTTTTGACAAACACCAAGTTTCATCGTCACCTTGGTGCTTTATTAATGATAGAAATACAAAACATATTAATTTTAAAGAAACCATTGGAAATACCGTTATTGTTAAACCTTCTGTATCTGGAGGTAGTATGGGCATTGGGACTAAAAATGTTGTTGAAAGCAATGAAGAGCTTGCATCGCTTGTTGAAGATTTGTTTAATGGTTATCAGGGATGGAACCTAACTGTTGATGGATTAATTTTAGAACGATTTATTAATGGTCCCGAATTCACCGTATTTATAATCGGTTCTTATACAAGCCCCGAAACGGCAACAATTTTTGATCCCATAGAAAGGGTCTTTCACGAGTCGCTGCCCGAGCATGAAAAATTTTTATCTTTTGATAGGCTCTGGGAAATTTATGAAACAGAAAACGAAATGCCTCGCTCAGAAAACTTTTATGAATATCAAAAAGTTTCAAGTGGGTTAATAGAAAAAATTAAAAAAATTAGCTGGGGTGCTTTTGTGTCATGCAAGGGAATAGGATATACAAGAGTTGATGTAAGGATGGATAAATCAGACGGAAAGCTATATGTGCTTGAAGTGAATGCGCAATGTGGCTTAAGTGAAGACGAAAACTTTACATCAATTGGTGCTATTTTAAAGTTTGCAAACATAAGTTATACAGAAGCTATTCGCTTAATTTTAATAGAAGCCATCGAAAGGCATAAAAACTTACTTCCTAATTTTTAATCAAAATGAGTAACGCTATTATATGAACAGCTTGCCTATATCAAAAAACATTACAAAGGTATGTGTGTTACTGCCTGACTACAGTACAACTTCGGTAGACTATCAACATTATGATCCAGCAAGGAACCTAAGTGATTTGTTGCCTCTTGCAACTGTTGATCATGTGTTTTTAAATAAACTTACCACATACAAACAATTAAAAAAATTAAGCACCTGTGGATATGATATTTTTATTAATCTCTGCGAAGGTTATTTAGAATGGGAGGTACCTTCTATTGAGGTTATTTATTTTCTGGAACAACTCAACCTTCCATTTACAGGTCCCAGTTCTTTACTATATGATCCTTCCAAAGAATTAATGAAATACGTGGCTTATACTCAGGGAGTAAAAACTCCAAACTTTGCTTTAATTGAAAAGATAGAAGAGGTTGAAAAAAACTGCAATCATTTACAATTTCCGCTTTTTGTAAAACCGGGCAAAGCAGGAGACAGCTTGGGGGTTGATGAAAAGTCATTAGTGTTTTCCTATTCTGATTTAAAACAAAAGATTACATCTATTATTGATGACTATGCGCCTGTATTAGTAGAAGAATATATTGATGGGAGAGAATTTACTGTATTAGTGGTTGCTGATCATACATCAAAAAGTGGTGTGATAGCTTTTAACCCTATAGAATATATTTTTCCAGCCGGGTCTTCTTTTAAAACTTACGCACTTAAAACATCTGAATTGCATTTAGATGCAAATGTTTTAGTGGGGGACATCGCACTATCTAACCAGTTGAAAAATTTAGCAGTCTCGATTTTTAAAGGGTTTAACGGAGTTGGGTACGCGCGGATGGATTTCAGAATGAACGACAAACAAGAGTTGTTTTTTTTGGAATGTAATTTCACTTGTTCTGTTTTTTATAATAATGGTTATGAGGGATCTGCAGATCACATATTAAAAGTGAATCATATTGGCCAGCCTGACTTTCTATCAATGATTATTGAAGAAGGTATTGTAAGATATAATTCAAAACAAAAAAAATATATAAGAAAAGGAAATGCCATATCTGGTTATGGAATTTATGCAACAAAAGATCTTACTGAAGGAGAATGTGTGTTTGTTGGAGAAGAACTTAACCAAAGAATTGTTACATTATCTCATGTAAAAAAGAGCTGGTCAGCAGAAGAGCGCAAAGTCTTCCGTCAATATGCATATCCCATTAGTGAGGAGGTCTTTATTTTATGGGACGAAAATCCAAATAACTGGGCCCCTCAAAATCATAGCTGTAAAGCCAATACGGTATATGTTGGACTTAATGTAGTTGCTAAAAAAAACATAAAATATGGCGAAGAGTTAACCCTTGATTATGCGCATTTTTTAGATGAACAAATGGAGACATTTGTATGTAGCTGTGGGTCTGAAGGTTGCAGAGGCGTCATTACTGGCACCCCTAAAAACTCTATTTCTATAAGAGTAGAAGATGATTTACATTAAACCAAAGCCAACTCGATCTGTCATAAATTGCATTTTGTAAAGCAGTTTTTATGAGTAGATTTAAAATTATTAAAGCGGTTGTTCGGGATTATAAAATCAAGCTACTTATTACTTATACTCTTTTTTCTTTCGAGATGCTTGGTGCCCTGCTGCGTCCTTTTTTTCTTGGGGTGGCTGTAAATGATTTGATAAAAGGGAGCTTTACCGGATTAATTATTTTAAGCTGTGTTCATTTTTGTTGGCTTATCATTGGTACGTTTCGTCACATGTACGATACCAGAACCTATTCGGCCATATACTCTTCACTTGTTACAAAGTTTTTATCTTTTCGAAATAAATCATCAGATATTTCTATCATGAGCGCACACAGTAATTTATCTCGCGAGCTGGTAGATTTTTTAGAAACGGATCTTGTTTATGTAATTGAAGCGCTCTTTAATTTAGTTGGCTCTATTTTATTATTATTATTTTATGATGGCAAGGTGGTGATTGTATGTTTTGCTATTTTATTGCCGGTTATTATTATCAGTTATTTCTATGGTAAAAAAATGAGTCTTTTAAACAAAAACAAAAACGATGAGCTTGAAAAGCAGGTAAGTATTATTGCGCTTGGAAATAAAGATAAAATAAAAAAACATTATCAAAAATTAAGAAGCTGTCAAATTAAAATTTCTGATAAAGAGGCCATAAATTTTGGAATCATAGAGATTATGGTATTATTGGTCATCGCCTCTTCTTTATTAATTTCTTCCAAAATGTTTGGGGCTACTGTTTTAGCAGGAAACCTAATAGGTATATACAATTATATATTAAAATTTGTAGCCGGCTTAGATACAATTCCATATATGGTTCAGCGTATTTCTTCTCTTAACGATATTGCGCTTAGAATAGAAAACTCTGTTTCAGAAGAAGTAGATATGAATCAAGTTAAACTGTCTTCTAATAATAAACAATACATTCAAGGTGTTTTAAAGCTTAGCGCCTAAGCTCTTCCAAAAGTTTAATTATGATACACCATTCATCGTCTAATAAAATATATCCATAGTCGTAACAGAAAAAATACGGCGTTCCTTTTTTATTAATTTTTTGCATAGTAACATATTGAAAAGAAAAACCAATTTGAATCATTTTTTCTTTTTTAATTTTTTGATACGTTTCCGTTGGTGATAGAAACGATTCAAGTATGCGACGGTTTTTGCTCAATTGGTTATTTATGTTTCTGATAAGATTATTAGTCGGAGATTTTAAAAAATTATTATGACTATTTCTGCAATAATCATTACAAAATTTTTTATCTGTTCTGCCTCTAATTATCTTATTACACTGATTGCAGGTTTTGACGATAGTTGTTTGGTTGATCATTTTTTTATTTGAAAATAAACGATCCTGTTTTTTTTAAGAAAGGAAAATAGCGCTTACAAACGGTTATTTTCAACAACAAACGAAAAAAACCATACAACATTTATCATTGAATATCACCTTTGATTTGCAATAAAGATGGCGCCTCTTTATTCATAATTATTTAATCATCAAAAATTCAATCATGTATTCAATCAGAAACAAAGTCCAATTAATTGGAAACCTTGGTAAATCACCAGAAATAAAAACAACCGATTCTGGTAAAAAACTTGTGAAATTTTCAGTAGCGACCAATGAGTTGTACACCAACAACAAAGGAGAAAAAGTAAAAGAAACCCAATGGCATAATGTTGTTGCGTGGGGAAAACTGGCCGACATTGCTGAAAAGTATCTCAGCAAAGGAATAGAAGTAGCCTTAGAAGGAAAGCTAATTACAAAGGAATATGCAGATAAAAGCGGAAACAAAAAACAATCCACAGAAATTCAAGTGAATGAACTGTTGCTTCTGGGTTCTAAAACCAGTATGTAGCATAGTTAAAAAGAGTCAAAAATATTTTTGACTCTTTTTTTAATTGCTTAAACAAAAACACTGAAAAAATATTGTTGTACCTTTATAATCATTCATTTATTTCTTAATGAAAAAGCTTTTTGTTTTTTTTGTCTTTTATATTTTGTCTAATGTTGTTGTTGGACAGGCTTTTAGTTCATGGTTGTTGGATGCTAATATTGGTACCTGTTCTTATAATGGAGATCTCGTTCAGGGGGAGTCTCCTTTTCAAAGATTAAAATTTGCAGCGGGGGTAAATATTCATTACAGATATAATGCCCACTTTAATTTAAGAGCTGGATTAAACTATGGGTTTATTTTTGGAGAAGACCGACTAAATAGTGACCCTGAATTACAACAAAGAAATTTGAGTTTTTACAGTCATCTTTTTGAATTAAGCACTGGGTTACAATACAACCTTCGTCAACTTGAAACGCTTGATGAATATTCAATACCTGCCACTCCTTATATTTTTGCTGGAGCAGGTTTGTTTCACTTTGATCCATATACCTACGATAATAACAACAATAAAGTGTTTCTACAGCCACTACATACAGAAGGACAAGGTCTTTCAAAATATCCAGACCGCACCCCCTATTCTCTTTATCAATTTTGTATTCCTTTTGGCGGGGGGGTTACTTTTAAGCTTAGTAGTAATCTTTATTTGAGTTATGAGTTTACTTATCATATTCTCTTTACTGATTATTTAGACGATGTTAGCAAGACCTATGTTTCTTTGGTTGATTTAAAAAATAATTTTGGTCAAGCTTCTGCAGATTTGTCATTTAGACAAGACGGGGTTCCTTTTTCAAGAAGATTAGGAGAAATTAGAGGAGATAAAAAAGATAGAGACGTTTATTATTTTAATCTTATCAAGCTTTCTTTTTTTCTTGATGACCCAACTTATTATTACTAAAAAAGTTATTCTCTTCCATATTCATCCGATATCCTTACAATATCATCTTCATCACTAGGGTTTTGGGCGTCTGTGTGAACCCAAATTTCCGCCACCATTCCCCATTCGTTTAATCCAACCAATCTGTGTCTTTCTTCTTGTTTTAATTCTATAGCTTTATTTATTACAAGCCTTTCCAAAACGCCCTCTTCATCTGTTTTACTTTTAATAATACCCGCTTCGCCCTGTATAAGCTTCCATATTTCAGATCTCCTGTGATGATATTGCCAACTAAGTTTTTTTTTAGGGGCAACGATTAGTATTTTAGGGCTGATTTTTTGATTTATAGACCAGTCAATTTTTATAGTATCTGCGAAAAATTCTTGAATAAACTTTTGATTGTCTTTTTCATTAATAACAAAAAAGCCGCCCCACGGACGCTCGAAGTCTATAGATGCTATTTCAAGGCCAATGTTTTGAATATTTCTTTTTGTTTCTAAAAAAAATTCTTCTTTACTAATCATTTTAAAAAATTTATCGTCCCATGTATAACATTAGAATTTGAATATCACTCGGATTCACACCAGAAATTCTAGAAGCCTGACCTAACGTATGTGGTTGTATTTTTTTTAATTTCTGCCTTGCTTCATTACTTAAAGATACCAATTTATCGTAATTGAAACTTTGGGGTATAATCAAAGACTCTAGTTGATTCATTTTTTCAACAAGCTCTTTTTCTTTGATTATATAGGTTTCGTATTTAATTTGAATTTCTGCTTGTTCTAAAACATCATTTTCAAAGTTTTTTAGCTTCTCTTCTAAAGAAGCAATGCTACTTTTCATTGATTGTAATTCAATACCTGGTCTAAGTAATACTTGAGCTATTTTTTGTTTTGTTACTAACGGTGATGAATAGTTGCTCAATAAATAATCATTGATTTCTTCTGGTTCTATATTTGTTTTATTTAGCAGGTCTTTTAACTCTTCTACTTTTTTCTTTTTTTGTTGTAAATTATCCATTCTTTCTTGGCTGGCTAATCCAATCTTATATCCGAGTTCGGTTAATCGAATGTCTGCATTGTCTTGTCTTAATAACGTTCTATATTCTGCCCTACTTGTAAACATTCTATATGGCTCATCGGTTCCTTTGTTTATTAAATCATCAATCAACACACCGATATATGCTTCACTTCTGCCTAGTACTACAGGTGATAGATTTTGAGAATTTTGGTGCGCGTTAATGCCGGCCATTAATCCCTGACAAGCCGCTTCTTCATAACCCGTAGTACCATTAATTTGTCCAGCAAAAAATAAATTTTTTACCAGTTTCGTTTCTAGACTAAATTGAAGTTGTGTTGGCGGGAAATAATCATATTCAATTGCATATCCAGGGCGGAACATTTTGCAATTTTCGAAACCCGGAACCAGCCTAAGTGCTTGATACTGAACATCTTCTGACAGAGAGGTTGAGAACCCATTCACATAAATCTCTACCGTATTCCATCCTTCTGGTTCTACAAATAATTGATGTCTTTCTCTTTCTGCAAATCGACTTATTTTATCTTCTATACTTGGACAATATCTTGGCCCCGAACCCTTTATCCTTCCTTGATACATTGGACTGGTTTCAAAACCTGTTTTTAAGATATCGTGTACCTCTTGATTCGTATAGGTAATCCAACAATGCCTTTGTTCGTTTGGTTGCAGTGCGGGCTTTTCTAAATAACTAAATCCAACCATATCTACATCTCCTTCCTGAATTTCCATTTTAGAATAATCAAGACTTCGTCCATCAATTCTAGGCGGGGTACCTGTTTTTAATCTACTACTTTCAAAACCAATATTAATGAGTTGTTCAGTAATGCCTGTTGCTGCCTTTTCAGCAACCCTTCCACCCGAAAAGTTTTTTTCTCCTATATGTATGATGCCATTTAAAAAGGTCCCGTTAGTTAAAACAACTGACTTGGATTTAATTTTGTGCCCTAAACTAGTAACTACGCCCTTAATTACAGCATCTTCTATTATTAATTCACTTACAGAGTCTTGGTAAAAATCAATATTAGGAGTTTTTTCAAGCATTTCTCTCCAAATAGATGCAAATAACATCCTATCATTTTGTGCTCTTGGCGACCACATTGCTGGCCCTTTTGAGCGATTTAACATCCTAAATTGAATCATACTCCTATTAGTAACGATTCCGCTATACCCACCAAGGGCATCTATTTCCTTTACAATTTGTCCTTTAGCGATACCTCCCATTGCCGGGTTACAACTCATTTGTGCAATAGTTTGCATATTCATTGTAATTAACAAAACCCTGCTTCCCATATTTGCAGCAGCGGCAGCAGCTTCACATCCGGCATGTCCAGCCCCAACCACAATAACATCATAATCAATAAACATTTTTATTTTTTTTTATTGTTTCACGTGAAACGGTTTCACGTGAAACGAGCTTTATTTAAAATATTTTTTTATATAAATGTTTTCTTTTTCGGTCATTTGTTTCTTTTCTGAAGGTTTTTTGTCGTTATAAGAACACAGGTGTAATACTCCGTGAAAAATAACCCTATGCAGCTCGTTATTAATGGTTGTTTTAAAAAGCTTTGAATTCTCTTTTATTCGATCTGTGCTTATGTAAATTTCTCCCTCTATTAATGTTTCTGACCCAAGATTAAATGTAATAATGTCCGTAAATGTATTGTGACCCAAAAACTGTTTGTTTATTTTAATTAGATAGTCGTCTGTACAAAAAATGAGGTTTATTGAAATTATGTTTGTTTTTTCGTTATGTACTAGATGCTTAAGAAAATTTTTAAGTTCTTTTCTTTTTGAAAGAGTAATATTATTTAAAAAATTAAATGTTATTTTCATTATTATTTCGCTTGTCGAAATTACTACGTTTCTTAAATATTTAACTTCGTGATATAGAAATTATAGTATAAATGTTTAAAAAATTAACTGAATTAGAGGTTGGTAAAAAAGCGATTATTAGAGCATTTGATAAAAATGATAATTATTTAAAATTATTAGAAATGGGGGTTATTCCTGGCGAGGAAATTGAAATAGAAAAAGTTGCACCATTTAGTGATCCTATTTCAGTTTTGGTTGCAGGATATAAACTTAGCTTACGACTAATTGAAGCTGAAGGCATTATTATAGAAGAGGTATAAATTAAAGTATCAAATGAGAATAGGTTTATATTTTGGTTCTTTTAACCCAATTCATAACGGACATTTAATTATAGCTAAAGATATTATAAATAATTATAATATTGATTCTGTTTGGTTAGTCATTTCTCCACAAAATCCTCATAAGAATTCGGAAAATTTACTAAATGAAAGACACCGTTTTAATTTAGTAGATAAAGCATTAGAAGGTGAGTATAAAATTAAAGCATCATCAATTGAATTTAAATTACCTAAACCTTCTTATACCGTTAATACATTACAATATTTAAAAGAAAAACATCCTAATTATGAATTTGTAATTATTATGGGAAGCGATGGATTTTCCAATTTAAAAAATTGGAAAAATTATAAATACATTATTGATAATTATGTTATTTATATATACAAGCGTTTGGGTTATGAAATTAATAATGAACTAAATGCAAAAGTAGAAATCATTGATTCACCTTTATTATTAATCTCTTCTACATATATAAGGAAATTAATTAAAAATAAAAAAGATATAAGATATTTAGTACCAGATATAGTCAGAGAAGAAATAATAATGAATAATTATTACTCTGATGTACTAGAAAATAATACCAAGAAACAGAGCTAATATTACCAAAAAAGGTGATGGTATTTTTGTAAAAGTGAGTAATATATAAGTTAGAGTAATTAAAAAGTAGGTTATGATTTGACTTGAAATTTGAGTAGAAAAATAATCTTTTATTACATAAAAAAAAGCTGCAAACATAATACCCACAATTACAGCGTTTATACCTATTAGTGATCTATGTACTACTACATAGTTTTTTAAATTATTCCATAAAGGGAAAAAGAACAAGACCAATAATATACTTGGTAAAAAAATTGCAATAGATGCAATTATGGAAGCTGTTATTTGTTTTACTTTTCCTTCTTTTTCTAAGGCTAAGCCTCCAGTAAATGCGGCATAAGAAAAAACAGGACCAGGAATTGCTTTAGTTAATCCATACCCCGTAAGCAAGTACTCTTGGTTAATTTTAATTATACCAGGATTTTTTAAAATTATTTTTTTGTTTGTAGGGCGTGCAACATATTGATCTATAATCATCGGTAATAAAATATCTCCGCCACCAAATACAATACTACCGAATCTAAAATAATTTTCACCAACATTATATAGCTTTCTATGATTCCAGTTGTTCTTTCTAGCTGTTTCACTCAAAAAAGCTAAAAAAGTAAAAGTTATTAAGAAAATAATTATGAATAAAGGTTGAAATTTATATTTATGTTTTTTATTTTCTACTTTGGGAAAACTTCTATTATAAAAATTAGAAATAATTGCACCAAATAAAAAGAGGATAGGTATAATCCATGGATTTTTAAAAAAATATACAGTTAATAACAAACCCATTAACATTACTATAAAAGTGTTTTTATTATTTATACAAACCTTATAAGTATGAATTGCAGCGTATAATAAAAAACCAATCGCAATAGGTTGAATGAATTTAAAAATTGAATTATTAATGTTGAGGATATGAAAATGAGAAATATAAAGTGACAATAAAGTCATAATTAAACAAGCAGGTAATATCCAAATTAAAAATGTTATAACTGATAAAAATAAACCACCTCTTTTATAAGCAATAATGGTAAGTAATTGAGTACTACTTGCACCGGGTAATAATTGACAAAAAGAATTTAAATCAATTAATTCTTCTTTAGTTATATATTTATATTTATCTACAAAAATTTTTAGCATCATACCATAATGACCTTGAGGACCTCCAAAGGCAGTAACAGTATAAATAAATATAATTTTTAAAAAATTAATATGTTTTTTTAAATTCAATATATATTATTTAAGCAGATGTTTACTTAATGCCAACATTTTTTCAATCGGTTTTATGGCAGCTATTCTAAGATGCTCATCCATTAATAATTCTGGTAATTCATACTTTAGACATAAATAAATTTTTTCAAGGGTATTTAGTTTCATATAAGGACAATTATTACAGGCACAATTACTATTTGGCGGAGCTGCCATAAATGTCTTATTGGGACTATTCTTTTGCATTTGATGTATTATACCTGTTTCTGTGGCAATTATATATTCATTGGATGTATCTACCTGAGAATATTTTAAAAGCTCGCTAGTGCTTCCTATATAGTCTGAGATGGCAAGTATAGGTTCCTCACACTCAGGATGTGATAATAATTTTGCTTTGGGGTGTCTAATTTTAAGTTTTAATATCTTTTCTAAACTAAAAATTTCATGAACCATACAAGCTCCATCCCATAAAATCATGTTTCTATTTGTGACTTTGTTAATATATGCCCCAAGGTTTTTGTCTGGCGCAAATATTATGGGATGATTCTTTGGAAATGATTCAACAATAGAAATAGCATTAGAAGATGTACAAATGATATCACTTTGTGCTTTAATTCCTGCACTACAGTTTATGTACGTAATAACTGTATGATTAGGGTGTTTGAGTTTAAATAATTTAAAAAGCTCTGGTGGTGCAGAATCACTTAAAGAACAACCGGCTTTTAAATCGGGTAATATGACTTTTTTGTTAGGATTTAAAATTTTAGCAGTTTCTGCCATAAAATGAACACCTGCAAATAGGATAATATCAGCTTCAGTAGTTGCTGCTTTTTGTGATAATGCTAAACTATCGCCTAAAAAATCTGCTATATCTTGAATATCTGGTTCCTGGTAATAGTGCGCTAATATAATCGCATTCTTTTCTTTTTTTAGTTTTTCAATTTCTAAAAATAAATCTAAAGAGGGATCAACTTGTGTATCAATAAATCCTTTTTGGTTTATTACTTCTTTAATCAAAATATCATTGTGAATATCTACCATAATATGTATTAATACTTTATTTATTTAAATTACTTATTACTATTAGGGGTGTTAATAAGTGGATAATTACTAAAAGATAATATTAATTATTGTAATAAGATTGATTTATCAACAGTAATCAACAATTATCTAACATTTTATTCTTTAGAGAAAAACAATATTTTATTATATAGAAATTGAATTTTTAACATTATAAGCTATAAAACTAATTGTGAATAATTTTATCATGGAAACCCTAAATTTTTGTGTTTATAATAGTTGGATAAAATCATTAAAATTTATGAAGTTTCAGTAAAAAGTAAAAACTAAATGATTTATTTCACAATTTATCCCAACCAAAATCATTTTAAATCGTGTTTTCCCACATAAAATCTATTTATTAACAGAAAGACTGTTAATATGTTTTGTAACCATACCTTATTAAATAAAATTACAGAATACAATTATAAATTATAATATTTTAAGGTTATCCACACTTTGTTAATACCTTTTTTTATCTTACTTTTGTCCTCTTTAAAATAAAAAAAAAGTTATGCAAATTATTCAAAATATTCGTGAAAAAGGAGCTGCTATTGTAATTATGGTAATTGCTTTAAGTTTAATTGGATTTATTTTAATGGATGCAAAACAAGGTGGAAGTAAACTTTTTGGTTCTTTATCTAATAATGTTGGAAAAATAAATGGAGAAACTATAGATTTAGCGACATTTAACAAAAGAGTGAAAGATGCTGAAGATATGCAAGAACAAAGAACAGGACAAAAAGTTTCTGGAGTACAATCATATCAATTAAGGGAGCAAATGTGGAATCAGATTGTTGCTGAAAAAATATTTTTTAAAGAGGCATCAAAACTAGGAATACAATTTACAGCTAAAGAGCTTTCTTATGTTTTATTAAGCAATGAACCTAATAATCCATTCCTACAAGAACAATCTCTTAAAGATTCATTAACAGGAAGGTTAGATATTAAAAAAGCACAGCAAGCATTAACAAATATTAAGAAATTAAAAGGAGAGCAAAGAGAAGCTGTAAATATTCAAATTGTTGATCCGTTAAAATTGAATAATACAGTAGCAAAATATGCAGGGTTATTAAATGGAAGCGCTTATTATCCTTCTTGGATGCAAGAAAAAGAAACGAAAGAAAATTCAATCTATTCAAATTTTTCTTATGTTTCTATTCCTTATTCTGAAATACCGGATGCCTCAATAAAAGTAACGAATGAGGATGTTGCGGATTATGTGAATAAAAATAAAGAATTGTTTAAACAAGAAGCAGGAAGAAATATTTCTTATGTTTCTTACAGCCAAAAACCAAGCGCTACAGATAGTTTATCAACAAGAAGTCTATTAGAACAAATAAAATCATCTTTCGAGACAGACACAAACACTAAAGCTTTTGTTGCAAGAAATTTATCAAATACAGAATTTAAAGATGAATTTGAACCAAAAGCAAAAATGTCTCCAGCTTATGTAGACACATTATCAAAACTTTCAGTTGGAAAGGTTTTTGGTCCTTATGTAGATAAAGGCTCTTATGTATTAGCAAAAATGTTGGCAGCAAAACAATTACCTGACAGTGTTAAAGCTAGACATATTTTAATTGGTGTAAACGATCCAAGAACAGGTCAGGCTATTCAATCAGATTCTTCTGCAAAAAAATTAGCAGATAGTATATATAAGGCTATTTTATCCGGAGCAGATTTTGCTCAAATGGCTAAAATGTATTCTACGGATCTAAGCAATAAAGAAAAAGGAGGAGACTTAGGCATGTTTACTTACGGAATGATGGTTCCAGAATTTAATGATTTTTGCTTTAATAAAACAGCGGGTTCAAAAGGAGTAGTAAAAACACAATTTGGTTATCATATTATTGATATTGTTGGTCAAAAAGATTTTAAGCCAGCATATAAGATTGCATATATTGGCAAAGAAATAATAGTGTCAGATGAAACAGTAAACAAAGCAAGTTTAGAAGCTACTAAAGCTTCTGCACAAAAATCAAAAGCCGCGTTAGAAAAACTTGTTGCTAAAAATGGCAACAGTATAAATAGCATTCCAACCATGCTAAAAGAAAATGATTTTTCTGTTGGTCCATTTCAAGATGCTAGAGCGCTAGTTCGTTGGGCTTTTGAAGCTAAGGTGGGTGATATAAGCGAACCCTTTAATATTGCTGATCAATTTGTTGTAGCGGTATTAGACAAGGTAAATGAAAAAGGAATTCAAGATACAGCAACAGCAAGACCAGGTTGTGAAGTAATTATACGAAATAAGAAAAAATCTGAAATTATTAAAAAGAAGCTTGGTGGCACTCCAACATTAGAATCAGCAGCATCAGCCTACAATAAAACCATTCAAATGGCAGGCGCAGACACATCTATTGAATTTAATACACAAATTATAAATGGTGTGGGTATGGAAGGAAAACTAATTGGAGCATCATTTAATAAAACATATCAAACAAAAGTGTCTCCTGCGATAGAAGGAACGAGTGGAGTATATCTAATTAAAGTAAACTCTTATATTGAAAAGCAGGGAGCGCCTATAGATGTTGTTAATAAATTAAACTCTATTAGAAGTCAAACAAATGGATGGTATGAAGGATTGAAAAAACAATCGGATATAGTAGATAATAGAAGTAAACATTTTTAATCATTTCTTAATTCGAAATAAACATATGAAACCGGCATTTGGTTGCCGGTTTTTTTATTTTAATTTTGCTATATGTCTGATGTTATAATAAATAAAGTTGCAGAAAGTGGTTTGATAACCCTTAATCTAGAGTTGTTTTATCCTAAAGAAGAAATAATTGAAATAGATTTAAAAGATTTTCTTTTTATGGAATTGATTTTAAAGGAACAGGATTTCAGACAAAAGCTGAAAGAACTAGATAAAGAACTATTTAAAAATAAAATCGTTGCTATTAAATGTACTGCAGATGCTATTATTCCAGTTTGGGCATATATGTTGATTACCACAACGCTTTTAGAAACAGCATCAACGGTGATATTGGGAGAAAAGGAAAAGGTGATAAAAAAAAGGCTATTACAAAACATTCAAAAAATAAATGTTGAAGAATATAGAGATAAAAGGGTGGTAATAAAAGGTTGTGGAGAAACCCCTATACCAGAAGAAGCGTATTTAGAAGCAACCAAACAATTATTCCCGTTGGTAAAAAGTATTATGTATGGAGAGCCCTGCAGTACCGTCCCTATTTATAAAAAAGCTATAAAATAATAAAACTAAAAAGAGGCGCTTTTAGGGTATCTTGGAAAAGGAATTACATCTCTAATATTTCCCATACCGGTTACAAATTGAACGATTCTTTCAAATCCTAATCCAAATCCAGCATGAGGACATGCACCAAATCGTCTCGTATCTAAATACCAATCCAGCTCATCCGTAGGAATGTGCATTTCATTCATTCGTTCGGTTAATTTATCAAGACGCTCTTCTCTTTGTGAGCCTCCAACAATTTCTCCAATACCCGGCGCTAAAATATCCATTGCGGCAACCGTTTTTCCATCATCGTTTTGACGCATGTAAAACGCCTTAATTTCCTTTGGATAATTAGTGAGGATAACAGGTTTTTTAAAGTGTTTTTCTACTAAATAACGCTCATGCTCACTTTGAAGGTCAATTCCCCACTTATCAATAATGTATTGAAATTTTTTCTTCTTATTGTGGCTTGATTCACGTAGTATCTCAATTGCTTCTGTATAGGTTATTCTTTCAAAATCGTTATTTACAACAAAGTTTAGTTTTTCCATTAGCCCCATTTCGCTTCTTTCGTTTTGTGGCTTTTGTTTTTCTTCCTCTTCTAAACGCTGTGCTAAAAACTCAAGATCTTCTTTATTTTTTTCAATAGCAGCCTGAATAATATATTTAATAAACGCTTCTGCCAGATTCATATTATCCTCTAAATCATAAAAAGCCATTTCGGGTTCAATCATCCAAAACTCTGCGAGATGTCTTGTAGTATTGCTATTTTCTGCTCGGAAAGTAGGTCCAAAAGTGTAAATATCGCTAAAGGCCATTGCCGCCAACTCTCCTTCTAATTGACCACTAACGGTTAGGTTTGTACTACGACCAAAAAAATCTTCTTTAAAATTAATAGACCCGTCTTCGTTTTTGGGTGCTGAGCCATCCAGAGGAAGTGTAGTTACTTTAAACATTTCGCCTGCTCCTTCTGCATCGCTTGCAGTAATTATAGGAGTATGTAGATATACAAATCTTTTTTTATTAAAAAATTCATGAACGGCAAAGGCTAATGTATGTCTTACGCGAAAAATAGCGCCAAAAGTATTGGTTCTAAAACGCAAGTGAGCAATGTCGCGCAAAAACTCTAAGCTGTGTTTTTTGGGTTGTAAAGGAAATTTTTCTGCGTCACTATCTCCTAAAATTTCTATGCTTGTTGCGGTAAGTTCTACCTTTTGTCCTTTTCCTAAAGAAGGTATAATTTCTCCCGTGGCTTTAACACAGGCTCCTGTTGTAATTCTTTTAAGTGTTGATTCATCTAATGAACCAAGTGCTACAACAATTTGTAAATTATTATTAGTACTTCCATCATTCAAAGCAATAAATTGATTGTTTCTAAAAGTGCGCACCCAGCCCATTACGGTTGTTTGGTAATGGCTTTTGTCTGACGATAATATTTCTTTTATTCTATCTCTTGAATTAAACATACTTGTTTTTTTAGCCGTACAAAGATAAAAACCATTGCCGGAATTTTTATTTATTTTGGTCTTTGTCTTGAAAAAGATCTCTGTTTGTTTTTTTGAATTGCTTTTGGCTGATTCGAATTTTTGTTTTTCGGCGAAAACTCAACATGGTAAAGATGTTTATTATTCACCGGAATAGATTTACCAATTAATTTTTGTATATCTTTTAAATAAGCAACATCTTCTTCTTCACAAAATGAAAATGCTGTTCCGCTTAAACCTGCTCTTCCTGTTCTACCAATTCTATGAACATAGGTTTCAGGAATATTAGGAAGATCATAATTAATAACATAGGCCAGTTCATCTACATCAATTCCTCTTGCTGCGATATCTGTGGCTACTAACACACGCGTTGTTTTATCTTTAAAATTACCCAAAGCTCTCTGTCTTGCATTTTGAGACTTGTTTCCATGGATAGCTTCGCTTTTAATTCCAAGTTTCAAAAGGTCTTTTACTACCTTATCAGCTCCGTGTTTGGTTCTGGTAAATACCAGTAAACTAGAGATTTGTTTATCTTCCAATAGGTGTGCTAATAATAATTTTTTATTTGCTTTTTCAACAAAGAAAAGAGATTGATGAATAGTATCAGCTGTTGAAGAGACGGGAGTAACTTCAATTTTTTCGGGGTTATGTAAAATAACATCTGCCAATAATTGAATTTCATTTGGCATGGTTGCTGAAAAGAAAAGGGTTTGCCTTTGTTTTGGAATTTTTGTAATAACCCTTTTAACATCATGCACAAATCCCATGTCTAACATTCTATCTGCTTCGTCTAAAACAAAAATTTCTATTTGATTAAGATGAATAAACCCTTGGTTGATAAGATCCAACAGCCTTCCTGGTGTAGCAACTAAAATATCTGTTCCGCGTTCAAGGGCTTTTGTTTGTGGAACCTGGCTTACCCCACCAAAAACCACTAGTGTTTTTAATCTCAGCTCCCGCCCATAGGCAGAAAAACTTTCTTCAATTTGAATGGCCAGTTCTCTTGTGGGGGTTAAAATTAGTGCCCTTATTGGTTTCTCGCCGACTCTAATGGCATGCGGTTTGCTTAATAATTGTAGCATAGGAATTGCAAAAGCGGCAGTTTTTCCTGTGCCTGTTTGGGCACAACCTAATAAATCTCGCCCCTTTAAAATGATAGGAATTGCCTTTTCTTGTATGGGCGTTGGCGAGGTGTAGCCTTCTTGGCTGAGCGCTTTTAAAATGGGCTCAATGATTTGTAAATCTTTAAATAACAAAGTAATAGAATTAAAAAATGACTGCGGATAAGAAAGATGGTTTTCTCATCAAAAACAGGAATACTACTGGAGTAGCGATTATTGAAAAGTAAAAAATCAATAAAAACAGGCTTTTGCGCCGCAAAAAAAATGAACTATAGTAAAGATAGTCATTTTGTTTCTTAGATTTAATCTATAGGAAGACAGTAATAGTTAAAAACATCAAAATAAGAGAAGAAAAAAATAGGTTGATTTGTAAAAAACTACTTAATATTGCATTACAAAAGGTTGACACAAATACTAAATCTGATTGCTTCCGTGTCAACAACGATAATATCATCATAAATTTTCAACTACAATTTTATTATTTATTCGCGTAATTTTTTAAAACGCATTTTCAAAAAACATGTATAATATTTCACAATTGAACGAACTTCTCGTTCCAGAATTAGTTGATATCGCAACGGAATTAAACGTAGTCAATCCTAAAAAACTATCAAGAAAAGACCTTATTTCAAAAATAATTGAGCAACAAGAGAATATGACAAAAGAAAAAACAAGTGGTTCTGAAAAGCCCAAAAGAAAGAGAATTAGCAAATCTGACGCCCCTTCAAAAGAAGTATCTATACCATTTGAGGAAGAAATAACCCAATCAACATCATTGTTGAAGGAAAACAAGCCATCTACAAAAAAGAAAGCAATAGAGAAAAAGGCAGAGGAAGAAATATTGCCAATCACTAATGAACAAACGACCGTTCCTGCTGCTATTGCACAAATGCTTCAAGAAGAAGATGTGCAACAACCAGAAACGGAATTACCAATTCAAGCAGCAAAAGAACACAGAGGGATGCCTCATCCAAGAAAGGACCAACATTCTTTTAATATAGAATTTGATGGAATCATATTGGGTGAAGGGGTATTAGAAATGATGCCCGATGGATATGGGTTTTTAAGAAGCAGTGATTATAATTATTTGTCTAGTCCCGACGATGTTTATGTATCTCCCTCTCAAATAAAACTATTTGGTTTAAAAACGGGTGATACGGTTTATGGATCTGTTCGTCCACCCAAAGAAGGTGAAAAATATTTTGCTTTATTAAAAGTTGAAACCATAAACGGAAAAAGCCCTGAAGAGGTTAGAGACAGGGTGCCCTTCGATTATTTGACGCCGTTATTCCCATTTGAAAAATTAAATTTGACAACAAGGGCAGATAATTATAGTACAAGAATCATGGATTTGTTTACTCCAATAGGAAAGGGTCAGAGAGGCTTGATTGTTGCCCAGCCTAAGACGGGTAAAACGATGTTGTTAAAAGAATTAGCAAATGCCATTGCGGAAAATCATCCAGAATGTTATTTAATGATTGTGTTGGTAGATGAGCGCCCAGAAGAGGTAACAGATATGGAGAGAAGTGTAAAAGCAGAAGTCATTGCTTCTACATTTGATGAGCCAGCAGAAAAACATGTAAAGGTTTCCACCATAGCGTTACAAAAAGCAAAAAGACTCGTTGAGTGCGGGCATGATGTCGTAATCTTATTAGATTCAATTACTCGTTTGGCGAGAGCACACAACACCGTAGCACCTTCAAGTGGAAAGGTTTTATCTGGAGGTGTGGAAGCAAACGCCATGCAAAAACCCAAACAGTTTTTTGGAGCAGCAAGAAAAATTGAAAATGGCGGCTCGTTAACCATTATTGCAACCGCACTGGTTGAAACAGGAAGCAAAATGGATGAGGTTATTTTTGAAGAGTTTAAAGGGACGGGAAATATGGAGCTTCAGCTAGAAAGAAAACTATCTAATAAACGAATTTATCCTGCAATAGATATAGTATCTTCTTCAACAAGAAGAGATGATTTGTTATTGGATAAAGACACATTCCAAAGAATGTGGGTACTAAGAAAACACATTGCAGATATGAACGCAGAAGAGGCCATAAACATGTTGTTAAAGAACATGAAGGGCACGAAAGACAATGCAGAGTTTTTAACTTCAATGAATGGTTAAAAAAATAAAATAACAAACAGAAAGACCCGCGGAAACGTGGGTCTTTTAAAATACACTTATTATTAAAGAAGCTTATAGAATCAGAATCTATTTTCTACAATGTCAATAAAAAGAATTTCAATAGATGAGTTTCTTGAAACAAAACAAAACCTTATTATTCTGGATGTAAGAAGTCCATTAGAGTTTGATCACGCCCACATTCCTAATGCAGTAAACACACCCTTGTTTACTAATGAAGAAAGAAAAATTGTTGGAACCCTTTATAAACAAGAAGGTAAGCATGCGGCCATTAAAACTGGACTAGGTTTTTTTGGAGTAAAAATGAAACACTATGTAGAAAATGTAGAGTCTATATATAAAATCAATTCAACAAAAAAAATTTTAGTTCATTGTTGGAGGGGCGGGATGAGAAGTGCAGCAATTGCTTGGTTATTAGACTTATATGGCTTTGAGGTACGTGTGCTAAACAGAGGCTATAAAGAATATAGAACGTGGTCTCTTTGTCAATTTGAAAAATCATATAACTTTAAAATACTGGGTGGATTTACCGGTAGCTCAAAAACAGAATTATTAGCAGAGATAAAAAAAAACAATAACGCAACAATAGATCTAGAATTTTTGGCTAATCATAAGGGATCTGCATTTGGTGGAATAGGTCAACCTAATCAACCCTCTCAAGAAATGTTTGAAAATCTTTTAGCGAAAGAACTTTATCAAAACAGCATGCACTCAAACAAGCCCATTTGGATTGAAGACGAAAGCCAAAGAATAGGCAGAGTGAATTTACCCCATAGTTTGTGGAAACAAATCAGAAAATCGCCACTTTATTTTATAGACATTCCTTTTGAAAAAAGAGCTGCGTATATTTTACAACAATATGGCACACTTAATATAGACTTATTAATTACAGCAACAGAAAGAATCTCAAAAAGGCTTGGGCCCAATGAAACAAAAATTTGTATAAATTATTTGAAGGAGAATAAAATAACAGAAGCTATAAAAATTTTGTTATCATACTATGATAAAGGTTATGTAAAAGCCATGAATCAAAGAGAGACATTACAAGAACAATTAACCACAATATCTTCACCTACTTTTAACCCAATTCAAAATATTAAACTGCTTAAAAACTATTTATGATACAGGAGCCCATTAAATTAACTTCTTATTCAAAAGGAGCTGGATGTGGTTGTAAAATAGCGCCCAATGTGCTTCAAGAAATTCTTCAATCATCTATTCCCATTTTTAATCAAAACAATTTGCTTGTTGGAAACGATACAAATGATGATGCTTCAGTTGTTGATTTAGGCAACGGAACTGCTATTATTTCAACAACAGATTTTTTTATGCCAATTGTGGATAGTCCTTTTGATTTTGGAAAAATAGCGGCTGCTAATTCTATAAGCGATGTATATGCGATGGGTGGAAAACCGATAATGGCCATTGCTATATTAGGTTGGCCAATAGAAAAGCTGTCAGTTTCTCTTGCACAAGAGGTATTAGATGGAGCAAGAACCATTTGTAATCAAGTTGGCATTTCTTTATCAGGTGGACATAGCATCGATTCTGCGGAGCCAATTTTTGGCTTAGCAGTTACAGGAAGTATAAGTATCAAAAACCTTAAAAAAAACAATACTGCACAATTAGGAGATTATCTTTTTATCACTAAACCAATTGGGGTGGGAATCATGTCTACAGCACAAAAAAGAGGCGTTATTCAACCCCATCATGAAGAGTCAATGATTCATCAAATGTCAAAAATTAATTTTATCGGAGAACAGCTTGGAGAAATTAGTGGTGTGAATGCAATGACAGATATAACCGGATTTGGACTACTTGGTCACCTAACAGAAATGGCAAAAGAATCGGGGCTTTCAGCAGAATTATATTACAGTGACATACCGTTGATGGAAGGTATTAGAGAATATCTTGCTCAAAGAATAATTCCAGATGCAACATATAGAAATTGGAATAGCTATAGCAAAACAACCGCCTTTGAAAAAGGAGTGAATGTGATGGAGGCCTTTAATATATTACCAGACCCTCAAACCAATGGAGGATTATTAATAAGTGTAAAAGAGTCTTCCATACAACAAGTTGTAGATCTATTTAAACAAAACGGCTTATCTGATTTTATAAAACCTATTGGAAAGATTGTTACAAAAAGCGAAAAGATAATAGAGGTGAAAAATTAAATAAGTTCATCGATATGTTGGGCTAATATTTTATCTTTTTCGGTAACAATATTTCCTGCATCATGAGTGCTTAGCCAAATCTCAACTGTGTTATATACGTTTAACCATTTAGGATGGTGATTCATTTTTTCTGCTACCATTCCAACGCGAGTCATAAAAGAAAAGGCCTCAATGAAATTCGTAAATTCAAATCGTTTATATAATTCTTCTTTGGTTTCTTTCCACATAATTAAAAAATTAGACTGTCTTTGTTTTTTATTTTTTCATTACTCATTTCATTCACCAGTTGCACCGAAGGAATGGATCGAATAATTTGTTGAAGTAGCGTGATCTCTTCTCTATTCACATCATCTCCCTTTGTTAACCACAAATAATCAAGGTGTTTAAATTCGGTTAGTAAATACTCTCCATCAAACTGATTTTGATAAAGATAGTGTGTTAAAACAGATCCTGGAATTTGATATTCGTATACGTCAAAAAAGTAGTTTCTGCGTTTTCTTATGGTCAATATTTCTAAATCGTGATTTATTTTGAAATCGTATCCCATATATTGATTAATATGCCAAATAAACTGATAGCTTTTAATGGGGGCAACAATACCTAATAGATGAGTGTTTTCAAAAAACTCTTTAATTAATAAATCGTTGTCAATTTTTAATTTCATACTAAAAGACAGATGCGGGACTGAAAAAAATCATATTAAAGGTAAAGAGGGTTTTTTATTATTCATCAACTTTCTTTATTTCGTAAATATAAGAACAGCGAATCAACATAAATTTGTAACATCAAGCAAGTATTGAAAAACAAGATAAACATAGCGTTAGTAGGAAATCCAAACTGTGGTAAAACTTCCTTGTTTAATGAATTAACGGGTCTGCATCAAAAAGTTGGTAATTTTCCTGGTGTCACGGTTGATAAAAAAATAGGCACGTGTATTTTATCCCATACTACTACTGCTAATTTTATAGATTTGCCCGGTACCTATAGCCTTTATCCAAAAAGAGCGGATGAGTGGGTTGCATATAAGGTGTTGCTTCAACAAGATTTGGAAATTTCTCCAGACATGATTGTTTTGGTGGCAGATGCAAGCAACCTAAGAAGAAACCTTTTGTTTTGTTCGCAAATTGTTGATTTAAAAATTCCGGTAGTTATGGCGCTCACCATGACGGATATAGCTCAAAAAAACGGAATTAACATTGATATCAATCAACTAGAAATAGAACTAGGTATTCCAATTGTGCCTATCAATCCTAGAAAACACAAAGGAATATCTCAATTAAAAAAAACAATCGAACAAATAGCTGTAAACAAAAACAGCACCCCAACAAGAGACTTTATATATACGTCAATGTTAGCTCCTAAAGCAATCATTGAAGTGCAGGAACAATATTCGTCTATTAGTGATTACAAGGCCCTTCATTATCTAATAAATCATGAAGCCTTTTCGTTTTCAAATACAGAAACTGAGCAAATAAAGAGTATTATTAGTAAAAACAAATTCAATGCTACTAAAACTCAGGCAGAAGAAATCATACAGCGATATGCTAGAATTAAGCATATCATGAATAGTGCTGTGGTTGAAGCCGATCCATTAAAAAAGTCGTTATTGTCCGAAAAGCTTGATAATGTTTTTTTAAGCAAAAAATTAGGATATCCAATTTTATTGATTGTATTATTTTTTTTATTTCAAGGGGTTTTTTGGATATCAAAGTATCCAATGAATTTTATTGAATGGGGCTTCGGAATGGTTAGCCAAGAACTAACCACATTATTGCCTAACATGTGGATCAGTGATCTTTTTATTAATGGGGTGTTAGCTGGATTAAGTGGAATTATGGTGTTTGTGCCGCAGATTATGATTTTATTCGGATTGATTACTCTCTTGGAAGATAGCGGCTATATGGCGAGGATTTCTTTTTTAACAGACAGATTAATGCGTAAAGTTGGTTTAAACGGAAAGAGCGTTATGCCAATGATAAGCGGATATGCGTGTGCGGTACCCGCAATCATGAGCGCGCGGTCTATTGAAAACAGAAAAGAAAGACTGCTTACCATTATGATTACGCCATTAATGAGTTGTAGTGCACGCCTGCCTGTTTACACAATATTGATTTCTTTAGTTATTCCATCTAAATTGCTTTTTGGTTTTATAAGTTTACAAGGATTAGTAATGATGATGTTGTATTTATTTGGAACAATCATGGCACTTGCGGTAGCCTCAATCATGAAATGGTTTATTCGCTCAACAGAAAAAAGTTATTTTATTTTAGAGCTTCCGGTTTATAGAAGTCCTCGTTGGAAAAATGTTTTTTATACCATGTATGAAAAAGCAAGAGTATTTGCTTTAGATGCAGGAAAAATAATTTTATTAATCAGCGTAGTGTTGTGGGCGCTTAGTAATTATGGTCCTCCCCAAAAAATGCAGGAAATAAAAACATCTTTTACCAATCGTTTACAAAATAATCCGAACGATAGCATAGTAAAACTACAACAGTCTGCTTTGTTAGAACAATCCTTTGCCGGAATCTTAGGAAAAAAAATAGAACCCATTATTAAACCGTTAGGGTATGATTGGAAAATAGGCATAGCGTTAATAACATCGTTTGCAGCGAGAGAGGTGTTTGTTGGAACGATGGCAACTTTATATAGCGTAGGGGATGATTCTAAACAAAACAATAAAACACTTCAGGATAAAATGAAAGAGGCCAAAAGAAGTGACGGCACCTCTGTTTATACACTAGCAACCGGAGTGTCGCTCTTGATTTTTTATGTGCTGGCTATGCAATGCATGAGCACCTTGGCGATTGTAAAGAGAGAAACCAAATCATGGAAATGGCCTGTAATTCAGTTGGTGTATATGACGGCTCTTGCTTATGTGTTTAGCTTACTAGCCTATTTGTTATTAAAATAAAAAAAAGAACAGCCCCCGCAATTAAATAAGCTTTAATATTTCTTCAATAATAACACGCTCATTACTCAATCTTGGAATTTTATGTTGGCCGCCATTTTGATTTCTATTTTTTAGCCAGGTATTAAAAACACCTTTTTTTATAGACGTAACAATTGGCATACTTAGAGCAATGTCTTTAAAGCGCTTTGCTTCATAATCGCTATTTAAATTTTTTAGGGCATCGTCTAATTCTTTTGAAAACAAAGCAATGTCGGTTGGTTCTTTTTCAAATTCAATTAACCACTGATGTGCTCCGTTTTTATTATCTGAAAAATATATTGGAGCGGCTGTATAATCAATTACGATAGAGTTAGTTTTTTTACACGCTATAGAAATTGCTTGATCTGTATTATCAACAATAAGCTCTTCGCCAAATGCATTAATGTAGTGTTTTAGACGTCCTGTAACTTTAATTCGATATGGATTAATGGAAGTAAATTTAATGGTATCGCCAACTAAATATCTCCATAGTCCTCCTGTGGTACTTATGATTAATGCATAAGAGGTGTTGGTGGATACATTACCTAATCCTATGGTTTTTGGAAACCGTTTTCCATATTCATCAATCGGCATAAACTCATAAAAAATTCCATGTTCGGTAAAAAGGGTCATACCGTCCTCTTCGGGGTTTTCTTGACCGGCAAAAAAACCTTCGCTAGCATTGTATATTTCTAAATAATTAATTTTTTCGCCAATAATTTTTTCAAATTGTTCACGATAAGGCACAAACGAAACGCCCCCATTAATATATAGTTCAAGGTTTGGCCAAACTTCTTTAATTGTTTTTTTTTGTTTTATTTCTAAAATTCTTTTTAATAACAACAATGTCCAGGTGGGAACGCCAGCTAAAGAGGTAACATTTTCATTGGAGGTTGATTGTGCCAGAGATTCGATTTTTGTTTCCCAGTTATCCATAAGTGCAACGCTTAGTTCGGGTGTTCGAAGCCATTGACCCCAAAAGGGCGTGTTTTGCATTAGTACTGCACTGAGGTCGCCATATTGAATTTCATTATGAAGCTGATTAATTTGATGCGACCCGCCTACTACAAGCCCTTTTCCAGTAAGCAATTCACTAGAAGGGAAATTATTGTAATAGCTAGTTAATACATCTTTACTGGCTTTAAAATGGTTGTATTCCAAGCTCTCTTCGCTTATTGGAATAAATTTACTTTTACTATTGCTGGTGCCACTACTTTTAGCAAACCATTTAATAGGAGTATTCCATAGTATATTATCTTCTCCCTCAAGCATTTTTTGGATGTAGGGTTGTATGTCTTCGTATTCGTGAACGGGAACGCGCGCTTTAAAAGCCTTAACTGAAAAAAGAGATGAAAAGTTATATTGCTTTCCGAAATAAGTGTATTGAGCTTCTGTTACTAAATTTTGTAAAACTTCTCTTTGTGCTTCTACGGGGTGATTGGTCCAGTTTTTTATACGCCAAAGGCGCATTCTCGCTATTTTTGATATGGCGCTAGAGAGGAGCTTCATATGTGGAAGATAAATAAAAAACGACAGAAAAAAAGTAATCTAAATATTACCGACTATTTTTTTTCTTCCTCGGCTTTAGCATGTAAATAGTCTTTTCTTTTTAATTCAAAGTTTCTACCAAGATATAACCGCTTAACTTGCTCGTCGTTTGCTAGCTCTTCCGCTGAGCCATGCTTGAATATTTTACCATCAATTAATAAGTAGGCGCGATCACAAATAGAAAGCGTTTCATTCACATTGTGATCGGTTATAAGGATTCCGATATTTTTATATTTAAGTTTTGCTATAATTTCCTGAATATCTTCTACGGCAATTGGATCAACACCAGCAAAGGGCTCGTCTAATAAAATGAACTTAGGGTCTACTGCTAAAGCACGCGCGATCTCGGTTCTTCTTCTTTCTCCGCCACTTAATGTATCGCCGTTGTTTTTTCTAACATGTTGTAATCGAAATTCACTAATAAGTGATTCTAGTTTATCCTGTTGCTCTGACTTGCTGAGTTTTGTCATTTCCAAAACGGCCTTGATATTATCTTCTACGCTTAATTTTCTAAAAACACTGGCTTCTTGAGGTAAATAACCAATTCCCATTTTAGCTCTTTTATACATGGGCGTGTTGGTAATATTTGTTTCATTTAAAAAAACCTCACCACTATCTGGTTTTACCAATCCAACTACTTGATAAAAAGAAGTTGTTTTCCCTGCTCCGTTTGGTCCAAGTAATCCAACAATTTCTCCTTGACTAACTTCAAAAGAAACATTATTAACAACCGTTCTGGTGCCATATATTTTAATAAGGTTTTTTGTATGTATGGTTAGGCTGCTCATTAATATTACAAAAATACTTGAAGTTGTTTATTTAAAGACGATTATTTTTAGTAATACATTAAAACAATCTTTGAATTTTTTTCAATAGAGAGTATCTTTATGCATAATTATTAATAGATGAAAGTAACCGAACATATCAATCAGTCCAATAAAACGTTGATTTCTTTCGAAATTTTACCCCCATTAAAAGGAAAAGGAATACAATCTCTTTATTCGCATTTGGATCCATTAATGGAATTTAATCCTTCTTTTATTAATGTTACATATCATAGAAGCGAACACATATTTAAAAAGAAACTAGATGGATCTTTTGAGAAAGTAGTTGTAAGAAAGAGGCCCGGAACCGAGTCGATATGTGCATCAATAATGAATAAATATAATGTAGATACAGTTCCTCATTTGATTTGTGGCGGTTTTGGCATAAATGAAACAGAAGACGCATTAATCAATTTAAATTATTTGGGAATTGATAACGTGCTGGTATTAAGAGGAGATGCAGCAAAAAACGAATCTAGTTTTGAGCCAGAACCAGGAGGGCATAAATATGCAATAGATTTATTGAAACAAGTGACAGATCTCAATAATGGTATTTATTTAGAAGAAGATTTAAAAAATACAAATAAAACTAAGTTTTGTATAGGTGTGGCGGGTTATCCAGAAAAACATTTTGAGGCGCCTAATATGGAAACAGACTTAAGGCATCTAAAAGCAAAAGTTGATGCGGGTGCTGATTACATAATAACTCAGATGTTTTTTAACAATGAAAAATATTTTTCCTTTGTAAAGGATTGTAGGGCAATTGGAATAAATGTGCCGATAATACCAGGACTAAAACCTATTTATTCAAAAAAACAATTAACTATTCTGCCCAAAACCTTTCACATAGACCTACCCAAAGAACTTTCTGAGGCAGTTGCTTCTTGCAAAACTGATCTTGATGTGGAAAAAATAGGACAGGAGTGGCTTCTACATCAATCTATTGAATTAAAAAAGTATGGAGTTCCAGTGCTTCATTATTATACATTGGGAAGACCGCTTTTGGTGGCTAATGTAGTAAAAGATTTATTGTAGTTGTATACTAAAAGTATGTTTTAGCCGTTTAATGTACGGAATTAAAATATACCCTATGCCTAAATTATCACAATTACAAGAAGTAATCATTGTATCTAATACCAGATTTACCTCTCAACAATATGTAGAAAAGAGCGGTCATTCTGTTGCACGAAAGTCTACATCAGAAACCTTAAAGAAAGCCTGTTGGAATGGCATGTTAAAAGAAATGCTTCCCGAACTGTTTTTACCGTTTTCTCCAGACACGCAATTGTTTTTATGGCAAATGCGAGAGTGTAAAAATGTGTTTACCTTAGAAATGGCAGAGAACCCAACAGATCTTGATTTTGAAATGTCAATTGATCCATATTGTTTTATGGAAATTCAAAACTACAACTAGCATAAATATTTGTATATCAAAACATTAAAAAACCCCGGTAAATCCGGGGTTTAATATTTGGCTTCGATGATAGTTTTCGTAAATTAAATTCAACACAGGATTTGGAAGCCATTGGATTCATTGGATAGGATTAGGTTTGTTAGGATTGGATTATTATAGTTTTTCATTAGGTGGATATTGTTTTTCGTTTCTAGAGTAAAAATAGACTACCTAAATTCATAAAACAACGCTTAATGTGTAAGAGTTTTAAAATTCGGTTAATACACTTGTTAAACTTACGTATAGATACGTAACTAACACTTGTTAGTTTTTAAATGAATTATTATTATATTTGAATAATAAAACTCATCTATGTCGTTAATTGATTTAGAAAAATCTTTTCAAGAAAAAATTGATAAAGAAATAAAAATTGAACCTAAAGATTGGATGCCGGATGCATATAGAAAAACAAATATCCGTCAAATTAGTCAGCATGCACATAGCGAAATCGTGGGAATGCTCCCCGAAGGCAATTGGATTTCCAGGGCACCTTCTTTGAAAAGGAAAGCAATTTTAATCGCCAAAGTACAAGACGAGGCGGGTCATGGTTTGTATTTGTATTCCGCAGCTGAAACTCTTGGCATTAGTCGTGATCAGATGATGAATGATTTAAATAGTGGAAAGGCTAAATACTCATCCATTTTTAATTATCCTACGTTAACATGGGCTGATATGGGCGCAGTGGGCTGGTTGGTTGATGGAGCGGCAATCTTGAATCAAGTAATGCTTTGTAGAACATCCTACGGCCCCTATGCTAGAGCTATGGTGAGAATATGTAAAGAAGAAAGCTTTCATCAGCGTCAAGGTTTTGAAACATTATTGGTGCTAAGTAAAGGAACCAAAGAACAAAGAGAAATGTGTCAGGATGCTATTAATAGATGGTGGTGGCCAAGTTTAATGATGTTTGGTCCAAAAGACAGCGAGAGCACCAATAGTGATCAGAGCATTAAATGGAAGATAAAAAGAAAAACAAACGATGAGCTTCGCCAACAATTTGTGAATATGATAGCAGAACAAATAAAGCTGTTAGGGATGACATTACCAGATCCGGATTTAAAATGGAATGAGAAAAGAAATCAATATGATTTTGGCGAAATAAATTGGGAAGAGTTTTGGAATGTTGTGAAAGGTAATGGACCTTGTAATAAACAGAGATTAGCCGCAAGAAACAAGGCTCATGATGAAGGCGCTTGGGTAAGAGCTGCGGCCATTGCTTATGCTGATAAGAAAAAAAATAAAACAACACATAAAGCCGCATAACAAATGAATATAAATATCAGAAAGTTTTATTATGGAGATATCCCTGAAGAAAACAATGTTACTTCTTTATCACAAAATAGTAAAACTGAAAAGGAATGGCCCTTGTGGGAAGTTTTTATAAGAAGTAAACAAGGTCTGGATCATAAGCATGCAGGAAGTGTTCATGCGGCAGATGCACAAATGGCTATAGAAAATGCCAGAGATGTTTATACTAGAAGGCAAGAAGGAATCAGTATATGGGTAGTTGAAAGTAAACATATTCATGCTAGTAATCCTGAAGATGCCGATATGTTTTATGAGCCCGCTTCGGATAAGGTGTATCGTCATCCTACTTTTTATGATTTGCCCGACGAGATTAAACACATGTAAACAGAAAAATGAGTACGATGCATTTCTCAAAAAACATTAATAATGTGTTACATCTAGCCGATTCAGCACTAATACTTGCTCAAAGAAATAGTGAATGGTGTGCACACGGTCCCATTTTAGAACAAGACATTGCCATTACTAATATCACATTAGATCTAATTGGCCAGGCAAGAAACTTTTATCAATATGCAGCATCCTTAATAAATTCAACAAATCAAAAAAACGAAACAGAAGACACGCTTGCCTATTTAAGAACAGAAAGAGAGTTTTTAAATCTATTGATTTGTGAATTACCTAATGTAGATTGGGCTCATACTGTTGTAAGACAATTTTTATTTAGTTCTTTTCAACAACAACTATTTCTTGCGTTACAAGAAAACACAGATGATGCCATTCAAGCCATAGCCACCAAATCGATAAAAGAAACAAACTATCATGTGAAATGGAGTGCAGAGTGGGTAATACGACTTGGAGACGGAACACTAGAAAGCAGAGAAAGAACGCTTAATGCAATAGAAGCCCTTTGGCCATATACTGGAGAGTTTTTTACAAATGAACCAACAGATATGATGGATGTGTCTTTATTGAAAAAAGCCTGGTTAGATAAAATAACTAATGTTTTTTTAGAGGCGTCCTTAAGTGTTCCTGAAAATATTTTTATGCATTCAGGAGGAAAGAAGGGAGTACATACAGAGCACTTGGGTTTTATTCTTTCTGAAATGCAGTATCTTCAAAGAATGTATCCTGGCGCTCAATGGTAATAAACTATACAGATTGACAATAACTAAAGAACATATCCTACGTCTTTTAGAAGAAGTTTGTGATCCAGAAATTCCGGTATTATCTATTCTTGATTTAGGAATCGTTAGAGACGTAGTTTTATCTAATCCCATTGAAATTATTATTACTCCAACCTATTCTGGCTGTCCCGCAATGGACGCGATAGCCATAGATATTAAACTAAGATTAGCTGAAGCCGGAATTAAAAATACAACCATTTCATATGTGCTAAATCCTGCCTGGACTACAGATTGGATGTCAGAAAGAGGAAAAGAAAAACTATTGGCTTATGGCATCGCTCCTCCTGTAGGTTTAGCTTCAAGGGTAAACAACTTGTTATTTGAAGAACAAACACACATCGTTTGTCCATTGTGTAAATCAAACAACACAGAGCTGATAAGTGAATTTGGATCCACTTCTTGCAAGTCATTGTATAAATGTAATGACTGTAAAGAGCCTTTTGATCATTTCAAGTGTCATTAATATGTGTAACTTTATTAGAATTAAATAACTTGTAGATGAACATAGCTATTTATATAGAAGAAGCCGCGCAAATTTCTGCTGCCTTTATTGTAGGCGCCATTTTAGGAATTGAGAGAGAGTTTAGAAGCAAGCCAGCTGGTTTCAGAACCATGATATTAATTTCGGTTGGATCATGTTTGTATACCATTCTTTCAAGAGAGGCGGGCGGATTGGGGGCAAGCGATAGGATTGCTAGCAATATTGTTACAGGTATTGGTTTTATTGGCGCGGGTGTTATTTTTAAAGAAGGCATTTCGGTAAACGGACTAACCACAGCTGCTTTGATTTGGATTACGGCGGCATTGGGGATGGCAATTGGATATCACAATTATCCTGTAGCGATTGTAGTTACTATTATTGTTGTTGTAGCCTTGTTCGTATTAGAACCTGTGCAACGTTATATCAATCGATTTCATCGGGTTAAAGATTATAAAATAAGAACCGTTGAGAAGGGAAATAATTTTCAACAAGAAGTAGAAGATTTTTTTAAAAAGCAGGACATGACTTTTAGGTGTATGAAATTAATTAAAGAAAATAAAGATGCCGTATACTTATATCGTATAAGCTCTCCCGATAGAAATTATGATTTGATTAACCACTTTTTAATCAGTCATAATGATGTTAGAAGTTTTGATGTTTAATTTATAAAACTGTTGAATATGCCAAGTATAGAACTTGTAAAAAAAAATCATGTAGCTTTTATAACACTTAACCGTCCAGAAAAATTTAATTCTTTTAATAGAGAAATGGCTTTATTGCTACAAGAAGAGCTTAGTAATTGTGCACAGGATACAGATATACGCTGTGTTTATATTACTGGCGAAGGAAAGGCGTTTTGTGCAGGGCAGGATTTAGGAGAGGTGACAGGAGAAAACCCTGCCACATTTGATAAAATATTATTAGAGCACTATAATCCAATTATTCGAGCTATTAGAAATATACCCAAACCAATTGTTTGTGCTGTAAATGGCGTGGCGGCTGGTGCTGGTGCAAATATCGCTTTGTGTTGTGATGTGGTAGTAGCCAATGAAAATGCGACTTTTGTACAGGCTTTTTCAAAAATAGGATTGATACCTGATTGTGGAGGCACCTTTTTTTTACCGAGACTAATAGGACTGCAAAAAGCCACAGCTATCATGATGTTAGCGGATAAAATTACTGCTGTTGAAGCTGAAAGGATGGGAATGATTTACAAATATTTTCCCAACGATGAATTTAAAGAATCATCTATTCAAATAGCAGAAACCCTGGCCCAATTACCAACAAAGGCATTTGCATATACAAAACAAGCTCTTAATATGTCTTTACAAAATAATTTAGAACAACAGTTGGAGCTGGAAGATAAATTGCAATATCAAGCCGCACACACAAAAGATTATAATGAGGGCGTTGCTGCTTTTTTGGAAAAAAGGATACCACATTTCACAGGAGAATAAAATGAGTAATATGCAATCATCAGTTTCATCTGTTGCCGTTGTAGATCACATGATGCAGCATGATTTATTTAGTCAATGGTTAGGAATATCGTTGATAGAAATTAAAGAGGGATACAGTAAAATACAAATGACTGTTAGAAAAGAAATGATCAATGGTTTAGGTATTGTTCATGGAGGCATTGCGTTTTCATTTGCAGACAGTGCTTTTGCCTTTGCTTGTAATAATAGAAATAATCTTTCTGTTGCATTAGATACTTCCATTAATTTTTTAAAGCCGGTGCATGTAGATGACATCTTAATTGCAGAAGCGATTGAGCTGCATAATGGAAAATCAACAGGATTATATCAAATTACTGTTACCAATCAACATCAACACACAATCGCAGTTTTTAAAGGCACTTGTTTTAGAACGCAAAAAAAATTGATATAGATGATTTTTGAATTTAATCAAATAATTCCTGTAATAGATCCAAGCGCATATATTCATCCACAGGCCACTGTTATTGGTAATGTTATTATTGGAAAAGATGTGTATGTGGGTCCGGGTGCGGTTTTACGTGGTGATTGGGGACAAATCATTATTGAGGACGGATGTAATGTTCAGGAGAATTGCACCATACATATGTTTCCGGGAACAACTGTATTGTTACAAGAGGGCGCTCATATAGGACATGGTGCGGTAATTCACGGAGCAACTATTGGTAAAAACTCTTTAGTTGGTATGAATTCAGTAATAATGGATCATGTTCAACTGGGAGATGAATGTATTGTGGGTGCTTTGTCATTTATTAAATCAGATGAAGTATTTGAACCGAGGTCTTTAATTGTTGGTAATCCGGCAAAAAAAATCAAAGAGGTTTCTGATGAAATGATTCAATGGAAAAGTGAAGGCACGGCGTTGTATCAACGTTTACCAAATCAGATGCACAGCTCATTAAAAGAATGTGAACCATTAACAACAATACCATCTCAAAGAGAGGTTGTTTATCCTGCTTACAAAACCTGGAATGCGTCACAAGAGAAATAGAAGAAGGTAACAAGGTTTAGTAGGTTCAATAAATTTCAGAAGTTTGATATGTTACACAGGATAAGCGTTTGGAAACATTGAAACCTTTTGAACAAATTAAATAACCGCCAAATAAAACAGAAATACTCATCTAACTGAACAAGTATTCCACATCGGCTTTTGTAAGCGCTTTTACAAAATTAGCCTCATCTGCAATTAATTCTTTAGCTAATGTTTTTTTGCGTTCTTGTAGCTGGAGAATTTTATCTTCGATAGTGTCTACACAAATCATCCTGTACGCGAAAATATTTTTCGTCTGGCCAATACGGTGTGTTCTGTCAATGGCCTGTTGTTCTACTGCAGGATTCCACCAAGGATCAACAATGTAAACATAATCAGCCGCTGTTAAATTCAAACCCACCCCTCCCGCTTTTAAGGAAATTAAGAACACTCTACAAGAGTCGTTATTTTGAAAGTTTTGAATGGCCCGTTCTCTTTCTGTAGCAGAAGTGCTTCCATCAAAATATTCAAACGGGATATTTAGTGCTTGAATTTTTTCTTTTATCAAGGCAAGCATACCTAAAAACTGAGAAAAGATTAATGTTTTATGTTCGCTAGTGTTTTCTGTAATTTCTCTAACCAGTTCATCTAATTTAATAGAATGATTAGGATATTTTTCGTCTTCATTTAAAATAGCAGGACTATCACATATTTGACGAAGTTTCATTAGTCCTTGCAAGATAGTTAACTGAGATTTATCAATACCTTGTTGATCAATTGCTCCCATGATTTTATCTCTGTAGCTATTTCTATATGCTTCGTATATGTTTCTTTGTTCTGTATCCATTTCACAGAATAAAATGGTTTCTGTTTTTTCGGGTAAATCTTTAGCCACTTGCTCTTTGGTTCTTCTTAATATAAAAGGGTAGAGTAATTTTCTAAGATGTTCTTTTTGATCTGCTTCACCAAATTTATCAATGGGAGTGGCAAATTCATTTCTAAAAAACTCCATTGACCCTAAAAGTCCTGGATTTAAAAAATTCATCTGAGCAAAAATATCGAAGGTGTTGTTTTGTAAAGGGGTACCACTCATGCATAGTCTGTTTTTTGCAGTAAGCAGCGTTGCTGCTTTAGTAACTTTTGATGAGGGGTTTTTAATAGCCTGGCTTTCATCAAGTACAACATAATCAAATAAGATGTTTAAAAAAACAGTAATGTCGCTTCTTAGGGTTCCATAAGTGGTAATGATGACATCGTGTTGTAACAATTCTTCTTTGTTTCTAGTTCTGGCGTTTCCGTGATGAACATGGAAACTCAATCCGGGAGTAAATTTTTTTACTTCATTCTGCCAGTTATAAATAAGTGTAGTAGGGCAAATAACAATAGATTTAAGACTGCCGTTGGTTGTTTTATAATACTCTAACATGGTAAGCGCCTGCACTGTTTTACCTAGACCCATATCATCTGCTAAAATCCCTCCCCACCCTACTTCGTTTAAATAGTTGAGCCACTGATATCCTGAGATTTGATAGGGTCGCAATACGGCTTGAAGTGTATCTGGAACATTGATTTCAGGAATATTCTTAAAGGCTCTTAATTTTTCAAACTTTTCATCTAAAGAAAAACTGATTTCTTTTTCATCTCTGTTTTCATAAAGTTCATCAATCACACTCATGTGATATCTAGACAAACGAAGTTTGTCGTTTTTTCCATCCCCCACTTTAAATAAGAGAGAATATCTTTTTAACCATTCATCAGGCAAAATACCCAACGATCCGTCGCTAAGTTGAACAAAAGATTGTTTACTTGCCAAGGCTTTTTTAATATCAGAAATACCTACCCGCTGGTTGCCAAATTCAATTTCAACTTTAGCATCAAACCAATCCATGCCGCTACTAACATGAATATGTGTATTAGGTTTAGCAGTATTGAATCTAAAGTTTCTGAGCGCTTCGAAACCAAAAACAGGAATTTTTTTATCTTTCATGGCATCCATGAAAAGAAAGAACCAATTGTTTCTTAATACTTCTGCGCCTTTCAGCACCAACGATTGTTGATCTGCTTGTTTGACAAATAAAGAATGTAACAATTCTAAATCGTGAAAAAAAGAGTTTTCGACTTCTTGATTTCTTTTGATGACAACAATTTTATCACCATCGGGAAATGAAATGGCTTTTTGATCGTTTTGTGAAGCTTCAATGCCGTTGTATGTAAATACAGGATGAAAAACCAGATAGTCTCCTTTTTCCTGAAGTTGTAAGGAAACTTCCGGAACAATGTTATTGATTTCTTTAATTAAGCTTTTATCAAACTCTATATGATATTGTTTCGTAAGGGGCAATATGACATCTTGCAGTTTTTTTGCCCAATCCTTTTTTTCTAATCTTAGTTGACCTTGTTGTAAAAAGGATTCAGCCTGAATAAGATCTTCCGTTTTATCCCAGGTATATAAAGTGTTATCATTTAGAAAAATCAGGTTGCTATCGCATTCATTGGCAGTAAAAGGAATCATTTTTGAGCCTGCTTTTAACAGGCAAACAAGTTGTAAATAAATACCATCTATGACTACTTTAAAAACCGGCTTTAAAAACTCGCTACTTATAAAAACTTCTTTTAAATTAGAAGTGATGAACTTCTTTTTTGAAGGCAAACAAAACATAAAATGATTTGAGTGTTGTTCTTCAAAAATTTTTTTAATTTTTGGGTGTAAGTATTCTGCAATCAATGATTTTGTTTCTTCGGGCAGATCGTCGGAATCGGTTTGAACAATATTATCCCAGAACCCCCTGAAGGGAGAGTTTCTATTTAAATATTTATTAACCTCCGTAAATTGTAATTTTCGAATTTGCTGAAAAAAATATTGATCGGGTTCGTTTAAGATGTCAACATTAAAATATTTGGTTAAGTCAATAGCCTCAACTTTTCCGATTAACTTCTTTTTATCTTCATCAGCATCCCCACAAATCGCTTCAACAGAAAACCCTGGATAAACAGAATTATTAAAATTAAACACTAGTCCCAAAGATTTTTCTTCTTTTTTATGTGCAGGTTCGGTGGTTGATAATTCAGCGGATATTGGAGGCTTTATAAAAACAGGAGCTGGATTTTTGTTAGGGGGTAGTTGAATGTTTGCAACTCTTTTTATAGAGGCGTCTAACACTTTTAAAAAAGGCTTACCTTCTTTGTAGGAAAATTCAAATTTGCCATCTATATCATCTTCTAAACTATATCCATAAATCTGTAAAAGTTTATTTTTTTCTTTATCCCAATTTCTGATGGAATCAAAGTAATTGGGACCGAAGGCATTTAATAATTGTATAAATAATAGTGTTTTGTGTTCACAGAGAGGGTGTAATGTTTCGGCACAGGTACATGACGTGTCAAAGTTTCGTTCTTCATTTTTTTGTAACAACAGCGGATATACAACTCCGTTAATATTTAATTCCGCCTCCACTCTTTCATCACCAGCCTTTATGATACTGGCTTTGGTTGTTCTAATCATTTTTTCGGCATCTTCATAAATAGAAGGAGACGATAGCATCTTGATTGTTTTTAAATCAATGTGCTTCATCTTTATTACCGTATGATATTGGTTATATTGTATATGTCCACCGCCTAACAAGTTTTTGTCAGCCATATCTTGCAAACGGAACAACGCAGCAGATTCATGTCGGCAGATGTCGCCAATATTGTAGGGACAAGAGCAACGAAGAGACATTAACTTAGGGTCAACATATTTTTGAATATAAACCTTGTAAAAAGTAGCATAGCTATCATCTTTTACTCTAAACACAATGCTGCTTAGTAATTCATCGTGTTCAATTAGTTCTACATATCCAGCACCATGAATTTTTTTCCCCCTACGAATGACTTCTTCAGATCCGTTATTGTAAATGTGTTTTATAATGTGTGTTAAGGCCAATGACGAAAGCTTTATAAATGGAGCCCGTTGTGAAAAGGGCAATTTGCAAAAGTAAAGGAAAATAACCCAGTAAAGTGACTTATATGATAAGAATGTGGAGAAGTAGTGTATCTCTGGCTTCTAATTAGATAATCAGCTTTCCTTCTTTATAAACGGGAAGAACCGGTGCAGTATTCGGCGTTAAACAGTGTTCCATGTCTTTATCTAATCCGAAAGCTGATAACCTCAAAAAATGAGATGCTTCTTTGTTTTTGAAAAATGAAAATAAATTAGGCAACGCACTATGATATAAGTCTAATGCCATTTTAGACGAGTCGCAGTTGATAGTAAAATGATCTTGTATCTGGTTGATAACCGCTCCTGCAAAAAGAGTGTCTTCGATGTTAACCCTATCTTTCCAGGCGGCACAACCTAGCAAAACCGGTTTCTTTGCTTGAATGAGATAGTTACAAACAGCATCGAGATTAGCAAAAGCCCCTGTAATGACTTCACTTGCCCCATTATCAATAGCCATATGTAATAATTTGGTACCATTGGTAGTAGTCAAAACAAGGGTCTTACCGGTGATAAATTCTGCTGGATATTCAAAAGGCGAGTTTCCATACTGAAGTCCTTCAGCAACCTTACCATCTCTTTCGCCTGCTGTGATAGCGCTCATTTGTTTTCCTATTCTGATACACTCATCAACGCTATCCACAGGAATAATTTCTTTTGCTCCGTTATGTAAGGCTGTGGCAATGGTAGAAGTGGCCCTTAACACATCAATGATTACAACCACACTTGTGTTTATATCATATAGATGTAAAAGTGCTGGAGAAAGACAAGTATATAAAGAAGGCTTTAAGGTAGTTGACATGATAAAAAATATGCAAAGTTATTCAAAGGGTATTTTAACAATAGTTGCTTTTAGAAGGCTGTTTCTTACTTTGATATAAATACTATGACCGATTGTTGCCTGATTTACGGCAACATATCCTATGCCAATCGCTTTTCCAAGAGAAGGAGACTGAGTGCCTGAAGTTACTTTGCCAATAGTAGTTCCTGCTTCATCACAAATTTCATAATCATGACGTGCAATGCCTTTGTCTATCATTTCAAACCCAATGAGTTTTTTTGTAACGCCATTCATTTTTTGTTTTTCGAAAATATCTCTTGAAGAAAAATCTTTGGTGAATTTGGTAATCCAACCAAGTCCGGCTTCTATTGGAGAGGTTTCGTCATTGATTTCGTTTCCGTATAAGCAAAATCCCATTTCTAATCTTAACGTATCTCTTGCGCCTAATCCTATCGGTTTAATTCCATGGGTTGAACCGGCTTCAAAAATTGCGTCCCAAATAATATCTGCATGATTGTCTTTGTCTTCAAAATAAAGCTCTACACCACCGGCTCCTGTATATCCGGTTGCGCTGATCAGCACATTTTCAATTCCCGCAAAAGAGCCTTTTACAAACGTGTAATATTTTAAATTCAGGATGTCCATTTCGGTTAAAGACTGGATGACTTTTGTGGCGCTTGGGCCTTGAATAGCCAGTAGTCCGGTTTTTGAGGAAATATTATGCATTTCAACACCATGAATATTATTTTCAACAAACCAGTTCCAATCTTTATCAATATTGCCTGCATTTACTACTAACATATACGATTGATTGGGCTCTAAACAATATACCAGTAAATCATCCACGATTCCTCCTGATTTATTTGGGATACAACTGTATTGAACCCCACCTGCTAGTAGCTTGCTAGCATCATTACTGGTGAGTCTTTGTATGAGTTCAAGCGCTTTGTCACCTTTTAATACAAATTCTCCCATGTGGCTAACGTCAAAAACGCCTACGTTTTTTCTAACAGTTAAATGTTCATCGTTAATACCGGTATAAGAAATTGGCATATTAAAGCCAGCAAATTCAGCCATTTTGGCTCCCAACGAGAGATGCTTTTGAGTGAATGGCGTGTTTTTCATTTGTAATATTTAGTCCGCAAAGATAAAAGAAAAACCGAGTTTACATAAACAGAAAATCGCAAATGTATTCGTTGTTTAGCTTTCCTGATATTCAAGAATGATTCTATTGTCATTTATATGTTTAATGATAACAACAATAGCGGAATCAACTTTTATCGTTTCGTTTTTTATTAGAGCAGATAAATGTTCATTTATAGGAATTTTACAATCAAATTCATTGTTAAGAATAGAAACATAGATAGCAAAAGGAGTTATTTTATTAACGACCGCGTCTATAACAGCTTTGTTTTTATACTTTTTGATCGCTTCCAGATAAGACGCTTTATATTGATGATTATATAATTGTGCTACTGTTTTTTCTGTATCATCAATGTGCAATAGTTTAAATGTAACCGGTTTTTCGGTTTCTGAAATACTTGGAGGAATTTCAAATTTTGAAAGTTGCAAAGGAAAAAACAGATAAGAATCTATTTCTTTAATAAAGTAGGCGTCTTCTACAATTTTAATATAGCCTAAAAATTTATTTTCAATTTGAGCTTTGTTTACTATAGTATTCAAAATATTGTTGTACTCGTATATAACATTCGCCGCATAAAACCCTCCGCCTGATTTACGAATTACAAACTTAACATGATCGCCAATTAAGAATCGATGCTTCTTTTTTATTAATTTTTGTTCAATTAATTTTTCTTGTTCTTTTTCATCAACAGTTGCCTGAATGTTTCTTATTTTATTTTTTTCTTCATATTCGATGGTGACACGTTTTTTTTCGTTTTGAATAAAAGTGATTTTACCACGAAGAATAATTTCGGACATTTTTATTTAAAGATAGCTTTTTGTAGATTGAAAAATTGATTAAATGCTTAATTCAACAAAGGGATCCCAAAAAATAAGTTTAAAATTAACAATGGTATCCTTTTCAATTGTAAGTCCTTCTTTACTGAGCAGCTCTTGCATAAGGGTAGGTGTTGCAAAATGATGTTTTCCCGTTAACATACCATTTCTATTAACCACTCTGTGTGCAGGAATTTTTTTTGATGAAGAGTGAGATGCGTTCATTGCCCAACCGACCATTCTTGCGCTCATTTTGGTTCCTAAATATTTTGCAATGGCGCCATATGAAGTGGCTCTTCCTTTAGGAATTTGCATTACTACTTCAAATACGTCTTCGAAAAAGCCATATTCTTTAGCCTGATTTTTTTTCATGGTTTTGTAACAGCTCGCTTTTTTTGGGTTCTGGAACGGCTTCAAAATTATATGGACAATGTGTACATCCGTTACCACAACAAAAACCTTTGTTTAAATGATATTTCTCAGTGAGAACAATGTATCCGTCCTGATTGTAATAAAAATCCACATTTTCAATTAATCTCTCACTCATGATTCAATAACGGTTTCGGTATGTTTAAGTATTTCTTGCAAATCGTTGTCTTTTTGTTCGATGATAGCGGGTAGAGAAAATTGCAAATAAAATATTTTATTGCTTTGTGCTATATCAAGACTTTCGTAGTGGGTTTTAATTTGTAGTCTTTCATCAATCTTTGATTGAGCATATACATCATCACAACTCATTAGTAAGGTTAGTCCATACATTTCAATTACTTGAAGTGTAAACTTGTATAAGTTGGGAGAATCTGTTTTCAAATGAATGATACCATTTTTTTTGAGAACTTTTTGATAACACCTTAAAAATCTCGGATGTGTAAGCCTTTTTTTAGCTCGAGAGGTTCTTAATTGTGGGTCTGGAAAAGTGATCCAAATTTCATCTACTTCATTTTGAATAAAATAATCTGGAAGCATTTCAATCTGTGTTCGCAGAAACATTGCATTGTGCAGAGGTGTGTCAACGGCTTTTTTTGCACCCAGATACATTCTATTTCCTTTTACATCAACACCTAAAAAATTTTTATTAGGATAGAGTTTTGCCAGGCCTACAGTATATTCTCCACGTCCACAAGCGAGCTCTAAAATCAGCTCATTTTGATTGTTGAATTTTTCATGCCATGTGCCTGCTATGTTTGTTGGATATTCAAAAACATTGTGCATTTCTTTTACCTGAGCAAATCGAAGAAGTTTTTTTTGTCCCATGGGCTGCAAATATAATAAATGATTATGGGGCTAATCGAACTTTACCCCATTGGTTTTCAATTTTATTATATTGAATTCTGTCATGCATTCTATTAGATCGTCCTTGCCAAAACTCTATAGTGTTGGGGCATAAACGATATCCTCCCCAATGATTGGGTCGTGTAATGGCTTTATGTTCAAAGATGGATTGATATGACTTAAATGAATCTTCCAAAGCGTCTCTTGAGTTAATAATGGCGGATTGGTTTGACGCCCAGGCTGCAATTTGGCTGTCAGTAGGTCTTGATAAAAAATAATCGGTGCTTTCTTTTTCATCAATTTTTTGGATAAGTCCTTCTATTCGGATTTGTCGTTCCAGTTCTTTCCAAAAAAACACTAAAGCGCCTTGTGGATTTATTTCGAGATCGTTGCCCTTTTTACTTTGATAATTTGTAAAAAAAACAAATCCGCTTTCATTAAAATCTTTTAATAATACAATTCTTGCAGAAGGCTTTCCTTCTTTGTTGGCTGTAGCCAAAGTCATTGCATTTACTTCTTCTATTTGGCTTTCAATGGCCTGGTTCCACCATTTTTTAAATTGATCTATTGGAGAGCTTTCTGTTTCTTGTTCAGAAAGCTGTTGTAAAGTATAGTCTTTTCTGATAGAACTAATATTTTGGTTCATATAGATTTATTTTGAATCGTTTGATGCAGCTGCTCCAATTCTTCCTTTAGAAACTGATTGTCTAATAGTGTAATTTCTAAATTACTTTCTGATGCTGCTAATTTGTTTTTACAGGCGAGTAGTTCTTTATAAATATTCATCATGTCTTTTAGTTGAGTCTGCAGATCAGACAATGCAACACTTGTACTGTGAAATTGTTCTTTAAGGGTGTAATACGATTTTTCTTTATCAAGTGTGTTTAGAAGTTCTTTTTCCATTGCAATTTCTCTATTAGATTGTCCAATGGCTAATTGTTGTTGTTGTCCTAATAGGTTTTGCATATGTTCAAAATCGTATAATTGTTCTTCAATTTTGCTTTTCAGCTCTTGTAAACTCTTAGATGAATTTTTGAGTTCATTTAATTCTTCTTCTCTAAGTTCGAGCAAGTAATTTAGGTCTGCTACTTGTAGTAGAAGTGATTCTTTTTCTTCGGTTAATTTTTGAATTATTTCCTCTTTTGAGCTCATGTAATAAAAGTAATAAAAATAGGCCTATCGGAAACAAACAAAAAGAAAAAGCCCGGAAATCCGGGCTGCATTTAATCCAAACCAAACGATTTTATGCCATACGAGACGGCGCCATTTCTGTATAAGATGGAACCAGTTTAAGCAAGGCGAATTTTTTTATAGAGTTACTAATACGTCTATATAATGAGAGTTGATATTGATTTTGTATATGACGTTGAATGCTATTAGGAGATGCTGAATAATTATTAGTAAATGCATCTACCGCGCCTAGTAATATTAGGTTGATTTTTTTTCTTTTTTCTGATTGTTTGTTTTTAAACAAAAGCAAGACAAAAGCACTTAAGAATAATAGGTATTTTCCAACTGAAAATATTGTGTGGTTGTGTTTAGAACACAATACAGATAAGCGATTTCTGATATAGAAGTAAGCAGCAATGTCTTCTTTAAAATCCCATTTGTATTGAAAACAATCTTGTGGGGCAGTATGATAATAAATGCTTTGTAGCACTGTTTTTACTTCGAATGAATTGTTTTTCGTGATTCTATAAAAATATTCACTCGCTACACCTTTGTAAAAAAGTTGTTTATTAGGGTATCCAACCTTTGAAACAATAGACCTATGAATTAATGAACCATTGAATAAATGAGCTATTCCAGATATAGTTTCTTCATGAACCTCGTTGAGTGTGTTGTATTTTTTAGTTGGCCATACAAGCGTATTTTTGTCGGCCATGTTAATAGCTACGCTGTTTAATAAACAAGGTTCGTTGTTTGCATGATGTAATAAAAATTCAAGTGCGGTATTTTTAGGATAGCCATCGTCGCCCATACACCAGATCCAATCATAGTTATTTTGATAAGCCCAAGATATTCCGGCGTGATAACCTCCACCAGATCCAGAGTTTTCTTGATAGATTTGTTCTACATCATTTTGTTGGTCAAGCCAAACGGTTGTGTAGTCAGAGCTTCCGTTGTTTACCACTAAAACGGCATCAGGCTTTTTTGTTTGTTGTCTAATTGCTTCTACGCAAGCAACTAATTGTGTGTGGCGATTATAAGAAACAATTACTGCAATAATTTTTTTCATACGATTTTCAGAGGGTTAGATTTTCTTGTACGCTATAAAACGATAGCCCATCAAATAAATTGTATAAAAGAATAAATTGAGGGATTGTACTCGATGATAAAAAAAGAAAGAAATCTACGTAGTGTTTTTACGATATACTCTATTTAATTCTAGAAACACTGTTTTCTTGAAGGATATATTCTTGTTTACTTTCTGGGCAAACAGCTAAATTGTTAATGAAATGAAGCTTGTGTCCGTATTCGCTCATCCATCCAACTTGTTTAGCAGGATTCCCAACAACTAGTGCGTAAGGTGCAATGTTTTTTGTGACTACTGCTCCGGCGCCTATAAAAGAGTGTTCACCGATTTCAATACCACAAACAATTGTGGCATTCGCTCCAATAGTAGCACCTTTTTTGATAAGGGTTGTTTTATATTGGTCTTTTCGGCTGATAGCGCTTCTGGGGTTAATGACATTGGTAAGCACAACGCTTGGTCCTAGGAAAACATCATCTTCACATATAACGCCTTCGTATACACTAACGTTGTTTTGAATTCGTACGTTGTTGCCTAAAATAACATTATTACCAATCACTACATTTTGGCCAAGATTGCAATTTTTGCCGATGACAGCACCATTCATGATGTGTGAGAAATGCCAGATATGAGTACCCTCTCCTATGGTACAATTTTCATCAACAATAGAAGATGGGTGAAGAAAATAAGACATTAGATTATTTAATTAGTCTACTAAGATAGGCGCCATATCCACTTTTATGTAAAGTATGGGCTAATTTTTCTAATTGTTCTGTAGAAATGAATCCCATTCGCCAAGCTATTTCTTCAGGACAACCAATTTTAAGTCCTTGTCGTTTTTCAATCACTCGAACATATTCGCTGGCGTCACTTAATGAATCGAAAGTGCCGGTGTCTAGCCAAGCAAAACCACGATCTAATGTAACTACTTTTAATTGTTTGTTTTCCATGTAAACACGGTTAACATCAGTGATTTCAAATTCGCCTCTTGGGGAAGGTTTTATGTTTTTTGCAATATTTACCACTTCATTATTATAGAAGTATAAGCCCGGTACAGCAAAATTACTTTTGGGGTGTAACGGCTTTTCTTCAATACTTAAAGCGTTAAAATCTTTGTCAAATTCTACCACCCCGTATCTTTCAGGATCGCTAACGGGATAAGCAAAAATTACTGCGCCAGAGGGGTTTGCTGCATCTTGGAGCATTTTACTAAAACCGCTTCCATAAAAAATATTATCTCCTAAAACTAAAGCGGCGCTATCATTTCCGACAAAGTTTTCGCCGATTACAAAAGCCTGGGCTAGTCCATTTGGTGTTTCTTGTTTTGCGTAAGAGAAATTACATCCCCACTGAGAGCCGTCTCCCAACAGACGCATGAATTGAGATTGATCGTCTGGCGTGGTGATGATTAAAATATCTTTAATCCCTGCAAGCATTAATGTGCTTAGCGGATAATATATCATGGGTTTATCATAGATGGGCATGAGCTGTTTGCTAATTCCCATAGTAATAGGATAGAGTCTGGTTCCTGATCCTCCGGCAAGTATAATACCCTTCATATAAAGTAGATTAGATTATTTGTTTATCTTTTGTTGTATTGAGCCTCGTAATAGTTTTGATATCCACCACTTGTAACGTTATTAAGCCATTCTTGATTCTTCAAATACCAGTCAATTGTTTTAGAAAGACCTTCTTCAAATTGCAGAGATGGCAACCAACCTAATTCGTTTTTTAATTTTGTGGCGTCTATGGCATAACGTAAATCATGCCCTGCTCTATCGGTAACGTATGTGATTAGTTGTGCGCTTTCGCCTTCTGCTCTTCCAAGTTTTTGGTCCATTTGTTTACATAATTCCTTAACCAGTGCAATATTGGTCCATTCGTTGTGTCCGCCAATGTTATAGGTTTCGCCTATTTTTCCATTATGAAAGATAGTATCAATGGCTCTTACATGATCTTCCACAAAAAGCCAGTCGCGAATGTTTTCACCTTTACCGTAGATAGGCAAAGGTTTTTTATTGATTATGTTGTGAATACAAAGAGGAATCAGTTTTTCCGGAAAATGAAAGGGTCCGTAATTATTGGAGCAATTAGAGATTTTTACCGGGAGGTGGTAAGTATGGTAATAGGCTCTTACAAAATGATCGGAAGAAGCTTTCGACGCTGAATACGGACTGCGTGGATCGTAAGCGGTTTCTTCGGTGAAAAAACCTTCATCGCCAAGAGAACCATACACTTCATCGGTAGAAATGTGGTAAAACAATTTGTCTTGCATATTGCCTTTCCAGCTTTCTTTAGCAGCTTGCAGAAGATTAACCGTTCCGATAACATTGGTTCTAACAAAAGCCAAAGGGTCGGTGATAGAACGATCAACATGGCTTTCGGCAGCGCAATGCAACACGCCAGAAAACTGATATTTTGAAAACAAATCATTTATAAAAGGAGCATCAGTAATATCGCCTTTTACGAAAGTGTAATTAGGTTCGTTTTCAATATCGGTTAAATTAGCCAGATTTCCGGCGTAGGTAAGTGCGTCCACGTTAACTATGTTATAGTTTGGATACTTTGTAACAAATAATCTTGTTAAATGGGATCCAATGAATCCTGCGCCACCTGTAATAAGTATTGTTTGCATAAAATAATATTAGCAAAAGTAATGAAAACCTTTTCAAATTGAAATAGGGACGTTATTTTAAGTCCTATTTATAAAGAACCTACTACCTACGGATTTATATTGTAATCTTTACTAAATTTGAAGGCTAATTGCATGACATTGAAAGTATTGATATTAGCAACGGCGCCCGAACGAATAAATCCAAGTCAACGATTTAGGTTTGAACATTATCTGAGTATGGCTGAATCACAAGGTATTTCTTTTACGTTTAGCCCTTTTTTTTCAAACACCACCTGGAAAATATTACATACCCCCCACCATTATTTTCAAAAAACCGTTGGGTTGATTATGGGCTTTACAAGAAGATGGCTATTAATGTTAACATTGAAAAAGTTTGATTGGGTTTATATTCACAGAGAGGCTTCTCCGATAGGTCCACCAATATTTGAATGGATTATAGCAACGATTTTCAGAAAGAAAATTATTTATGATTTTGACGATGCTATTTGGATTAACCAAGCCTCTCAAGCAAACCCTTTTATCTCGAGTCTAAAATTTGGTTCAAAAGTTTCATTTATTTGTAAAAAAGCCCATATAGTGAGTGTGGGCAATGAATATTTAGCATCGTTTGCCGAAAAGTATTGTAAGGATGTTAGGATCATTCCAACGCTAGTTGATACAGAAAAATATCACAATCAATTAAAAGATCAATCTACCGGTTCTGTAACAATAGGCTGGACAGGAACGTATACCAATTTTCATAATCTTCATCTTGTAATGCCTTTGATTAAGAAGCTTCAGAATAAATATCATATCAAAGTAAAAATTATTGCAGATAAAGACCCGCAGCTGAAAGACATTATTTACGAGTATAAAAAATGGGAGTATGCAACAGAAATTCAAGACCTACTTGATATAAATATTGGAATAATGCCATTGATAGACAGTGATTTTGAAAGAGGAAAATGTGCATTTAAGGCTATACAATACATGAGTTTGGGTATACCAGCAGTGATTAGTCCGGTTGGTGCCAATGCAAAACTTATAAAACATGGAGAAAATGGCTATTTGGTTTCCGATGAATCAGAATGGCTTACTAAGTTGGATACACTAATCAACGATTCAAATGTAAGAACTGAAATGGGCAAAAAAGCACAAAAAACCATCATCGAAAAGTATTCTGTAAAGGCTTATGAATCTGATTTTTTTAAATTATTTTCAGCATAATTCATAATTATCTATCTGTTCATACATTAACATGACCCATTTCATTCCCCTTTTTCCTCTGCCCTTAGTGGTGTATCCTGGTGAAAAATTGAATTTGCACATTTTTGAACCTCGTTATATACAATTGATAACAGAGTGTCATCGTAACGATAAACATATTGGAATACCTAGTGTAATTAACAATCAAATATCTGAATTAGGAACAACGGTGAAAATTCTAAGTATAGAACAGAGATACGATGATGGTAGTATGGACATTAAAACGGAGGGTCAACAGGTGTTTAAAATACTAGAGACCATAAAAGAAATACCCGATAAATTATATAGCGGTGCTATTGTTACCTATCCTGAAAATACAAGAAAAAGCAGCATCAACCTGATGCAAAAAATTATGGAGTTAATTGAGCAATTGCACAAACAGATTGGTACAACAAAAGAGTTTCACAAAACAATAGAAAACCTAACAAGTTATGATGTAGCACACTATATTGGAATGAGCCTTCAAGACGAATATGAATTATTGAGGTTTTCAGAAGAGCTGCATCGTCAAGAATATATAAAAAGACATTTACTTAAAAACACCCCTTCAGTGTCACAATTATCTGCACTTCAGGCTAAAATACAAATGAACGGACACTTTAAAAACATAGAGGGGTTTACCCTTTGATTTTTAATACCTTTAGTAAAATATTGTTTGGTTATGACAACCCTTTGCTTAGATTTTGGCAATACTCGTTTTAAGGCCGCCGTGTATCAACACGCAGAAATGATAGAAGAAGTAACGCTTCCAAACCAAAACATAGATACTTTTCAATATTTATTAGAGACATATCAGCCCAAAAACATAATACTCGCCTCTGTAATTGATATTTCCCCAGAATTGTTAACGTTTTTTCAAACTCAATCTCATTTCTTTCAAGTGTCGGATACCCTAAACCTGAATTTTAATATTAGTATATCCAAGTCTTCCACGATTGGTGCAGATCGCTTAGCATTAGCAGCAGCCGCCGTTGAAATGTTTCCTAAAAAAAACAATCTAATTATTTCTATCGGAACATGTATTACCTATAATTTCATTAATCAATACCATCAATTTTTAGGCGGAGGAATTTCGCCAGGTGTGAACATGAGGTTTCAGGCATTACATCAAAATACAGCACATCTTCCTCTAGTAAACGAAGACTTTAGTATTCCTTTTATTGGGTATGACACCAAAACCAGTATGCAATCGGGTGTGATATTTGGCATGATCGCAGAGGTTGAAGGTATGATTGATCGCTATCAACAGAAATATGATAGCTTTAACGTGGTTTTAACCGGCGGATATGCGCCCTATTTTGCCAGACAACTTAAATATAGGATATTTGCCGACCCTAACTTTTTATTTAAGGGCTTGTATATACTTAGCGAACGTAATAAACATCCAAATGATTAAAAACATCATACCACTTATCTTATTAACGGTATCACTTCAAGTGGTTGCTCAAGATAATTCTCCTCTTTCCAGATATGGAATTGGAGATTTAACGCCTTCTCAAAATATTATTAACAGGTCTATGGGCGGAATGTCTGTTGCTTACTCTGATTATGGAATTATTGGTTCTCCATTTAGTATAAACATTTCTAATCCAGCCGCGTTGGGATACCTTACCAACACTAAAAACTTTTCTAATACAATTTTTGATGTTGGCGCCGAGGTAGATTCCAGAACCTTATTAAGCAACAAAAACTCCGACATCTATGTTTCAAACAACCTGATGATGTCTTATCTGCAATTAGCTTTTCCCATTGCGACAAGAAAAATGGAAAAAAGAGGAATGAGCTGGGCTGTTGCATTAGGAATGCGCCCTATTTCAAAAATTAACTATAAAATTGAGGCGCCTTCAGATACTACTTATAAATCTAAGTTTGGAACAATTAATACTTTGTATGAGGGTTCGGGTGGATTAAATCAAATTAACCTAAGCACAGGCTTTAGAAAAGCTGGCCTTGGAAAAATGAAAAACGAGCTTTCAATCGGCATTAGTTCTGGGTTTAGCTTTGGTAAAAAAGATATTGCCACCACTAGATCAATAACCCCTAACCCCAAAGACTCAGCTTATTACTATAAATCCAATCAACAATCAAGCACTGTTTATACAGGTGTGTTTATTGATTTAGGCATGCAATATGAAATGCATTTTAATAATGCGGGGACTTTAAGAATTGGGGATGTTATTAAAATTCAACAAAATCTACAATCAAAGGAAACCCAATCCAATCAAACAATTGGATATAGTGGCTATGGTGAACAAGCTATTATTGATAGCATTCATAATGTGGATGATATACAATCAAACGTTGTGATTCCAACTATGATTAGTTTGGGCGCAACGTATCAAACACAAAACAAAAAATGGACCGTAGGCGCAGATTTCGAATACACCAATTGGAAAGCCTATCAGAATAATAATCCAACCGATTCAGTAAATAATAATTGGACATTAAGGGTTGGGGCAGAATATTATCCAGCAAAAGGGAGTGCCGTTAATAAAAACTATTTGAGTTTTATTAAGTATAGAGCCGGTTTTTATTACGGACCGAATTATGTAACAACTGGAGGTACAAGGTATGACTATGCCTTAACGGGGGGATTTAGTTTCCCTCTAACCACGCCCAGAATTATACAAAGTAGAGGCGATTACGTAACATTGAACACTTCTTTTGAAATAGGCGCAAGAGGAAACAAACAGTCAACAGGACTAAGAGAAAACTATATGAGGTTTGCTATCGGTGTTTCTATGAACGCAAGATGGTTCCAAAAAAGAAATTATGATTAAAATTAATTATGTTACCAAGAAGCATGCATATTAATCTATTAACAGCTCTTACAATGGGCTGTATTTTTTTTCTTTCTTGTGAAAACGATGTGGCTACAGTAAAAAAGTTAACACAAAAAAAAACCGGTGTTGAAGAAGCAAAAAATGTTATTGTAAAATATTCTGTTGCAGGAAAATCAAAAGCTACCCTTACAGGACCTTTAATGTATAGTGTTCAAGACACAAATAATTATATTGAATTTCCAAAAACCGTGCATGCAGATTTTTATAACGATGCAGAAATAATAGAAAGTAAAATGGACGCGATGTATGCCAAATATCGTCAAAATCAAAATGTGGTTTTTTTGAGAGATAGTGTAACTGTGATTAATATTCAAAAAGGCGATACACTTATGTGTAACGAATTATATTGGGATAGAACAAAGATTGGTAAAGAATTTTATACGGATAAGCCTGTTAAAATCAGAACTAAAACAGAAACAATAAACGGATTGGGACTTGAGGCTAGTCAGGATTTTAAAAACTGGAGAATCTTACATTCGGTTGGAACCATCGCGGTTCCCGCATCAAAATTTCCTGGATAGTTTTTGCTTTCTCTCAACTTTTCAACTACAATTTTGTTAATAGATTAAATCTTTAATTATGGAATATCGTCGCTTAGGTAAATCGGGTCTTCAAGTAAGTGCGCTTTCTTTTGGAAGCTGGGTAAGTTTTAGCAAGCAAATCAATGATAAAACGGCCGAAGAATTAATGAGCATTGCTTATGAACATGGGGTGAATTTTTTTGATAACGCAGAAATATATGCGCTAGGAGAAAGTGAAAAAATGATGGGCCGAGTTATTAAAAAGAAAAAATGGGACCGATCTTCTTTTCTTGTTTCGTCAAAAGTTTTTTGGGGATGGAGAGGAAAAGCAAACAAACCCAATCAAACAGGATTATCCAGAAAGCATGTAATTGAGGCTTGTGATGAAGCATTACAAAGATTACAAGTAGAGTATTTAGACTTATACTATTGTCATCGACCAGATAAAAGCACTCCGATTGAAGAAACCGTGTTAGCGATGAATCATTTGATTCAGCAAGGAAAAGTGTTGTATTGGGGTACCAGTGAATGGAGCGGCGTAGAAATAATGGAAGCCCATCGGGTAGCTGAAAAATACAGATTGATTGGACCAACCATGGAACAACCTCAATACAGTTTGTTTGAAAGAAATAAAATTGAAAAAGAATACTTAGATATTTTCAGAACAGTTGGAATGGGTACAACTATTTGGAGTCCTTTAGCGTCTGGTTTATTGAGTGGAAAATATAACGAAGGTATTCCTAAAACAAGTCGATTTGCCTTACAGGGATTTGACTGGTTAAAGGAGAGATGGATGCTGGAAGACAATGTAAAAAAAGTAAAAAAACTTTCCGAGTTAGCTAATAAATTAGGGGTAACAACCGCACAACTAAGCATTGCTTGGGTGCTTAAAAACCCCAATGTATCTACTGCTATTTTAGGTGCCACAAAAAAAGCACAATTGATTGAAAATTTAAAAGCTGTAGAATCGACCTCTTTGTTGTCAACCGAAATAATGCAAAAAATCGAAGCCATTATGAAAAACAAACCCGTTTTACCAGAGTATTAATATGAATCAAATAACCATATATGGAATTCCTAATTGTGATTCGGTAAAAAAAACTCTCGATTTTTTCAAAAAAAGGAAAGTTGAGATTACTTTTCATAATTATAAAAAAGAAGGTATACAAAAAGCTACGTTATTACAATGGTGCAAGCAGGTAGGCTGGGAGTTGTTGTTGAATAAAAAAGGGACTACCTGGAAAAAAATTGCCCCCGATTACGAGGGCATTGAACTCAATCAACAAAAAGCTATTGAAATAATGCTTGAAAATACAAGTACTATTAAAAGACCCGTGGTTGTATTCGCCGGCAAAATAATAGTTGGTTATGATGAGGTGGTATTACAATCGCTTTAATCCATTTTTTCTGGTCTCATCATTGGAAAGAACAAAACATCCTGAATGCTATGCTGGTTGGTTAATAGCATACAAAGACGATCAATTCCAAAACCAATACCACTAGTTGGAGGCATTCCGTATTCTAAAGCTCTTAAGAAGTCGTGGTCAATAAACATAGCTTCATCATCTCCGCGCTCCATTAATTTAACTTGCTCTTCAAATCTTTCTCTTTGTTCAATCGGGTCGTTTAACTCGCTGTAAGCATTTGCTACTTCTTTTCCATTCACCATTAACTCAAATCGTTCCACTAATCCGGGCTTGCTTCTGTGTTTTTTAGTAAGCGGACTCATTTCAACCGGATAGTCTGTAATAAAAGTAGGTTGGATGTAATTGCCTTCGCATTTTTCTCCAAAAATTTCATCAATCAATTTGCCTTTTCCCCATTTTAAATCTGCGTGTATGCCTAACTGTTTGCATACGTCTCTGATGCCTTCCTCATCCATATGGCTAATATCAAACCCTGTATGTTCTTTGATGGCATCATACATGGTGATTCTTTTAAATGGAGCCTTAAAGCTAATTTCTTTGTTCCCTACTGTGCAAGTACTTGTTCCATTAACGGCTATAGCTGCTTTTTCTAATAGCTGTTCGGTTGTATTCATCATCCATTCATAATCTTTATATGCCACATAAAATTCAAGTACGGTAAACTCTGGGTTGTGTGTACGGTCCATTCCTTCGTTTCTGAAGTTTCTGCTGAATTCGTACACCCATTCAAAGCCTCCAACAATCAATCTTTTTAGGTATAACTCATTTGCGATGCGCATATACATGGGTACATCTAATGCGTTATGATGTGTTGTAAATGGTCGTGCAGCGGCACCTCCAGGAATACTTTGTAAAACGGGTGTGTCAACTTCCAAAGCCCCTTGTTCATTTAAGAATTGTCTGATGGCATTCATCAGTTTGGTTCTTTTTTCAAAAACTTCTTTCACGCCCGGATTTACAATCAAATCAGCATAGCGTTGTCTGTATCTAAACTCAGGATCGGTAACTTCATCAAAAGCTTCTCCATCTTTTTCTTTCACAATAGGTAAGGGGCGAAGAGATTTGCTTAATATGGTAAATTCTCTAACGTGTATAGATGTTTCGCCGGTTTTTGTTGTAAAAACATACCCTTTGATACCAATAAAATCTCCTATATCTACCAGTTTTTTCCAAACATTTTGAAACAACGATTTGTCCTCATCCGGACAAATATCATCTTGTTTAATATAAAATTGGATTTTGCCTGTACCATCTTGTAACACAGCAAAATTCGCTTTTCCCATGTCTCTTATGCTCATCAATCTACCTGCAATACATACATCTTCAAAATCGTGTTTATTTTCCTCGCCTTTGTAATTTGTTTTGATATAAACAGCAGAAGTGTTTACGGGGTATAACGCTGCAGGATAGGGGTCGATACCAATTTGTTCTAAATTGGCTTTCTTTTCTCTTCTAATAATCTCTTGCTCAGACAAATGGGGATGGCTCATAATAATAATTGTACTTGTTAAGCCGCAAAGTTAATTGAATACAATTAAAATAAGTTTGAAAAGCAAATTATACAGCAGCTAATAAAACCTGCCATGCCAAAGAAATGTTGTTTTGAAGAAGTAGTTCTTTTGCGTATAAGTGTAACTCTTTTTCCATTTCATCAGGATTGATAGAAAAATATTGAATGATGTTTTTTAGTCGATCATCAATAATGGTATTGTCAATAGTTGGAATGGCTTGAACGTTTGCTAAAGCCGCTAGTTCGTTGCCACTTAATATGTTGCTATTCTTAATGCTTTCTGGAAGTGCATCAAATCCAATACCCAAATTCATATTAGGCTTTTCTACTTCAAACATGGTATGAACATTAGCTCTGGTATACCAGTTGCCACCTAGGCGCGCAACGAGGTCTAATTTTGTTTGATCAATTTGCTGATCGCTATTTAATATTATTTCATGTATGTGAATCATTAAAACCTCTGCAATTACTAAGTTTCCAGCACCTCCTTCGGTTCCTAATGGAATAACCTGATTTACTTTGCACTCCAATTTAATTTTGCTTTCTTTTACCATTGGAGGAGCAACCATGAAAGCTTTTTCTTCGGTAAAACCAGCTTTCACAAATTCGTTGACGTTTTTTGGGTATTCGCAACTAGCCAGAGAGGTTTGTTGAACCATATCGAAATCCACAATATTAATAACCACTTCGGGCACTTCCATAACATTTTGCAAAGTATGTTTGATAGAATTATCTCTCACTCTTCTGGCAGGAGAAAAAACGACTATAGGAGGGTTAGAAGAAAACAAATTAAAAAAACTGTAAGGACTAAGATTTACATTACCCGCTTTATCAATGGTTGAGGCAAAGCAAATGGGACGTGGGGCGATAGCGTGTTGCAAATAGTTTTGCAGCGCGGCTGGTTTCAAATCTTTTACGTTGATGGATAACATTTAACTAAGATACTTATTGTTCTTTATCTGGAACAAATTTTAAAGAAATTGAATTTACACAATGTCGGGTGTTTTTAGGGGTTAAAAACTCTCCAACAAAAACATGTCCTAAATGCCCTTTACAATTAGCGCAAATAATTTCTGTTCGAACTCCGTCTCTGTCAGGAATTCTTTTAACTGCGTTTGGAATTTCATCGTCAAAACTTGGCCAACCGCAATGGGCGTTGAACTTATCTCTTGAAAGATAAAGAGGGGCATCACATTGTTTACAAACATATATGCCTGAAGCCCAATTTTTTGTGTACTCTCCTGTATAAGGCATTTCTGTTCCTTTTTGAAGTATTACACGTTCTTCGTCGGGAGTGAGTTTATTTAAAATCATTCTTTTTGTATTTATAGATTTAATAAGTTTTTTATAATGGTCTGCCGAATGTAAAACGTATTGAGTAAAAGAAAGTTCGGAGCTATTTTGAACAAATTCATAAGATGGTTTATACCATACAAAGAAACTATCCAAATCTTGTCCAGTAAGCCCAGTAGTTCTTTTTATAAACAGCTTATTAAATCGAAAGTTTATATAGTTGTCTTTTTCTTGTTGTTCCAATATTTTCTGGAAAGCAAGCAATCGGTTATTTCTTTTAAACCTAAACATATTAATGAGTTCATCTAAATCAATCCCAACGCCACCTCCGGGCGCTACATTGGTTTGAATGGAGGGCGTATGAAAATTAAAAATCTTCGCATACTCTTTACGGTTTTCAATAGAGTCTTCTTGAAAAGATTTAGATTGAACCACCACTTCTTTCATCAGATGATATTTGCTTTTAACAACGATATGAATGGCAATGTCAAAGTTTTCGGGATCTATGATTTGTTGCGCGCTGAATTGAACGGTTGATTTATTGTTGTATAAAAAGGTTAGGGAGTCTTTGTTGTTAATAAGTATCGAGTATCTGCCTAGGCTATCGGTTGAAGTCATTGCACCACTTGAGCTCATTACTTTTACATTTTCCACAAAATTTACTTTTGTAATATCAAATACCGTTCCTTTCACAATGTATTGTGCAGATGAAAACAAAGGAAGGAGTAAAATGCTAAATACAAACGTCTTCACACAGAAATGAATTAGAGACAATATTAACAAACAATAGAGTTCGAAAAACCTATCAGAAATGATTTAACGTTGTTTTTCAATATAGGCTTGAATGGTTTCAGGAAAAAAGGAGTGTTCCAGCTTGTGAATTTTAGCAGCTAGCGATGCTGGAGTTTCTTTTTGATCAATACTACAGGTTTTCTGGAAAAGGATGATTCCATGATCATATATTTCATCTACCAGATGAATGGTGATGCCACTTTCAGATTCTTTGTTTGCAATTACAGCAGTATGAACAGCATCCCCATACATGCCTTTGCCACCATATTTTGGCAATAGTGCGGGGTGTATGTTAATGATTTGATTCGGAAATTGATTGATGATGGAGCTTGGAATTTTTTTTAAGAAACCAGCTAAAATAATGGTCCGAACAGCCTTGCTTTCTAGTTTTTGTATCAGCGGTTTGCTATCTAATAAATCATTATTGGTAATGATTTCATATGGAATCTGGTGTTTGTTGGCAATTTGAATAACGCCTGCATGCGGATTATTTGTAACAATTAAAACCACGCGTATGAAAGGATGCGCTTGAAAGTGTTCAATAATTTTATCAGCATTAGACCCAGCACCGCTTGCAAAAATGCACAGATGGTGATTTTTAATTTGCGATTTAAAAATCTTTGTAAATATTTTTTTTGTGTAGTTTTTAAAAAAACGAAACTGAAACAAAGGAATGCTAATGAGCAAAACGCAAATAGGCCATAAAAAAGTAATCAAAATGATATCCAGCACCCCCCAAAGAAGCCCTTTTTCTAGATTCAAATACTGCAAAAATAATTGAGCTAATCTAGCACAGGCGCTGCCCCCTAAAGCAAAAGTGGTTAAAATTAACATCAACTGAATTGAATTAACGCCCCACTTTTTTTGTAGTTTTTTAAACATTCAGCAAAATTGCACAAATAATTATAATCTTTTTGGTTTCTTAATAGAATAAAAAAAATCGGCTATTTGTTTACACTTTTATGACAATAGGAAATGTCTGTTTCCACAATCGGTTGAAAAACACGAAGTAATCGGAAAAAATTTTTAAAAAATGTTGATATTATGTCAATATCCTACCTTACTTTTGTGCGCGAAAAAGTATTTTTTTCAACACTAGCCCAGTTAACTGATATGAGCCGTTATCGAATATTTATCAACAAAGCCGTTCTTAGTCTACTTTTCATTGTAATTCTGTCTTCCAATAATCATCTTTTTGCTGCCGACGGCGAGGCATTATTCAAAGCAAATTGTGCCAACTGTCACAAGCCAGACGCTGATTATACGGGTCCAGCTTTAAAAGGTTGGAGTAAAAGGGAGCCTAATGCAGAGTGGCATTATAAGTGGATTGCGAATCCAGCCCAAATGATTGCATCTGATCCATATGCGAAGCAATTGTTTGAAAAATGGAAACCAACTGTTATGACGGCGTTTGCCAATCTCAAAAAAGATGAGATTGATGCTATCATGAAATATGTTGATGATTATACCCCCCCTGCTGCTCCAATGGCTGCTAGTGGTGGTGCTTCTTCAGGTGGCGAATCTGACAATTCAATGTTGTTTGGAATCTTAACACTTATTCTTGCCGTAGTTGCTTTGATTTTATTACAAGTAAACAGCAATTTGCGTAAGCTTTCAGACGAAAAAGAAAAAATATTTAGAGGGGAGCCTGTTCCTTTTTATCGTAACAAGACATACATAATGGCGGCTGTATTATTGTTGTTTGCCATTGGTGGATATTTTGTAATTAACGGTGCTATTGGACTAGGCCGTCAGGAAAAATATCAACCTGTTCAACCGATTTATTATTCACACAAAGTACATGCCGGTACTAATCAAATTAGCTGCTTGTATTGTCATGGAAGTGCACAGGACAGCAAACATGCTGGAATTCCTTCAGTGAATGTATGTATGAACTGTCACATGGCTATTAAAGAGTATAAAGGTGATCCTATTGTAAGAGAAGATGGCTCTACTGTTAATGGCACAGAAGAAATTCAAAAATTATATTCATACGCTGGTTGGAACCCTACCACTAAGCAATACAATCCAGACAATAATGGTGATGGAGTTCCGGATGGCGCAAAACCTATCTCTTGGGTTAAAATCCACAATCTTCCTGATCACGTTTATTTCAACCATAGCCAACATATTAAAGTAGGTAAACAACAATGTCAAACTTGTCATGGCAATATTCAAGAAATGCCTGAAGTGTATCAATTTTCAACTTTAAGTATGGGATGGTGTATTAATTGTCACCGTGAGAGTAAGGTTGATTTTTATAATAAAGAAACCGGTGAAGGAAACAAGTTTTATAGCATTTACGAGAAGTTTCATGAAGATATTAAGAACCATAAATTGGATAGCGTAACAGTGGAAAAGATAGGTGGTACTGAGTGTCAAAAATGTCACTATTAATAAATGTATAGAATCCCTTGTTACCGATGGTTGCATTGGAAATATAGCATATTAACGAATTATCGAACAATTACACTATGACTAATAAGAAGTATTGGCAGAATTTCGGAGAGCTTAATCAAACTGAGGCGCACCAAAACGCAATTGAAAAAGAGTTCAAAGAAGAATTACTTCCAGTAGAGGAACTCTCAAAAGAAGGCCTTTTTGATGCGAAAACACCTCGTAGAGACTTTTTAAAATATCTTGGATTTAGCACGGCTGCTGCAGCTATTGCCGCTAGTTGTGAAATGCCTGTTAGAAAGGCGGTTCCTTATTTACAGAGACCCGACAATATAATTCCTGGTGTAGCTAACTATTATGCATCTACCTATGTAAATGGCGGAGATGCTATCAGTGTAGTGGTTAAACAAAGAGACGGAAGACCTATCAAAATTGAGGGTAATGAATTGTCAAGTATTACAAAAGGAGGTACTAGTGCTCAAGCTCAGGCTTCTGTACTTGATTTGTATGACACAACGCGCTTGCGTCATCCTTTACAAAAAGAGAATAACGATTATAAAGAGGTAAGCACATTTGATGCTTTTGACAGCATGGTTACCAATGCAATGAAATCAATTGGAAGCAAATCTGTTGTTATCTTAACTTCTACCATTAGCTCACCTTCAACGCTACAAATCATTAATGACTTCTTAGCAAAATATCCAGGAAGTCGCCACGTACAATATGATGCTGTGAGTTACAGCGGTATGTTATTAGCCAATGAGGCTTGTTATGGTAAAAGAGCTATTCCTTCTTATCAATTTGAGAATGCTAAAACCATTGTGAGCTTAGGGGCTGATTTTTTAGGAACTTGGTTAAGTCCGGTTGAATTCAGTAAGCAATATGCATCTAATAGAAAAATAACTGGTGAAAAACCAACATTAAGTCGTCACTTTCATTTCGAAAGTATGCTTAGTTTAACAGGTAGCAATGCAGATGATCGCTATACACATAAGCCATCTGAAACAGGGGCTATTGCGTTGGCGCTATTGGCAAAGCTAGGCGGTTCGGTTAGTGCGCCTTCTATTGCTGATCCTGCAGTAAAAGTAGGAATTGAAAAAGCAGCAGCAGAATTATTAAAAACGAAAGGAGCCTCTTTAGTAGTTTGTGGAAGCAATGATGTTAATATCCAAACTGTAGTAAATGCGATTAATGAACTTGTGGGAGCAAATGGAACGACTATTAATTGGGCCACTACAAATAACACACGTAAAGGGATAGACGCAGATATGCCAAAGTTATTAGCAGATATTCAATCAGGTAACGTAGGCGCATTATTTGTATACGACTGTAACCCTGTTTATTCATTTGCTGAAGGCAAAAAATTTGCTGAAGCTGTTGCTAAGGTGCCTGTTTCCGTTTCTTTTAATGGAACGTTAGACGAAACAGCCGAACAATGTAAATATATCATACCTTCTCATCATTGGTTAGAAAGTTGGGGTGATGCTGAAATAAAAACAGGCCATGTTAGTTTTATACAGCCATTGATTAATCCCTTATTTAAAACAAGAGCATTTCAAACATCATTGATGAAATGGTCTGGGGTTACTACTGGAGATTATGAAACTTATGTAAAATCATATTGGACAAATAAATTAGGAAGTGCTACCGCTTGGGATAAAGCAATGCAAGATGGGGTTGTTGAAAGCATTTCTTCACCATCATCTGCGGCATTTACATCACCCGTTATTGATACGGCTAAAGTGACTGCAGCAAAAGCAGGAGCAACTGAAGTGGTGTTATATCAAAAAGTTTCAATCGGAGCGGGTTCTCAAGCTAATAACCCTTGGTTACAAGAATTGCCCGACCCTATTTCTAAAGTAACATGGGATAACTATGCTATGGTTAGTCCTGAGTTGGCAAAATCGTTGATTGGTATTGATATTATGAACAATCAACGCCAGGCAGATGCGTATGAAGTAACTCCAGAAAAGCCAACGGTAAAACTAACCGTTAATGGCAAATCGGTTGAGCTACCCGTATTAATTTTACCTGGATTAAATAATAATACTATTGCTGTGGCTCTTGGTTATGGCAGATCTAGTGCGGATGAAAAAACGTCTTTAGATAGAATTGGAAAGTCGGCAACGGGCGCAGGTAAAAATGCATATCCACTTGTTGCATTTGATGGAACCTCTTTCCTATATACATCATCGGTAATTGCTGAGAAAACAGGGAATACTTACCCATTAGCGCAAACACAGGTGCATGGATCTTCAGAAGGAAGACCGGTTATTTATGAAACCAATTTAGAAAGTCACATAAAAAATCCAGAAGCTTTATTGGAAGAACCTAGAAGCGAAAGAATTGGTTTGCTTGCTGAAGGAAAAAAAGATTTTGTAAAAGAAGGAACCATCTATCCTAATTACGAAAAGCCAGGAATTAAATGGGGTATGAGCATTGACTTGAACACTTGTACAGGTTGTAGTGCTTGTGTGGTGGCTTGTACAGCAGAGAATAATGTGAGTGTGGTAGGAAAAATTCAAGTACAGAAAGCTCATGAAATGCATTGGTTAAGAATTGATCGCTATTTCACAGGGGATGTAAAAAATCCAGATGTGGTATTCCAGCCAATGATGTGTCAACATTGCGATAATGCTCCTTGCGAAAATGTTTGTCCTGTTGCAGCGACTAACCATAGCAGTGAAGGATTAAATCAAATGACTTATAATCGTTGTATTGGTACAAGATATTGCGCTAATAACTGTCCGTTTAAAGTGCGTCGTTTCAACTGGTTGGACTTCACTGGCGCAGATAGTTTTGCCAATAATCAAGAACCATTACGCGATAAAGAATTGAACGAAGTGGTATTCCAAATGAATGATGATTTAACAAGAATGGTGTTAAACCCAGATGTTACGGTTCGTTCGAGAGGGGTGATTGAAAAATGTTCGTTCTGTGTACAACGTTTACAAGAAAACAAACTAGAAGCGAAGAAACAACAAGATCCATCATTAGTAAGAAATGTGAAAACGGCATGTATGCAAGCTTGTCCTACTAATGCAATCAGCTTTGGAAATGTTAATGATAAAGACAGCGATGTTTCAAAAGCAAGAGCAGACCAAAACCGTAATTTCTATGTTTTAGAACAATTGCATGTATTGCCTAACGTTAGTTATTTGGCTAAAGTTAGAAATACAGATAGAAAAATCGGTAAAGAAGAGGCAGCCCATAGTTAAGTGTTAACAATCATTAAGACTAACAGCTAATCAAATAGCGAAAAGCATAAAAAGAATATGTCATTACTTAAATACGAATCACAACTAAGAGAACCACTTGTAGATGGCGAAAAAAACTATCATCAGGTAACTGAAGATATTATCAGTCCCATTGAAATGAAACCAACCCGATTATGGTATATTGGTTTTTATATCAGCGTAGGCTTGTTGCTTTTTGGTGCATACAGTGTTTACAGAGAGGTTACTTATGGTATTGGACAGTGGAATTTGAATAAAACAATTGGATGGGGTTGGGATATTACCAACTTCGTTTGGTGGGTAGGTATCGGTCACGCAGGAACGCTGATTTCTGCTATCCTTTTATTGTTCCGTCAAGGTTGGAGAACAGGTGTAAACAGAGCTGCAGAGGCGATGACCATTTTTGCTGTTATGTGTGCGGGTCAGTTTCCAATTTGGCATATGGGTCGTGTATGGATGGCATTTTTTGTGTTGCCTTATCCTAACTCACGTGGTCCTTTATGGGTTAATTTTAACTCACCATTATTATGGGACGTATTTGCGATTTCAACTTACTTCACCGTATCCTTATTGTTTTGGTATTCAGGTTTGTTACCTGATTTAGCTACCGTAAGAGATAGAGCTAAGACAAAATTGCGCAAATTATTATACGGAGTGGCTTCTTTTGGATGGACCGGAAGTACAAAACATTGGCAACGCCACGAATCGCTTTCGTTAGTGTTGGCAGGTTTAAGTACGCCGTTGGTATTATCGGTTCACACCATAGTATCTTTTGACTTTGCTACGTCTGTTGTTCCTGGATGGCATACAACCATCTTCCCTCCTTACTTTGTGGCGGGAGCTATCTTTAGTGGATTTGCAATGGTACAAACCTTGTTGATTGTAGTAAGAAAAGTAATGGGTCTTCAAGATTACATTACGTTAGGCCATATTGAAGCCATGAATAAAGTGATTGTATTAACAGGAAGCATTGTGGGTTGTGCCTATTTAACAGAGTTATTCATAGCATGGTATGGTCAAAATCCATACGAGTGGTATGCGTTTAGTCAAAATAGAGCCAACTTATTTAGTCCTTATGGGTGGAGTTATTGGTTAATGATGTTTTGTAATGTGGTATCACCTCAATTGTTTTGGAGCAGAAAATTAAGAAGAAATATTACCGTTACCTTCTTTATGAGTGTTGTGGTAAATATTGGTATGTGGTATGAGCGTTTTGTAATTATTGTGACATCTATTTACCGCGACTTTTTACCGTCAAGTTGGAGTACATATTACAGTCCTTCAATTTGGGAAATCGGATTTTATTTAGGAACGTTTGGATTGTTCTTTACATGTTTCTTCTTGTTTGCAAAATATTTCCCTGTAATTGCTGTTGCAGAGATTAAATCAATTTTGAAAACAAGTGGAGAAAACTATAAAGCAAAAATGACCGACATTGAAAAATCGGATTCAGAGAAGTTTTATGTGGAAGAAGTAGAACACGCGCATTAATAATAAAGTTTAAAAGTTAATATTTAAGAATATGGCTGGAGGAATTAAAAAATTTGTAGTGGGTTCATTTGATGATGAAGCTGTGTTGTTTCCGGCGGTGAAAAATGTTCGCAAAGCTGGATACAAAATTCACGATGTATACACTCCTTTTCCTGTTCATGGTTTAGATCATGCAATGGGATTAAGAGAAACAAGCTTACATACGGCTGGATTTATTTATGCAATTACAGGCACTACTACTGCCTTAAGTTTTATGAGCTGGGTGTTTACGAAAGACTGGCCATTAAACATTGGTGGTAAACCTCATTTTGCAATACCCGCTTGGATTCCAATTACTTTTGAATTAACAGTATTGTTTTCTGCAGTTGGAATGGTGCTTACATTTTGTTACTTATGTCAACTATCTCCTTTTGTGAAGAAACACCATTTTCATGCAAGGGCTACAGATGATTTGTTTGTAATGGCTGTTGAATGTACCGATAAAACAAATGAAGCAGATTTACAATCATTTTTACAAAAATCCGGCGCAAAAGAAGTAAATGTTCAAGTGGCTGAAACAGGTTGGTGGATTGGAAGATATGACAGAGAACAAAAACTTTATAGAGAAGAAAAGGGCTATTAATTAGAATACACTAGCAAAATAAAAAAGTAAAAGCGAAAAATACTAATGAAAAAAATTGCAACCATATCATTACTCACATTAGGAGTTTGCATAGCAATCGTAAGTTGCGATAGCAAAAGAGAGCCTGGAAAAATATATATGCCTGATATGGCATACAGCAGAGCCTATGAAACGTATGCAGAAAGAGATTCTTCCATATTTACAACAGACAATTCTCAGAAAGGCAGCAGTAAAATTTATTATGATGCAAAGCCTGTACTAGGAACTATAAAAAAAGGAGAATTGTTTCCGTATACTTTACCCAATGATAGTAACGGATATAAAATGAGTGCTACTATAAAAAATCCATTCGATACCGTTTCATTAACCGAAGCTCAGTTAGCAGAGGCGGGAAGATTGTTTAATATCAATTGTGCAATTTGTCATGGAGATAAAGCGCAAGGAAACGGACCTTTGTCAACTTCCGGAAAAATTGGTGGTGTTGCCAATTTAACATTAGACAGTTATGTGAAAATGGCTGATGGAACTATGTTCCATTCAATCACTTACGGAAAAAACAATATGGGTAGCTATGCTTCACAGGTAGACAGAAAACAACGTTGGATGATTATAAAGTACATACGTACATTACAGCCAAAGTCATCCGCAGAAACAAAGAGCATGAGCGATAGTACAAAAAAATCAAGTTAATAATTATAAAACCACAAGAGCTATAAACTCTGTAAAAAATAAAGTTTACTTAGATGAATCAACAATTTGAATTACCAGGAAGTTATAAAAAATGGACATGGGGATTAATAGCTGCCGGACTTATTGCATTAGTTTACGGCATTGTGATGCTTCATCCATTTGCGCCTGTATCACATCATGGCGAAGGACATGATTATAGCGGTACGCGTTTTTGGGCGGTGCTTTTACAAAACAGCGTTTATTGGTTATTGGTAGTTAATGCATCAATGTTTTTCATTTGTGTAACAACAATGGCAATGGGAGGATGGCAAATTGCATTAAGAAGGGTTCCGGAAGCCATTTCAAGCGTGGTGCCATATTTGGGAATCATTACATTCTTGGTATTAATGGCAATTATTTGGGGTGGAAGAACAGATATTTATCATTGGTTAGATAACGAAGCGGTAAAAAATGATCCAATATTAAATGGCAAAAGCGGTTTTTTAAATCCTAAGTTTTTTACAATATGGTCTGCGGTATCGATAGTAATGTGGTGGTTATTGGGTCGTAAAATGAGATCATTAAGTTTGGAAACAGACAAAAATGGTCACATGGATTATGAAACCGGAAAAAAATGGATATTTAAAAATACGGTTTGGGCTTCATTATACGCTGTGTTTTTTGGATTGTCCGTAGCCTCAACCATTCCTTGGTTATGGCTTATGAGTATTGACGCACATTGGTATAGTACAATGTATAGTTGGTATACTTTTGCAAGTACGTTCGTTTCTGGGATGTCGTTAGTTGCTCTATTTATTATTTTTCTGAAAAACAGAGGACAATTAGAATATGTAACAGAAGAGCATTTACATGATATAGGAAAATTTATGTTCGCCTTCTCTGTATTTTGGACATACTTGTGGTTTTCACAATACATGTTGATTTGGTATAGTAATCAGCCAGAAGAAACAAAATACTTTATTGAAAGAATTGGTACAGCCGACAAATCTGGCCCCTATCATGTGTTATTTTTTGTGAACTTAATCTTGAATTTCCTTTGTCCTTTATTAATCTTAATGAAAAGAGGTGTAAAACGTAATTGGACAATGGTTTCAGTAATGGCGGTTTTAATCATATTTGGCCACTGGATAGATTTGTATCAAATGGTGATGCCTGGAACAATGAAGGATCATGCAACATTAATGCCGTTTGAATTTGGAATAGGCGCTTTATTTATTGGAATTATTATGTGGGGTGTAGGAAAATATATAACCAAACATCCGTTGTTGATGAAGAATCATCCATTTATGAAAGAAAGTATTATTCATCACACCTAATACCAGCAGTATTTTTTTGATTAAGTAGAAAAAAATTATAGAAAAAATGAGCATGTTTTATTCAATAGCAATCGTAGTAATGATATTTGTGGTGATTTTTCAAATTGCCAAAGCAAGTGAGTATGTGAGCATATTAAAAGGAGAGCAAAAGTCTCGCAAACAAAACAACAAAATCAACGCGTTTTTAATGATCGCTTTTTTGATTGTGGGCTTATGGGGCGCTTGGTATTGCAATAATTTATATTATAGTAAAACTCTTTTTCCTCAAGGTTCAGCATCAGTTGAAGGAGAAAAAATTGATTTAATGCTTTACATCACATTGAGTGTTACAGGAACTGTTTTTGTTATCACTCAAGTACTATTGTTTTGGTTTGCTTTTAAATATCAAGAAAGAGACGGACAAAAAGCGTTCTATTTTCCTCACAACAATAAATTAGAATTATTGTGGACGACCGTTCCGGCAATTTTTCTTACTATTCTTGTGGTATTTGGTTTAAAATATTGGTTCAAGATGACAAGTCCAGCTCCTTCAGACGCAGTTGTAGTGGAAATAACAGGTCATCAATTTGCATGGGAAATGCGTTATCCTGGAAAAGACGGAAAACTAGGTAAGAAAAATTATAAACTGTATAATCAACCTTCGGGGAATACGTTGGGGGTAGATTTTGAAGATCCAGAAAGTTGGGATGATTTACATACAACAGAAATGCATTTGCCCGTTGGCAAACCAGTAAAGTTGGTTATTAATGCGATGGATGTAATTCATGATGTGGGCTTGTCTCATTTTAGAATGAAAATGGATGCGGTGCCTGGGATTCCAACTACTATGTGGTTTACCCCAAAGTATACTACAGAAGAAATGAAAAAAAGAACGGGTAATCCGAATTTTGTGTATGAAATTAGCTGTGATCAGATGTGTGGAAAGGGTCACTTCTCTATGCGTGGAGTGATTGTTGTTGAAAACGAAGCGGATTACAACAAATGGCTAGCATCACAAAAGCCAGAATATTTTACTATGTATCCTGAAAAAGATCCAGAGCATCAAACAAAGGCAACAGATAGCACAATGGCAAAACCAATGGCAAGTGTTGCTACAATAAATTAATAATCCGCATTTTAATATAATTCAGTCAAGTTTATGAGCACAGCTACATTACACGAAACTACTCAACACGAATCTCATGGCGATGTACATCACGATCATCACCATCAGGAAACATTCATTACTAAATACGTATTTAGTCAAGACCATAAAACCATTGCTAAACAATTTTTAGTGACCGGTATCATATGGGCAATCATTGGCGGTTTGTTTTCTGTGATTTTCCGTATGCAATTAGGTAATCCAACAGCAACGTATCCTTGGTTAGAAGATCTGTTAGGACACTGGGCAAAAGGTGGAAAACTACAACCAGAATTTTACTATGCATTGGTTACGATGCACGGAACAATATTAGTATTCTTTGTATTAACCGCAGGACTTAGCGGAACGTTTGCAAACTTTTTAATTCCATTACAGATTGGGGCAAGAGATATGGCTTCTCCTATGTTAAACATGTTGAGCTATTGGTTTTTCTTCTTAGCTTCTGTTATCATGATGTCGTCTTTATTCGTGCAAACAGGTCCTGCAAGTGGTGGATGGACAATATATCCTCCATTGAGTGCTTTGGGCGAAGCTTCAATGGGTAGTAAAATTGGAATGGATTTATGGTTAGTGAGTATGGCGATGTTTATTGTTTCATCTTTATTAGGTGGATTAAACTATATCACTACTATTTTAAATATGCGTACCAAAGGAATGAGCATGACCCGCATGCCACTTACCATTTGGGCGTTGTTCTTCACGGCGGTATTGGGCGTATTATCATTCCCTGTGTTATTATCGGGCGCGATCTTATTGTTATTTGATAGAAATTTAGGAACAAGTTTTTATTTAAGCGACATCGTGGTTGCTGGAAAAATACTTCCTAATGAAGGAGGAAGTGCCATTTTATTCCAGCATTTATTCTGGTTCTTAGGACATCCAGAAGTATATATTATTCTATTGCCGGCAATGGGAATGTCATCTGAAATATTATCAGTAAATAGTCGTAAGCCTATTTTCGGATATATGGCAATGGTGGGTTCATTATTTGCCATTACAATACTTGCCTTTTTAGTTTGGGCGCATCACATGTTTGTAACGGGATTAAATCCATTCTTGGGATCAGTTTTCGTATTACTTACATTATTAATTGCGGTTCCTTCCGCTATTAAAGTGTTTAACTGGCTAACAACTTTGTGGAAAGGAAACATTCGCTTTACACCTGCAATGATGTTTGCTATTGGATTTGTAAGTTTATTTATCAGTGGTGGTTTAACGGGAATTTTCTTAGGAAACTCTGCGTTGGATATTCACTTGCATGATACATATTTTGTAATTGCCCACTTTCACATTGTGATGGGTGTTGCATCGTTCTTTGGAATGTTTGCCGGTGTGTATCATTGGTATCCTAAAATGTTTGGTCGCTATTTGAATAACACATTAGCCTACATCCATTTTTGGGTTACAATCATTGGTGCGTATTTAATTTTCTGGCCAATGCACTATGAAGGATTAGCGGGTATGCCACGTCGTTATTACGATTTTTCAAATTGGGAATCATTTAAAATGTTTGGTGGATTAAACGAGTTTATTAGCTTAATAGCTATCATTGTATTTGCTGTACAAATCTTATTTGTAGTAAACTTTTTTTACAGTATTTGGAAAGGCAGAAAAGTAACCACTCAAAATCCATGGGAAGCTAACACTTTAGAATGGACAACACCGGTGAGACCAGGACATGGAAACTGGCCTGGAGATATTCCTGAGGTACATCGTTGGCCTTATGATTACGGAAAAGACGGAAAAGATTTTATTCCTCAGGATGTTCCTGTTGGAGCGGATGAAAGCAAACACTAAAATTGAACGAAGAAAAAAAAATAACAACCAATTCAACATCGTTTGTATTGGCAAGTAAAGTGAAAGATTATTTTTTATTAATCAAATTCACTTTGAGTTTTATGGTGGTGTTTAGCACGGTAATTAGTTATCTGTTAGCCCCCAATATCAGTTTTAATCTGATAGAAGTTCTTTTACTTTTTGTCGGCGGTATTTTAATCACTGGATCAGCTAACGCTATTAATCAAATTCTTGAAAAGGATACGGATGCATTGATGAAGCGAACAGCTAACAGACCTGTTTCCAGTGGGAGAATGTCTTCTCATGAAGCATGGGCATTCGCAGGAATTACGGCTACCCTTGGATGCATCATTATGTATTCCTTCAGCACCGAGGCAGCATGGTTAAGTTTATTAAGCTTAGTATTATATGGATTTGTATATACACCCTTAAAAAAAATAAACTCAATTGCAGTTTTGGTGGGGGCTATTCCTGGTGCGTTGCCTTGTTTGATTGGTTGGGTAGCAAGCTTTAGAGATGGCAATGAAAATAGTTGGACAGGCGGCTGGATTTTGTTTGCTATTCAATTTTTATGGCAGTTTCCTCATTTCTGGGCAATTGCATGGGTTGCACATAAAGATTATAGCACAGCAGGGTTTAAATTATTGCCAAGCGACAAGGGGCCTACAAAATTCACGGCAATACAAACAATTATGTATAGTGCGTTAATGATACCAATAGGCGTACTTCCATACATGTATCACATAAGCGGTAACGTTAGTATGTGGATATTATTAGGATGTAACTTGTTCATGGTTTATACAAGTATCATGCTTTTTTTAAGGATGGACATTCCATCTGCCAGAAAAGTAATGTTCAGTTCTTATTTTTATTTGATGATTGTTTTTTTGAGTTTATATGCCGATAAGATTAAACTATAAGAAAACAAAGACCTATTATAAAATGGAAAACACACAAACAACAACCAATAATAAAATTCATCCGCACAAGTTTACTTTATGGATGGGTATTGGAAGTATTGTGATGATGTTTGCCGGATTAACAAGTGCGTACATAGTAAAAAGAAATCAATCAGGCTGGCAAACATTTGATTTGCCCAGCGCTTTTTGGGTTAGCACGATATTAATAGTTATGAGTAGTGTTAGTGTTCACCTTTCAGTAAAATCATTTAAGGAAAGGGGGATGAATAGCTACAGAAAATTATTAGCTATAACAGGCGTATTAGGTGTTGCATTTATTGCGACTCAGTTCATTGGATTTAAGGAGTTTTGGAATGTTGGGATGACATTGCAAGCAAATGTTGCTTTTTCGTTTTTGTATGTAATAGTTGGTTTACATGCAGTACACGTAATTGGTGGCGTGATTGCCATTATTGTGATGTCACTTAAGGCATTTAGTACTAAAAAAAGAAATTATAGCATTGTGCCAGTTGAGCTGATAGCAACTTATTGGCACTTTGTAGATATACTTTGGATTTATCTTTTGATTTTTTTAATCATGATTAGATAAGCAAAGGATTTTTTATTGATTATTAGATTTAACATTTATGTCAACAACAGCAATTCCTTCGGGAACAAAATGGTGGAGTGGTGGTAAAAGCCCCTTCAACGTAAGCTATGGTAAGGTTATGATGTGGTATTTTTTAATGAGTGATGCTTTCACTTTCGGAGCATTTCTGATTAGCTATGGTACCATTCGTTTCAGTGTAAATCATTGGGCAGATCCTAATCATGTTTTTAATGCCTTCCCCTTTGCGGGACATGCAAATTTGCCTCTGGCATTTGTGAGCTTGATGACTTTTATTTTGATTTTCAGTTCTGTAACAATGGTGTTGGCTGTTCATGAAGGACATCAGATGAACAAAAAAGGAGTTGAAAAATATATGATTCTAACCATTTTAGGAGGTTTGGCTTTTTTAGGTTGTCAGGCTTGGGAATGGACGCATTTATTAACTGGCGAACATGTGGCAATGTTAGGAGACGGCACCTTGTCTGTTTTGCCTACAACGGTGAAAATGAATCCTTGGGGGGCAGAGCTAGATCATTCTACTATGATGGCAGCATTACAAAAAACATCTCACGAACAACTAGTCGCTATTGCCTCAACTTTACACCATGGTGCTGAAGGAGCGGGTGAACACGTAGCGAAAAACTTAAGCAATCAGGAGCTCATCAATCAAATAGCATCATCGGGTTTACACGCAACACATACAGGACCTATTGCATTTGGAGGATATTTCTTCGGTATTACAGGTTTCCATGGTTTTCACGTATTTAGCGGAGTAATCATCAACATTGTAATGTATATCAAAACTAAATTAGGACATTTTGAGCAGAGAGGTCATTACGAAATGATAGAAAAAGCTGGTCTTTATTGGCATTTTGTGGATTTGGTTTGGGTATTTGTATTCTTATGTTTCTATCTTGTTTAAATTTTACATTAATAAATATTTCATTAAAGAAAAATAATTATGTCAGCACAGCATTTTGAAAACCCAGAAATCACCTTCCAACCCGATCACTCAGGAGGAACAGGAAAAATATGGAAAATATTTTGGGTGTTATCTGTATTAACGATTGTTGAATTAGGACTTGGCTATTTTTTATATGCCGAACACGGACAAATTGGAGCAGCTACTGTATTAGCTACAAAATGTTTAATAGGGGTTCTTACGCTTGCGAAAGCATATTACATAGTTTCCGTTTTCATGCATTTAGGTGATGAAATCAGAAACTTTATCATGACTATTATTGTTCCTTTAGCATTGTTTGTTTGGTTCATCATTGCCTTTTTATCAGATGGTAATAGCTGGAAAAACTTACGCAATACAAATGCAGGAAGCAGGGCTAATCAGGTAGAACAAGTTCAAGAAATAAAAGAAAAATAAATTCAAACACTTTACAATCATATGAACCATCGTTTTTCTAGCGATGGTTTTTTATTTTTGTATCTAACTTAAGATATCAAACCTTGAATAAAAAAACAATAGTTGCATTATTTATCGCTATTCTGTTTCCTTTAATGGGATATTGGATGGTAAAATATTTTAGCAAAGATGCAGTACACATGCCTCGTCATTATTTTTATGATAGTGTTGTGGTAAAACAAGAAAGAGGAAAAACGTTTAATGATACAATTTGGCATCGCGTAAAAAATATACACTTTACAAATCAATTAGGTAATACTGTTTCTTTGGAAGATTTGCACGGAAAAATAATTGTGGTAGATTTTTTCTTTACACATTGCCCTACGATTTGTCCAGGAATGGCAAGGTCCATGAAAAAACTTCAAAAGTCATTTGAACAAAATCCAGAGATTGTACAGTTTGTTAGTGTAAGCATCGATCCAGAACATGACAGTGTTGATCAACTTAGAAAATTTGCCAATAAGCTAGACATTAACCATGACACCTGGTGGTTTGTTACAGGAGATAAAAAACAGATATATGATTTTGCATTACAAGAGATGAAAGCAAGTGTAGCAGATAGCAATGTAGACACAGCATTTATTCATACAGAAAACTTTTTTTTGTTAGACAGCAATCGAGTTGTAAGAGGATGGTATAATGGTTTTGATACAACGGCACAAGCAAGATTAGTAGCAGATATTCCTACCATCATGTTGGAAAAAGACAAAAAGAGTCCATCAATATTAAGAGAATTTATACCTTATTTGCCGGTTATTTTTATTGGCATTGGGATCACTATTTTTGCAATTACTTTATTAAATAAAAAAAGAAAAAACAATGCTAACACCTACTTTTAAAAAAAATGATTCAAGAGCAAAAGCTTTCATTTATTCTGTTTCAGTTGTTGTGTTTGCTGCAGTTGTGATTTTAAATAAAGTTAAACTTTCACTCGACCTACCATTTAGTCCTCATGTATTTGCTATGGTAAGTGCTTTCATCAACTCAACCGTAGCGATTTTGTTACTTGCCGGTTTAGTAACTGCGAAAAACAGGCAGTATTCATTTCATAAGAAAATTATGACTACCGCCATTGTATTATCTGTATTGTTTTTATTAAGTTATATAGCTCATCATTTATTAGCAGAAGAAACTAAGTTTGGTGGAGAAGGAATTATCAAAATTATTTACTACATCATTTTGTTTACACACATTCCTTTGGCAGGGATTGTGTTACCTTTCATCTTATTTACTTCTTACAGGGCGTTAATTGGCGAGTATGAGGCACACAAAAAACTTACAAGAATAACATGGCCCATATGGTTTTATGTTGCGGTTACGGGCGTTATTGTATATTGGATGATTAGTCCTTATTATGTTTAACTAATTTTTTAGATGACGATTTTATGCAAAATCGCCAGTCGTAGAATATTTTTATCATAATATTCATTTCCGCTGGAAAATTGTTGGAACCATTTGATATAACTAATTTCTGATGCCCAGCTTTTATTGAATTGAGTATGAACTGCCAATGAAATTCTATTTTGTTCAAAAGCACATACAGGTTTATTGTTTTGTGTATTGAATATAAGTTCATCTGAAAGTTTAGCAGAAAAGTTATGGTTTATACTATAATCAATTTCCATTAGATAACGACTTCGCATATTGGAATAAGTATAACAATTTTTAGGCTCTTCAAAAAATCTTATGTCTTGTTGAAATCGTTGTTGCCAAGCCCATTTTTTTGATAGCTGATTTTTAAATGTTAGGTAGAGGGAAGGTCTGTATTCTGAAGAAATACTTGTATAGGAAGCATCAGGGTCTTGGGGATTAGAAACATTGCTATAAGTAAAGCTTCCACCAAGCGTCAAATTTTTATAAATTTCTTTTTCCCCTCCAGCTCTAATAATATATTGACTTTGTCTCCTGAAGCCCAAAAAACTTCTTTCTTCGGCTTCTAATTTTAAGGTATAATTGTTATGAAGACAAAGACTGAATTGGTATCTAAAGAACTGAAGATTATGATGGTGAATATTACCTTGTGCATTTGATAAAAAAGGCACTGATAGAAAGACACATAAAATTATTTTTTTCATATAATGAATATAAAATTAATCCATTAACAAAACCGAAAGTCAATAGGTTGCTAAATAATTTCATAATGATAAAACAGACATTCTTTTTTATTCTATCATTTACATTTTATCATTCATTTTCTCAACCTTACACTGGTTCAGGATCTGTAACCCAAGGACTAGGAATAAAAACCATCACCAATTTGTATTCTGCTTGTTCAAACGGTAGAGTCTCTGCTGTGGGCACTATCACATCAACAGATGGAAAAGTTTGGACACTCCCTGCTGAAACAAATTTTTTGAATGCGCCTAAGTTACCCGATTTATATAATGAATGTACAGGCGTAAAACCTATTAATCTTGCCGCTGTAAACTTGAATAATGTGCCAATTAAAGTGATTGACAATGTCGGAGATACTATAACCGCCTATTTATTTGGTGATAATTATTTTGAACTATATATCAATGGAGTATTAGTAGGTGTAGACCCTATCACATATACTCCATTTAATTCCTGTGTGGCACGGTTTAAAGTAGCACGACCTTACACCATTGCCGTTAAATTGGTTGATTGGGAGGAAAATATGGGTGTTGGAACAGAAAACAACAATGGAAACTTATATCACGCCGGAGACGGGGGCTTTATTGCTCAATTTAGCGATGGGACCGTAACGGATACAACATGGAGGGCACAAACATTTTACATATCACCAATAGAAAATCTTAGTTCTGTAATAGAGCTTCCAGATAGTACAAGGTCTACTTCTTCTGCTTCTACATCTCCTTCTTGTAATGGTAATTGCTATGGTATACATTATCCAATTTCTACAAATTGGACCACACAATCTTTTAATGATTCTATTTGGCCTAAAGCAACTACTTACACCGCGGCTACTGTTGGAGTAAATTTCCCTGCGTACATGAATTTTACGAATGCTTGGAGCAATGCAAAGTTTATTTGGTCGTCCAATTTAATTTTAGATAATGTAGTCTTGGTTAGGAAAACCGTTCCGGCTACTTATACATTTACTGGAAATGGAAACTGGGATGTTCCATCTAATTGGGTTAATTATTCGGTACCCCCTTCAATATTACCAGCTGGAAAATCAATTAGTATTAACCCTGTAAAAAATGGATCTTGTATATTAAATACTACTCAACAAATAAATCCAGGAGCTACTATATCTGTAAGTGCCGATAAGACATTTCTAATACCAGGAAATTTAATTATTCAATAAACAATTTTTCCTTTTATATGTTTATAAAAAAAATAAACGTATGGAATCTATTAAAGGGAAAAACATTTTAGTGATAGGCGCTACAGGAGGAATTGGAAAACAATTAGTTAAATTATTACACCAGTCGGGAGCCAATCTTTTTATTACTGGCAGAAATGCAGAAAAAATAGAACAAGTTAGAAAGGAATTTTTTATATCTGAGCAGTCTGCTTTCGCAGCGGATTTAACTATTTTAGAAAATGTTAATCAATTAAAAGAACGTTTTTTTTCTAATCATCAAACCATTGACGCCCTTATTAATGTGAGTGGCATAGGCATTATAAAAAATTCAGAACAACTCACTTCGGCCGATTTCTTACAAACCATTCTAATAAATTTGTATACACCATTCAATATCATACAGGCTTTTTTACCTTCAATGAAAGAACATAAAAAAGGACTTATCGTTCATATTCCAGGAGTGTTAGGAAAGGTGCCAATGCTGGGAGCCGCTGCGTATAGCGCCAGTAAATATGGCTTAGTAGGAATGCTACAAAGTATTAGAGAAGAGATAAAGCGTACAGAGATCAGAATTACTAATATTTTTATGGGAGGAGTGGATTCGCCATTTTGGGATCATATAGATCTAAAGGTTCAGAAAGAAAAAATGATTTCGGCAGAAGAAGCTGCCAAGGCTATTTGGTTTTTATGTCAACAGCCTTCCAGCGGTGTTATTAGCGAAATGGTGTTACAGCCGTTCAATCATCAAGCTATTTAAGACTTGTTTTTTAGATATTTTAATATAGTATCTTTAAACACATGAAACTCACAAGAAATCTCTTTTTCATACTTCTTTTATTTTCATTCAATGCTATTTCACAAAACAAAGAATTTGAATTACCATCTATAAAGAAAGAAGATGAAATAGTCTACCATCAAGGATATACGCTATCTTATAATGAAAAGTATGAACAAGCAAACTGGGTTGCTTATGTGTTAACGGAAGAAAAAACCCATAATTTATTTTCAAGAACTAATAAGTTTTTAGAAGATCCTCAAGTTAGTACCGGATCTGCTGATAATGATGATTATCAAGGTAGTGGATATGATAGAGGACACCTTGCACCTGCGGCAGACATGGAATGGTCGGCCGTAGCCGTCAAAGAGTCTTTTTATTATAGCAATATGTCGCCCCAAGTTCCCGCTTTTAATAGAGGTATTTGGAAACATTTAGAAGAATTTGTTCGAGAAGCGGCGGTAAAAAACAAAGTGATTTATGTGGTCACGGGCCCAGTATTATCAGACCCCTTGCCTACAATTGGCCACCATCACGTAGCTGTTCCTAAGTATTATTATAAAGTCATTCTTGATTATCAAGATCCCGAAAAGAAAGGAATAGGATTTCTTTTACCAAATGAAAACTCAAAAGAACCTCTTGCTAATTTTTCAGTCAGTATTGATTCGGTAGAAAAGATAACACACATTAACTTTTTCCCAATGCTTACAAAAGAAGAAGAAAATGTTTTGGAGAAAACCTTTGACATAAATAAATGGCAAATTCAGAAATCAAGCCCACATCATTTTAACCCAATAGATCAAAGTATAAACATACAAAGCGACAATGTGGTACAATGTACTGCAATGACAAAAAAGGGAAAGCGCTGCAGAAATATGACTAAGAATTCGAATGGCTTATGTCATTTGCATCAATAAACATATTACGAACGCTCAACAGACTTGATAGATATAAATTTAATTATTCTAAGCTTATTGAATAATAATATTACCGGATAAACAGGGTCAATCTCCCACCATTTAGCTGCAAAGTTTGGACGAGCCCCAGCGTGATGATGATTATTTTGAAACAACTCCCCGAGTAGTAAAAAGTCAAAGAACAAAGTGTTTTTTGATTGATCTTTTTCATCAGGAAAATTCCTATAACCATATTTATGTCCAGCCCAATTTACAACTGCACCTTGAATGGGGCCTATTAAAAAATGAATTGGCAGCAACAAATACATCCACCAGCTTGTGGCAAAACAAACATAAAAAGCAATATATAATCCTGCAAAAAACAATCTAGAAGCCCAGCTATCTGCAATCTTATCAATTACAGGATATACCGGAAAGTTTTTATCAAACTTTGGTTCAATTTCAACAGTGCCTTTTAATACTCCGTTATAAATTTTTCTTGTATGCCACATCATGGTAAAAACCTCTTTGAAAAAATGGGGTGTATGAGGATCTTTTTCTGTATCACTATATGCATGATGCATACGATGAAGGATAGCATAAGCTCTTGCATTAAGATACGATGTGCCTTGTGTTACCCAAGAATATACATACCAAAATTTTTCCCAGAAAGGATTCATGGTAAACATTTTGTGAGCAGCATAACGATGCAAGTAAAAGGTTTGACCAAACAACGATAAATACCAGTGAAGAATCAGAAAAATAAAAATAGCCATTGGATAAAATTAGAATGCAAAAGTATCAAATCACAACGGCCTATAAAAATATATTTACGTAAAACAGAAAAAAGTATATACTAGCTTTTTGTGTATTTAAAAACACACTCATAAAAATCTCCAAAACCATGTTTTATTTTTTTCTCCAGCACATAATTGTTTTTTTCTAAGAGAGCGGTAATCTCATCAAATGATTCGGAATGTTCATACATATCATCCTGATGATTTTCTATCTGTATTCTTTCTACAATATAATTTTGGTTATCATTATTATCAACCGACTTTTCGAATAATCCCTGTAAACACTTGTATTCATGGCCCTCTGTATCAATTTTTAACACATCGATTTTTGTAATATCTAATGCTGTAATAAAACTATTTAATGTTATGGTTTCTACTTCAATTACATCATCAATGATTTCATCAACTGTTACACCTAGCACAGAAGCTTTCTTAGATAAATATTTACTATTAAGATTTAACGATTCGAAACTAGATGTTTCGTCGAGCTTATTGATGTTAAATTTTAAAAAGCCTTCAACATTAGATACACCTTTTGCAATGATGGTAGTGTTGTGTACGCCCTCATATTTTTTTTGTAATTGGATGACCAATGTTGGATTGGCTTCGAAAGAAAACAGCTGGCTTGTACTTCTAACAGATTTAAAAAAATCAATCGTTTGTCCTTTGTTGGCACCCACGTCAATTATCACCGGATTGTTAGAAAGCGTTTTGCGGTAGAATCTTTTTAATTTAGGATAGAAAATAATTTTTTCATTAATGTCTATTAATCGTTGTATGATTTGAATTCTATTCATTTTGAAAATAAAGATTAAATAATAAACAACACAGCTAAAACGATTTATTGATTTTCCTCACGATTTTCTTCTATGCAATAAATATTTTTAGCACAAACATCTGTAGCAATCTTTTCTGCAGTTTTTTCATCTGGGTAATAATATTTTACACGTAGCAATCGATCATGAGTTCTTTCAAAACCATCCACTCCATATTGGTAATTTAATTGGTAAGATTTTATTGTAATCAATGAAAACACTCCAAAAAGCACCCATCGTATTTTTTCAGATGGAATTGCAAAAAACAAAATCACAAAAACTGTGATGGCCAATAAATGAGACAATATTAAATATCTGCTTGAGTATGAGTCATGATCTATTCCTTCTTTTCCACCCGACCTGAAAACAGAGATAGAGGCAATAGTGGCTAATAAAAAAAACAGGATACTTATGAATGCTGCAGCATCTGTTTTGATGGATTTATTTTTTTTCCAAGTTAAAAATATCGCAACAATCAAAACTAAAAAAAGAATAATCGCAATACTAAATCTGTTATCGTAATCAAAATGGGCTGCAGAAAGTTTCATAAAGAAATCAAACATGTCAGTCAAATTCTTACCCTTTAACCCATTGTCTACTTTTGTAAAGTCAACAAAGTATAAAACATCAAATACAATATTTGCAATCACCACTGAAATTGTTTTTGTTAGGTTTTTTTCTGATAATAAAACAAAAACAAGCAAACCTAATCCCCCAATCATACCACTACCACCCGAAAACGTGCAGATAAAATGAAAAAGAATAGCTGGCAGTAACCACAATGAATTTTGTTTAGAATAACAAAACAAACTCATAAAGAAGAATGCAATCACTCCATAATTGGCCATACCTGACATAGCGAATCCGCTGTTTTCATAACTGCTTAGGTCGAACACACACATTGCAATCAATATTGCCATCAATCCCCAATGTCTTTTTAGTATGTTAGAAGTAAAGTACACCAAAATAATTGCAAGGATGATTAATTGAAGATTTGCAAAATAAATAAGCGTTACGAAGTTGATACCCCCTGTTATGAGATAGCTCAAAACATAGATTAATCTGGAAGAAAGTATTCTATGCTCGTTATGTTGTTTAAACAATAGAAATAGTTTCTGACTTGCGCTTCCAGTTTTCCAATCGGCGATAAATTTCAATATGGAGTCATAATCATCCATATTAGGCAAATTAACTGAGAACGCCTGTACGTTTTTTAAAAGAATGTATAAGGGAATTAAAGCCAAAAAAAGCCAGAATTTCTGGTAGGACTTTTTGTTATTTATAGATAAATCGACTTGTTTCATGGAATTGTTTTTCATGAAAAACTAATTTACTTTACTTTTGTGAAATCTATTTTTAATAAAAAGTAAAGCTAAATATTTAATTTGATAAGCAAATGGCCTACAAAATATTAATAACCGGTGGAGCAGGTTTTGTTGGCTCAAATTTGGCGGTATTTTTTAAATCAAACTATCCTCAATACGCTGTTATAGTTTTTGACAATTTAAAAAGAAGGGGCTCAGAGTTAAATATTTCTAGATTAAAATCGCACGGGATAGAATTTGTACACGGAGACTTAAGAAATAAAGAAGATTTTGATTCGCTTCCTAAGGTGGATTTTGTAATAGATGCAGCGGCAGAGCCTTCTGTAATGGCAGGTTTGGATGCAGCTCCCGATTATGTAATTAATACCAACTTAACGGGAACCATTAATTGTTTAAATTATGCAGTAAAGTGCAATGCCGGGTTTTTATTTTTGTCGTCAAGCAGGGTTTATCCATTTGATGAGCTGGATCATTCATCATTCACAGAATCTCCTACAAGATTTGAACTAAAAGACAACCAACAAACTCCAGGCATTTCTTCTAAAGGAATTAATGAGCATTTTCCAATAAATGGACCAAGGTCTTTTTACGGAGCCACTAAGCTTGCTTCTGAATTACTCATTGCCGAATATGTAGAGTTTTTGGGATTAAAAGCGGCAGTGAATAGATGTGGTGTAATCACAGGCCCATGGCAAATGGGTAAAGTAGATCAAGGAGTAATTGTTTTATGGATGGCAAGACATTTCTGGAAAAATAATTTAACGTATAATGGATATGGCGGCATAGGAAAACAAGTCCGAGATATTTTGCATATTCATGATTTATTTACATTGGTTGATCATCAATTACATCATATTGATCAGTTTTCAGGCAAAACTTTCAATGTTGGTGGTGGAAATGATTGCAGCGTTTCTTTAATGGAATTGACGGCACTATGTGAAAAAATTACGGGAAATAAAATAACCATCACTTCCGTTCCTGAAAACAGAAAAGCCGATGTTCGTATTTATGTGACCGATAATTCTGCCATCACTAATTATTGTGGATGGAAACCTACATATACTCCTGAAAAAATCATGCAAGAGATTTTTGAATGGATTCAAAATAATCAACAACAACTCAAAGAAATCTTAAACTAATATCATGGGTGTAGCAATTGTAACAGGCTCTGCCGGTTTAATCGGAAGCGAATCCGCTAGTTTTTTAGCAGATAAGTTTGAAAAAATCATTGGATTAGATAACAATCTTCGCCAGTATTTTTTTGGTGAAGAAGCCTCAACCGATTGGAACAGACAAAGGTTGGCGAATAGTTTTGATAACTATATTCATCACAATGTAGACATTAGAAACCTTTCTGATTTACAAAAAGTATTTGAAGTGTACGGTTCATCCATTGATTTGATTGTTCACACGGCAGCCCAACCTAGTCATGATTGGGCGGCACGCGAACCGCTTACCGATTTTTCTGTAAATGCAACAGGTACCTTGAATTTACTTGAAATGACAAGATTGTTTTGTCCTAATGCAGTATTTATTTTTACTTCAACTAATAAAGTATATGGCGACACACCCAATTATCTTCCATTGGTTGAAACAGAAACCAGATGGGAAATAGATGCAGCACATCCCTACTTTAAGGATGGTATTGATGAGTATATGAGCATTGATCATAGTAAACACTCTTTATTTGGTGCATCAAAAGTGGCAGCAGACGTGTTAGTTCAAGAGTACGGCAAATATTTTGGTATGAAAACCGGAGTGTTTAGAGGCGGTTGTTTAACAGGACCAAACCACTCGGGTGCACAGCTACATGGGTTTTTGGCGTATTTGATGAAGTGTGCTATTACCGGACAACAGTACACGATTTTTGGATACAAAGGAAAGCAAGTAAGAGACAATATTCATAGCAGTGATTTAGTAAACATGTTTTGGCATTTTTATCAAAATCCTAGATCGGGAGAAGTGTATAATGCAGGGGGTGGAAGATTTGCAAACTGTTCAATGATGGAAGCGGTAGCTCTTTGTGAAAAAATCACACAAAAAAAGATGAACACTGCCTACTCCGAAACGAACAGAATTGGAGATCATATTTGGTATATCAGCAATCTTAATAAGTTCAAAGAACATTATCCTGCTTGGCATTGGGAATATGATTTAGAAACTACTTTAACACAAATTCATGATAGCATATCAAAAAGAATTTGATTGCTAGTTAATTTAAATTACTTCATTTGAAACTTTCTATTGTAATACCAGCATATAATGAAAGAGGTTCTATTACAGAAACTGTTCAATCTTTATATACCACCCTTAGTGCCTATTCAATAGATCATGAAATCGTTGTAGTGAACGATAATTCTAAAGATGATACCATTTCTGTTTTAGAAGATTTGCAAACATCAGTTCCTACTTTAGTGCATTATACAAACAAAGGGCCAAATGGATTCGGGTATGCTGTACGGTATGGACTAGAGAGGTTTTCTGGCGATTGTGTAGCTGTTTTTATGGCAGACTTATCAGATGATCCAGAAGATTTGGTAAGGTTTTATAACACAATGATTCAAGAAAATGTTGATTGTGTTTTTGGATCTAGATTTATGAAGGGGGGAAAACTTTTTGATTATCCTTTCCATAAATTAATTATGAATAGAATGGCAAACAATATTATTCGTTTGGTAATTGGAACTAAATATAACGATGCGACCAACGCATTTAAGTTATATAAGCGTCAAACCATCGAAGGTATAAAACCTCTATTATCTCCTCACTTTAATCTTACAATAGAGTTGTCATTAAAAAGTATTGTGAGAGGCTACACATATAAAGTTGTTCCTAACTCTTGGAGAAACAGAAAAGCGGGGGTTTCTAAATTAAAGCTTCGTGAAATGGGTAGCCGTTATTTTTTTATTTTGATGTATTGTTTTATAGAAAAGTTTTTTTCTAGAGGCGACTTCAAAAAGAAACAATAGTTTCTCAAATCTATATGTTATTACTGGATTAATAAATTCAAGGGAATTCTGAATGTTTTATTCTGTCTTACTGTAATAATACCTCCGGGGTTTATGTTTTGTGTAACATTCAATTTACATTCTCCTGTGGATATAGGATCGATAATTATGGCATCTCCTCCGGGTAAAATACTAGGAGGAATACTTTGATCTTGCCAATTGTTTGCAATATCCCAATTTCCATTTCCTGTAAAAACATAAACATGATTAGACGCGTTAATTAAAGAACACTCTAGTTCAAAACAACCGATAGTGGTTGGATTGTTTATGTTTCTTGTATTATTGAAAAAGTCAAATTGTTGAAGGGTAGTAATTCCTTTACACAACCATCCGTCTGTATACGGAAAAAGGTGGTTTTCGTTTTGCTGAAATGCTTGTGGAAAAAATACATTTACGGGTTTATTCGTTTTTGTATCACTGATTGAACTCGTTTCTCCTGAAGCTGCTGCCCAATTAGACAAATTGTTACACATGGTGGCATTGTTCCAAAGCCCTAATTTATTTCCTGTGTCATCAAAAATATATGCATTATTGGAAGCATTAAAATTATTTGATCCGGTAGTAATGATATTGTAATGTGTGCCAGTACCCCCAGTTTGATTGTTATAAAAAAGATTATTTGAAAGCGTATATAAATTACCGGTAGATGTATTAGCTTTTAAACAAGTGGTGTTTGTTCCACCAGAATGTGTTCCCGTAATTAGTACACTGTTATAATAAGCGTAGGCGGCACTATTTAGATTTATTCCAATGATATTACTATTTACGGCAGTACTGTTTCCGATACTGTCTGCTCCTATTATCACTTCGTTATTATCAACTCTATAATTTGCTAAGGAAGCAGCAGGAGCACCATTACATTGAATACCTGTTACATCTGCTGTTCCGTTTTGCACACTAAGTTTACTGATATGATTTTGTGAAATAGAACCAAAGCCACTTATGCCCCAGCAATTTGAGTTTAGCTTTACATTTATTTTAAAAATCTTGTTGTTGACGATTTGATCGGTATATACACTTGAGGAACCACCATTTTTTATCCCATAGAAATATTGAAAAGAACCCGAACCAGTTATTGCTTTGATATTATAGATTGAATTATTTTTTATTTCACAGGACTTATCGGTATTGTTTTTTATGTAGATACCCGAGACGATGCCACTCCAACTGTCGTACTTGTGTTCCAGTGAAATATCGTGTATCGAGTTTCCGGAAGCACTACCTATTTTTACTTTACTGTTTAATATATATATCCCATTAAATCCTGCAAGTGAAAGAGAGGATTGATCGCTTACGAAAGTTGAAACATTGTAATTGCTAATTTCATTTCCCGAAATCTCAGAATAATTTGCAGCATTGGTACTAAAAAAAATACCACCACAGAATAAACCTGCAGCAGCGGAGTTGCTATTTATGCTCCAATTTCCTGTACTACCATCTCCGCCAATTACATTGTTGTTTATTTTATGTGCACCGGTTCCATTGTAAAAAGTAGTACCACCAATATCATGATATCCCACACATACCGCATAATTACAATAGTTGGTATTGTCTAACAATATTGTGCCTGTTTGAAAAAAATGATTATTTATGATTGTCCATGCAGAATCATGTGTTGTGATACTGTTGCTTCCAAGCCAAATGCCATATCGCTTAAAATCACTGATACTGCATTGCTTTATAATGTTGTTAGTGTTTTTATAGGCACTATTATTTCCATTGGTGCTTTTACTGATAATGGCACACATGGGTAGATTACCTCCTGATTTTGTAATAATACAGTTGGCAATGAGATTATTTTGACAACCGACTAAGAGAGAGCTATTGTATAAAAAAGTTACAGTTCCTTCTCCGGAAGAAGATTTTATGGTACAAAACTGAACATTATTGTTAGAGGCTCCATTTAATACAATCGCAGCAGCCCAAGAACTTCCAGTGTAGGTGTTTTCTAAAGTAAGATTATTCGTTGTATCATTTGTTTGTACTCTTCCATCGATATACACATTATTGGCCCCATTAAGTTGAATAATACCAGAAGCTATGCAACAACTTCCGGCAAAAGAGGCGTTCAGGGTAATGTTTTCATAAGCGGGATTTATGTACACTCCGGAATAGCTGGCATTCCCCATACCACTTTTGTTTAAAACGGGTTGTGTAACTTCAGTAATGATTTGATTAGCAGCAGCCCCTACTAAAATATGAATGACACCCTGATGGGTACCTGCATTAATTGCATCAAAAGACTCTTTTAAGGTATTGTAAGTTGCTGTATTTGTTCCAATCGTAGAGGTTACAGAAATCTGAGCTTGTAATGTACATACGAAGGAAAATGAAAATAATATTAGAAATACCGCCCGCATATTTTAAAAAATTATGACAGCGAAGTTACAAATAGTAAATGTGTCGAGTTGTGATAATAGCGAATAAAAGTGCTAAATATATTTTTTACTTAACAAGTATTCTGCAATCTGAATGGCATTTGTGGCGGCACCTTTTCGAAGATTGTCACTAACCACCCAACAATTCATAGTGTTAGGTTGTGTTTCATCTCTTCTGATTCTTCCTACAAAAGTATCATCTTTGTCATGAGCTGTCAGTGGCATAGGATAAACGAATTGATTTACATCATCTTGTAACACAACACCATGTGCATTTGACAAAATGTTTTTCACTTCCTGTAAATCAAAATCATTAGCAAACTCAATGTTTACAGATTCGCTATGGCCTCCGATGGTAGGTATTCGAACACAGGTAGCTGTTAGTGCAATGCTATCATCCCCCATGATTTTTTTAGTTTCATTGGTCATTTTCATCTCTTCTTTTGTGTAGCCATTTTCTAAAAAAACATCAATGTGCGGAATAGCGTTTAAATCTATGGGATATTTATAAGCCATTTCTCCAGAGACACCCTTTCTTTCGTTCATCAATTGATCAACCGCTTTTACTCCGGTACCCGTAACACTTTGATAGGTGCTTACTACCACTCTCTTGATTCTGTACTTATCGTGTAGTGGTTTTAAGATTACCATTAACTGAATGGTTGAACAGTTGGGATTCGCAATAATTTTATCGTTGGCGGTTAATACATGGGCATTTACTTCTGGCACAACTAATTTTTTATCAGGGTCCATTCTCCAAGCACTAGAATTGTCAATTACAGTGATGCCGGCTTCTGCAAATTTTGGTGCCCATTCCAACGAGGTACCACCCCCTGCAGAAAAAATCGCCACATTAGGTTTTGCATCAATAGCATCTTGCATACTTACAACAGTAAATGCTTCCCCCTTAAAACTAATTTTTTTACCAATAGATTTTTCTGAGGCAACAGGCAATAATTCTGTAACAGGAAAATTTCTTTCTGCCAATACTTGTAATATTTTTGTACCCACTAATCCGGTTGCACCAACAACAGCTACTTTCATAATCGTAATTTTTTTATCTGCAAAATTACAGTATATCCTTCAGCACGTCAATAAATAACGCATTAAAAACCAAACTTTTGATTTTTTTCAATGATTGGTTTATTCGTTTGTAAATAGTTAAGTTCTGATATTCTGCAAAACGACTTATTAGAATTTAATTGAAAATTATTTTTGAAAAAAAATCCATGAAAAGACTTTTTATAATAATCGCAATAGTATGCTGCAGTATACATATGAAAGCAACACCATCAATAAAAAGTAATCAACAGAAAACAGCAGATACAATTCCACCTAGCCTTGTTCGTGTTCAAATTGTGGCATCCAACAGACTAGATGTTTATTTTTCAGAGTCAGTTGATACATTCGGTGTACAAAATCCGTTGAATTATTTTGTAAGTAATAACATTGGAAATCCCATCATTGCTACTAGAGACAACACAAATAAGGCCTTAGTACATTTACTCTTTTTGAATGATATAACTGTTAGAAACAACTTGCAAATAACAGCTACTAACATAAAAGATTTTTCAGGCAATGTGTCTCCATCATTATCTATCTTTTTTGTTAATTATATTTCAATGCCATATGATATTATTATTGATGAGATTATGGCAGACCCTACCCCACAAATCGGACTACCCAATTGTGAGTGGATAGAATTAAAAAACACAACCCTATTACCAATTGACTTATTCGGCTTGAGAATTGGGAAAAACAATACGCTAAGTGGCCCTATCAATTCATTTGTATTACAACCCGATAGTTTTGTGTTGATTTGTTCTACAAGTTCAATGACTGATTTGTTGCCTTTTGCAAGGTGTTTAGCTGTTTCAAACTTTCCAGCGTTATATAATACGGGAGATTTGATTTATTTAATTTCTCCTGATAAAACCACCATTCATGCCGTACAATATTCCGATACATGGTATAAAAATGAAATAAAAAAACAAGGCGGTTGGAGTTTAGAAATGATTGATATAAACAGTCCCTGTTTAGGATATGACAATTGGAGCGCAAGCAAATCTTCTATTGGAGCAACACCCGGAAAAATCAACAGTATTGATGCTATTAATATATATAACGTTGTTCCCAAAATATTGCGAACGCATGTTGATGATAGCACTCATGTAACTTTATTTTTTAATGAGCCAGTAGATAGTTTTTTAGCAGCGTCTATAAATAATTATTTTATTTCCGATACTTCTATTCATCTGATAGGCTCTGTAGTATTTGCTCCTTTGTTTAATGAGGCCCGTATTGTTTTGTCTAAACCCTTAACCCCTAAAAAAATCTATACCATATCTGCGAGCGGTATTCTAGATTGTATAGGAAACGAAATCTCCAGAACTAATGTCGTAAAAATGGCGATTGAAGAAGCTGCTGATAGCCTCGACATTATAATCAATGAAATTTTATTTAATCCAAAAGACAACGCTTCTGATTTTGTAGAGATGTATAATAGAAGCAGTCACCCCATCAATTTAAAAGACATAATGATTGCTAATAAAAACAATTTTGGAGTGGTTGATAATATGGTAGCAGTAGTATCTAAAGATGATGTTTTGTATCCTGGTGAGTTTGCGGTTGTTACTGATAATATCAATGCCATTCAAAATAATTATTTTGTAAAGTACCCCAATCGGTTATACGAAGTAGCCACTATGCCTTCTTTTAACAATGATAAAGGAACAGTTGTGATTTTAAATAGAAATGGATTTATTATTGATCAAGTGAGTTATAGTGAAAATTGGCATTTTGCTTTAATCGATAACAAAGAGGGCATCTCTTTAGAAAGAATTTCAACCGAAAGCCTCTCCCAACAACCTGCTAATTGGCATAGCGCTTCAGCCTCATGTGGATATGCTACTCCAACTTATAAGAATTCACAATCCAGTAGTACTTTTATACTAAATGATAATATAGAGGTCACCCCCAAAATAATAAGTCCCAATAACGATGGTATAGACGATTTTGTTTCTTTTGAATATTCTTTTGCAGAATCCGGAAATGTAATAAGTGCTATTATTTATGATGCAAATGGCCATTTGGTTCGCCAACTATTAAAAAATTCATTAGCAGGTATACAGGGTGCTTTTTATTGGGATGGACTTGATGAATATCAAAAAAAGTTAAATCCTGGCATTTATATTGTATTTGTACAATCATTTAATGCAAAAGGAGAGACAAACACATGTAAAAAAACTGTCATTTTAAAGTGATTTGCCAAAAAATAAGTTAGGCATATTTGTTATATGTTAATTTTTCTTACCGCCTTAAACATTTGTATAGATATATTTATTTCTTTTCAATAATAATTAATAATTTTAGACCCACATTTAAACTAGCATATCAATAATTAGAAATACCTTCTTTAGGTTTTTTAGATTACTGATATAAATCAGAGAAATGTATTTCTATTAAAAATTATTACAAATGAAAAAAATCTACTCTTTTTGTATTGTTATTTTAGCTCTTTTAACATCATCTGCACTGGTTGCGCAACAAAAAAACTATTGGACTCCTTCAGATGTTTCTAAAATAGATATTAGATTGATATCTGAACCAACCATGCCTACTGTATATAATATCGTTGCATTGGATGATGCTGCTTTTCGCGCATCAATGGTGGGCGTACCTTCTGAGACGGCAATGGATGTTGCTAATTCTCCTAAAATTATCAGTTTTCCAAATATGGAAGGACAGATGGAGCGTTTCACAGTAGTAGAGGCGCCTGTTATGGAAGATGGATTATCTGCAAGATATCCTGGAATAAACTCTTATATTGGTAAAGGCATAGAAGATAAGTCGCAAATTGTTCGTTTTGATGTGTCTCCTTATGGAATCAATGCAATGATTATGTCGGGTAAAAGAGGTACTATCTATATTGATCACATACAGGGGAATTATTACAGGGTATCATCAAGAGACGATTTTGAAGCGCATGCAGCATTTCATTGCAATACTCCGCTTGATTTGACAAATACTTTTGCAGGCAGACCCTCTCAAGTGTCTGAGGCTAATCAGCCTGTTTTGAGAAAATACAAATTAGCTTTATTGTCAGGAGCGGAATTTTCGTTACACTTTATCACAACAGAAGTTACAGTTGCCGAGAAAAAAGCTAGAGTGCTTGCGGAGCAAAATGCAGAAATGACAAGAGCAAATGGAATATTTGAGCGTGAATTTTCAGTTAGATTATTGTTGTGTGCAACAAATGACTCAATTATATATTTAGACCCAGCAACAGATCCCGTTGACAATGTAGATGGTCCAACACAATCTACTTTAAATACGGCCATCAATGCAAAAATAGGCTCAGCTAATTATAATATCGGACACACAGAAAGTAAAAGTACCTCCTTAGCCAACAGTAATGGTAATGCAGGATGTATTGGTTGTGTTTGTGGAGGAACCACCACTAAAGGCACAGCCTTCACTTCTTATTACAATCCCTCTTTATTAGATTTATACGTGGTTGATTATATGACACATGAAATGGGTCATCAGATGGGTGCTAATCACACATTTACTTTTAATAATGAAAGCACCACTGTTCAATGTGAACCAGGAAGTGGTATCACAATCATGGGTTATGCAGGGATAACGGGTTCAACAGACGTTGCCGCACATAGCATTGATAATTATCACGGAAAAACCATTCAACAGGTAACTCAATATATGTACAACAGTACAGGTAATAATTGTAAAGTAGTAGATTCTAATCATAATATTATCCCTGTTGCCAACGCTGGCGCAGATTATACAATTCCAAAGTCTACACCTTTCGCATTGACAGGAACAGGATCTGATGGCGATGCAAATGATGTGGTAACTTTTGCTTGGGATCAAACAGATGTAAATAATACAGGTACGAATGTAACACCTACTGCTACCTTGGCAACAGGTCCAATGTTCAGAACGTTTTCTCCAAAAACCTCACCCACAACTTATTTCCCTTCCATACAATATGTACTAACAGGTGCTAATGGTACAACCTGGGAAAAATTGGCTAGTGTTGCAAGAACATATAATTTCAGATTATCAGTTAGAGATAATCATGGATTTGGAGGTGGAACAGCTTCTGACAACATGATTGTTACTGTAGATGCTACTTCAGGTCCTTTTGCAGTTACATTTCCAGGCACTACTACAAGCTTATTAACTTGGGTTGGAAATAGTACAAAAACTATTACATGGAATGTTGCCAACACAACGGCAGCCCCTGTTAGTTGTTCTTTGGTTAGAATTAGTTTATCAACAGATACTTTTAAAACGGCCATTATTTTAGCAGATAGTGTTCCAAATAACGGAAGTGCCAACATTATAGTACCTAATACACCTACTAATAAAGCAAGAGTCAAAGTAGAAGCCATAGGTAACATCTTCTTTGATATTTGTGACAGAGCGGTAACCATCACTGCCGATCCTCTTCCAGTTAAATTATTAGGACTAACTGCCACCAAACAAAATCAAAAATCTTTGTTGAAATGGCAAACAGCTTCAGAGCAAAATGCCTCAATGTTTAACATTCAAAGATCTGGAGATGGACTTCACTTTGAAAATACAAATATTGGAAATGTAAAAGCATTAGGAAATACAAGTTCAATAAACACGTATAGTTTCCTGGATGCCTCACCGTTAAAAAATGTGAATTATTACCGCATTGAGTCGGTTGACGCTAATAACCTGAAGGAATACAGCAATATTGCTACTGTGAATTTCGGTTCAATTGATAAATTAAAAATACTAAGCAATCCTGTTACTAACAACACTTTCTATTTTAATTATACAGCAGCAGATTACGGAAAGTTATCTGTACAGTTTTTTGATAGTAAAGGTGCTTTAGTTGCTCAAAATAGTTTATCAGCCATTGCAGGAAATGCTTCTTACTCAATTGATGTACAGTATATGCCAACCGGAATGTATGTAGCTAAGTTTGTAGAGGCAAATGGTACTATTACAAGTGCAACATTTGTAAAGAAGTAATCTATTGTAACCTAGATTAAGCGGACGTTTAGGGTTTTCGTTCTAATAAATTACGAATGAAAAGATATCCGCCAAATCCACAACACAATGCAAAAAGCATCAATCCCCACAAGTGAGATGTGCTGTTGGGATTAAATCCAAATAATAGAACTCCGATCATTACACCAAATAGTTCAAAAGAAAGCCAGGTAAGAATGGTAATTATTTTCCATCTACTTGGCTTTAAATTTTTTTCCGTGGCAAGGCTGCCAATGTGTTTACAAGAGAAGTATAATAGAATAATTTCTAACATTTAAAAAAGTTATACTAAGTCAATTTCAAAATTCACTAATTGTACGAATTCGCTGATTCTTCTGTCGATATCTTCTTTTTTTATTTCTTTTAATCTTTCTGGTCCGAATTTCTCAACGCAAAAACTAGCTAGTGCGCTACCCACAATGATAGCAGTTTTCATATTACTAAAGCTGATATCTTTTGTTTTTGCCAAATGACCCACAAAGCCACCTGCAAATGTGTCTCCAGCACCTGTTGGATCAAATACTTCTTCAAGGGGTAATGCAGGAGCAAAGAAAACATGGTTTTCGTGAAATAATAATGCTCCATGTTCTCCTTTCTTAATAATTAAAAATTTTGGCCCCATCTCCATAATTTTTCGTGCAGCTTTTACCAAAGAGAACTCACCACTTAATTGACGGGCTTCCCCATCATTTACTAATAATACATCCACTTTTGTAAGCACTTCTTTCAAATCATCTAATGCAATATCCATCCAAAAGTTCATCGTGTCCATTACAATTAATTTTGGACGATTTTTCATTTGATTGATTACACTCAGTTGGAGTTTTGGCATCAAATTACCCAACATTAAAAATTCGGCATTTTGATAATTATCTGGTACGATTGGATTAAAGTCAGCCAATACGTTTAAGTCTGTTACCAGTGTATCTCGTGAGTTCATATCCATGTGATATTTACCACTCCAGAAAAATGATTTTTTATCTGGCACCATTTCAACCCCTTCCAAAGAAACGCCTCTTTTTTTCAATTCTTCAATTTCTTCTTTTGGAAAGTCATTTCCAATGATAGAAATCTGTTGAACAGAATCAATAAAGTTTGAAGCGGCATAAGCCACATAGGTAGCAGAGCCACCAACAATTCGATCTACTTTTCCAAAAGGAGTTTCTATGGCATCAAAAGCCATGGTTCCTACAGTTATTAATGACATAATATGGGGTTTGTAAATTTAACGACCAGCAAAAGTAATGTATAATTTGACTTATAATAAACTTCAAATGAGAATATTCTAAAAAATTGCAAAGAATAGTATCTATCCTTAATTATTTACTTACTTTGCCACAAATCAATTGTTTTGAAAAATAACGTAAAAGCGCATTTGGCTTTACTGGGCACTAATATTTTCTTTGGCATCAACTTTACTGCAGTAAAATACTTATTCAACAGTCACCTGATTTTACCATTTGCATTAAATTGGACCCGAATGTTGACAACAACTGCATTACTTTGGGCGCTCTATTTTTTTTCATCAACAAAAGAAAACATACGGCCCATAGATTATATAAGACTGCTTATTTGTTCGCTTCTTGGAGTAGTTATCAACCAGTTATTATTTATAAAAGGCCTTTCCCTTACCTATTCTATTCATGCATCGTTATTGATGCTTGTAACGCCCATTTTTATTACGGTTATTGCAGCAGTCTTACTGAAAGAGCGCATCAGTGTTAATAAGGTACTTGGTTTAGGACTAGGAATTACCGGCGCAACGGTATTGATATTAGCAAAAAAGAACGCTGGCACAGGAGCAGATATTGTAAAAGGTGATTTGTATGTAATACTTAATGCTATAGCTTATTCGTTTTATTTTGTTTTAGTACAGCCATTAATGAAAACATATAACGCATTAACAGTAATGCGTATGTTATTTAGTATTGGAGCCATTATTGCTCTTCCTTTTTGTTGGTCTGAATTCACTGTAATTCCTTGGAGCCAATATACTGCAATTGATTTTGCTACTCTTGCATTGATTTGTGTTTGCGGTACTTTTTTTGCTTATTTGTTTAATATTTACGGAATAAAACATTTAGGTCCTTCTATTTCTGGATCTTATATTTATACTCAGCCTTTTTTTGCTGCAGCCATTGCTTTTTTTATCTTAGGAGAAACTATTAATCTATATAAGATTATTAGCGCTATATTGATCTTTACTGGGGTATATCTAACCAATAAAACGCCTCGTCATGATTGAGTATGTATTAGTTTCAACCGAAAAAGAATATGTAGCAGCACAAATGCTATTTAATGAGTATGGCAAATGGTTAGATATTGACTTGTCATTTCAAAACTTTGAAAAAGAGCTTGCTTCCTTAAGAACAATGTATGCGCAACCTAATGGATGTATTTTATTGTGTATGCATAACAAACAACCTATAGCATGTGTGGCGGTGAGGCTACAGGAAAAAAACATTGCAGAATTAAAGCGAATGTATGTTCAACCAGCGTTTCAAAAAAAGGGCATTGGAAATGTTTTATTAAGGAAGGCATTGGAATTCTCAAAAAAGGCCGGATATAAAAAAATAAGATTAGATACATTAAACACAATGCTTCCAGCTATGCATTTGTATGAAAAAAATGGATTCTATAAAATCCCCCCCTATTATTTTAATCCTGAACCTACGGCAGTATATTTTGAAAAAGAACTATAACTTATTGGGATAGCCGAAGTAAAAAAAGGTTTTTTCAGAATTTTCAAATTGTTTCCAAGTGTCAAGATTTGTTTGCACAACAAAAACGCCAGACGTTGGCATCGTGTCTATTTTTATATCAGTTAGCGAATTTACAAAATCAGTAATTCCAGGGTTGTGGCTTATAAGTGCGACAGTATGAAATGACTCGTCGGTTTTTTCAATAACATTGTAGATAGTCGATGCGCTTGCATGATATAATTTTTCTTCATATTTGATCTCAGCACGTTCGTATTTTTTAAAAAATATATCGCAAGTCTGTTTTGTTCTGAATGAGGGACTACACAAAAACAAATCAATCGAATTGATTTTGATAGAAAGTTTTTCAGTCATGAGGATTGCTTCTTTTTCGCCTTTATGACTTA
>CANGEW010000004.1 GCA_947452965.1 Chitinophagaceae bacterium | reverse complement strand
GTTGGAATTACGCCAGACCATGAAGATCCTGAAGTAACCGCCATAGCCACTCTTGATTGAGCTACCCCATTTGTTGTGAAGTTGATACTTACACTATCAATGGTAGCACCACCCAATACCACTGCATTCACAGAAACTGTTCTTGCAATGTTGGTACACTGAGTACCACTTGGTGTGATTGCTAGATTAGTTAAAATTGGAGCAACTGGTGTACCATCAAATTCATCCGCACCGATATCAGAAGCTGATGCACCTCCGTTTGTTGAACCTGAAGGACCAGGTCTTGACTCTCCGTCGATATCCGTAGCCACATCAGCTAAAGTTGCACCACCTGATTCCAATAAAGTTGCAGTAGCAGCAGGTATGTGAAGGTTCACACTTCCTACCGCACCTGTAGCATTTACGAAAGAAGGATCAACATTTACAGAAGCGATATCTTGAGCTGTAGCCGTTTTCCAACCAGCCAATGAGGTTACATCGGCAGTTCTGAAGGCTAAGAAAGAGGCTCCGTTGTAATAGTCGTTATTATTAATAGTTAAACCTGTTGTACCAGACAAGTATACTGAATAGTGCTTAGCTGTACCGCCAGATCTTACGTTTGCAAAAATATTGTTTCTAACGGCACGTGTACCGGAAGTAGCAACGCTATAAAGAGCAGCTGTTGTACTTGCACCGGTTGTAACTGTACCGCCGATATAAATTGAGTTATGATAGATATTGTTAGAAGAAGCAGCATTAGACTGATAGATACCATAAGTAACTAAGTTAGTTGCCACTCCATTACCTGCAGAATCTACACCCAATCTGATCATATTGTTAAACACAGGTGTTGTACTACCCACATCAGAAAGTGTAATACCACTCACACTGGCAGCAGTAGTTGTTGCCGTTAATGAATGAATTGTATTTCCAGAAATAGCATTTACACCCGTACCAGTAGCCGAAGCAACTGCAGAGTAGATACCCGCAACGGCTGTTGCTGTAGTACCTGTAGAACCAATGCCATAAACTGTATTGTTTCTGATTTTTTGACCTAATGCTGTAGTTGTTGCCGCAGCGTTACCAATACCCAATGCAGATATTGAAGTAGAAGTAGATGATGAGAAAATATTACTTACCGTGTTACCTACGATATCATATGCACCACCTGTAGAACCTGGAGTGAAAATACCATAAGCAAATGCAGAAGTTAAAATAGAAGTAGTTCTGATATTTCTTACAATGTTGTTTTGAATAGTAGTTGCTGCAGAAGTGTAACTAGCAGCACCATAGATACCATATACACCAACGTTTGTAGAATCCTTTAACCCATCGATAGTGTTACCTGATAATATGTAACTAGTATTAGCTTTTATACCTGATGTTTGGAACAAGATGCCATATAGAGTAGTTGTTCCGGTACCTGCTACATAAATACCACCGATTGTATTATTTGTGAAATTGATAGCTCCTTGTCCAGAAGTACCAGTACCTGCTACCATAGCACTGAATGCACCAGCAGCTCCAGATGATTTGTAAACAATGCTGTTTGCATTGGCAGGATCACCGATATTGTTTCCTGTTACATTCATACCGCCACCCAATAAAGAGAAAGCACTATTTGAAGTAGAAGCACTTGCAGTAGCGATGCTGATATTTTTAACAGTATTATTAGTGATGTTACTTACTGTTGAAGTATCCCCACTGAAATACAACCCTCTGAATATTAAGGTAGCAGTTGTATTCAATGTTAATGGAGTACCGCCGCACTGAGCTGAAGTACCACCAATGTAGTTATTTGTGATATTGAAATTATTACCACTGGTATTACCTACAAAAATTCCGTACATGGTTGCACCTGCACCAAATGCAGTTCTGGTAACTGTTTGATAGAAACTGTTATTGCTGATTGTCCAAGCAGAGTTGCCCGTTGATACATATATACCTGCTCCCGCATTACTTGTACTTGTGCTGTTGTAAAGGTTTTCGAAATTACAGTATGAAACTGTATTGCTATCATTTGAAATAGCAGCAGAAGTTCCTGAAGCGTACACACCAAATGTAGAGGTTGATGTAGCCGCATTTAAAGCACTAAAGTTACAATAAGTGATCACGTTTTTATCATTACCTGTAGTAGTACCTGTTCCAAATGCAACGATACCACTTGAAGTAGCCGTTTGAGCATTTGTGAAATTCAGATATTGAAGTGTATTATTAGAAGCGTCATTTTGTAATTTAACTGAATAGCCAGGATTAACTGTATTAGTGTCTGTGATAGTTAACATGTTAGATGTACCTGAACCACCCGGACGACCATCCAAAATCCAATAGTTACCTCCAGTAATATTAATTGTACCATTTGAGTTACCCGACAAAATTGACAAAGCTGAGCTTACGCCAGATGCCGGACGAATGGTAATTGTATTCGTTGCACTTGCATTAGAAATTGCACGCAATGCGATTGGATATGTTTCAGTTGAACTAACATAAGAACTTGCCAACTCAATAACCGTTGGACCTGCTACACCACAACCATTAATATCCAATAAAGCTGTAGTGATGTTGTTGTATACACTTCCTGCAACAGGAGTAGCTGTTGGATCAATTGAAATAGTTGTACTCATTGTAGGACAAGCTGCAGTAGTTAACTGAGCTGTTAATGGAGTAGTTATATTATAAACAGGCCCGCTTAGACACTGAGTATTGTTGTAATCATACACATAAACATCATATACAGTATTTGGAGACAATCCAGTTACAGTTGGAACTAAAGAAGTTCCAGCATACAATACTGTTCCTGTGCCCAATACTGTTCCTGCAGTATACGATGTAGCGTTTGTTGGATCAGTTGGCGTACTTCCTGTTGGATAAGCCACTACCAAATATCCTGTAGGCCCAGTAGCTGGAGCTACATAATTAATAGTAGCCTGACTAGTACCTACGTTTGTGAAACTTAAAGAAGTAGGCTGAGCGCTTGGAGCGGCACAAGGTGCAATTGCATTAAAATTATCGAAAGTTAAGTAGTAGTCACCTGCAGTCCAAGTAGCCACGATTTTAAATTTCACAAACTGACCGGCGTATGCTGATAAACTTTGATTGATTGTAGTAACAGTTGCAGAAGCAGTTGTTACCGCAGTTCCTAAGTTACTCCAAGTAGTACCAAAATCAGTAGAAACTTGAACTTGGAAGTTACCCCAGCCTGATGCAGGAGCGCCATAAGGAGATGCATAGTTGGTAGTAGCATAATCGAAACTCAAATTCGCATTGGCTCCCAAAGGTCCATATGTACAAGTTTCAATTGAACCACTTGTAGCTGATGAGTATAAATTTTTGTATAGATAACTTGCTGTATGAGGAGCACCGGTTGCGGTACCAATAGTATAACTGGTTAATGTCCAACCAGTAGGTGTTGTTGTGGTAGCAAAACTTTCCTGTAAAGCTATTGAACAAACCGTTTTAGTTGTTACAGTAGTAGAAGAATTATTTGAACCTAAACAACCTGTAGTAGAACGAACCCTGTAATAATAAGTAGTAGCGGTAGATAATCCCGTAACGGTAAAGGTAGTATCACTTACAGATAAACCATTGTAACCAGTTACGAAAGTAGCGAACGTACTACTTGTAGAAACATCTAATGCATAAGCAGTTGCTCCTGCCACTGGACCCCAATTCGCCACAAAAGAATATGGCAATACTGAAGTGGCAGCTTTTACTGATGGAGCAGGACATAGTGTTATACCACTAGCTGATAATGGGGATGTTGTTAAATAAACAGGTCCCGCACAAGTAGCATTTGCATTGTATGCATACACCCAATATGTGTATGAAGTTGAAGCTGTAAGAGCCGTATCCGTAAATGGAGGCAACCCTACCCCAACAACTGTTCCGCCTAACACAGAAGCTCTGTTAGCATAGTTGGTTCCATTAACTGGGTCTGTTGGTTGAGTTGCTGCACGTACTACTAAATATCCATCTGCTCCACTGGTTGTGAAGTTGATGGTGTTAGATGTAGTTGCAGCTGTAAATATTAAATTTGTAGGCTGTGCTGAAGGCGTAGAACATGCTGGTAAAGCAACCCCTGCAAACTCATCCGCACCTATATCAGGTGTAGAAGCGTTACGAGCATCTCCATCATAGTCGTCAGATACCCCTGCAATGGCGGCAGCTCCACTTTCAACCGGAGTGGCTATGGTAGTGTTAACATGTAAGTAAGCAGCATCTGATGGAGTAGTACTTACAAAAGTTACATCAGCAGATGTAGACAATACATCCTTTCCACCCACTCTGGTTTTATAAGCAGAGATGGTTTGATCGGAGTTTGAACCATCATATTGAAGCAAGTTGGTTGCACTTGGTGTACCTGCATAAAACAAGTTATTGTTTGATGTAGAAGCATAGTTAGCCAAGTTAACCGCACTTCTTCTATGAGCAACAACAAGACCTGTACCCGCTGGTGTTGATTTGTTAACAATGATATTGTTACGCAAATTCAAAGCAGATGTGGTAGCCGTTGCACTTGCTGTGTGATATATACCGGTTGCACCAAAATTAGCACCTGTTGAAGATGCATTCAGATAAACGGTATTGTAAAATATATTGTGAGTTGATGTTGCCGTAGTTGATGTAATACTGATACCTCTGATCGCATCTGTTGATGCGGCAGCAGGAGCAGTCAAGTTACCGATATAGTTGTTATACACGGTATCCACAGTGCCCCCTGAAATTAGGATACCATTAACTAAAGTTGATGTTCCGGTTGCCTGTGTAGTTAATCCTTGAATGATATTTTTGTAGGCTCTATTAACAGCACCGCCTGTGAAACTAATACCATTCACAATTGGAGAACCAGATGAAGTAGCTGCGCCTACAGATATATTACCTATTTTATTGTTATAAATACTTGTATTTGTTCCGGTACCACCACTTGCAACAATTGCTGATACAGTTGGCGATGAAGTGATAATACCTGTGGCATTGATTGCCTGGAAGTTGTTATTATATATGTTATTAACTCCCGTAGCTGCAGATGTTAATTCAATAGCTGTTAATGCTGTGGGGGTAGCAGAAGAACAAGAAATACTAAAAGTGTCGTTTGTAATCGTATTGGGCGCTCCATAAGCCGCATAAATAGCTTTCATGGTAGCGGCCGACCCAGAGAAATTAAATGTATTTCCCGAGTAAGATCTTGGAGGAGTAGTTGTAGTATAGTCGGTATTATAAATACCATAAATTACACCAGCCTGAACCGTACCAGACACTGTAATTTTGTTATTATTAATATTATAACTGTTTGCAGTAGTATACGCAGTAGAGCCATTAGAATACATACCACGGAAAGAACCTCCTGTTGTACCATAGGCAATATTCATGGTATTATTATTAACATTCAAAGCTGTAACAATTGTACCACTATGGTTGATACCATCTGCTTGAGCAGTTGATAAAATATTTGAACCAGTTGTATTTAAAGTATTACCAACCACATTCAAAGTACCATGTCCAGCACTCACATCAATCCATCTGTCTGCACCTGTAAAAGATCCAGTTCCTGTTAAACTTTGTTTGATTGTTACTATATTACCACTTGACAAGCTACCCACATTAACAGTAGTTGCTGCTGTTCCGCAACGAAGCCCTGTTAAAGGAGCCGTAACTGCTACTGAAGAAGAAGAAACCTGATTAAGTGTAATCGAGTTACCTAACATAGAAATTATACCTGCACCACTTAAATCAACGGCTCTTATAGCTCCTGTGTTTGTATTGGCTCCTGTAGTGGTTGAGTTAATTGTTACAGTATTATTGTTTGCAGTGTTGGAAGCAGAAGCATATCCTGCATTGATCCCCCATTGAGCTGCAGTATTACTGGCACTTGGGGTGTGATTTACAGTGATAGTGTTATTGCTTGCAGCCATTGTACCAGTTGCTAACCCTGTACCAAAATCAATACCACTAGTAACAGTAGCACCCAAGTTAGTCAAAGTAATATTATTATCGCTAAAAGTAGTTGTATATGTCACACCTGAAGGAGCAGTGCCTGTCCAAAATATACCTGCAGAGGCTAATGTTAAGGTAGAGGTAGAATTAATTGTATTAAATCTTACTGAACTACCTACGGCATTTCTAAAATACACACCCGCATATGTAGTAAAAGAAGCGTTTTGCCATGAGTTATCAAATGCTGTATTGGTTACCCCAAAAGTAATTGTGTTACCTGTAGCAGAAGAAGATCCACCTACATCATTGCCACTTTCAAAAATTGTTGCTGTGGTAACAGGAGAAACAAAATATATACCATAAGCAACACCAGAAATAGTGTTACTGTAATATTTATTATTAGAGTTGGTTCCGGTAGTTGCGGTTGCAGCACCAGTAGAACCATTAATTGAAGTTGAAGTAGAAGAAGAGAAGATACCAATTGCATTCTGGTAAGCAGTTGCGCTACTTAGTGCTATTGTATTTCCTTGAATAGTGTTGTTTTGAGCACCATTTGTACCTGTGGTATCAAACAATGCAATACCAAACTCAGTCATTGTATTAGAAGCCACTGTTGCCACAGTGTTTGAAGCATTTTCCTGAATTTTAAAATTCTTTAGTGTTACATAATCACTACCAACTATTCTAAAGATAGCGTCAAATTTATTACCAGCCACCCAAGTAGGTGCTTGTGCTATTGAAGTTATACCCTGACCTTGAATCGTAATATTATTAGCAGAGGTACCCGTGGCCTTGATATAATAACCACCTGCTGGTGCAGTTTCGGTTCCTGCTGCTGCAGTTGCTATAACTGGACCCGAAATGGTAAGTCCGTTGATTGCAGTAATCGCAGCTGCTAAACTTGAAAACGGAGAACCAGTGATTGCGGTTCCACCCATGGTAACTGTTGTTGACATTTGCGCTTGCGTTTGCATAGCACCGAAAGAGCATAACAACATCAATAACATGGTTGTTAAATACTTTACGAAAGAACGAGTGTTTGGTGTAGACATAACTGTTACGTTTGAAAGTGAATTGGTAGAAATAGAATCAACAGCAGATGTTGAATTAAAATTATCAAATGCAAAATCCGTTGATTGGAAATTTGTTTTGGTGGAGTTTAATTGTTGCATAAGCTGTGATTTTTGGTGTATAGAATTTTGATAGTGATTTGAATTTTCTGAAATCAGAAATGCGTCTTCATCGCGCTTTCGTTTTCGTGCATTCGAAGAAAAAAATGAGAAACGATCGACGCAGTTTATAGGGTCGATTTTTTTAGCAAATGATGAGTGCATTTCCTTCATAGAAAATAATTAATTAAATAATAACTGTAACTAATAGCCGAAACTAAAAATATTTCGTTCGTAGGGATAAAAATTAGGTGCTTCGGTTAGGGTATTCGGATTATTATTGGAATGTGAATTTAACGTTAAAACTTTATTAACAAAAGAAATTTCACCTTTTTTTTAAAAAAAAAGTAAAAAAGCAAAAAAAAACAGCATAAAACATCCTATAACTCAATCTCAAAAAGGACTTTGGGCTTATTTAGAAATTATCTAAATATATGTTTTTTGGCTAAAAAAAATCAAAAAAGGGCAAAAAGGTGACCGAAAAGAGCTTTTGAGACGATATAAAATAGATAGGGTAAATTGGTTGTATTTTGTAAAAAAAAGGCAAAAAAGGGACTATGGTTTGAGAGGAAAATGAAAATTTTTAGGGTGATTTGATAGATGAAGATTTTGTTTTTTTGGGATATAAGATGGGGAGATGCAGTGGTGGGAATATGGATGATTTTTTTATGGAAATTGTTGTGCGTGTCGACTCGAAAATTAAATTAAAAATTGAATGACTTTTTCGTGCGTGTCGACTCGAAATCATACTAGTTTTTTAGTCATTTTTTTCGTGCGTGTCGACACAAAAATTTAATAAGAATTCGAATAACTTTTTCGTTCGTGTCGACTCGAAATCATACTAATTTTCTAACCACTTTTTGATGTGCGTGTCGACACAAAAATTCAATTAAAATTCGAATAACTTTTCGTGCGTATCGACTCGAAATGAATACAAATTTTAAAACGATTTATTGAATAGGCATTGTGCGTGTCGACACGAAAAGTAATAATCATCCAAATTATTTATCCCCTAATCATTTCGGTTTTTTCTTTTTCCAAAAAGTATATTTCCTTCTCTCCCTGCCTAATTTATTATTGACTTTTGAATTAAAAATGTCACAACACTCATTTCAAGATCTGAACAAAATCTACTTCTGGACTGCCGTTATTCACAAGCGAAAACCTCTTCTACAAGATGCTGCCATGAAAGATATTATCATCTCCTCTCTGAAATACCTTTCGGAAAAAAAACTCATTGTACTCTACGCTTTTAACATCAAACCAAACCGCATTCATATCATTTGGAAACAACTAAAATTGAATGGAAAAGAAAAGCCCAGATCCAGCTTCCTCAAATTCACTGCACACCTTTTCTTACGAGTACTTGTTCAAAAAAAACAATCACATGCATACAAGGTAAACTGGAGTAATAAGAATCATTGTTTATGGAAAAGAGACTCTATGGCTATTGAATTGTACTCCAAAAAGATAATGCTACAGAAACTGAATTATATTCATAGTTGTACAAATAAAGAAATCAAAGAAACCACTCTACTGAATGATAAAAATCTTAACTCCTCTTCTGTCTTCTACGAATTCGGAAAAGACACATTCGGATTTTTAGATGATATATTTATTGCAATTCATAAAGCCTAACTAATTAACTCCTTCTTCTTCACTGTATACAAACCAATTAACACCACAGGGATCAACAAGGATAGTAATGCCCAGCCTGAAAAGGCTGCTGTACCTATCAAGACAAACGTTACTACATAAGGCAATATCTCTCCTATCAACCATAAATAATACCCCTGCAATTTAAGCTTCCTCATTTGTAACGCTCCATATAAACAAAGCGTTGAACTAATCAAGCCAATAACAAGTATCGGAATTCGTTGCTCAAACATTTTTTGATACAAAATAATTGTATCTGCATTCACAAAAGCCTTCATAAAACCCGGCATTTCATTTATTTTACCCGACTCGTATAACGCCTTATAATCATCATAATTTTTTTTGGCTCCTATAAACCCTACTATTGAAGATAAGAAGCCCATGATACTTCCAATGATACTTAATATAGTCAGGACATTTAACAAGCCATTGGGCTTTGTATCAGTTTGCGTAAATTCAAAAGAATTATTTTTTGTAGACATGTTGCTTTTTTTTGAAGTTTATTCAGTGTAAAAAAATTAATTTTGACAATATGAGAACACAATTAAAATTAATTCATTTTGTTATTAGTTCTTTTTTTTTGATCCTATTTTCTTGTCATTCTGAAAAAAAGGAAAATAACTCCTCACTCATACAACAATCAATAGAACAATCTTTACTAACCACCATTGCAAAATATCCTGATTCTTTATTAGCTAAAGAAAACCTTATTCAATATTACAGAGATAATAACTACAGCAATAAAGCATTATCAACTATTGAAGAATTCTTATCAAGAGACAGCAATAATTATAAACTAAATCACATGAAAGCGGTTGTACTTCTTGAGCTTGGCGATACGATCAAGGCTCTTTCTGCATTTCAAAACGCAATCAATATTGAGCCCAAACCAACCGATCTTATATTCCTTGGGCATATCTATGCTCTCCAAAAAAATCCGACTGCAATGATCATTGCTGACTCTTTAGCAAACAAAGCCCCCTACCAAAAAGAAGCACTCTATATTAAAGGTGTCTATTTCGCCTCGAAAAAGGAATTTCAAAAATCGATTCTTTGTTTTAATCAATGTATTTCTATTGACTACACTTTCATGGAAGCATATCGTGAAAAGGCAAAGTCGCTATTTCAATTAAAAGAATATCAAGAAGCTATCAACGTACTTTCAAAAGCCACTACCATTCAAAATAGTTTTGCAGAAGGCTATTATTTAATGGGACAATGCTACGAAAACATTCATAACAAGAATAAAGCCATTGAAGCCTATCAAAAATGTTTGCTTTTTGACCCTGATTACACCGACGCCAATAATGCTTTGAGTAGATTAGGGTTGTAAAGGTTCAAACATTCCAAAGGTTTAAGTCTTTTCATTGTTAACGTTTGTAACCCTTGCAGCTTTTTTAACCTTTGAGATATTCTACTAGCTTGAAAGGTTTCGAAGGTTTGCAGTATATTGCATAAAAATAATCTATGGCTATTATTGCTCCGTCATTATTGTCAGCCGACTTCCTTCACTTAGAACGTGATTGCGAAATGCTGAATAACAGCAAAGCCGATTGGTTTCATATTGATATCATGGATGGCAGATTCGTCCCTAACATTAGTTTTGGCCCGATGATTACCTCTTCTATTTGCCGCTCTACAAAAAAATATTGTGATGTTCACTTAATGATTCAAGAACCCGAAAATTATGTAGAAGCTTTTGCTAAAGCTGGAGCAAACAATATCACTGTTCATTTGGAAGCTTGCACTCATCTTCACAGAAATATTCAACAAATCAAATCACTGGGTGTTCATGCAGGCGTAGCCATCAATCCACATACTCCAGTTAGCTCATTGGAACATATTATTTCTGAAATTGATTTAGTATGCCTTATGAGCGTTAACCCTGGATTTGGAGGACAAAAGTTTATTCCTGAAACCATTCAAAAAATAAGCTTACTTCGAAAAATGATTGACGATAAATCTTTATCAGTTCATATCGAAATTGATGGTGGCGTTACGCTCGAAAATGCAGCATCTATTATTCATGCAGGAGCAGACGTGCTTGTTGCAGGCAATACCGTTTTTGCATCTAACAATCCTACCGATACTATTGCTCTATTAAAAAATATTTAAGACACTATCTAATGAGGTTCTTTCTCCTTCTTTTCTTTTATTGTGGATCCCTCAGTTTGTTTGCACAAAACAACAATTCTCATATCACAGGAAGTGTTATCGATGAAAACGAAAAACCGTTAAGCAACGTAAGCATATCTGTTCTTGGTCAAAAGAAAAATATAATCTCCAGCGATAGTGGTACTTTTTACATCTCTACCCCTTCCAACAAACCTTTTGCATTATTATTTTCCCATACAGGTTTTTTTGAAGTTCAAAAAAAATTCACTCTTAATCCCCAGGAAACAGAAAAGGTAATTATCAAAATGCAGCGTAATAAAAACACGCTTGAATCTGTAATCATTACCGATGAAAGAGAAAGGAAAGAAGCTGGCCTCATAAAAATGAATGCAAAGGATGCGTTTTTACTACCTAGCGCTTCAGGCGGTATTGAAGCCATGATCAAAACACTTGTTGGCAGTAATAATGAACTTACCTCTCAATACTCTGTAAGAGGTGGTAATTACGATGAGAACTTAGTTTATATCAACGATTTTGAAATATACAGACCCTATCTGGTGAGCAACGGACAACAAGAAGGTTTAAGTTTCATCAATCCAGAACTCATTAAAAATGTAAACTTTTATACCGGAGGTTTTCAAGCTAAATATGGCGATAAGATGAGCAGTGTGCTGGATATTCAATACAAAAAACCAGCAAAGTTTGAAGGCAGCGCCTATATTAGTCTTTTAGAACAAGGCATTAGTGTAAGCGGTACGGCGCATCACAGTAAAGCCACCTATATAATCGGACTGAGAAACAAAAGCAATCAAAGCCTTCTAAGCAATCAACCTACTGTAGGTTCATATAGCCCCTCCGCATATGATGTACAAGCATTAATTACTTACAAACTCTCTGAAAAAATACAGTTTGAATTACTAAATATTTTTTCTAATTCCAGTTTTACGTATTATCCGGAATTCGTAAAAAAAACGTCTTCAGTTTTTTCACCTTTTTTTACAGCTAACTTAGGATTAGATACGTATTTTAATGGACAAGAAAAAGATAGTTATAACACCAGCATGACTGGAGCCACTCTGATTCATTCTCCCACAAAAAAAATAAAACTTAAGTGGCTGATCTCAAGATTTACCGATGCTGAAAAAGAAAATTACGATATTGGTGGGGCCTACTTGTTTGGAGATCGTGATTTTGATAATAACAGCAGCACTTTTGGTCAAATTATCAACCCGCTTGGATCAGGTTACTATCAAGATTATGCAAGAAACTCACTTAGTATAGAAACATGGAATTTTGCTCATCGCGGAAGTTATGAATTGGGCAACCACTTTTTTCAATGGGGGAACACAATTGAACAAACCAACATCTCAGATAAAGTAAATGAATTCCAATATCAAGATTCTGCTGGCTATTCTTTACCCAATCATAATAATTCATTAGAATTATTTTCTGCGAGCAACTCTTCAAATAATTTGTCTATTACAAAATATAACGGATACATTCAAGACAATTGGCATTTTGGAAACGCCTCTCACGATTTATCTATACAAGGTGGTGTTAGATATCATTACAATAATCTTAACAAGGAGCTCTTAATCAGTCCACGTATACAAGCAAGCTGGAAACCAAGTTGGAAAAAAGATTTGGTTTTTAAAATCGCTACTGGAATTTACGACCAGCCTCCTTTTTACAGAGAATTCAGAGGTTATGACGGCAATCTACATCTAGATATTCTCTCACAAAAAAGCACGCAATTTGTTGCAGGTTTGGATTATCAATTCAAAGCATTCAATAACTTACCATTCCGACTCAGCATGGAAGGTTACTATAAACAAATGACAGATGTTATTCCTTATGATATTGACAATGTAAAAATCAGATACTATGGCAATAATCAGGCAAAGGCTTATGCAACAGGTGTGGAATTACGTTTATTTAGCGAACTAATTAAAGACGCTGAAAGTTGGCTAAGCTTAGGTTTTATGGAAACAAAAGAAGATCTCTTCAATGACTATTATTATAATTATTACAACGCGTCTGGAGAAATGATCACCTCCTCTACTAAAGACAAAATTCCCACAGACAGTGCTAAAATTGACATAGGTTATGTAAGAAGACCCTCTGACAGATTCATGACCATTGGATTATTTGTTCAGGATTATCTGGCTACAAACAAAAATATTAAACTGCATATTAACATGCTTTATGGAAGTGAAATGCCATTCAATGTTCCTAACAATCCAAAATACAGAAATGCTCTTGACATTTCTTCCTATATAAGAGTAGATATTGGTATTAGCGCAAGACTACTAGGCGAAAAGAACACAAGACGAAGTCATAGTCCTTTTAAAAACATAGATAATATTTGGGCCAGCCTAGAAATTTTTAATGTGATAGATAAAGCCAATACCATCTCATACCAATTGATAAAAGACTTCGCAAATAATTCCTATGCAATCCCCAACAGACTAACTCCACGAATGTTGAATGTTAAATTGATTGCAAAATTCTAGCATTTATCCCTGTATAATTACTTTATCCTCTTTTCCACAGTTAAGTTATGGTTGTGAATAATTTCACTTTGTGTTTTTATGATTGAAATGATTACATTTGAAAGAGCATCTTACTACCTTATTTTAAAATTCTACCACATTAAAACCTATAAATTGACAGAAGCCATCATCAACTTAGAAAGCGTAAATCCAATTGAATTTTTTGGAGTGAATAATAACAAATTAGATGTTTTAAAAAAGAAGTTTCCATTATTAAAAATCTTAAGTAGAGGCTCTCAAATTAAACTGAGTGGCTCTCCCGAAATCATTGGAGAAGCAAAAGAAAAAATAGAATTACTGATTCAATACCTTGAAAGAAATGGTCAAATAAGCGAGAATTATTTAGAACAAATATTAGGAGGGGATGATGAAAAAACAATTGATAATTTTATTGACAGAAATCCTAATGATGTATTGGTTTTTGGACCCAATGGCAAAACTGTAAGAGCCAGAACAGCCAATCAAAAAATGCTCGTTGCTGCATGTGATAAAAATGATATTGTTTTTGCAATCGGCCCGGCAGGAACAGGGAAAACATACACTGCTGTTGCTTTAGCGGTTAGAGCTTTGAAAAATAAAGTGGTAAAAAAAATCATCTTGACCAGACCTGCAGTAGAAGCCGGCGAAAGCTTGGGTTTTTTACCCGGTGATTTAAAAGAAAAAATTGACCCCTATTTGCGCCCTTTATATGATGCGTTGGATGACATGATTCCAGCAGACAAACTTGGATATTACATGAGTACACGCACCATTGAAATTGCACCCCTTGCTTACATGAGAGGCCGCACATTAGACAATGCCTTTATTATTTTAGATGAAGCGCAGAACACTAATGATTTACAAATAAAAATGTTTTTAACTCGTATAGGACCCAACGCAAAAGCGATTATCACGGGAGATCCTACCCAAATCGATTTACCCAAAAATCAACAAAGTGGTTTATTTAGGGCTGCAAGAGTTTTAAAAAATATTGATGGAATTTCCTATATCGAACTGGACGAAGAAGACGTAGTAAGACACAAACTGGTGAAGGCTATCATCAAAGCCTATAACAAGGATGATGAAAGAATTACTCAATTCAAAGAACAAGAAAAAAATAAATAACCGGCCTCAAATCGTTCAGATGAAAAGACATTGGCGTGTTTTTGTTGTTTTATTTTTGATTCTTGCTGCTTGTTCAACCAAGCAAAAAGAACGACCTGCTTCCGCTATTGAGACTGGCAGATATTTTATTCAATCTATTTTAGACCAATCTTTTGATGATGGTAAAGATTTGCTGTTACCGGGAATAGCAAATCTCAGAAGTTTTGAATTGATGAAATCAAAACAAAAAAATGTTGCCATTAAAGCAAAAAATGCGTCTGTTAATTACATCATACATACTTTTGAAGAAATAAACGATTCAATAGCAACCATTACCTATTCTTTCGAGGGTTCAAAACAATCAGAAAATATCACTCTATTAAAAAGAAACGGAATTTGGTTTGTGGAAATAGATCATCCCTCTCCTAATTCTTTATAAACATATGATCAAGAATATATTTATAGTGGGTGCAGGAGGTTTTTTGGGCTCTGTAATTAGACTCCTTTGCTATCAATTCATCAAATCACAGGATAGCTTTATCATAACGACGCTCATTAATTGTGTGGGTAGTTTCGCCATTGGTTTAATTATTGGCTTACACATGAAAAACCAAAGTATATCCCATCAATGGAAATTGTTTTTAGCAACGGGACTTTGCGGTGGCTTTACTACCTTTTCTACCTTCAGTTGGGAAAACTTGCAGCTCATACAAACAGGCAAATACATCATTGCCTTATTTAATATCATTGCATCGTTACTATTTGGAATAATTGCTGCATTTTTGGGTTATAAATTATCTGAACTGTTGTAATATTACTTTCAATACGCTTCACTCATGAGTCATCAAAAAAATCATAAAAAAATGGATGGAAATACAATATTAATACTATTGGCTATTGGATTGTTTACGGGTGTATTAGGTGGAATGGTGGGAGTTGGAGGCGGTATTATTTTAGTGCCCGCATTGGTCTATTTACTTGGCTTTTCTCAACTAGATGCACAAGGCACTTCTCTTGCATTAATCATGTTTCCAGTTGGTATTTTAGGGGTGATGCAATATTATAAACAAGGACATATTGATTTTAATATTGTATGGATATTAGCCATTGGATTTGTGGCCGGAAGCTTTTTAGGCAGCAAGCTTTCCTTACAGCTTCCACAAGGCATTGTGCGAAAAGTATTTGCTTGCTTACTGATTATTATCGCAATGAAAATGTTGTTCTTCGACAATCAAAAAAAATCCAATTCTACCCATCCTTCTGCTTCAAAAGAAAATCAATCTTAATATTTTTTCGACTGTTTTATTAAACCCTAACCCATCTAACGGTAATTACTAGATGAAATAGGCAAACTATATAGTGTATACATTACTTGCTCTTGCTATAGTTCCAATCCATAATACCTGTATATCACTAAAGGATTGGTCTTGATTGTACGAATACTCGCACAGAATTTAATCGTTTCATAAATGTTTAGCGATCAAATAATGAATCTTGTTGTTTGACGTAAATAAAGTGTTAATTCAGCAATATTTTTCCAAAATAAAAAGGTCATCATTTCTGATGACCTTTTTATTGCAAAGTTTATATTCTATTATTAGTTCGATTTGATATCGATAGTGTTCTTATCTCCACCACCAATTGTGCAATTAGTAGTGATTCTGTCAGCGCTAATCCCTTCTTTTTGGATTAAGTATTTGCTAACAGCATCCGTTCTTTGTTGACATACTGCTTGTGAAGCTTTAGATGCTTCAGGATATCCATTTACTACTATGTTACATTTTGGATTTGCTTTCATTTTTGCAGCAACTGCTGATAACATAGTTTTTGCATCTTTAGATAAGTCTGATGAATTACCTTTAAATGAAAGACTAGGGTAATCTGAAGGACATTGTACAGTTGCTTCTACAATTTTAGCTGCATTTTTACAACATTCTGGATCTGGACATTTTCCAACACCATCAGCATCCACTGGTTGACATTCTGTAGGAGTGATTAATTGTTTGTCTTTGTAATCAGGAACTCCATCACCATCTGTATCAATAGCAACTCCATGAGTATCAACTTTTGCGCCTGCTGGTGTGTTTGGTTCGCGATCTAACTGATCCAATACTCCGTCACTGTCAGCATCTTCATACTTAGGCTTAGGAAGATTCATGTGCTTAGGATTGTTGATTTCTCCATAAACATAATCCAATGGATTAATCCACCACAATGGCTCAACAGATTTTTTTCCAAGGTTGAAATTCAAACCAAGTGATAAATAGTTGTAAGTATCCCAGTTACCTGTAAGTGCTGGAGAAGCTGATGGATGTTCTTGCCATCTTTGTCCATCTAATAAATCATCATGAATAAAAGTATGACGATCTTCTAAAGCTATATTTATTCTTTTTGAAAGTTTGTATTCAATACCTATTAACACATTCAAAGCAACGTTTAAGGTTGCATCGCCAATAGCAGCTCTTGTAACTCTGTCATTTTCAGCTTCTGTTTCATAGGTGTCGTCCATACCATCTTTTAATCTACTTAAGATGTTATCACGATTACCATATTTATAATCTTCACTACGTTGAACTTCATTAAACAAATTTGCATAATCAGTACCGTTAGACTCGTTTTTTGCGTTTATCATAGTGCGGTATGTAGAAAGACCAATACCCGCGCCAATGTATGAAGAAACCTTTGATTTGTTTTTATGGAATCTGATATTGTTCAAAGAGAACAATCCTTGGATGCTTAAATCTTGTACTTGTGTTTTGTAGTTGTAAAAAACAAAAGTTGTGTCATTTTTATAACCTTTGATATCATTCCAAGCAGAGTTATTTTTATATCCTTTAGATGCATTCCAATCAAGACCTTTAGCAATACCATACATGTATTCTAATCTTAAAGAGAATAAATAACCTAATGATTTTCTAACGTGTGCAGAAAAACCGAAGGTTGGCAACACTTGAGGAACGTCGCCATTCACAGAAAACATACCTGCAGCAACACCCACTTCCCACATATTTCTTGGTTTAGCTGGGAAATTGTAAGAATGGTTAAGGAATTCGTTTTGTTGAGGTTGTCCTTTTTTTGTAATCACAGATGAATCAAACACACTGTAACCACTTGTAGATTGCGCAAATGATCCACTCATTATAAGTAGAACAAATACGAGAAGTAAGTTGAACTTTTTGCTTTGCATAATAAAAATGTTAAATAAATTACTAAGATGTTATTTTATTGTCGGTGCAAATTTATTGCTTATAAAGAGAATATCCAAGTATTTGGCTAAATAATTACTTTCACCGTCTAAAAAAGCAATGAAAACGCAGCTTTATTGCCTATTTTTAAAAAAACACAGTTAAATAGGTGTAAATACTTTGTTGAACACCATAATCTGACGTAAATTGCCCTGTTCATGAAGCAATTTAAGCAATTAATAGAGGAGGAACTGACCATTTTTGAAACAAAATTCGCTACTGCTATGCGTAGCAATGTGCCATTGCTGGACAGGATCATGAAGTATATCATTAACCGAAAAGGCAAGCAAATACGCCCCATGTTTGTCTTTCTCAGTGCTAAATTACATGGAGAAGTAACAGAAAGTACCTACCGGGCGGCTTCCCTGGTTGAATTATTACACACTGCCACCTTGGTTCACGATGATGTAGTGGACGAATCGATGGAAAGGAGAGGTTTTTTTTCAATTAATGCCATTTGGAAGAATAAAATAGCCGTTCTGGTTGGAGATTACTTATTGTCAAAAGGACTACTACTTTCAACCAACCATGATGATTTTGAACATTTACACATACTATCTGAGGCCGTGCAACAAATGAGTGAAGGGGAACTCTTGCAATTGGAAAAATCCAGGAACTTGAACTTAGATGAGTCCATTTATTTTGAGATTGTGAGAAATAAAACAGCCTCACTCCTATCATCTGCTTGCGCTATTGGTGCCTATAGCACTTCTCAAAACAAAGACATCGCCAATAAAATGAAACTTTTTGGCGAAAAAATTGGCATTGCTTTTCAAATAAAAGATGATCTTTTTGATTACGGAAACCAAAAAGTCGGGAAACCCACCGGAAATGATATTAAAGAAAAAAAAGTGACATTACCGCTTATTTACACACTTAATAGGTGTGATAAATCCTTAAAGAAACGGTTAATATACATTTTGAAAAACAAAAACAAAAGACCTGAAGATATTACCTTCGTTATTGAATCGGTTCAAAAATTTGGAGGTATTGATTATGCAATTATCAAGATGAATGAATATAAAGAAGAAGCCTTATCAATACTACACGAATTTCCAGAATCGCCTATTAGAAATGCTTTAGAAGAACTCGTTTGTTATACCACTGACAGAAAGTACTAATGATTAAGAAAAGATGGAACCTACTACCGAATAATGAGCACTCGGCTATGGCTTTGCACAACGAGTTGAAAATTAGTCCTTCTCTATGCAATATTCTTATCAACAGAGATATCACAAGTTTTGAAAACGCTAAAGAATTTTTCAGGCCTTCCTTACAAAATCTGCACGACCCCTGGTTGATGAAAGACATGGACAAGGCGGTTGAACGTATTACAAAAGCCATTACTCAAAAAGAAAAAATTCTAGTTTTTGGAGATTATGATGTAGACGGAACCACGGCCGTTGCAAGCTTCTACCAGTTTTTGTGCACACTGTATCATCAAGACTTTATAGAGTTTTATATACCCCACAGATACAAAGAAGGCTATGGTGTGAGTAAAATCGGGATTGATTATGCCCATCAAAATGAATTTAGTTTAATGATCAGTTTGGATTGTGGCATTAAATCTGTTGAGCTGATCGATTATGCGCATTCGCTAAACATTGACTTTATCATTTGCGACCATCATTTACCAGGAAATGAATTACCCAAGGCGACCGCCATCTTAAATCCTAAACAAAAAGATTGCAATTATCCATTTAAAGAGCTTTGCGGATGTGGTGTAGGATTTAAACTGATGATGGCTTTAGCCCAAACCCATCAATTGCCAGACGATTCATATTTGCAATATTTAGATCTAGTTGCCACTGCCATTGCAGCAGATATTGTTCCCATCGTTGACGAAAATAGAATCTTAGCTTATTTCGGCATGCGCCAAATTAATACAAATCCTTCGCCAGGAATCAAAGCCATTATGAATTTAGGAGGGATTGACAAAAATCTAACCATTCATAGTGTCGTATTTGTAATTGCACCTAGGGTGAATGCTGCTGGAAGAATGGACGATGCTAAAAAAGCTGTTTTATTGTTTATTGAAAAAGACTGGGAAAAAGCTTTAGAAGCTGCCGCTCTGCTACAATCGGATAATACAGACAGAAAAGAAACCGATACTCAAATTACAGCAGAGGCATTAGAAATAATTTCATCAGACCCAGCATTAATTAAAAACAAATCGTGTGTTCTATACCGAGAGCATTGGCATAAGGGCGTGGTAGGCATTGTTGCCTCTAGAGTCATTGAACATTATTATCGGCCCACTATAATACTAACGCATAGCGATGGCATTGCTACCGGAAGTGCCAGAAGTGTAAAAGGATTTAATTTATACGAAGCCATTTATGAGTGTAAAGAATATTTGATTCAATTTGGAGGCCATGCAGCAGCAGCAGGCCTTTCATTGCTTCCGGAAAATGTAAACGCTTTTGCCACTAAGTTCAATGAAGTGGTAAGCAATTCTATTCCTGAATCATTATTAATTCCTGAAATCATTATTGATGCTCAGATTGATTTCACAGAAATCACCCCAACATTTTACAATATCATTTGTCAGATGGAACCATTTGGACCAGACAACATGAGACCCACTTTTATTTCAAAAAACATAATGAATACTGGCTATTCTAAAATAGTTAAAGACACTCATATAAAATTTGATTTAATTCAAAAAGGAAATAAAATGTCGGGTATTGGTTTCAAAATGAAAGACTCGTTTCATCTACTTGAATTGAACTTGCCGTTAGACATTGTGTATACACTCGATGAAAATATATGGAATGGCAACAAAACCATTCAATTGAAAGTAATAGATATTCGTCTTAGTGAGTAACCTCTTTAAATTTGTTTCCCTTTCATCGCTTTGGCAATCGCTTCATCCATAATTCTTTCTGCATAAGGCCTGGAAACCTCATTTAGTTCTTCGATTTTTTTCTGAATTAAATTCTTATCCTCCATAGTAATGGCTAATTGTAGTGCTTGCATTGCACTAGCCGTATTCATTATTTCTTCTTGAATAAGTAATGACGCGTTTTTTTGTAAGAAGTTTTCAGTAGATTGTAAAAGTTGTTCCCCTTCTGTTCTTGCTTCTGTTAAGGCTCTTATGATTATATCTTCTTGTGCATGTTTCATTGAGTCTAGTAGCATAGTCTCTACTTGAGAGTCTGTAAGCCCATATTGAGGTTTGACTTCAATTTTTTGTGCCACACCACTTCTCAGTTCGGTAGCAGACACTGTTAATATTCCATCTGCATTAATCAAAAATCCAACTTCAACTTTTGGTAACCCTGCAGGCATACCTGGAATGTTGGTTAAATTAAACTCGGCTAATTTTCGGTTATCTTTTACCAAATCTCTTTCACCTTGATACACACTGATACGCATACCCGATTGTCCATCTACCTGTGTTGTATATTGTCGTGATGCTTTTGAAGGAATTTTTGAATTTCTTGGTATTAATACATCCATCAAGCCTCCCGCAGTTTCTATTCCCAAGCTTAAGGGTGTAATGTCAAGCAGCAACATGCTTTTATTATTACCCGCTAAAATATCTGCCTGTATAGCTGCGCCAATGGCTACCACTTCATCAGGATTTACAGAATCATTCACAGGTTTTTCAAAAAAATCACTTACCATTTTCTTTACTAATGGCACACGAGTACTTCCTCCTACCATTACGATGGTGTCAATATCTGTTATAGATAGTGACGCATCTTTTAAAGCATATTTACAGCAATCAATCGTTTGTTGAACAAGAGGCGTAATCAATTTTTCAAAAGCGATTCCATCTAGTGTAAGCTGATATGCATCTAGCGTGTCGGTATAAACGTCATGAGCTGACAAATGTTTTTTTGCCGCCTCTGCTTTTAATCTAAAAGATTGCGACAAGGGCTTATTGATGGCTAGCATCTCTTTGGAAATACTTAATTCAGACAACCAATATTCTACAATAGCATTATCAATATCATCTCCTCCCAAATAGGTGTTTCCGTTAGTAGAAAGCACATCAAAGATTCCATCTTCAATTTTCAAAATAGAAATATCAAAAGTTCCGCCACCTAAATCATACACAGCAATCACTTGCGGCTTAGACTTTTTTTCTGAATTTAATCCAAATCCATACGCCAAACTAGCAGCTGTAGGTTCATTGATAATTCTCAACACATCTAACCCTGCTAACTTGCCGGCATCTCTGGTTGCCTGTCGTTGTGTGTCATTAAAATAGGCAGGAACCGTAATTACCGCTTTCTGTACCGGAGTTTTTAAAATATGTTCTGCACGATTTTTTAACTCTTTTAAAATAAAAGAAGATAATTCAATTGGTGAAAAAAACTGGTTGCCCATTTGAACTTTCACCAAACTATCTGCGTTGGTGTCGATGATTTTGTATGAAAACAAAGATGGGTCATGTATATCGCTATAACTTTTCCCCATTAATCTTTTTGAAGAAAAAATGGTTCGTTCAGGATGTGATTCGAGGTGCTTTTTTGCTTCTTCTCCTACCACCAAGTGATTGGCTTCATCAAAGTAAATAACAGATGGCACCAAAGAACTAGAATCGTGTTCACGAATGGCAACAGGTTGATGAGTATCCGGATGAATAATTGCAACCAAGCTATTAGTGGTGCCCAAATCAATACCAACAATCATTTCATCTTTTTGTAAACTACCCGTAGAAAGATTTATACCAATTTTTGCCATTTGTGTGTTTTGATTTGCAAATGTAAAAATTAAATAGGCCGCAAATCACTTTGCAGCCTACAGAATATTTACTATAATAGAAATATTTATCTCATTAAGTACATTTTCCCATACCCACTGGTAAAATACTTATCTGTATCTCCATATCCCTTGCTGAAATATCGATCATTTTGTGCACCCTGGAATTTATCTAGTCGCTTTCCATTGAGATTTGTAAGCACCCTATACAGATAAACCCCGTTGCCAAGAGGCTGTCCAAACATATCCGTACCATCCCATTTGTAATCTGTGATGTTTTGACCGAGATGAATAGGACCTAATTCCTCTTTCGTGATTTCTTTTACAATTTTTCCAGAGATTGTCATGATTTGAATTCTGATATTTTGAGGTACTTCTGAACCTGTAAGTACAAATACAAAAGCTGTGGAAGTGGTAAAAGGATTGGGATAATTGAATACATTAGATATAGCCGCTTTGTTGTATACCTTAAAGAATACACTATAAGCCAACAATCCTGCTTTATTACCCATAGAGTCTTTGCCCGTTACTTGTAACTCATAATCATCATCTTCTAGATTTTTAGGGTGAAATTCAACTGTTGCTGTATTATCACCATGACCTACACCTGCCGGAATAAATGTGAAACTTGATGTATCATGAACGGAATACATGTGCTCGCTTTTATCTCTGCCATAAATCAATTTCACTTTTATACTTCCTGTATCTGTTATCGGAATGTATTTGTTTTCGTCCTTTAATTTGATCACTATATCTGGTGATGCTGAAACATAATCTCCATTAAGTATGTGAACACCATCAAAAGTAACATCCAATAGTGGGGAGTATTTATCTTCTTTAACATAAAATTGTTTCCATAAGAAATTATTAAAATGAGTGACTTCTCTTTGATCATTATCAGGATTTATATCCATCACCATTCTCACTTTGCCTAGATATTTTCTGGTATCAATCATGTAGGAAGCAATCAACGTGTCTCCAGCTAGTAATAATTTTCGTTTGGCAAGATAAATGGTATCTGGATTTGAGTTTTCTGGAAATAACACCACTTTAATTTTCATTAAACTATCAAAATCAACGTTACTAACATTTTTAAAAGCAACCGAAAATGAAAAGGGTTCTCCTTGAGAAAGTGTATCCTTTGATAAGTAAAAAATGCTTGGCGCAATGGCTCCTTCTGGGACATAGTCTGCATTAACCTTTAAATACCTTAATTGCGATGGCGTATAAAAAACGGTATCATTTGAATTAAATCCTAATTGTAAATACGGATATGTTGTGGCATCAACAAAAGACAACGAAGTGTCTAACGCAGGATTTACATACCCTAATAACGTGAGACTATCATTTTGAAAACGACGTCCAAAAACCTGAATAAAATTTTTGTCTGCCTGCTGATTGAGGTCGGTTGTATTACCTCTCCAATGTAAGCCTTCCCATTTTTTTGCCGGACCATATAATGGGGAAATGATTTGTCCGTTAGTAAAGGTTGAATTCAATCGAAACAATTGCGAAATATAGGAAGTAGAGTCTTGTCCAAGTATTTGAACAGGACTAAAAGAAGTGCTTTCTTTCTGATAAAAAAATAAGAACGGCAGGTTTTTTGTAAAACTATCGATTTGGGTAAACCCAATAGAAATCAATTTATCATATAATGTATTACCAACACCATTTGCTATTCTATCTGATTTCCATTGATCCACAAATGTTGTATTGAAAGGATCTCCAGGATGAACCACATCAAAATAATTACTAAAATTAGTAAGCCCAATATACATTCCTGCTGATATGGCATTAAGAAAAGCGAGGGCGCTATCTCTTTGAGACTTCAAGGCATAGTTGAATTCGAAGAAAATTCTATTGCCTGGGCCATCACCTTGACAGACATGCCTACTGCCGAATCTTCCGGGCGAGGTTGAACTGGAATTATCGCTATAATTCTCCCAAGGCTTTAATGTAATAGGATCAATTACATAAAATTGAAGATTGGTATAATCATCCAAATTATTGTTATGACATCCATAAAACTCTATTTTTTGTCCGTCAAAAATCACTTGAATATCTCCATATTCATGCGCGGGGTGCAATCCGGTTTGAAATAAAAAATCATGCCCCTGCTGCATAAATCTGAATTTCCTATCCTCGTCTAGCGAAATATGACTAAAGGAAGATTTTTTAAATTGATAATAATGAGATTGATTATACCCCGATGAGTCATGAGGCAGATAAACAAATGAAGATGTATTCCAAAGTGTATCGGTTCCAGAAATTGGCTCGATAGCAACTCTCCAGTAATAGACTGAGCTGTCTGACAAACTCATGTTGATATTATTGAATTCAATTAAACCACCCTGTTGCAATCCCGAATTGCTATACCGTTGTTTGTAGGGCGCGTTTGAATTAAACAACTCGCTGGTATCCACTTCAAGTATATAATTACGCGGACCACAAGTAGGATTAGAGGTGCTGGCATAAAAACTTCTGATAGGCGTATTCACTATGGAGAAATTTTGTGGCCATATAGGTGTTAACTCGTCTTCATAAATTAAAAACTCTTTTGTAATGCTGTTATTATTTTCATTTAATTCATCAATACGATACGTATCGTCAAGATCAACTATGATTTTGTTTAGTCCTTTTGGGGCATCGGATACATTAATATGTATCACCCTATTAATAATATCCAAATACTTTATAGAAGGAATAATCGTATCTACAATTTTATGATCCGTTCCATTAGGGTATCTATGTTTAATGGATACATGAATAGAATCGCCAACCGCTTTTCCTACATTTCGCATTTGCACTTCAAGGTTGATACTATCCTTTACCGTTATAGTTGAGGGAGAAATGATCACAGACTTATCATCAATAATATAATCAGGCTTTACAAAAGAATTGATTTTTAAAGCAGGGTCGCCATGCAGAAGAATTTCTTCTAAGTGAATGCGATTATAGTAATTACTGGTATTGTTATCCACCTGATACACATACGCAAGTTGCTTACCCAAGGTATCGCCATATAAGTTTTTACAAAAGGCATTATAGAATGGAGTGTTATAATCATCGAGATAATTACCAATACCAAAATGAGTATCGGCTAAAAAACCAATACTGCCCCTATTATCAGATAAAACATATTTTTCCGATATCGTTGTTGGGCCGTTTAATCTAATTGGATCAAAAATAAAAAAATTGCCTGCGCTGCATCCACTCACCTGAAAAAAAGGATATTTTCCAACATTATGATAGGCATTAGGATCGTTTAAATTAAACTCAAGAGTGCTATTGGAAGAATGACCAAAATACCCAATAAAAGACACTCCGCTGTCAATGAGTTGTTCTACTCTGGTTCCCCCCAATTGTTGAACTGTAGCATTAGATGTTTTTGTAAATGTTTCTACATGTGCGCCAAAAGAGATATTTTCAACTATAGCCTTGTATCTATTCATGTAATTATTAAACTGACTATAATCGCTTTGGCTTCTCCCTCCAATAATATGAATAATGTTTTTCATCCAGGCATTATCGTTTCCACCAAAAGAAGTATTTTGTTGCGCACTTTCATATTGAAGCATTTTATGATAGTAATTTTCAACCTCAGTTGGATAGATAGCGCCAAGCCTGCCAATAGTTATCAAGGGTTTGGTAAAGCCAGGTTTAGCCGCCAATAAAACATCGGAGGCTGGCCAACCAAAAGTTGGTACCTGATTTAATTGATCTGCAATGGGATTGGATTGATTACTGTAATAATCAATATAGTTAATCCCTCTTCCAATAATAAATGCATACAATGGCTTTACAGAAAAGCTATCATATGCAAATCTGATAAAGTCTCTGATTGCAGCAGGATGGTTTTTTATTCCAAATGCAAATTGATCAGTCAGTTCATTTATATAATAATTCACTGCCTTATAATTACCCCCCGATAAAGAACTTCTATAGTCTCTGTATTTATCAACCGCATGGGTAGTATTTAAAGCCGGATTGGTAATGATTAAATAATTTCCTTGTTGTGCTAATTGTCTGAAGTTTACAAAATTCCTTTGTTCAAAATTTGTAATTGTATTGATATCCTGTGCACTCATTAGTAAGTATCTGGATACAAGATTATTAGATGTTATAGCGAATTGCAATGACTGATTAGTTGAATTCAATTGTGATACATATCGATAGCCGTTTGTTGTATCATATAATATGGCAGGCTGTGTACCATTATTAAAATTTTGAATCGAAAGATATCTTGTGTTAATGATGGATGCGGGTAATTCAAAATCAAAAAAAGTAGCATTGTTACCATCAAATAGAGATGGATATTTAAGTCCTAAAGCCGCTACTACAAAACGATCAATACTATTTGATGTGTTATTTTGAAGACTCACCAACAAGTCAGCGCTATTTTGCAACAATGAAATAGGGATGTTTTGAAACAAAAAATCTTTCTTGGTTGCGAAAGCAGTTAGTGCAATATTATTCCCTATTGAAATATTATTAGATGTGATAGTAACCGATATGCTTTTTGTAGTGTTAGGCGTATTGCCCCCTAAACTAACATACAATTGAAAAGTAGCGGGCGATGATGAGATGTAGGGATGAATACCACTAAATACATATTGCAAAACGCTTGTACCCTCTATGTCGTTACTTGTCCATCCTTCTGATTGGTCATAACAAGAAGAATAAATTTCTTCTTTATATAAATCATCATAAAGCCCTCTGTTTATTTTATCCTTATAAAAAAAATTAGTTCTTTTTAAACAGTATGGTTCGAAAACGGGAGAGCTGGGTATTACAATAGTGGTATCTAGATAACGGAGATTTTGAGAAGCTGTATTAACTGTTAAAAAATAAGCAGCCGTGTCTGTTTCCAAGCTATATTGATCAGCGATTTGAAAATTAGGGTCGCGATATAATTGTTTATCTGGTTTACCATCGTTCATTTGTCCAAAAAACTCAATATACCCAGATGGATCTAATGTCCCATTGCTAGTGGTGGTATATAAACGAACTTGTTGTCCATTTCTCCATAATTGAAAATCTTTTGCATTGTAGTTTGCCAAACCGATATTTTGCAAAGCACTTTGATAAATTCTACAAAGTTTATTTTCTGAAACTTTAAACTTATAATAAGTTTTAGAATAATCAATCCAACTATTATTAAGCTGAGATTTTGCCATCAAATTCGTTAATAACAAAAGCAGTATCAATATTTTTTTTAACATACTTGACATATTGGAATTACTATTTTTTTCTTTTGATAATATTGAGTTTTAAAGAAAAAATATGTGTGTATAATGGATTTTCTTGATTAGCTAGATTACTGAAAGAATAATCAATAGTGACATTTTTAATATTCACTCCAGCACCAACACTTGGTTGATAGACCCAAACTTTTCTCTGATTCAATGTATCTGCATCTGCCAAAGCTTGTTGAAAATTTGTGATGCCTCCCCTAACAAAAAAAACATCTTTATAATTTAGCTCTAGGCCAAGGCGAGGATCTGCATTTAAGAAATCACTACTCACAATCGTATTACGTTTTCCATCAAATGTGAATTCCATATTTGCTTCCGCTAAGAGTTGAAGAAATTTGTTAAGTCTAAAAACATAAGCACCCCCAACAACCAATCTAGGTGCTGTCATTTCGGTTGATTGAGTGGGAATATCATTGTTTGCCAAGTACAACGCTTGTTTTTCTCTTTCGGAGAAAGAAAACGACCATGCATTGAATGTGGTGGTAATATCTTTTGCCATTACCCCTACTCTCCATTTCTTATTGATAAAATTAATACCGGCATCTACTCCAAATCCCCAAGCGGTTGCAAACGACCCTACATTTCTGTAAATAATTTTTGCATTGGCCCCCATATTAATTTCTGTTTCATTGATTTTTTTTACGTGCTGAGCATAAGACAATAAAAATGCATAGTCCGCAGAAGAGAAAGATTGTATATTATTAAAGTTCAAGCTGCCATCTGGTTCTACTAAAAAGAGCGTATTGGGAATATCATCAACAGCAAATCTTAAAACCGACAAACCGAGTGTTCTTTTATTATTTTGAACGGGTATAGCTAATGCAGCAAAATCATATTTAGCAATGCCTGAAAAATAGTCTGCGTGCATAATACTTAAAGAAGGATGGTCTTTTACGCCCGTCAAACCAGCAGGATTCCAATAACCTGCGGTAGGATCATTAGTAGTAGCAATTTGAGCAGAGCCCATTGCTAACCCTCTGGCGCCCGCTCCTATATTCAAAAACTCATTTGAATATTTTCTAAATTGAGCAAAGCTTACTAAAAAACATTGAGAGAGTACTATAAATGTAACTAATAAATTTCGAGACATAATTGAGAGAATTTAATCACCTACAGAATGTAAAATTCGTTCGTGCCACACTCAAAGGCGTTCACTAAATTACAACTTAATAGGTATAAACTTAATACAGATCACAAATTACACAATGATAAAACCAAATTTTATAAACAAATATTAACTGCCGGAGTTATTTTATTACTTTTCTTGTTTTTTTTACTCATTTTTGCACCACAAAACCACTTTGCAATTAAACATGAGCAGCAACTTAATACATGAATTAAAATGGAGAGGCATGATTCAGGATATGATGCCTGGAACAGAAGAGCAACTCCAAAAAGAAATGACCGCTGCCTATGTAGGATTTGACCCTACCGCTGATAGCCTTCATATCGGCAGCTTAGTACCTATATTACTTTTAGTTCATTTGCAAAAAGCCGGGCACAAACCTATTGCCCTTGTAGGCGGTGCAACAGGCATGGTGGGTGACCCAAGTGGAAAAAGTGAGGAGCGTAACATGTTGAGTGAAGAGGAATTGAATAAAAATATTATTGGCGTAAAATCACAGCTTGAACAGTTTTTAAATTTTGATACTGGTTTGGCTAATGCCGCCGAATTAGTAAACAACTACGATTGGTTCAAAACGATTAGTTTTTTAGATTTTATTCGTGATGCCGGCAAGCACATTACGGTCAACTATATGATGGCAAAAGACAGTGTAAAAAAACGACTGGAAGGAGAACAAGGTATGTCTTTTACTGAATTTACTTATCAACTTGTTCAAGGATATGATTTTTACTGGCTTTACAAAAACAAAAATTGCAAACTTCAAATGGGAGGAAGTGATCAGTGGGGCAATATTGTTACCGGAACCGAATTAATTAGAAGAAAAGTGGCGGGCGAAGCTTTTGCTTTCACTTGCCCCCTCATCAAAAAAGCAGATGGTGGTAAGTTTGGAAAAACCGAAAAAGGAAATATCTGGTTAGATCCCAACAAAACAAGTCCTTATCAATTTTATCAATTTTGGTTAAATGCTTCTGATGATGACGCTATTAACTGGATTAAAATATTTACTTTCTTAACAGAAGACACCATTAGCCAGCTTATTGATGAACAAAAGAACAACCCTGCTGAAAGAATCTTACAAAAGAAATTAGCAGAAGAGTTAACTGTTTTTGTTCATGGGTCAAAGGAATTAGAAAAAGCTATTGAAACCACTCATAAATTATTTGCCAATACAAAACTTCCGGCATCTTCTTTAAGTATAGAAGACTTAGAATCCATAGAAGGCATTGTTACTTCACAATTAGACAAAAACAAATTAATTCCCGGATTAGATCTTTTTTCTTTTTTAACAGAGACTTCTATTTTTGAGAGTAAAGGCGCTGCCAGAAAAATGATACAAAATGGAGGGGTAAGTATCAATCGTGAAAAAGTATCGGATTTACAAATGAGCATTACCAGCACTCAGTTGCTTCATGATAAATTTATTCTCGTACAAGTAGGAAAGAAGAACTACTATTTAGTATCCTTTTTGTAAATTATTACAGAGTGTATTTTACGCAAAGATTTATCGATCTTCCATCAATAGGTGCCCAAAGTGTTTTAAACTCAGGGTGTGCAATATTTCCCGTGAACAGTGATTCTTCTTTTGATTGTTTGTAATCAAAAAGGTTCTCAACATTCAAAACTACATCCACATGTTTTTGAACTTTGTATTGTAACATGGCAGCAAAGAAAAAATAGCTGGGTGTGGTTGAGTTATCTTCTCTGATTTGCGATCCATTGTAAGAACTTTCAATGCAGAACCTGCCCTTCCCCTCCCATTCTTTTGTTAACATGAAAGCTAACCTTACTTTAGGCGTGTAAGGGATAAATTGGTTGCTATCCAAATATTTTCTTTCGGCAATGGTGTACGTACAACCTGCATATAATTCCCAATCAAATAGATGTAGTTTCATGTATGTGTCAAAACCTTGTGTAATTATCGGGCGTTGAGCATTTGAAAAAGACACTTTTCCTGCTGTATCTTCATTTGCCACCAAAGGGTGATCGATTTGAGTTAGGAAAAAAGACTGGTTAATAAAAATCGAATTCTCTTCGTCAAATTTCGTATTGAAATTAATATCGGCATTATACCCATAAGATTTTTCAGCTTCTAGGTTTGCATTAATTGGTAAAATTTTATTGATTGCATATTCTTTTAATTGTGGTGTAAACGGATCTGGAGTTTTATACCCAACTCCAAAACCCGCTCTTACTCCCCAATACGAATTCAGTTGATGAAAGAGAGCAACTCTTGGCAATAAAAAATTACCATACTTATTTTGATGATCATCTCTTAGTCCGAATTCGATGGTGGATTTCTCTTTCCATCTGTAGCTTAGCTGTGAGAAAATTCCAATCGTATTATTGTTGTTTTGATTTATGTACATGGAATCACCCGATAATTTTGTAAACTGATTGCCTAAGTAATTCACCCCTGACACGATGCTAATTTTATTATGAGTGAATAAATAAGAGGCTTCAGAAAAATAATCAAACTGGTTAGCCCTAATAGCAAAGTCGTTGTTTTCTATGTTTCTATTGAAATTACTCAACGATGACTTAACAGTCAATTTTTGATTATTAAAATTATGTTCGGCTAAAAAATCCAAACTGTTACGGTTCAATTTATTGTATTCATAGAATTGGTGTAATGAATCCGAATTTCCTGCTAATACATTCATATCTCCACCATTTCTATTTTCTAAGGTTTGAGTGAATCCAAGTGCGATAGTTGACTTTTCGTTGGGATAATAAAATAACTTTGGATGTACTACAAGTGATTGCGTTTTAGATATATCAGAGAACCCATCATTGTTTACATCGCTTTCATTTTGATTGGTTCCGCCAACATAAAAAGTGTATCCTATTTTTTTTGACTTTTTTGAAAAATACATATTCAAATTTGTCTCTTTCAAAGTTGTTTGATTAAGTGTGATAATACATTCTTGTTTACTAGAAGGTCTCTTTGAGATCATATTCACCAAACCACCAATGGCACCGGCACCATACAATGTGGAGGCAGAGCCTTTAATTAACTCAATTTGTTTTAAATCAAGAGGAGGAATACTCATCAATCCAAATCCTCCACTGAATCCTTCATAAAGAGGAAGTCCATCTTTTAATACTTGAGTATATCTGCCATCTAACCCTTGAATACGAACGGCACTATTGCCAGACACTGCGCTTGTTTGCTGAATTTGAACTCCGCTAATGTCTCCGATAATTCCTAATATAGTTGCAGGCTTTACAGTACTTTCTTCCATCATCTCTTCTTTTCCCAACACTTCTACTTTTATAGGTGCACTTTCAATTTGCTGGTCACTTCTTGTTGAAGAAACAATTATAACTTCGTCTAAGGATGATAGTTTAGATGTCATTGCAACCAGCGTGATCTCAGCATTATTTTTATGAATTACAAGTGATAAGGGCTCATACCCAATTGCAGAAAAGTTAACATCTTCTAACGGAATGGCTCCAAGCGTAAGTTCTCCAAGACTATCCGACTGAGCGATGGCTTGGTTGCTTATTGATACAGAAACGCCTGCAATAGACTTACCTGAAACTTTATCAATCACTTTTAACCTAACCTGAGCATTCGAGAAATAGATTATTAAAGAAAAAATAGAAAGCAAAGTAATTTTCATGTTTATTTATTTAATTGCTGATGGAAGAAAGTTTAACCTCTTTAACATTGCCTGTTCTTTTTAAAACACCCCATCCTTGGTTATCTCCTTTGATAGCTCTTCTGATTGATCTAAACAGAATAATATACATTAGTTGTCTATATACCAAGCGTTGTGGAATCAACCATACTAACTTTAGAAGTTTTTCTTTTTCAAAAGAAAAGGCTAAAATGCTTACTAAAATATCTACCACGAAAAAGAACAAATAATAAAATTCGATTTTGTGCATGCTTACGGGGTCATGCCTATTCCAAATTAACCCAACTATTAACATAATATCTGCTAAAGGTGCTATAACCGGAAGAATCATCTGAAAAATTAGAATATTTGGTAATGCAAGTAATCCCAATCCTTTATACCTTGGATTAAAACAAGCACTTTTACTTTTCCAGAAAGATTGCATAATCCCATAACTCCAGCGGAAGCGTTGCTTCATAAATTGCTTCAGTGTTTCGGGGGCTTCTGTAATTGCAATGGCAGTAGGGCAATTTACCACAGTATAGCCCTTTTGAAGTATTCTGATGGTAATATCGCAATCTTCGGCAAGCGTATCATTTGTAAATCCACCAGTTGCCTCTATCGCTTCTTTTTTGAATGCACCAATGGCACCAGGAACGACTGTAATACAATTTACCAAATCAAAAGCACGCCTTTCAAAGTTTTGCGCCGTGGTATACTCTATACTTTGCCATTTGGTAAGCATATTTGTTTCATTACCCACTTTTACGATTCCTGCTACTGCACCTATGTTTCTTTTATCGGCGGGGTTCAAAAATGTTTTCATCAATTCTAGTAAGGCATCCGGCATAAGTTGAGTATCTGCGTCTATGCATACTAGATAATCGCTGGTTGATTTTGAAATGCCATAATTTAAGGCAGAAGCCTTGCCACCATTTTCCTTAGTAAATACTTTTACTTTGCTATCGTTCATGAAAGCTACCTTGGCCTTTTGATATGTATTATCTTTTGATCCATCATCAATTACTATGATTTCGAAATAGGGATAATTTTGTTGTAATAAGTTTTGGATGGTTTTTTCAATATTGACTTCTTCATTGTATGCAGGCACAATAATACTTACGGGAGGAAGTAGTTCTTTATGAATTAAGGTTATAGAAAAAGCATTAGATTTTATTTTATTAATAATAGCCATTACCGCCAGTAATAATATACGGAACACGCCTAAAAAAATTGCTGTCCAAAAAATCCAATTAAAAAATTTAGTAACCCAATACCCTGCAGTAGCCACATTGGTACTTAAAAATGTCATTCGATTGTTGACCACTGGCATTACAACATCTTTGGTAGTGTGTAATAAAGCAGCAACGGTTGTGAATTGTATTCCTTTGGATTTAAAATAATGAATGATTTTGGGTAAAGCATCTACCGTAGCTTGTCTGTCGCCGCCCGCATCATGAAATAATATGATTCCCTTGTTAGGATTTTTTTCATAATTATAGATGGTTCTTGCGTAAATAGTATCAGCGGATACACCTTCTTCCCAATCATTAGGATCAATACTTTCGCCAATGGTATAATAATTCTTATTCTTACTAAGAGCGATTGGTTTGAGCTCGATATCTGTAACGGGTTCTGAGTCTGCATTGTAAGGCGCCCTGAAGAGAATGGTACTTCTGCCAGTAACTGCTTCAATGAGCAAACGTGTAGATTCCATTTCGGTAGAAGCTCTTTCTTTGCTTACAGTAGCAATATTAGGATGAGTAAAGGTATGGTTGCCAATTTCATGCCCTTCATCAAAAATTCTTCTTAAAATGGGCAGGTTATCCTCCGCTTCCATGCCAATAATAAAAAACGTAGCTGGAACATTTTCTTTTTTAAGAATATCTAATATTTGGGGTGTATACACAGGATCTGGACCATCATCAAAAGTGAGCATTACTTGATTATGAACATTACCGTATTTTTTAATTACATATTTGGTGGGCAACTGTAAATACTTTTGCTCTGTAATAATTTTTTCTGCCGTATCATACTCAATATTAATTTTTCCGGGTTGAGGAGTAGCCACAACATTTAAGACTTCTCCGTCTCCAATATAATCAGGTCTTTCGGTTGGAGTATTTACATAGGCCAACGAAGCAAAGTCAAACGGATTTTTAGCTAGGCCATCATTTGATAAATCTCTATCATAGAAAGTCCAAAGCCGTTCATCCTCACTGCCTAATCTCCACAATGCAGTTCCTGCTGTACCATATTGATCAGCAAAACGAATTGTATTAAAATGTGTAGCGGCATCTGTAAAATACACTTGGTGTTTTTTTTGATCACCATCGGTATAGGAAAAAGAATTATTGTAAGTGTCATTACTAAACACTATATCAGATTTGTATTGTTTTGCATTAGCTAATGCCTGTTGATAGGTAAGATTTTTGGCTTCTAGTCCTTCTCTCCAATCATAACCATAACCCCCAAAGCATAAAATTATTTTTTCTGATGGCAGCTCTTTTGCCACCTCATCTAATGCCCTTTCAATAAAAAGCTGACTACTTATGGGACCTGGAACACTTGTTGGATAATGTTCATCGTAAGCCATCAAAAACAAGTAATCGTTGTATTTGCCTAGTTCTTTGGGACTAAAATCGGTATCATTGGGCATTACATCCTGGGTAACGATAAAATGAGCAGCATGAAGTTTTTCATACAACTCTTTTTGAAAAGAAATAATAGGCTCATTTTTATCTTCTTTAAAATCTTCAAAATCTATGTTAACACCTTGAAGCTGATATCGTGTAAGATATTTAATGATGTCATTAATTAATCTTTCCTTCTTTGCTGGATTATGAAATATTCTATGTAAAATGGCTCCATCAAAATCACCTGTGCCGGTTTTAGTATTGATATTATTAATGATAGGAATAATTTTTGCCTTTTTCTTTTTCATTAATGCAAGGGCTGGCATATCAATGCGAACAAACATGGTATCTGCCGTTGGATCAATAAAAAACCACTCTGGCATTACCATATTTAACTTATCAATATTTTTCTGTAATGAAAAGAAGGATTGAGGATCCCAATCCACATAAAATGCTGCACGAATCTTGTCATTTGATAGCAGAGGTGTTTTATTTTTATTGCTATCATTCGCTTCTTTCATCTTTAAAAAAGCCTCAAACCCTTTGTATTTTTTCAGGTCTGACTTTTTTAAAGAGGTTGGAATAATAGGATTTGCAAGTTTGTGAGTAGAGTCTGCGTCGCCAATCAATATGGGTAATGATGGCTTGATACCCGTTACGATAGAAGCAACGATCAACCCTATCACCACAAAAACGATTACTATAAATAGTCTGCTAAACCACTTAAAAGTTAGCCAGCGCCATTTTGTATTGGTTTGAAATATTTGCCTATGAGGACTCAACGATGTTGATTATTTATCAATTAGAGCACAAAAGTACTTTAAAGCAAATGGAAGCAGCCAATAAGTATTTATTTTGAATGAAAATATTCGTTAAAACTATGATTAGTGGTGGTAATTAATAAAAAAGGCAAAAAAACTATATTTTGACCTTGAAAACTTTGGGAACATATTTGTAAACCCTTATTTTTGCACTCCAAATTTAATCATTTGGGAAATGATTGGGTTATGGTGTAACGGTAGCACTACAGATTTTGATTCTGTCTGTCTAGGTTCGAATCCTGGTAACCCAACAAAACCATTTGGCCTCGGAAATGTATTTCCGGGGCTTTTTTGTTTTAAGCGAATCAAGCTTGCTTGGATGAGCTGAAAATAAAAAAACAATGAGCGAAGCGAATGAGGGCATATGGTTTTGTCTCCCATCAAAAAAGGATCACTGGTAGTAATCCTGGTAACCCAACAACAAAAATCCTCCGAGAACTCGCGGGATTTTTGCGTTTAGGGAGTTAAAGTTGAATGATTGAGGGGCAAGTACCCAAACGAAAAATCATTAAAGATAGAAGGACTATTCAATTCTTTCTAGGCTTTAGTTGTTGGTGATAAAACCAATAAGGGAAAAACATCAACAAGGGCAAACAGTTTTAAGCTCAGACACTTAATATTCTTTTGCATCAAATCGTGTTTAATCCGTATCTATTAATTTACTTTAGAAATTATTACAGGGCAATCCAAGCTTTCATGAGTTGGAACGTTATTATAATTAAATATACCTTCATAGTGAATATTTCCCGTTATTGATGTCCTATCGACTGTTCCTGTAAAAGTTACTCCATTTGAAGTCGATCCAAAATTAATCGTAAGATTTGGGCCATTTAAAGTGTATGTAGTCAAGGATGCATATGACACCTCTCCATCAAAATAATTACAATTAGGGTTATTCCAAAAATGATGAGGGGTAAATCTAACTAAAGCACTATTTAATGAAGTACAATCAGCATTCAAACTAACTTCAAATACTAAGTTAGTAATTCTCAGTACAGCGGAACAGGCAGGACTAACATTGATTCCTGCTCCCTGATTTGAAGTACCATACTCAATTGTGTTATCACCTAATTCTGTATCTGACAAGTCATTTTGAGGGGAAGGGGAATCTAAATTATCTGGACAGTCTGCCTCTTGAGGTGTTTCAACTGTTCGTGTTGGTGGGTTTTGGTTAGGGTCTCCAAATGTTTTATGATTGTCAGTAATTTTTGTGAGAATAAGACCTAATGCAACGCCAGGGATAATACATGGAGGACAAGCCAGTGCAACAGCAACGCCAATATTAGCTGCTAATAACAAACCAGCTTGTGTAGCCACGAGATTGTTTGCGAAAGCCCATTTTTGATATACTTGAGAATGCAAAACTGTTTTATCGTCTCTTCTCATAGTTGTTTGTGATTTGATTTTGTGAGTTCTATTAAGCCAATCAAAAATTGCAGTTGACAACGTGACTGTTGTATCTGTATATGTGAATAACATCACCAAAGAATCTCTTACACCTTTAACTGTATAGTATGCCGTCTTAGTTAAATAAGCATTATTTAATATTAAATTAAGAACAGTATCACTACCGTTTTTTATTTTGACAGAATTAAGCGTAAGAGGATTTCCTGAATCATCCATATCACCATAGTAAGAAACAACAATCCCAGACTCCTTAAAAATCTGAAATGCAGCTAATGTATCTTTTACGTTTGCTAAATTAGGATTACTAATTGTATAGATTGTGTCATTGACTATTTGGGTGGATTCAACATTAGGATTTCCTTTCTTGCAAGAAACAAAAAAGAAAAATGCAAGAAAAAGAAGCATTGAATTTGATACCAATTTATTCATAATCTTTTGGGATTTTATTTAAAAATAATGACACTAAATTATTGGGTATAACAAAAGGTACAAACAATTATTTTGAAAATAACTTTAAATTAATATACTAAAATAATAGTTTTTTTTATCTATCAAAAAAATAATGAACCAAAATCCTCTAAAACCTTCTTTTCATTTGCGTCTAACTAATCCTTCAGCAACCTTACCGAATAGGCATGATTTTTATTATGATAGCCTTTAAAAATTGATCCGTCATTTTCACTAATGGAAAGGCCCCAAGCTGTTGCAGGATCGCCCGCAGAAGAAGCTGTCCACCAAACCCCATAATTATTATTATCAAATTGGCCATTTTCATTTCTACCATGACCAGGCAACGCCCTAAAATGTATTGTATCTGTGGCAGTGCTATTAGGAAAAGACCAATGCGCAAAACAAGTTTCTTTTAATTGCGCACCCACTTTTGTGCTGGCTTTACCTGTTTGATTAGAAACATCCGCAGCTGCATCCAAATTCTTGATCAAGATATTCCAATCATTTAAGCTTGCTACATGCCAACCAGCTGGCGCAATACCTCTTGGATCCGTTAAAGCATACCAATTATATAACTTACCAAATTGTGCATAGTTAGCACTATCATTATTATACCAGCACCATGCGCCTGTTGAAAGATTTGACCAGACTAAAGGATCTGAAACCTCCGGTATGGTATCACCATTGTTATAATACGATGTTTCCAAATTCTTAGATTTCCAAACTTGATATTGCTGACCTGTTCCAACAACAATACTATCTGAAGGAATATAAGTGTTGACAATCCGAACAGATGTGATTATTGGATCTGATTTACCTGTTGCATTGACTGCCACTACACTATAATAATAGGTTGTAGTAGTGTTCAAAATAGCCGTATCAACAAATAAAGAAGTGTTTTTAGGTGCTATCCCAATTGTTATATAATTTATGGAATCAACAGAACGAGCTATTAAAAAACTATCTTCATTACTTGCATTATCCGTCCAATGAATAGACACACTCCCATAAGATGAACAAAGTTCTAGATTAGTTGGCGCTAACAATTGAGTAGCATTAGCATTGCCATAAGTATCTAGTTTTTTGCAACTATATACAATCAATAAAACCAGCAGTATTGAAATTATTTTCTTCATGTGTATGCAATATCATTAAAAATAAGCAGTTTTAGAATAATCAAGTGATTATTGTGCCCGCAATTTCAATTGAGCTTGATTATACAAATCGTTTATTTTATTATTTACGATTCCTAGTGCTTTTGCACGATTACCATATTGAACAACCTTTTCCAATTGACCTTTATTGGCATGTACTACCATTAAATTTGCTATTGTCAATTCAATGGTTGAATCAATTTGATATGCTTTGTTGAAAAGTTCTAATGCGGCATCAAAGTTTTTTTGTCCGGCATAGATAACCCCTAAATTATTTAACGCAACAAAAGAACCAGGGGTAGACTGTATAGATTTTTTATAGTATTCTATTGCGCGTGGAACATCCCCATTCATTTCATATACCTGAGCTAATTTATAAGTAGCATCTGAATTTGTGGGTAAAATATCAACACTTTTTTGCAGATAATAAATGGCAGAATCATTGAGTCTTTTGTGTTCCATTGGATCCGGTTCGTCTTTTGCTTTATTCTCATATTCTGTTCCAAAAGCTTGATTGGTTCGACTGCTGTTTGGAGATGAAACTACGCCTGCTGCAAATAATTTAAAATTATTTTCCCAATCTGGAACTCTATAAAAAGAGCACATAAAATAAACTAAAGACAGCAACCCGATACAGATAATAAAGTTGCGTTTTTGCTTTCTGGCAATTTGTAAAAGATCTATTTTTAATACAATTGTTACTGCATAGGCGAATGCTATGATAAATCCAATAGATGGAGTAAATAAAAAACGTTCTGCAACAGTAGCACCATTAATAAAAAATAAATTATTGGTAGGGGTAGATGCAATCATAAAAAAGAAAATACCAAAAGATAAAATAGGCTTTTTCTTAAAAAAAACAACCGCCATAATCAACAAAAATCCATAGATACAGAAAGATACCCAGGGTAATATATCATACACATCCATTAGTGGAATTTGATTGAAGGAATAATCCCACGACAAAGGCCATGGCCAAAAAAGGAGTTTTATATTATAAAATAATATTTCCATTTTAGTAGCTGTTATTTGCGAAACACCTTTAGCAGCATGCAGCACATTATCTAACACGGGCACCCCTTTTACAAAAGTTTCTGTTCCTATTGCCTTATACCTGAGGATAAAAAACAACCCCGTTACAAATGCAAAAGGAATCATATAGGTACCTGTCTTTTTCCAATGAGTTTCTGTTAGCATAATAATAGCCAAAGGAATCAATACCAGAAATGCGATAGCACTTTCTTTTGATAATAAAGAGGCAAATAAATAAAGAGCGCTAAGTCCAACATAAAGAAATGATTTTTTTTCTTGCTGGGTAGCTACTATAAAAGCATACCATGACATTAATCCAAAACACATAGCCATAAGCTCATCTCTGCTTTTCACACTGGCTACCACTTCTGTATGTATAGGATGTAAAGCAAAAAGTAACACAACCATAGTAACAAAAAAAGCATACGATTGAGATAACAACTTCAATAATAAAGCAAACAACAATTGTATTATAAAAAGATAGAGTAGTAAATTGATCAGATGTGATTTAGCAGGATTATTATCAAAGAAATGCTTTTCGAGGGCAAAAGAGAGTAATGTGATAGGGCGATAGGGTTGCACTCCTTTTGAACCATCAAATTGAGCCATACTTCCCTGAGTAAATAATTCAGGAATGCCATCTAGCCCTTTTTGAACTGAAGCATGCTTCTGATAAAAAATATCATCGTCTAAGGTATACTGATAGCTTGTAGTATTTCCGTAAATGATTAATACGAAAATCGAGATGAGAATTCTCCACCAAAAAGTATTAAAACTATTTTTTGAAATTTGAGTTGCCTCAATGAGTGAAGTCTTGTTGTTTCTTTTTGAAGCCATTGATTATAGCATTGAATGTGCGATTAGCGAACAACCTCTTCAATTACTTTACCCACACAGCCATTGGGCATTTGTATATTCAGTAAAGCTGCCAAGGTAGCAGCAATATCTGTCATATGCGTTTCTTTATGGGTATGTCCTGCTTGAATATTCCAGCCATACCAAACCAATGGAATATGAGCGTCATAAGGGTTCCACAAACCATGTGTTGTTCCCGTCTTGCCTCCATCAAAATAATTAGGCTTTGGAATCATTTGAATATCCCCGCTTCTTGAAGGGTAATAACTATTCATTGACATAGTTCTGATAGGCTCTGGTATATCAAAAGGTGTAATATTTTTAAAATCATACACATGACTAAGCCAATTTGTTTTGGATTGTAACAAATACACGATATACCCCACCAAAGCTGGATTACAAATCCCCTGATAAAACAAGCGATCATTTATATAGACTTGAGCATTTTCAATTTTAGTTACTGCATCTTTTATTTGAAAATTGACACTAATTGAATCATTCAACTCTTTAATCAAATCCTTGTTGTTATAGGTTTCTCCCGGCAAATGATGTTCATTTAAAAAAGAAGGATTGTGGGCCACTCCATGATCTGCCGTTAAAAAAATCATGTAGTTGTTTTTTCCATAACTAGAATCAAGATAATTTATAAAGCCAGCAATATCTTGATCTAATCTTAGATACGTATCTTCTATTTCAACTGAGTTAGGACCAAAAGTATGTCCGATATAGTCAGTAGAAGAAAGACTGATGGTTATGAAATCGGTTGCAGCGCCTTTACCCATTTTTTCATTTTCCATGGCAGATTTTGCGAAATCAATCGTAAAGGTATTCCCAAATGGAGTGTACTTAAAGGCTGTGTATCTTTTTTCTTTGATAGAGCTAAGTTGATGAGGAAAAACAGTAGACTTATCTCCGGGAATGTTGCCCTCATATATTTCTTCATCACTGCTACTTAACGAATAATCACTCAAAGGAAGTAGTGTATTCCAAGTTCCGTTCATGTATGCATCTGGAATTTTTCTTTCATTAAAAGCTTTAACCCAGTTAGGTAATTTGCTCATGTAGTAGGTGCTTGAAATCCATTTGCCCTCTTTTTCGTCATACCAATAAGCGGCATTCGCGCTATGTCCGGCTGGCAAAATCGCGCCTCTGTCTTTTAGCGAAATTCCAATAACTCTAGACTGAAAATTATTACTCAACCTAAGCTCATCAGTAATCGTATTGGTCACTAAGTTTTTAGGGCTCATTTTACCTTCCTCTGAGTTTGTACCGACACCTTGAACTGAATCATCTTGAGTACAATACATCATTTTAGCTTGAGATTTATCATACCAGTTATTGCCAACAATTCCGTGAAGTGCCGGAATGCTACCTGTGTAGATACCTGTATGTCCAACCGCTGTATATGTGGGCATATGTGTAATCATAGTATTATCGCAGCTAAAGCCAGATTTTAAAAGCTTTTTAAAGCCGTTATTACCATATTTGGATTGGAATTTATACAAATAGTCCCATCTCATTTGATCTACTACCAAGCCTATAACAATTTTGGGCTTTTCAGTGTTTGCAGATTGCATAACAGCAGACTTCTTCTGTGCATACAATTGACAACTAATCAAAAAAACTATACATGCAATAACCCTTTTTGAGTACATAAAAAAAATTTAGACAAATATACCTCAAAGGAAAAGTAAAAAAATAAAAAGTAAGAATTAAAAACAATGTGATCTCTGAATTTTGCCGTAAGTCTTTCATTTGACATAATCAAGGCTTAAAGCTGCTGAAAATTGTGCATAAAACACTACTTTTGTGCCTAATTCTTAACCAGCTAATCACTTATTTCGATGGATGTTTTTGAAAAACTGATAAAAGATGGAGGACCGATAGGTCAACACATGGACAGGGCTCATGGATACTTTGCTTTCCCAAAATTAGAAGGCGAATTAGGCCCCAGAATGAAATTTAGAGGTAAAGAAATGATTGTGTGGAGTTTGAATAATTATTTAGGATTAGTAAACCACCCCGATATTAGACAGGTAGATACGGATGCTGCCGCCAAATATGGCATGGGCAACCCAATGGGTGCCAGAATGATGAGTGGAAACACAAATAAACATGATGAGCTAGAAAAAGTAATCAGCCAATTTGTAAATCGTGAAGACACGATGTTACTAAATTTCGGTTATCAGGGCATCATGAGTTGTATCGATGCTTTGGTAAACAGAAGAGATGTTATCGTGTACGATGCAGAGGCACATGCTTGCATAGTCGACGGCGTTCGACTTCATATGGGTCACCGTTATGCTTTTAAACACAATGACATTGAAGATTGCGAAAAACAATTGAAACGAGCTACCGAACTAGCTAATAAAAATGGTGGCGGCATTTTATTAATTACAGAGGGAGTTTTTGGAATGGACGGTGAACAAGGTATTTTAAAAGAGATTGTTGCCCTCAAGAAAAAATACGAGTTTAGAATTCTGATAGATGACGCTCACGGTTTTGGATACATGGGGCCAACAGGTGCCGGCGCTGATGAAGCTCAGGGTTGTCAAGAAGGAATCGATTTATATTTCAGCACTTTTGTAAAAAGTATGGGAAGTATCGGTGCTTTCATCAGTGGTCCAAAAGCTGTTATTAAATATCTTAGATACAATACCCGATCGCAAATATTTGCGAAAAGCTTGCCTTTATTGATTGTAGAAGGTATGCTAAAAAGAATGGAAATGACGATCAACATGCCAGAACTCAGAAAAAAACTATGGGATAATGTTGAAAAGCTTCAAACGGGTTTAAAAGAAAAAGGATTTGATATAGGTAACACAAATTCTCCCGTTACCCCAATTTATATGAAGGGAGATGTGCCAGAAGCTACCGCTATGGTGATGGATTTAAGAGAGAACTATCACATATTTTGTAGCATTGTGGTATACCCGGTTATTCCAAAAGGAGACATCATATACCGATTGATTCCAACAGCAGCTCATGATTTTGAAGACATCGAACTCACATTGAAAGCTTTTGAAGCTACGAAAAAGAAATTGGATGCTGGCGAGTATAAGGTTGCTGAAATCCCTAACATGGCAGAGCATAATTAAGAACCTTCCAATATTTATTGCTTCTGTTTTTCAAACGGCCATTCATTCGACCATTTTGATTTTATTAAATAGACTAACAAGCCTGTACCCAATACGATAAAAAATGTACTGGCTACTTTTAATCCTGTGGCATAAAAAATCAACAACCACATTAGGATAGCTAATACAACGGGCAATGGATACAAAGGCATTTTATAAGGGAGACTTTCAACTCCCCTTCTTTTTCTTAATAACACTACACCTATTGCTTGCCCTATAAATTGAATAATGATTCTCATGGCTAAAATAGCGCTAATAACTTCCGACATTCTGAATAACAAGCTAAAGAAAAATGCTAAAATCGACATAACTAACAAGGATACATAGGGGAAGTTTTTGGTTGGATGGAGCTTTGCAAATATCTTAAAAAAGTTGCCTTTCACAGCAGCTGCATACGGCACGCGTGAATAGCCCAAAAGTACTGCAAATAAAGAAGCTAAAGCGACCCACAATATCATTCCCGTTGCTAATTTAGCTGCGGCTACTCCATATAATCTTTCAATAAACACACTTACTACAAAGGTATTCTTACCATTATCTTGCCAAGCTTTTATTTCCTGCCAAGGTATAACCGATGCCACACTTGCATTCATCAAAATGTACAGAACGGTTATTCCTATAATAGAGATGAACATACTTTTGGGGATATTTTTTATAGGGTTTTTGATTTCGCCTCCTAAATGACAAACGTTGTAATACCCAAGATAGCTGTAGATTGATTTTACACAAGCCTGACCAAATGCAAATGATATTAGAACATTCCAACTGAAATTATGAGAGATTTCTTTGAAAGGCAGTAAAATATTACCATGAGAAATACCTCCCCAAATGATCCAACACAAGGTTGCTAAAACACCTATCCATAAAAAAACACCAATCATGCCGATTTTTTCTATTTTTCGATACAAGAGAGCCGTAATGAAAATAATTACGAAACCAGAAACTAATTTTTGTTGCACTTCACTCATGTTGGGGATTAAATACAACAGATATGATGAAAAACCAATAGCAGCAGACGCGGCAACTAAAGGTGCCTGAATAATCGTTTGCCACACGTACAAAAAACTCATCATTTTGCCAGCTTTATTATATCCATAGGCTTCACTCAAAAAATTAAAACTACCACCTGCCAAGGGAAAAGCGGCCCCCAATTCACTCCATATCATGGCATCGACCATAGATAGAACGGCCCCAGCAATCCAAGCATACAAATACATATTGCCAATAAATGCCATAATTAGAGGCAACGTAACGAAAGGCCCAATCCCCACCATATCAATCATATTGAGCACCGTAGCCTGAAAAAGACTTATTTTTCTTTGAAGCATACCGATTATTTGAATATCAAGTTACAATATATCTATAGTCTATGGGAAAAAGAATTTCTTTGGCTTAATTTTGAATGAATGTTCTTGAAAATACAGTAAACTTTATTTCAAAAGGTTTGTTCTTAATATTTGAAAAGCTAATTAAATTATGCAAAAGATTGTTGTAGCCGTTACAGGTGCGAGTGGTTCTATTTATGCTAAAGTATTGATAGAAAAACTTTTGAAGCTAAGTCACTCAATAGAAGAATTGTCATTATTAATGACAACCAATGCCAAAGAAGTATGGCATACAGAGATTGGAGATGAAAGCTATCAAAACTTGCCTGTAAAATATTATGGACAACAGGATTTTCATGCACCGTTTGCATCAGGATCTGGCCAATATAACACCATGATCATTATCCCTTGTAGTATGGGTACATTAGGAAGAATCGCACAAGGCGTATCCAATGATTTAATAACCCGTGCCGCAGATGTGATATTAAAAGAACGAAGGAAATTGATTTGTGTGGCCAGGGAAACTCCCTATAACTTGATTCATATCAAAAACATGGAAACCATTACCTTGGCCGGCGGCATCATTTGTCCAGCAACCCCATCTTTTTATAGTATGCCCAAAACAATCAATGAGGTGGCAGCGACCGTTGTTGACAGAGTCATTGATCTTGCTGGATTACAAAACGAAAGCTTTAGGTGGGGTAAGTAAATTATCTTAAATCTACCACTTCTACTCCTGGATGCTTCTTCTCATCAAAAACAAAGAGGTTATCTGCAATAACTGTATTAGTTTTCATATTGCTAATGCTATACGTGTATCTATTGCCATTTTTTTCAAAAACCTTGGTAGTGTAAATAGTAGACTTATCTATATACAACAATACTTTAAAAAAAGGTTTGGTTTTATCTACTGGTGTTAATTCTATCTCCTGCATCATTTTTCCACCCTCCTTTACATCACCATTGAGTTTATATAAAAAATCTTTATCATAAAAATTGGTAAATAATTTTTGAGGGGTAATTGAGTTGGCACTTGGATCAAATTTATTGATGGTTACTTCATTAGAAGATTTGTCGTAATTCCAAATATTAGTACCGTCAGAATAAATTTCTTGCCCAGTTAAATTAACTTGATATTTCATTCCTTTCATTGAAACAACTCCCTTTTTGTTGCCCATATTTTTCCCGGCAGCATTTTGTATTACCAGTTGAAAATTAGCTTGTACAGATTTGTAAGCTTTAAACTTGGCACTAACAGCATCCAAAATAACCTTAGCCTGAGCATCGCTTTTTCCCATTCCTTTTGGGATTTGTGCTTGAGATACTAAAAAAGAAGCGCAAATAAATATTGTTGTAAGGATATGTCTCATTTTAAAAATTTTCGGGGCAAAGATATAGCAAAAACAAGCCTTTTGATTGACAAACTAAAACTAAATTGAAAAATTAATGTTAATCGTATGACGTTGAGCAAAAGAAATCATGAGTAATCGAATAAGTATTAGAAAAGAGTTAGAATAATCAAAAGGTAAATTGTAAATTTGTTGGCTATGGCAAAGGCTTCCGGAGAAACTCCCTTAATGCAACAGCATAATGCAATCAAGGCAAGATACCCTGATGCGATTTTGCTATTTAGGGTAGGCGATTTTTATGAAACATTTGGACAAGATGCGGTTAATTCAGCAGCTGTTTTGGGCATTACACTCACTAAAAGAAATAACGGAAATGCCGCTTCATTAGAATTGGCTGGATTCCCGCATCATGCATTGGATACTTATTTGCATAAGCTTGTAAAAGCGGGATACCGAGTGGCGATTTGTGATCAGTTAGAAGACCCTAAATCAGTAAAAGGAATTGTGAAGAGAGGTGTTACCGAGTTAGTAACCCCCGGTGTAGCTACAAATGATAAATTACTGGAACACAATAGCAACAATTTCTTAGCAGCATTGCATTTTGAAAACAATCAATTGGGTGTGGCTTTTTTAGATATCTCTACTGGAGAATTTTTTATTGCAGAAGGTGATAAAGACTACGTTGATAAACTTTTAAGAAGTTTACAGCCCGCAGAGATTATTTACCAACGAAATAAACAAACGCTATTCAAAGAGAATTTTGGTAGTGAATTTTTTACGTACTTATTAGATGAATGGATTTTTTCCGAATCTTATGCAACAGAAAACTTATTACGTCAATTCGGAACCAATAGCTTAAAAGGATTTGGGGTAGAAGAACTCACAGCTGGTATTATTGCGTCAGGTGCCATTTTGCATTATTTAAAAGATACGGAACATCCGAATCTACAACACATCACTTCTATTCAAAGAATCAACAGAAACGATCATTTGTGGATGGACCGATTCACGATTAGAAATCTTGAATTAATGAGTCATAACGACAAAGATCACACGCTTTTTAATACTATCAACACAACGATTTCTCCTATGGGAGCTCGCTTATTAAAAAGATGGATGTTAATGCCTTTGAATGACATCTCAAGAATAAACGAAAGATTAGATACAGTTGACTATTTAGTTTCTCAAAATGAAATCAGAACAACTGTTGCGCAACACATCAAACAGGCCGGCGATATAGAAAGACTCGCTGCAAAAATCCCGTTAAAAAAAATAAACCCCCGAGAAGTATTGCAAGTGGCTAAAGGACTTCAACAATGCGCTTTTATCAAAGAAATATGTGGACACGCCAACAGTGAATATTTAAAAAGATTAGGTGATTCTTTAAACCCATGTCAATACATTCAAGATAAGATCACAAAAGAAATTAATGAAAACCCTCCTGCTGCTATTAATAAAGGCGGACTAATTGCTGCTGGCATACATCAAGAATTAGATGAACTCAGAAAAATATCTAGCGGCGGAAAAAACTACCTGATTGAACTGCAACAAAAAGAATCTGCCAACACAGGAATATCTTCTCTGAAAATTAGTTTCAATAACGTATTTGGATATTATTTAGAGGTTACCAATGTACATAAAGACAAAGTGCCCGATACTTGGATAAGAAAACAAACACTTACCAATGCCGAAAGATATATCACCCCAGAATTAAAAGTATATGAAGAAAAGATCATGGGGGCAGAAGAAAAAATAATTCAAATTGAACAGCAATTATTCCAAGAATTACTAAATGAATTACAGGACTATATTGGTGCAATGCAATTAAATGGCCAGGTACTTGCCGTATTAGACTGTTTACATTGCTTTGCAAATAATGCCATCAATTACCAATACAAAAAGCCAAACTTGCATAGTGGAAAAGAATTAGTGTTGAAAGATAGCAGACACCCTGTAATTGAAAGAAACTTGCCAATCGGTGAATCTTATATTACGAATGACATCTCTTTGGATGCTGTCTCACAACAAATTATTATTCTAACCGGTCCTAATATGAGTGGCAAAAGTGCCGTGTTACGACAAACTGCCTTGATTACGCTCCTGGCTCACATGGGAAGCTTTGTGCCAGCGAGTACTGCAACTATCCCATTAACTGACAAGATTTTTACCCGTGTGGGTGCTTCTGATAATCTAAGTGGAGGTGAAAGTACTTTTATGGTTGAGATGAACGAAACGGCAAGTATCATTAATAATCTCACAGAAAAAAGTCTGATTATTTTAGATGAAATAGGCAGAGGCACCTCTACCTATGATGGGATCTCAATAGCTTGGAGTATCGCAGAGTTTTTGCACCAATCCAGCTATCAACCCAAAACACTATTTGCTACGCATTATCATGAATTAAATGAATTAGAAAATCAATTCGAAAGGGTAAAGAATTATCATATCACGAATAAAGAAGTAGGCAACAAAGTGATATTTTTAAGAAAACTGGCAAAAGGCGGCAGTACCCATAGCTTCGGTATTCATGTAGCAAGAATGGCAGGCATGCCAACTGAATTAATCAATAGAGCAAATGAAATCCTTCAACAACTAGAAGCAAGCAGAGATAGCCACGCTGCTAACGGAAAAACAGCCCCGCTACTTTCCTCTAGTCCAAAAATACAGTTGAGTATTTTTGATGCTCATTCAGTAACTTTTGAAGAAATAAGATCCTTATTGAAAGAGTTAGACATAAACAGACTTACTCCGGTAGAAGCCCTGCTTAAAATACAAGAAATAAAAAACAAACTGAATTAAAATAAACCTCTGATTATTACACATGCGTAGTATTTTAGTTTTTTTTCTACTGGGATATTTTTTTTCAAGTACTGTTATGGCACAAAGTTGTGACAGCTTAGGGCAAATGCCCAATACTGCTTTTCCGATTTGTGGCACTACAGCTTTTTTTCAAAAAAATGTACCGATCTGTAAAACAGATGATTTACCTGTGCCGGGATGCACCAATAATCAAACTACAAACTATGCAAACAAAAATCCTTTTTGGTATAAATTTAAATGTTATCAAAGCGGAAGTCTAGGGTTCACTATAACTCCTATCAACAGTTCCGACGATTATGATTGGCAATTATTTGATATTACTGGCCACCTCCCAACAGATGTTTTTCAAGATGGATCATTAGTAGTTGCTGGAAATTGGTCAGGTAGTTATGGCGCAACCGGCGCTTCCAGCACTGGGGCCAATTTTATTCAATGCGCATCCAGCCCATCCGCTAACGCCCCCACTTTTTCAAGCTTACCCTTTATTATTCAAGGACATGAATATCTTCTTTTGGTAAGTCATTATTCAAATTCTCAAAGCGGTTACTCATTAACCTTTAAAGAAGGGGCAAAAAATATTACAGACACTACACCCCCAAAATTACTTCAAGCCAATGTAGAACAATGCAAAAGCAAAAGCATAACAATAAAGCTCAGCAAAGAAGTAAAATGCAGCAGTTTAACAAAACAAGGAATTATTGAATTTTCGTTAATTCCTGTCGGACCTATAAGCGGAACCATTCCCAATATATTAAGTGTTACTGGAAATGGCTGTTCCAACGGATTTGACTTCAACTCAATTACGATAAATTTAGACACCATATTACCGGTAGGATATTATAAATTAAGAGTAAAAAAAGGTGCCGATGGGAACACCCTACTTGATTACTGCGATAATGCCATACGTGAAAATGAAGAAATTGGTCCTTTTTATTCTGCAAAAAGAATGAAGGCTGATTTTAATTACACCATAAAGTATGGCTGCAAATTCGATACGGTTCTATGCAACGTAATCGATACTTCAGGGATTCAAAATTATAAATGGAGTTTAGATAATCAACTGATGCCCAATCTCAACTCCCCAACTCCTCAATTAATTTATTCAGTATTTGGAAATAAAGAAATAAAATTAGAAGCAACCAATCAATACGGATGTAGTGAAATTTCAATAAAAAATCTATATCTTTTCAATACCCTCAAGGCCAATTTTGAAGCAAGTCAATTAATATGTCCTAATGATAGTGCCATCATTCAAAATCTAAGCATAGGCGATAGCATCATTCAATATAATTGGGACTTTGGCTTAGGCAACACCCTTACCGAAACGAATCCAACAAGACACATTCAATTTTATCCATCCAATACAACTGGGAATTATATAATTCCCCTAAAACTCTCCATAACTAATAAAATTGGATGCAGTAGTCGCGTTTCAAAAAATATCAATATACTGAGCAATTGCTATATTGACGTTCCAAATGCATTTACACCCAATTTAGACGGCATCAATGATTATTTATACCCCTTGAATGCCTACAATGCAGCGAACCTGAAATTTGCTGTTTACAATAGATATGGACAAAGAGTTTTTTATACAGAAAATTGGACAAAAAAATGGGATGGGAACTACAACAATATAGCCATGGAACAAGGAACCTATGTTTGGTTTTTAAATTATTTTGACACTCAAAAAAAACAATGGATCAATAGAAAAGGAACCACGCTCCTTTTAAGATAATATTTCAATTAAAAAAACAATATGAAACAAGCCCCTGTTTACTATGGCGAATATCTTCAATTGGATAAAATCATTCATGCGCAAGAGCCGGAAAGTTTTAAAGAAGGAAAACAGCCCGCTCATGATGAGATGTTGTTTATCATTATTCATCAAACCTATGAACTATGGTTTAAACAAATTCTATTCGAATTAGATAGTGCTACCAATATTCTAAACAAACCCTCACTAAACGACAATTCTGCCGATTTACAAACGGTAGTGCATCGTTTAAAAAGAATCAGTACCATTTTTAAAACACTGGTACAACAGATGGAAATTTTAGAAACAATGACCCCTATGGATTTCTTGGATTTTAGAGATCTTTTAAGACCCGCATCTGGCTTTCAAAGTTTTCAATTTAAAATAATTGAAGCAAAGCTAGGATTACAATTTGAGCACCGACATGGTCAATCCTACTATACCTCTCAGCTCAATCAATCAGATATTGAAAAAATAAAATCCGCCGAAAAAGAAGCTTCCCTTATTCAATTGGTAAATACATGGCTCGAAAGAATGCCATTTTTGAAGGATGAAAATGTATGGAATCATTACTCACTCCAATTCAATAAAATCAACGAACACCCTTTTTGGAGCGACTATGAAAATATTTACAATAATGGCTTGTCTGAAAATGAACTACAAAACAGTCATTTGTTCAAAGAGATATTCTACCATCAAAACAAAAATTCAGATCGACAGCTCAGTTCAAATGCCTGTAAATCAGCTTTATTTATCATGTTATATAGAGGATACCCAATTTTAGAATTGCCTTTTCAACTGTTGGACACACTACTTGAACTTGACAATCAAATGGGCAATTGGAGAAGCAGGCATATCAATATGGTTAGACGAATGATTGGAAGCCGTGTAGGAACAGGAGGAAGTACAGGCGCGGGTTATTTGCAAGGCGCGATGGAAAAGCATTATATCTTTAAAGAAATATCACAGTTAAACAGCTTTTTGATTGACCGAAAAAAATTGCCAGCATTACCAAAAGAAGTAGTAGGCATGCTTGGATACCAGTTCTAAAAATCATTATAGTAACTCAGATAGCTTATCAACAACATTATCAATTTCTGTAGTTGTATTGTTTTTACTAAAACTGAATCTTACCGTAATTTGATTTGGATTGTTGTTAATGGCACGAATAACATGACTACCTGCATCCGCACCGGAAGAACAAGCACTTCCCCCACTTGCACAGATGTTATTAATATCTAAATTAAACAACAACATTTCTGATTTTTCTGTTTTAGGAAAACTCACACTCAATACTGTATACAAACTATTTCCAAAAGTATCCCCATTGAATTGAATACCTGCGATTTTTTTTACAAGTTGATCATGCATGTATTTTTTTAGCCCTTCTATGTAAGCACGATCTTTTTCGTAATGAATGGAGGCTAATTCTAACGCCTTTGCAAATCCTACAATACCATATAAATTTTCAGTTCCGGCACGCATATTTCTTTCTTGCCCTCCTCCAAAAATAAATGGCTTGATGCGAACATTTTCATTGATATACAATAGACCAACTCCTTTAGGACCATGAAACTTATGAGCTGCGCCTGTTATGAAGTGAATGGGTGTATTTCGTAAGTCGAAAGGAAAATGACCCACTGTTTGAACCGTATCACTGTGAAATACCGCCTGAAATTTTTTACAAAGATTGCCAACTGCATGTATATCTAGTATGTTACCAATTTCATTGTTGGCATGCATCAAACTAACTAGCGTTTTACCTTTTTGTTCGGATAATAGTTTTTCCAAATGTTGCAAATCAATGTGTCCATTAGAAAGTAAGTTCACATAACTCACTTTGATATTATGCAGATGTGCCAGGTGCTCAACTGTATGCGTAACAGCATGATGTTCTATTAATGAAGTAATAATATGTGTACATCCTAAATCGCGCACTGCTGTTTGTATGGCCGTGTTATTACTTTCAGTTCCCCCACTTGTAAAAAATATTTCTGCTGGATGAGCCTGTAAAATTTTAGCGACGGTCTTTCTTGCATTCTCTATAGCCATTTTTGTTTCTCGGCCGTATGAATATATTGATGAGGGATTACCAAATTTTTCTGTAAGATAAGGCATCATGGTTTCTAACACGGCTGAATCCAGTGTGGTAGTAGCTGCATTATCAAAATAGATTCGACTCATACAATGTATTTTTTACCTTATAAAATAGACTCCTGAATATCCTTAATCAAACGCGTTGCTATATTTTGGGCGGTGGTTTCAAAATTACTTTCAGCGTATATTCTAATAATTGGCTCGGTATTGCTTGTTCTGAGGTGTACCCAATCATTATCGAATTCGATTTTCAATCCATCTTCTGTATTGATAGGATTAGATTTGTATTTGGACTTAATGGTATCAAATATGGATGCTACATTGATGCCATCCTCGAGGGTAACTTTATTTTTACTAATGAAATAATCTGGATACGTATTTCTAAGTTGTTTTACGGTTTTTTTAGACTTTACTAATTGGGTTAGAAATAAAGCAATACCAATCAAAGCATCTCTGCCATAGTGCAACTCAGGGAAAATAATACCGCCATTACCTTCCCCGCCAATTACAGCATTTACTTCTTTCATTTTCTTCACTACATTCACTTCGCCAACCGCACTTGGAAAATACTCGCCCCCTCGATTGAGGGTGATGTCTTTTAATGCTTTTGTTGAAGACATATTACTAACTGTATTTCCAACCTTTTTACTAAGAACATAATCTGCTACCGCTACCAATGTATACTCTTCACCAAACATTGTTCCATCTTCACAAACAAAACAAAGTCTATCTACATCTGGATCTACAGCAATACCCAATGAGGCTTTTTTTGCCACTACTTCTCTGCTTAGTTCTGTTAAATGCTCTGGCAAAGGTTCAGGATTATGAGCAAAATTTCCGGAGATTTCTTCATTGATGACAGTAATATTCTCAACCCCCAGAGCTTTTAATAATTTTGGCACAGCAAAGGCACCTGAGCTATTTACAGCATCCACTACAATGGAAAGATTAGCAGCAGAAATACTTTTTACATCCACTAATTTGTGTCCAACAATAGAATCAATATGTTTTTCTAACATAGAATCATTCTCGGTGATTGAACCCAATTGATCAATTTCAGCAAATAAAAAAGATTCTTTTTCAGCAAGTTCCAAAATATACTTTCCTTCTTCTCCACTTATAAACTCACCTTTTTGATTCAACAATTTTAAGGCATTCCATTCTTTTGGATTATGGCTTGCTGTTAAAATAATACCTCCATCAGCCTTTAAAAAAGTTACAGCCATTTCCACTGTTGGTGTGGTTGACAAACCAACATCAACTACGTTTATTCCAAGTGAACTTAACGTAGCATTGACTAAATTGCTAACCATATTTCCGCTAATACGTCCATCTCTTCCTACCACAACCGTCGCTTTTTGATTGTTATCTTTTTTAACAGACTCCAACAACCACGATCCATAAGCTGCAGTAAATTTTACAATATCAACAGGTGTTAAATTATGACCGGTTTTCCCTCCGATGGTTCCTCTAATACCCGATATACTTTTTATTAAAGACATCTATTCAAAATTTATGTGCGAAGATAGTAAAGACTAGCGAGAGTGGACATGAGATTGTGGCCAATCTTACCATAATCATAATTCCTACAAAAAGCCGCTGTATTTATTAAAAGAACTCAAAGAAAAAATGCTATACCTTTGAAAAATGCAAGAAAATTGGTTCAAAGATTGGTTCAACTCTCCCTACTATCATTTATTGTATCAAAAAAGAGATCACAATGAAGCTCAAACTTTTATTGATACATTAATAAAGTACTTATCTCCTTCCAAAGATGCGAGAATGCTGGATATAGCATGTGGAAAAGGAAGACATTCCTTACAATTGGCTGAACTAGGTTTTGATGTAACAGGTATTGATTTAAGTAATGCCAGTATTGAAGATGCCATGAAGCATGAAAATGACAACCTTCATTTTTATCAACACGACATGAGAGAAACTTTTTGGGTGAATTATTTTGATTATGCATTTAATTTTTTTACCAGCTTTGGCTATTTCAAAACTCCAAGAGAAAATGACAATGCCATACAAACCATGGCGCAATCTATTAAGCATGGGGGCATTCTTGTTATTGATTATTTAAATGCAAAATATGTTGAAAATAACATGTCTCATCAGGAATCACAAACCATCGATGGCATTGAATTTACCATAACCAGATGGTATGACGAACATACCTTTTATAAAAAAATTCTTATCGAAGACCCCAAAGAACCTCAACCCATTTCATTTACCGAGAAAGTATCGAGGTTTACACTAAAAGATTTTGAATCATTGCTTGCAAAACAGCGACTTCAAATCAAAGCCATTTTCGGAGATTATCATCTGCATAAATATGATGAAGAACAATCCAACAGATTAATATTGATTGCTCAAAAAAACACCATCTAATTTATAATTAATGCTGAAAAAAATTATAGACATAGATCATTGGCTTTTTACCCTCATTAATCAAAAGGCAAATTTTCCTATTTTTGATAAAGTAGCATTATTAATCAGGCAGCCGCTAACATGGGCGCCACTTTATTTATTTTTAATTATATATGCTTTTACGCGTTTTCAAAAAAAAGTATGGTGGTGGATTTTTGAACTCATTGTTACAATAAGTTTTTCCGATGTAATCAGTAGTCATGTATTAAAACCTCTTATTGGAAGGATTCGGCCCTGTAATAATATCCACATTGCAAACGACATTAGAATGCTAGCTGGTTATTGTGGACAAAACGGAAGCTTTCCATCTTCTCATGCAAGCAATCATTTTGCCATAGCCATGTTTATTTTTATGACAATGCAACAAGTTTGGGGGAAATTTACTTTGTTATTTTTTATTTGGGCAGCAATGATTTCATATGCGCAAGTATATGTGGGAGTCCACTATCCGCTAGATGTAACAGGCGGAATGATTCTTGGATGCACTATTGGATGGATTAACGGCCAAATTTTTATTAAAAAGTGTGGTGCGGTCCAACTTACATAAATTATCTAGTATGTTAAAAAACAACACACTCATCTTTTTTTCTATAGCAATTGTTTGTATACTCGGCATATGGATTGATGTTATGAATATTGACGCAGCTCAGTATGCTTCCATCAGCAGAGAAATGCTTCAAACCAATTCGTTTTTAAAAGTATTTGATTCGGGTAAGGACTATCTAGACAAGCCACCTTTTTTATTTTGGATCAGTGCTATAAGCATGAAAATTTTTGGCATTAATAATTTCGGTTTCAAATTTCCAACTTTTCTTTTTGCCACACTTGGTGTTTATTCTACTTACCAATTTTCAAAATTATTTTACAATAAAAACATTGCTTTACTGTCTGCAATTGTTTTGGCCTCTTGTCAAGGATTTTTTTTAATGAATCATGATATTAGAACAGACAGTATTTTAACAAGCATGGTGATTTTTAGTGTTTGGCAACTTACTGCTTGGATACAAACAGATAAAATTAAGCACTTAATTATTGGATGCATTGGCATATCCATTGCTATGATGACCAAAGGTCCCATTGGCTTACTAGTACCCATATTCGGAATTGGAACACATCTCCTCATTAATAAAGACATAAAGAAAGTAATCAAGTGGGAGACGATTTTGGGAATATTTGTAATAGCCATTTGCTTACTCCCTATGAGCTATGGACTTTTCCAGCAATTTGATGCACATCCTGAAAAAATAGTGAACGGACAAACCCATACATCAGGATTACGCTTTTTTTACTGGTCGCAAAGTTTTGGAAGAATCACAGGCGAATCGCCCTGGAATAACGGTGCGCCCTTTTCTTTTCTACTAGAAAATATGTTATGGTCTTTTCTGCCTTGGATTGTTTTTTTTCTTTTAGGATTCGTTCAGCAATCGATTATACTATTCAAAAATAAATTCATTGTAACCTCACAAAATGAAGTGATTACACTAGGAGGCTTTCTACTCACCTACCTTTCGCTTGCACTCAGCAAATATCAACTGCCTCATTACATTTTTGTTGCCTTCCCTTTTGCAGCCGTTATTACAGCAAAATTTATTTACGAATTGTTATTTGAAAAAAAACATGCCATTCTGTATAAGCCTCTGTGTTACTTTCATAAGTTTGTTTTTATTCTACTTTGGGTTTCTCTCATTGTTTTACTAGTATGGCCATTTCAAAATATTTCAATTATAGTTCCGTGTATTGCAATGGTTGGGTTTGCTGGTTTCATATTCCTGTTATTTTTTCAAAAAAAATCACCTTCCCTACTCTTAACCCTAAGTTTGTATACCATCATAGGCATCAATGTGTTTTTAAACGGTTTCTTTTATCCTAGCCTGCTTCAATATCAAGCGGGCAGTAATATTGGACACTTTATGTATACACACCGCATACCCACTCAAAACACCTATGTGTATAAATATGAAACTTTTAGAAGTCTTGATTTTTACGCAAAAGGAACGGTAATAAAAATCGATAGTCTACCTCATTTTTCAGATAAAAAATATGTCATTCTTGCCAAGAACAGCTTACCCGAATTAGCAGCAACACATATACCTTATCAAGTATTATACGAATGCTTTGATTACCCAATTACACTGCTGTCGATACGATTTTTGAATCCACAACTTCGACCAAAGGAGCTCGAAACAATTGTGTTAACACAACTTAATTAACCAAATAAAAAAAATTGAAACTATATTCCTATATTTATATGAATTATCTTCTCTGATATATATGGAAATTTTTATTCTACTGTCTCTCATTTTAGTAAATGCACTTTTTGTGGTGAGTGAAATTGCTCTCATTAGTGCCAGAAGAGCCAGAATCGAAACACTTTCTAACAAAGGCGATCTTAGAGCCAAATTAGCACTCAAGTTAATTGACAACCCTGAAAGATTTTTAAGCACCGCTCAAATTGGCATGACGCTAATCGCCATTTTAACCGGGGTTTACTCAGGCGAAAGGTTTAGCAAAGACGTACAACCCTTTATTGAACAGTTTGAATCCTTGAAACCATATGCTGCAACGATAGCCACCTCTCTGGTAGTAGTGATTGTTACTTTTTTATCTATCATATTTGGGGAACTCATCCCTAAAAAACTGGGGTTACTTCGTTCAGAAAGAATTGCACTACTGGCTGCAGGCCCCATGAGTTTGGTGTCTACACTTGTGTATCCTTTTGTATGGTTATTATCAAATGCCACTAATATCATTTTTAAAATATTCAACATTAAGAAACCTTCAGATACCGCTGTAACTGAAGAAGAAATCAAAGCCATGATTTCTGAAGGTAGTGAGCATGGGTCCATTGAAGAAGATGAAAAAGAAATCATTGAGCGAGTTTTTCACTTGGGTGATAGAAATATCACCTCTTTAATGACACATCGTACTGATATTATTTGGTTAGACATCAACGACACCGTTCAAGATGTAAAAAATAAATTAGCAGATATTGTGTATAGCACGTATCCGATTTGTGAAGGCACGATTGACGAGCCCAAGGGATTAGTGTATGTTAAAGACTTAGTAAAAGCAAGTCCTACAGCAACCATGCAAACTTTATTAAAGCCTGCATTGTTCGTTCCCGAAAACAACAAGGCCTATCAATTGCTGGAAAAAATAAAATCATCTAAAATTCATACCTGCTTTATTGTAAATGAATACGGCACATTAGAAGGCATGATAACACTTAATGATATCATGGAAGCGATTGTAGGAGAAGTTGCACAAGAAGGGCAAGAAGAATATCAAATTTCTAAAAGAGAAGATGGAAGCTTTTTAGTAGACGCACTCATTCAATTTTACGACTTCTTGAGTTACTTTGACAAAGAAGAATGGATGAACGAAGGAGAACATGAGTTTGATACACTTGCCGGCTTTGTATTGCATCAATTAGAACATATCCCCCACACCGGCGAATCTTTTAATTGGAAAGATTTCCATTTTGAAATCATTGATATGGACGGGCAAAGAATTGATAAAATTCTTGTCACGATTTCTGAGAGTTTGAAAGAAGAATTGAACGAAGAATAACTTAAAATCGAAAATCAGCTACCTCTTCAGGATTATTGAGCTTAGTGCTTTTTCGCACTCCATTTACAGTTACATGAATAATACTCATCTGCTCTGATTTATACTCATACAACAGATTGTCGTTAACCGTAATTTTCTTTACTGCTTTAACTCCATCAATTTCTAAATAACTTTGAATAGATTCGTCGGCCTGCTCATACCCCAAAAACTGCATTGATTGCATTTTTCCATCCACTTGAAGTGATACATGCTTTTTTATATAGTCACTCACTAATTGCTTCATGATACTTTGATTCATGCCACCTAGTAAATCAATTTTTACAGATGAGTTATTTTTTTTTAGCATCGATTCAAAATCATTGGTAAAAATCTTACAACTTATTTCCAATCTGTTTTCTTTTTGATTATGCTCCACTTCTAATACACTTACATAAATTGGATGAACCCTTTCTGCATGATTCTGATGATTAGCAAGCAATAGAAAAAGTGTTGAACAAATAAGAATTTTCATTACCATGGATTTTTTTATCATGCTATCTTTGTGAACACTAAAGATAAAAAATTCAGTTTAACCTCTACTTCTCTATGAATGAATTTTGTTTTTATTTTTCATTGGGCTGGCAACATATGTTGAGACTGGATGCGACAGACCATTTGTTATTTATGATGGCGCTTACGGCAACCTATATCAATCAAAGTAAAAGAAAACTAATTTTCTCCCTCACTGCTTTTACCCTTGGCCACTTAATTACCTTATACCTAAGTGCATATAACCTCATTCGATTGAATAGCAATTGGGTAGAGTTTTTTATCCCGGTAACCATTGTAATAACTTCACTTGCTAATCTCATCTATAAAAAAACTTCTTATAATTATGTATTGGCACTACTTTTTGGCTTGATACATGGAATGGGATTTGCTAATACTATTAGAATGATGCTGGGAAAACACGAAAGAATTGCCTTGCCATTAGCAAGTTTTCATGTTGGATTGGAATTAGCTCAAATCGGATACATTTTTTTACTGCTTTTGGTGTCGTACATCTGCAGTAAATTCTTAAAGATCTCACCCAAATTATGGGGATATTTATTGTCTATACTTGCTTTGATTGGAGGATTATACATGTGTTATCAAAGATGGCCGCAATAATCCCTGCAAAATTGTTATTTTTATCTTTCAATTTTATCTTTTATGCAAAGAATTTTCTTTTCGATTAGTTTGATCGTATGCTGCAGTTTAGTGCAAGCTCAAGACATCAAAAACAATCCAGGAAGTAATCACGGCAACCGTTTTGAACAATTAGGAACCATTCTTCCTACTCCAAATGAGTGCCGCACAGCTAGCGGAGCACCAGGATCAAAATACTGGCAGCAACGTTGTGATTATAATATTGCTTGCGAGCTCGATGAGACGAATAGAAAATTAAAAGGTAGAGAAACGTTGACCTATTTTAATCATTCTCCAGACGTACTTACCTATCTATGGTTGCAATTGGATGAAAATGAGCATAGCGCAACCAATAATTCGGGATACGAAAATAGTAACAGTATGCCCAACCAATTAAGTACTCAGGATATTGACAGAATTCAAGGTAAAAAAGATAGAGAGTATGGTGTAAATATCACTAAAGTAACTTCCACTAATGGTAAAGGTCTATCATATACTATCAATAAAACGATGATGCGAATTGAACTGCCCACCCCACTGCAACCTGGAAAACAATTTGCCTGTATCATAGAATGGAATTACAATATTATTGAACGAACCAAATATGGTGGCAGAGGCGGCTATGAGTATTTCAGTGAAGATGGAAATGATATCTATACCATGACTCAGTGGTTTCCAAGACTATGTGTTTACAGCGATTTTCAGGGATGGCAAAATCATCAATTTGCTGGATCAGGAGAATTTGCTTTAATTTTTGGAAACTATCATGTAGCCATGACTGTTCCAGCAGATCATGTAGTGATGGCAACTGGCCAATGTCAAAACTATCAAAAAGTATTATCTCCAGAACAATATAAAAGATGGCAAGCGGCTCAAAAAGCAAAGGATGTAACCGAAGTAGTAACCTATGCCGAAGCCACTGCTAGAGAAAAACAAAAAAGCACTCAAAAGAAAACATGGATCTTTAAAGCTGATAACGTTCGCGATTTTGCTTGGGGTAGCAGTAGAAAATTCATTTGGGATGCATTACCCACTGTTGTTGATGGGAAAAAAGTAATGTGCATGAGCGCGTATGGAAAAGAGGCTTATAATCTATACAGAAAATATAGCAGTAAAGTAATAGCACATACTATCAAATCTTACTCTAAGTTCACTATACCCTATCCGTATCCGGTAGCTCAAAGCATAGAAGCTGCTAACGGCATGGAATATCCTATGATTTGTTTCAACTATGGACGATGCGAAAAAGATGGCACCTACAGTGAAGCCACCAAAAACGGTATGCTGGGTGTGGTAATTCATGAAGTAGGTCATAATTTTTTCCCCATGATCATTAATAGCGATGAAAGACAATGGACATGGATGGACGAAGGACTCAATACTTTTGTAGAATACCTTACTGAAGAATTATGGGATAATAAATTTCCTGTTGGCAGAGGCCCTGCATATAAAATAGTTGACTACATGAAATTACCCAAAGACCAATTGGAGCCTATCATGACCAACAGCGAAAACATCATTCGATTTGGACCCAATGCGTATTCAAAGCCTGCTACAGGCTTAAACATCTTAAGAGAAACCATCATGGGGCGTAAAAATTTTGATTATGCCTTTAAAGAGTATTGTAAAAGATGGGCTTTCAAACACCCCACTCCTGCAGATTTATTCAGAACCATGGAAGATGCAAGTGCTGAAGATTTAGACTGGTTTTGGAGAGGCTGGTTCTACAATACTGACCCTGTAGACATCTCTTTAGACTCAGTAAAATATGCCGTATTAAATACTGAAAGCACCGAAAGTTCGGGAAACACAGCTCCTTCAGTGATCCCGGTAGCCAAACCTATTCAAAACAATTACGACGATATCTCAAAAATAAGAAACAGAGAAGACTCAAGCATTGTATTTGCTACTGATGCAGACACAACTTTAAGAGACTTTTACTGGAAATACGACAGAAACTTGGTTCATATAGATACATCTGCGTTTGTAGTTCCTGCGACTGAACCAAAAGCTGAAACATTCTCATCCGAAGAAAAGATAAAAATAGCAGGGACAAAAAGAATGTACGAACTGAATATTAGCAATAAAGGCGGATTGGTAATGCCGTTAATTATAGAATGGACCTATAAAGACGGATCAAAGGAAATTGAGCGTATTGGCGTTAACATTTGGAGAAAAAATGAAAACAATGTGATTAAAACTTTTATAAAAGACAAAGAAGTTATTGGAATCAAATTAGATCCATATAGAGAAACAGCCGACATTGACGAAAAAAATAATCAATGGCCTATTACACAAGAGCCTAGTAAATTCGAACTCTTCAAAGGAAAACAAAACTCACCCAGAGGATCCTCAGGGGGCAAAAACCCAATGCAAAAAAAACTTAATGATTAATAATAGCTAAAGGTGGGTTCCACCATCACGGAAACCACCTTTTTTACCTGAGTTCTTTTTTTCCCACTCTAGCATTTCAGCAGTTTTTTCAACCTTTTTTGGTTTTGCGGGAGCGGTAGTTACGGCTTTAGCTGACTCAGGTTTTACCAATAAATTTCTATCCCATTTTTCTACGCGAATTACTCTGCCCGTTTCGGGTTCGTAATATTTCCAATCGCCATCTTTTACACTGTAGGTCTCAGCTTTTACCACTTTAAAACTGTTGATTTCGTTATTGCCATCCCCATAAATAGCAATCGTATCATACGGGTGATCTGGATTATAGGCTCTCCAATATTCTTCATGTTCTAAATTACCCATAAAAGTAAAATACTGCTGCAGACCTTCTTTTCCACCTTGGAAATAATTTTCTACGGCCAACAAATCGCCTTGAATAGTATATCTTCTAAAAAAACCTTCTTTTAATCCATTCAAGTAAATGCCCTCTTCTACATATCCAGGCTCCCCTCTAAGCTCTGGCATTTCAACTACCCATTTACCAATTTTTTTTCCCTCTTTGTTGATAATATTGATGGTGTCTCCGTTTGGATTCAATTTGTACTCTTTGTATTGTGCAAAACAACTAATGGTTACAAAGTAGAAAACTAAGAACGAGAAAATATGTTTAAAATATAGTTTTGTCATTATGATGTAATTGATCATTAATACTTTAATTTGGTCACTAATATACAGCAGATTAAAAAATAATCCTACTATAAATATACAGACTTGATTTTTAGTGGGGTTGTTAAAAAGCAATTCATTCTATTAAAAAGAACGAATTAACCAAATCACAACATTAAATAATAAATAATAAACTATTTGTTTAAAAATACAATCTGATTGATATGAGAGATTTTAAAAAATATTTCACCATTAACGCCGAGCCGGAAATTATTTACAGCGCCTTAACCAACGCATCCACTATTCAATTATGGACAGGTGCCAATGCCATCATGGAGCCGATAGAAGGCACAGAGTTTTCATTGTGGGAAGATAGCATTGTTGGCAAAAACATCTCATTTACCCCTGGAAAAAAAATTGAACAGGAATGGTATTTTGGAGAACAAGAAACACCTTCTATAGTAACCATATTATTGCATGCCGATAAACAAAAAACCTCTGTTGAGGTTCGTCATACCAATATTCCAGATGAAGCCTATAATGAAATTGTAACTGGATGGGAAGAAGTATACATGGCTGCTTTAAAAGATTTTTATGAAGGCGAATAGGGTAAAAGGGGAAGGTTATTTTACTTCCAATTTGAATAAACTATCTGGACCTAAAAAGCCTTCTAGCTCATCTCCTACAGAACATTCTCCAACCCCTGCGGGTGTTCCGGTAAATATAACATCGCCGATATTTAATGAGAAGTAATTTGAAATATGTGCCACGAGCACGTCAAAACTAAAAATCATATCTTTTGAATTTCCCACTTGAACTTCCTCTCCATTTTTTGTAAAAGAAAAACCAATATTTTTTTTATCAGCAATAGAAGTCATTTCCACAAACTTTCCTATCATAGCAGAATTGTCAAAAGCTTTAGCTTTTTCCCAGGGCAAACCTTTTTTCTTTAATTCTTGTTGGATATCTCTGGCAGTAAAATCAATTCCAACGGTGATAGCATTATAGTAATTAGGTGCATGACGTTGTTGAATATATCTACCATTTTTGCAAATACGCAATACGAGCTCACATTCATAATGTAGCTCATTTGTAAACTCCGGATAATAAAATGGGGAATTGGGTTGTATTAACGCACTTTTAGGCTTCATGAAAATAACCGGCTCGTCGGGCACATCATTTCCTAACTCTTTTGCATGATCAATATAATTTCTTCCAACGCAAATAATCTTCATTATTACTTAGCTTTTTAAAAGGGGTGCGTGATTGAACGTTATTTCAAAAATAAACAAAAGGGAGCGAAAAAAGAAATCGAATAAAGAATTTGTTATACAGAAAAAACAAGATTATTGTATTGTGTCATAGTTTGATCTATCCCAATACTGGCAATACTTTCAATAATTTCAACCGCCTTTTCAATCTTTAATTTCACTTGAGGAATTTCTTCTGGCTTCCATTTGCCTAGCACAAAATCAGCTTGACGGCCTTTTGGAAAATTACTGCCAATGCCAAATCTGATTTTAGGATACATATCGGTACCCAATATATTTTGAATGTCTCTCAAACCATTATGACCAGCATGCGTACCGGCTTTTCGAACCCTGATTTTGTCTAAGGGCAATGCCAAATCATCAACTACTGTGATGGTGTTTTCAACAGGAATTTTTTCTTTGTCCATCCAATATTTAAAAGCCCTTCCACTCAAATTCATAAAAGTTGTAGGACAAACACAAACAAATATTTTCCCCTTCCATTTTACTTCTGCTTGATATGCTAAACGATCCTCTTTAAATTTACCACCATGTTTGGCTACAAAAGAAGCCACAATGTCAAAACCAATATTATGACGCGTATGAGCATACTCGTCGCCAATATTTCCTAGTCCTACTATTAAAAATTTTGACATGAAATGAAATGAACGATGTTAGATGTTAATTTTATACGCCTTATTTTTTTACATTATCCACCCATGGTATCCAAATGTTGCTGGAGTTCTGCCTCAGTTTTAATGAGTACATCTCTTACTTTACTACCCTGACTAGCACCAACAATGCCTGCTGCCTCCAGTTGGTCCATCAGCCTGCCTGCGCGGTTATATCCTAATTTCATTCGTCTCTGTAATAAAGAAGTGCTGCCACTTTGGCTACTCACAATTAATCTTGCAGCATCTTCAAACAATGAATCTTTATCATTTATATCAAAATCTTTACCCTCTGTATCTTTTTCATCAATATATTCAGGCAATAAGAATGCTTGTGTGTAACCGAGTTGATTTGAAATAAAATCAACTATTTTATCTACTTCAGGCGTATCAACAAAAGCACATTGCAAACGAACAATTTCGCCATTGTAACTGATTAGCATATCTCCTTTACCAATTAATTGCTCAGCACCTCCGGCATCTAAAATCGTTCTGCTATCAATCTTGCTACTCACTTTAAAGGCTATACGAGCCGGGAAATTTGCTTTTATGGTACCCGTAATGATATTCACCGATGGTCTTTGTGTTGCAATAATTAAATGTATTCCAACCGCTCTGGCCAACTGAGCTAGTCTGGCAATCGGCATTTCAACTTCTTTACCTGCAGTCATGATTAAATCAGCAAACTCATCAACTACCAATACTATAAATGGCAAAAATTGATGGCCTTTTTCTGGATTTAATTTTCGAGCTACAAATTTTTCGTTGTATTCTCTGATATTTCTGCAACCGGCTTCTTTTAGCAAGTCGTAGCGATTATCCATCTCAATACACAAAGCATTAAGTGTGTGAACTACTTTTTTGGTGTCGGTAATGATAGCATCATCTTCCCCTGGCAATTTCGCCAAAAAGTGACGTTCAATAGTTTTATAAATGCTTAACTCAACTTTTTTAGGATCGACTAACACAAACTTCAACTGAGAAGGATGTTTGCTGTAAAGCAAGGAAACCAGAATTGCATTAAGTCCAACAGATTTACCTTGACCCGTAGCCCCTGCCATTAAAAGATGTGGCATATTGGCTAAGTCAACAATAAAATTCTCATTGTCAATTCTTTTACCAATCGCAATAGGCAAAGAAAAATTATTCTTTGTAAACTTTTCAGAAGACAACAATGTTTTCATACTAACAATCGTCTTCTTTGCATTGGGCACCTCAATACCAATGGTTCCCTTTCCCGGAATAGGCGCAATAATACGAATGCCTAATGCTGCTAAACTAAGTGCAATGTCATCCTCTAAGTTTTTAATTCTTGAAATACGAACTCCTGCTGCTGGAATGATTTCATACAAGGTAACGGTAGGTCCAACTGTGGCAGAAATTTTTTGAATATCAATATCGTAGTTTTTTAACGTATTAATAATTTGATTTTTGTTTGTCTCTAATTCATTCGCATCTTGAACAATTTTTTCACTTCCATGATTTTCAAGCAAATTCAAAGAAGGAAATTTATAATCGCGTAAATCTAAAATTGGATCATACGGCTTTAATGCCGCAACCTTTTCTGCAGTTGGTTTTTCTACAGATATCTCATCCGCTGTTTTGATTTCCAATTGTAAATCTCCTGTTTCGTCAACAGTGGATTTTGATTTCGCCGTATTGATAGGCAAAGGTTTTTCGATCATTAATTCTTCAGAAACGACAGGCGTTTCTTCTAATATAGTTACCTGCATTTGGGGTTCCTCAACTGGAGGAGACATAAAATTTCCGGAGGTTGGTTTTTCAGTTTTTTCAACCGGAGTATCCGTGATTATTTCTGAATTAGATTCTATAGGATCAATGATTTCCTTAGGCTTAGGTAATAACTTGCTGAATGGCGGATTAAACCTCCAAATGACATATGCAAGAAAAGAAATAAAAATTAAACTAAATGTCCCAAACGAGCCAATAGTTGTCATTAAATACCCTTTGCATAATTCACCAACAGCTCCTCCCCAAGAAAAAGCACTGGATCCGGCAATAGCGGTAGCGGTTACACTTAATAAAGGCAGCCCTATGATAATATACCTTATGTTTCTATAAATATTAAAGATTCGCTTGCTGAAAAACAGGTTAACGCCTGCTACAAAAAAGAAAGTGCAAAAAAGATAAGAGGCAATACCAAATCCATCATAAATGAAATAATTTGATGTGAATGCGCCTAAGGTTCCCAATAAATTAGACACTTCTGTATTTGTACCCCATAGCATCCTGGTACCTTCTTGAAATACCTTGTCTTGATCTTCATCCCAAGTAAACAGGTAAGAAGTAAACGCCACAAACAAAAAAGCAGCGATTAAAATCATTACGCTTCCAAAAATTTTGTGAGTACGTTCGTCTTTTAATAACTGAATGAATGAAACTTTCGCAGCTTTTTCCTCTTTTAATTCTTCAGTTTGATTTGTTTTAAGTTTTTCTTTTTTTGCCATGACAAACAAATATAATAAATACCCGTTTCTTATCGGTTATTTCTAGAGTGAAATCTTAGTTGTTTTCTGAATTTTTTATGGCAAATAATAAGGATGCCCATCCTAAAATAAAACATAGGCCTCCTATCGGTGTTATCATGCCAATCACACTATAAAAAGGCATTACTAAAGATAATAAATAGAGCGAGCCGCTAAACAAGATTACACCACAAACAAAAAAATTACAAGTCCTTATTGCCCAAACTTGATGTAACTTTTCAAAATAAAAGGCTACGACAAGAAGGGCAAGTCCATGATAAAATTGGTACCTAACTCCAGTTTCAAAAACACTCAAAGCGTGATCGCTTAATTTGCTTTTCAAAGCATGTGCTGCAAAAGCACCAAGAATGACACTCAATCCACATAAGCAGATTGCTAGTTTTGCAAATTTTTTATGCATAGGTATTATCTTCTGTGTATTGAAGGATTTGATAAATAGAAGACGGATTCAATTGGTCGGCATCAAATACCAACGAGGCTTGATGATAAAACGGATTTCTTTCCGTTAGCATGGTATTGATAAAATTTATCAATTCATGCTGGTCCATGTTTTTAAATAAGGGCCGTTTGTCTAATTCATTAATCATATTGTTAAGCAACCATTCTGCATCTGCTTTCAAATAGACTGTTTTGCCATTTGCAAGCATCCAATTCATATTATTTTCATAACATGCAGTCCCTCCCCCACAGGAAATAATACAATTGTTATAATCTACCATACTTCTTAATATTGCTGCTTCTTTTTGTCTGAAGTATTGAACACCTTTTTTTTCAAATATCTGCTCTATTGACAATTGTTCATCCTCTTCAATGATTGTATCAATATCATACCAGGTCATATTTGTGGCTGCTGCCCATATTTTACCCCAATGTGATTTTCCAGAACCCATAAATCCAATCAGAAAAATTCGCATATTGTAAAACTATAAAAAAGAAAAGATTTTAAATTATTTCAAACTGGATATATTCAAGCAGTTGGAAAGATGTAAACGGATTCAAAAGCTTGAAGAATTTTACAAAAAGCTAGCGCTTACTACTAATTCCTTACTGCCAGGTGTATACGAATAAAATCCTTCTCCAGATTTAATACCTAATTTTCCGGCAGTTACCATATTAATCAACAGAGGACATGGCGCATATTTTGGATTGCCAAATCCTTCGTGCAGTACTTTCAATATACTCAAACAAACATCCAAACCTATAAAATCAGCTAATTGTAAAGGTCCCATTGGATGAGCCATACCTAATTTCATAACCGTATCAATCTCTTCAACACCTGCCACCCCTTCAAATAAACTATAAATAGCTTCATTAATCATTGGCATCAAAATCCTATTAGCAATAAAACCAGGATAATCATTTACAGTACAAGGCACTTTACCCAAACGTTTGCTAAGATTGGTGATCGTTTCATTAACATGTTTACTTGTTGCATACCCATTTATGATTTCTACTAGTTTCATTACCGGAACAGGATTCATAAAATGCATGCCAATTACGGAAGCGGGCCTTTTGGTAACAGATGCAATTTTGGTAATGGATATAGATGAAGTGTTGGTGGCTAAAATACATCCCTCTGGAGCTGAAGCATCTATTTGTTTAAAAATATCTAGTTTCAATAATTGATTTTCTGTAGCGGCTTCTACCACTAAGTCGGCATGTTTAACACCTTCTGCGATATTGTTTACAGTAGTGATATTTTGTAATGTGATTTCTTTTAACTCCTGAGAAATAATTTCTTTTGCAACTTGTCGGTCTAAGTTTTTAGAAATAGTAGCAATGGCTTTATCCAACTGAGCTTGATTTACATCTATCAATGTAACCATAAAACCAGTTTGAGCAAATACATGCGCAATACCATTGCCCATTGTTCCGGCTCCAATTACGCTGATATTTTTTATTTCCATACGAAGACTATTGAATTATATACAAAAATATTTTAGTCGTTTCTAATGAAGTTATGCTACTACACGCTATCCGAATAGTTTTATTTAAAAGCATTCATACCTGTGATATCCATTCCCGTGATCAGCAAATGTATATCATGAGTTCCTTCATAAGTGATAACACTTTCCAAATTCATCATATGACGCATAATTGGATACTCCCCTGTGATGCCCATTCCACCAAGCATTTGGCGTGCATCTCTACAAATATTTGTAGCTATTTCACAAGCATTTCTTTTTGCCATACTTACTTGAGCAGGTGTTACTTTACCTTCATTCATCAACACACCCAAACGCCAATTCAGCAATTGCGCTTTTGTGATTTCTGTAAGCATTTCTGCTAATTTTTTTTGTTGCAATTGAAATCCTCCAATGGGTTTACCAAATTGAATTCTTTCTTTGCTATAATTTAAAGCAATATCATAACAATCCATTGCGGCACCCACAGCACCCCATGCAATACCATATCTTGCTTTAGTCAAACATCCCAATGGCCCCTTTAATCCTTTTATATTAGGTAAAATATTTTCTTTGGGTACTTTTACGTTGTCAAATACCAATTCTCCTGTAGCACTGGCGCGTAAACTCCATTTTCCATGTGTAGTAGGTGTAGAAAATCCTTCCATGCCTCTTTCAACGATTACACCTCTGATATCTCCAGCCTCGTCTTTTGCCCATACAACTGCCACTTGTGAAAAAGGAGCATTGCTGATCCACATCTTAGCTCCATTCAATATAACATGATCTCCCGCATCTTTAATATTTGTGAGCATACCACCAGGATCGCTTCCATGATTCGGCTCTGTTAAACCAAAACAACCCAACCATTCTCCACTTGCTAATTTTGGTAAATATTTATTGCGTTGTTCTTCACTGCCATATTGATAAATTGGAAACATCACTAAACTGCCTTGAACAGATGCTGTAGAGCGAACGCCACTGTCTCCACGTTCTAACTCCTGCATCATTAATCCATAAGCAATGTAATCTAAGCCACCGCCACCATATTGTTCAGGTACCGTGGGGCCAAAACAGCCCAATTCACCCAACTGCTTTACAATGTGTTGTGGAAATTCGGCTCTTTGAGCAAAATCCTCTATAATCGGAGAGATTTCTTTCTTCACATAATTACGAACCGTTTCTCTAATGAGTCTATGTTCCTCCGTTAGCAACTCATCAACACCAAAATAATCAGGCGATTGAAATTGATCGGTTTTTGTAGCCATCTTAATTTAAATTAATTGAAAATAAATAACACAAATATACACGCGATTTGTATGAACAATAACCTTTTGTGTAAGATTTCGTTGGTTTTAAGCGGTATTTTATAACCTTTGTACCCTATCCAACAATTAGTATGATTTGTTAAAAAACAAGCAACTCATTACCTGAAAAATTGTTTCATTTCGTTTTGATACTCCAAGGCTACTTGTTGAGCTTTCGAGGCAAAATCGGCGCCATTATCCGCATAAATAATGGCCCTCGATGCATTGACTAGCAGCCCAATATCTGGATTCATTCCATAAGTAGCAACCTCCAACAAACTTCCTCCTTGAGCACCTACCCCAGGCACCAATAGAAAATGATTGGGGATAATTTTTCGGATATTAGCTAATTCAGATGCTTGAGTGGCTCCTACTACAAACATAAGATTTTGATCCGATCCCCATTTACTAACGGTCTCTAATACACGCTCGTATAATAACAAACCATTCTGCAACTTCAATAATTCAAAATCTTGAGCGCCCTGATTACTGGTTAATCCTAGCATGATAGTCCATTTATTTTCATATTCTAAAAAGGGTCGAATGCTATCTTCTCCCATATAAGGAGCTACCGTTATGGCATCAAAATTTAATTTCTCAAAAAAGGCCTTTGCATAATAAGAAGAAGTATTACCAATATCAGCTCTCTTTGCATCTGCAATTTTGAAATGAGTTTCGGGTATATAACTGCAGGTTTCTTCCATTGCATCCCAGCCCCTTGCCCCCATTGACTCATAGAATGCAGTATTGATTTTATAAGATACACAATAGTCTTTTGTTGCATCAATTATTTGTTTATTGAATTCAACAATCCCATTAGGGCGAGATCTAAAATAATCAGGCACTTTTTCTAAATCTGTATCCAGCCCCACACAAAGAAAAGATTTTTTATTATTGATTTGCTGTACTAATAAACTACGTTTCATAAAATAACTATGCAGAGAATTGAATGATTAATTTTTGAAGAATGCATCCAAATTGATACACGTCTTCATATCTGTTATATAATGGCACAGGCGTTACTCGAATCACATCGGGCTCTCGCCAATCCGCAATCACACCTTCTTTTTTTAGTTCATCAAATATTTTTCTTCCGTGTTGTTTCAATTGAATTGAAACTTGACAGCCTCTTTCATTATCGTTTATAGGAGTAATTACTTTCAAAACTGCTTCTTCAAATTGTTGATTGATTTGATCTAAAATATAAATTAAATAGGCACTAAGATGCTTTCCTTTTTTTACCAAATTATGCATGCCAGCTTCTGCAAAAATATCTAAAGATGCCTTATGTGCCGCCATAGACAATATTGAAGTATTGCTTAACTGCCAACCTTCTGCTGTTGGGATAGGGTCAAATTCTTTTCCCATTTTAAAACGGGTTTCTCTGTTATGCCCCCACCAGCCTGCAAATCTAGGTAGTTGAGAATTAAATATATGACGTTGATGAATGAATGCTCCTGCCACACCTGCTGGGCCACTATTTAAATATTTATAGGTACACCAACATGCAAAGTCAACATCCCATTCATGTAACTCTAAATGTACGTTGCCTGCAGCGTGAGCCAAATCAAAACCACACAATGCGCCAATTTCATGAGCAGCTTTTGTGATAGCTTTTAAATCAAACAATTGTCCGTTATAGTAATTTACGCCGCCAAATAAAACCAAAGCCGTTTCATTGCCATGTTTTTTTATTGCCTCTAAAATATCGCTTGGCTCGATATAATCTGTTCCTTCTCTTGGCCCCACTTCAATAATCGCATCTGCAGGATTCAATCCATGAAATAAAACTTGAGAATGAAATGCATATTGATCTGACGGAAAAGCTTTTGCCTCGCAAATGATTTTAAATCTATCTTGGGTGGGTCTGTAAAAGCTAACCATTAGCAAATGCAAATTAACAGTTAACTGATTCATGACTACTACTTCTTCTGGCAAAGCCCCTACAATATCAGCCACTAAATTTGGGAATAAATCATGATAATCTACCCAAGGGTTTCTTGCGTGAAAATAGCCTTCAGTGCCATAATTAGCCCAGTCTTCTAATTCATTCAAAACGTAATCTTGTGCAGTTTTGGGTTGAAGTCCTAATGAATTTCCGGTAAAATAATAACACTCTTTTCCATTAACTATTGGGATATAAAATTTATCTCTAAAGCTATGTAAAGAATCTTGCTGGTCCAACTGCTGAGCGCAAGTTAAAGTGTTAGAAAATGAAATGGATGTATTCATCTTGTGTCATTTATACCGTTTGTGTATTATTAAAATCATCCTACAACGCCTGCATTTTTTATGGCAATTCCTCTGATTGCATTGGCAGTAAATTCTTTAAAAGCAATTTTACTTATTTCATCATCACTTACCATTATTGGAGTTCCGATATCACCACCTTCTCTGATACTTTGTACCAACGGGATTTGACCTAAAAAAGGAATATCAAATTCTTCCGCCATATTTTTACCCCCTTCTTTACCAAAAATATAATATCTGTTGTTTGGTAATTCTGCCGGGGTGAAATAACTCATATTTTCTACCATCCCAATAACTGGCACTTTTAATTGAACTTGACCAAACATGGCAATTCCTTTTTTTGCATCTGCCAATGCTACTAATTGAGGCGTGGTAACCACGATAACGCCTGTTACTGGCACATTTTGCATGATGGTTAAATGAATATCTCCTGTACCAGGCGGCATATCAATAATTAAATAATCCAAATCACCCCAATCTACATCACTTACAAATTGACGAATAGCACTGCTTACCATAGGACCTCTCCATACTACAGCTTGTTTTTCGTCTATCAGCAATCCAATACTCATTACTTTAATTCCATACTTTTCAATAGGTGCAATCAATCCTTTACCATCTACATCTCTCATCATTGGTCGTTCACCCCTGATTCCAAACATAATGTGTTGACTAGGTCCATAAATATCTGCATCCATGAGTCCCACACTTGCTCCACTTTCAGCAATACTGAGCGCTAAATTTGCTGCAACTGTACTTTTTCCCACACCCCCTTTACCACTTACCACCGCAATAATATTTTTCACGCCACCCAAAACTGTTTTGGTATCCAATCGATTTGTACTGGTATTACTTGTGAAGTTAACCGTTACATTTGCTTCCTTATTCACTAACAGATGAATAGCATTAACACATGCTGTTTTCATCATATCCTTCATTGGACAGGCAGGTGTAGTTAATATGATAGTAAAAGAAACATTATTCTCCTCTATAGAGATATCGGTTATCATATTTAATGTTACTAAATCTTTTCCGAGATCAGGTTCTTGCACATTGCTTAGCGCTTGTAAAATAGCTTCTTTTGTCATGGATTTTTTTATAGATTAACATTAACAGGTTCGAGTCACAAAATTAACCATTGATAACTTTACTTTGTGTGTTATTTATAAAAAAGTATGAATGATGTTGGATTTATTTCAGCCCAAAGCCTTTATTTTTGAAATCGAATTGTTCACATGAATATACCTGTCAAATATATTTTCATTTTAAGTGGTTTACTATTGTCCTCCACAGCAAACGCTCAAGACAACAAGTATAAAGATTCAGTTGTTCAATTATACGGAGTAGTGATGTCTGCAGACAGTTTAAAAGGACTTCCTGCTGTTAGTGTGGTCATAAAGGGACAAAACAGGGGCACAATCACAAATGAAGGTGGGGTTTTTAGTATTGTTGCCATAAAGGGAGATGAAATTGAATTTAGTTCCATTGGTTTCAAACCTAAATCTGTAAAAATCGATCCGAATCTTAACGGCAATCAATACAGTATGATACAGCTAATGATTAATGATACTGTATTTCTGCCAGCAACCATTATAAAAAAAAGAATCTCAAGAGAGCAGTTTGAGAGAGATTTCATCAATACCACTGTTCCTGATGACGACATTTCGATTGCCAGACAAAATACCAATCTCATGACAAGGCAGTACCTGATGGCAACCTTGCCAATTGATGGAAAAGAAGCCAGCACTCAATACCTTAGACAATCAGCAAGAAAAATGTATTATTTTAATCAAAATGCCCCGCAAAACATCTTCAATCCTGTGGCTTGGGCGGAGTTTATCAAGGCATGGAAAAGAGGAGATTATAGAAAGAAAAAACAATCATAAGTTTTATTATTTCTTTTTTACTAACTCATAAGAGTGAGATATCAATTCAATTATTTCTTGTCTTTTTAGTTTTCCATCTACCAATATTGTGTTCCAATGTTTTTTATTCATGTGATATCCCGGCAATACTGAATCTGGGAACTCCTCTCTAAGTAGAATGGCTCTTTCTGGGTCGCACTTTGCATTGAATTGAGGGATTACCTCATCTAAGGAAAGTAATAAAAATATTTTATGGTTTGTTTTAAAAACCAGTACAGATTCTCCAAAAGGGAAACCTTCTGTTACAGCAGAAAAAGACAATGCAACGGATCTTATTTCTTCAATATTCATGATGGAATGACAAAAAAATGCCCCTCATTTCTGAGAGGCATTCTGTTTATTAGAATAGTTTATCTTACAATACTTACATCTGTTCTTACAGTAGTTTTAGTACCGCTAAATGTTTCAAATTCTATGATTGCATAATAAGTAGCATCTGGAAGTGTATTTCCATTATAGGTTCCATCCCAGTTATTATTATAGTCCCTGCTTTCGTAAACCTTGCTACCATATCTATTATACACCATTACAGAAACATTCTTTAAACATGAACGACTGGCATATACTTCCCACTTGTCATTGATGCCATCTCCATTAGGTGAGAAAGTATTATGAACAGTTATACATTCATTCTGAACATTAACGACTAGTGTATCTTTTGCAAAACACCCGTTGTTGTCAGTAACTTTTATCTCAAATAAAGACGTAAAGTTTCCACTAACTACTATAGAAGGTTGTGATATAGAAGGTGTTAATGTATTTACAAGAGGCGACATCACAGTTCCATAACTAGACAAAGGAGTCCAAAGTATTGAACTGGCACTTGCAGATGGGTTTACAACAGCAATTGCTGAAATATTTGAACCTACAACCAGTGTTAATGGATCTCCTGCATCTACAGTGAATGGTGATGCTGGAAGATTCAAATGAAGCGTCACTATGCTATCGCAACCTGAAAGATTTTTGAATGTATGAGTGGCTGTTGTTGGAGAAGTATAAGTTGAACCATACCAAGTGAATGTACCACATCTAGTAACAGTCGTATCACCTGTATTTGAGTGACCTACAGTTAGATACAATGTATCAACGGAAGCGCAACTATTTCCATTGGTATAAGAATAGGTATATACTCCACTTGTTGTGTAGGTTGTATTATGCCACAAATATGAGTCACAAGCAGTTTGTCTTTCTGTATTATGTGTTCCATAATTAATGGTCAAATGTAATGTGTCAACAGATGGACAACTTGAACCATTCGAATAGCTGTAAGTGTAAAGGCCGCTTGCAGTATATACAACACCATTCCAGGTATACGATTCACATGCTACCTGAGTACTTGAATTATGAGTACTTTGATTAATGGTTAAGTGCAAGGTAACTACACTGTCACAACCATTAACATTTCTAAATGTATGAGTAGGTGCAACAACAGGGGTTGAGTTATAGGTAACGCCATACCATCTAAAACTATTGCAAGCTACAGCAGTTGTATCTCCTGTGTTTGGATAACTAACTCTTAAGTGTAAGGTAACAACACTATCACAACCATGAGAATTTGTAAATGTATGTGTGGGTGCTACTACAGGTGTTGATGTGTAAGTAACTCCATACCAAGTAAAGCTTGAACATGCAGTCGCAGTTGTATCACCTGTGTTAGGATTTACAACCGTCACAGTGATGTCTTTCGTAAGTGGGCAATTCCCTACAGCATCTGAAGCAGTTACAGTGTATACAGTAGTAGAAGTAGGACTTGCTGTTACCGTGTTACCTGTAGTTGAATTCAAATTGCTACCTACCCAAGAATAAGTACCAGCATTTCCTGAAGCTGATAAGGTAACTGTTGAACCGTTACAAATTGTAGAGTTAGCTGGATTGGTAGTTACTGATAGAATTCTTACACCAGATACAGGATCGATAGAGTAATCACAAACGTCGCCTGCATATCCGTCAAACATCAAATAGTATGTCTGACCAGGTATTAACCCAGTAGCTGTTACTGAATGAGGAAGTGCACTAGGGAAAAGAACATCATTATTGAAACAGCCATAAGAATTAACTGCTCCAGAACCACAACCTCCATCATAAAATAACATTTGAATTCCAAATCCGTCTCTACTATTCGTTACCCATACGTTAAAAGTGGCAGATACATCTGAAGCAACAAAACTAATAAACGAGTTATTGTCAATGCTTCCGCAGAATGCCGTTGTTAATTCGGACCAGGTATCAATTGTATAATCTGCTGAAGTGTTACCACAGTATCCACTAAAGTTACATACAGGGGTAGCAATATCGCAAGAGTTACCAGCTGGAGGATTTCCACCACAAACAGGTGGAGAGGGTACTAATGAAACACAAATACCAAAATTACCATTATTGTCATTTCCATATTCCCAAACTCTAATCCAAACCGTATCGCCTGGGTTTAATCCTGCTTGATTGATTTGAGGCATAGAACCAGCACCACTATTATCATCACAAGCCAATAAAGTTAAGTTGTCGCAAGTTCCTGTATAAATAGCCATGCCGCCATCTGTCATTATATCTGCTTGAGTATCGAATAACAAAGAAGAGGTTGAAGCCCCTGCTGGAACAACCACTTTAAACCAAACATCTCCTCCTAAATAATTAGCGCAACCCGGATCAGCAACAGAGGTACTTCCCGTTGCACCATCGTTACTAAAAGTTTGCGGAACACAAGCATTTCCTGCTTGAAGTTCTATCGCATCACACGGTTCGTCATTAGCTGGTGGAGGGGGTGGCAAGGTTACACACAAACTAAAAGTTCCATTATTATCGCCACCATATTCCCAGAATCTTACCCAAATAGTATCGCCTGGATTTAAGTTATTGGCAACAATTTTTGGCATCAAACCATTTGCACTAGCATCATCATTACATGTTAATAAAGATAAATTGTCACATGTACCAGTATACAAAGCCATTCCGCCATCCAAGATTACCTGATCATTGTTGCCATCAAATATCAATGTTCCTGATGGTGGCACGACTACTTTAAACCAAACATCTCCTCCGGCATAATTAGCACATCCGGGCGCAGGAACATTTGGTGTAGCGGTTGCATTTTCATTTGTATATACCTGAAAATTACAAGTGACATCTGGAATGATTTCAAATGCGTTGCAAGGCTCGTCATTTGCTGGTGGCGGCGGTGGAATAGTAACACAAATTCCAAAGTTGCCATTGTTATTATTTCCATTTTCCCAAACCCTTATCCAAAGAGTTTCTCCTGGCGTTAGGTTTTGTAAAACGATTTGAGGCATATTACCTGTACCTGTATTATCATCACAAGCTAATAAATTTAAGTTGTTGCAATCACCGCTGTATACAGCCATGCCACCATCTGTCATTACATCTGCTTGGGTATCAAATTTAAGAATGCCTTCAGCAGGGACCACCACATTAAACCAAACATCTCCACCTGTATATCCTGCACAACCTGGGTCTGGAACAGAAGTGCTTGCTGTAGCTCCATCATTTGAGAAAGTTTGGGCATTACAAGTGTAATCTGCAGTTAATGAAATAGCACCACAAGGTTCGTCATTGCTTGGTGGAGGTGGAGGTAATGTTACACACAATCCAAAGTCTCCAACGGTTCCACCGGCATACTCCCAAAATCTAATCCAAATGGTATCGCCAGGCGTCAAGTTATTATTAACAATTTTAGGCATTAATCCAGTTCCAGCATCATCATCACACGCAATCAATGTCAATGCGCCACAACTACCACTGTAAATAGCCATACCACCATCCGTGATGGCACCACTTTGACTATCAAATGTAAGTGCACCTGATGGAGGCACTACCACTTTAAACCATACATCCTGACCTGTATAACTTGCACAACCCGGAGCTGGCGCTACGCCAGGATCTGTAGCTGTTGAATTTTCGTTGGTAAAGGTTTGATAATTACAAGAAACGTCAGGGATGATTTCTATTGCCCCACAAGGATCATCATTCACTGGTGGAGGTGGTGGTATTTTTACACAAATTCCAAAATCGCCATTATTATCATTGCCATTTTCCCAAATCCTTACCCAGATGGTTTCGCCTGGAGTTAAACCTGTTTGGGTGATTTGTGGCATATTTCCAGTTCCTGTATTATCATCACATGCTAACAAATTCAAATTGTTACAATCTCCATTATAAATGGCCATGCCTCCATCTGTCATCACTCCGGCCTGCATGTCAAAAGTTAATACTCCTTCAGCAGGAACTGTCACACTAAACCACACGTCAGAACCCAATAAATTGGCACATCCAGGATCCGGTTCTGGAGAAAGGGTAGCATAACTATTTGAAAAAGTTTGATAATTACAAGTATAATCAGGTGTTAATGGTATGGCATTGCAAGCGTCATCATTTGATGGAGGTGGTGGAAGCAAACTTACACAAATGTCAAAACTTCCTCTTGTGCCCGTAAAACTCGCCATTCTAATCCACAAAGTATCACCTGGATTTAATCCAGTAGCTGCCAATGATGGCATTCCGCCAGCAGCTGGATGATTACAATCATGTTGGGTTAACGCCGAGCAAGAACCTGTATACGTTGACAATACGCCGTTTGTCATGGTACCTGCTCCTTGTTGAGTACTGATTGATACAGCTCCTTCAGCAGGAACGATTACCGCAAACCAAACGTCTGGTCGTTGAGTCGTGATACAAGATGGAGCCGGAACTGCAGTTGTACGGGTAGCGCCAACAGTTGTATAGCTGGCATAGTTACAAGTGGCATCAGTTGGGGTTGGTATGATTGTAGCATTACAAGGCTCGTCATTAGCTGGTGCTTGAGCTAATAAAGAAGATGTAATGGTAAATAATGCAATCAGTAATAATAATGATTTCTGATTTTTTAAAAAGTTATTCGCTTTACGCATATCGATTGTATTTATGTAAGTTGATTATAGATGATAGTGGAGATTATTTTTTTCTTAGGAGATATTGTAAACTAATTTCATGAGCACCGGATCCTTCAGAGAAAACACCTAATGGTGTTGAATAAATATCATAAGAATACGTTGCGTTCAATTTATCAAATAACTTCAACCCTGCTTGAATACTCCATGATTGACGAACTCTATAATCTAAAGCCCACCATACTTTATTTTCATAGTCTACCCTTACTCCAAACTCATACTCATCAGGTGAATTTTCAATCATTCTGATCATTGCATTGGGTATGATTGTAATAGACTCATCTGTGTGAAAAACATAACTTCCAGTCAAATTATAATGTCTGTATAATTTTCCAGCGATTGAAGCATTATTGGCGTCAGTTAATTTTATTTTAGAATCCAACAATTGACTAACTGCTAACCCTACAGATAAATCACTGTATCTCCAATATACACCAGCGCCCGCATCGAAAGCTGAAGTGGAAACACTCTGACTTAAAGTCGGATCTGAAACAACTGCATATGTTGCTTTGTTTTGATCATAAGAATATTGTAAGCCTCTTGCCTCAATTCCAATTCCTAGACGACTTTTACCATCTCTTGAATTAATGTGATAAGAATACGCTAATTGAACGCCTGTTCTACTTAAAGGACCTGTTTCATCCCTGTAAATATACCCGCCCAAACCTGCATTCATTTTAGGCATCTCAAAATCTGCATACAACATTTTAGTTGTCGGATGGCCTGGAAAAGCTTCCCACATGCTTCTGTAGGCTAAGCCTATTGAATTGTTGCTTGACATGCCAGCTGCAGCAGGGTTATACATTGAGTTGTGTTGCATGTACTGACTCATGAAATGCAATTGTTGGGCTTTTGCATTTTGCAACAGTAACAATAAACCAAAGAATGGTAATAATTTTTTCATGTTAATTTGAATGTTAATGAAATAATCCAGAAATAAAAAAACTATAAATAAAAAATCTTTGAAAAATACGGGCTAAATTATGATAATTATTTAACTGAGTAAAATTTTTTTTACTGATACGCCCTTTAACTGATTTAAGCGAAATATGGTCTCATTTTCCTTTATTTTGGGCACATTGCATTTGATTCCTGAAAAAAGATTGATTTCTCTATCTACTACTTCACATTGACATTGTTTTAAGACTTGCATAATTTCATTTATGATGGTATAGTCAAATTCAATATGATAGGCAATCATTACTGGCTTTTGAACAATTGGAATGGTTTGTAGCACCAAAGATGAAGCTGTTTTATAGGCGTTTATCAGACCGGGTACGCCCAATAATGTTCCCCCAAAATAACGTGTAACAATAATCGCAACATTGATAATCTTTTTGCTATCAATTTGACCTAATATGGGTTTACCGGCAGAGCCCGAAGGTTCACCATCATCACTTACTCTATACATATCGCCCGTTAATCCAATTCTATACGCAAAACAATGATGCACTGCCTTGGGGTGTTCTTTTTTGATTATTTGGAGCTTACTTTTAAAATCCTCCACTTTTTCTAATGGGAATGCATTGGCAATAAATCTACTGCCTCTGTCTTTAAACTCATTCACCCCTTCTTTTTCTATTGAGAAAAAATAATCCATGATGCAAATTAATGGTGTACATTTTTAAAAAAATCAATAGAATCCGTCGTAATTAATTGTCTTTTTATGAAAATTTCATTTTGTAATACTGGACTATCAAGGCCTGTTTCTAGAAATAATCTTGTATTAGTAATAACCCTTGCTTCATCCCACATATTTTCAGTTATATAAGTGTTTAATAATTGAGCGCCGCCTTCTACAATCAAAGAAGATATTCCTCGCTGGTAAAGTATCTCATTTATTTGTCCCACTATGGATGTTGTGAAATCAATTTTCAAAAACTCATTATGGTTGATTTTTTCACATTTTTTACTATTTAGTATCAATGTATGAACAGATTGGCCTAGGAGATGGAAATGACCTGGCACCTCTAAATCTTTATCAATAAAAATTCGTATTGGCTGATTTCCTTTTGACAATCGATTAGACAATCTTGGATTATCTTTCAAAGCAGTGTTTTTTCCAATAATTATAGCAGCCTCTTCTCCTCTCCATTGATGCACCCATCGATCCGTAAACACATTACTGATTTTGGTAGGTGCAGCACTTTGTGCATTCATTTTTTTATCGGCAGATTGAGCCCATTTTAATAGAATGTAAGGGCGTTTTTTTTCATGAAAAACAAAGAACCTCTTATTTAACTCCTTTGAGTCGTCTTCTAGAACATTCACAACAACGTTTACCCCTGCCTCTCGTAATTTTCGTATACCCATTCCATTTACTTTCTCAAATGAATCCATGCATCCAATCATAACATTTGGGATGCGATGCTTGATTATCATATCGGTACAAGGGGGCGTTTTACCAAAATGATTACAAGGCTCCAATGAGACAAATAAGGTGCTTTGAGAAATTTTATTTTTGTTTTCCTCGGCTACGCTATTGATACAATTTACTTCTGCATGAGGACCGCCAAAATACTCATGAAATCCCTCTCCTATAATTTGGTTCTCATAAACCAAAATAGCTCCAACCATAGGATTAGGCGCAACAAGACCAAGGCCTTTCTTAGCAAGCTCTAAGCAACGTTGCATGTATTTTTGTTCGATAGTCAAGGATGCAAAAGTAAGCATCAAAAAATTAAGTATGTTTGTAGTAATGACAATTTATGAATGGCAAAGGCATTTTATAGAACAACTAAAGGATTTATACCCCTTACATGAAGCTTCAGTGATTTCTTCCATGATTTTAGAATCAATGGTTGCTATTACGAAAGCTGACATCATAAAATACCCAAATCAAACATTATCTTTAGCTGAAGAACATACACTTGCTAATGCGCTAAGTGAATTACTGATCCACAAGCCTGTTCAATATGTAATGGGCTTCACATGGTTCAATCATTTGAAATTAAAAGTTAACGAACATGTATTGATACCCCGTCCAGAGACGGAAGAGATGATACAAATGCTGAACAAAGATTTTTTTCAATCTTCCGACTTGCAAATATTAGATATTGGATCTGGTAGTGGTTGTATTCCTATTTCTATCAAAAAATCAAATCCGAGTTTTTTAATAACATCCATTGATATTAGCCCTTCTGCAATGAAGGTGGCACAGGAAAATGCAATTTCAAATGCTGCGGAAATTACTTTTAAACAAACTGACTTTTTAGATCAATCCACCTGGAATTCACTAGACATATATGATATCATTGTGAGCAATCCTCCCTATATACCCGAAAGCGATATGTCTTCGATGAATAAGAACGTGCTTTCTTATGAACCTCATCAGGCATTATTTGTGAACGAATCCAATCCCCTTGTTTTTTATGAAGCCATTATGCAATTTGGGAAATCGCATTTACATACTTCAGGGAAGATTTACTTGGAAATTCATGAGTCTTTTGGAGATGAAATTGAAAGCTTGTTTAGAAAAAATGGATATGTCATATCTATTAAAAAAGATCTTTTTGACAAAGATCGATTTGCAATAGCTAGTCTTTGCCAGTAACGGTTGCAGAAGTAATAGCACCTAGCTTTCTAGCAGCCTTCATTACCTTCACAATCTCACCCCATTCAGTCAATGCATCTGCATTAATTACCACTGCAGGCTTGATACTATCTCCTTCATTGATGTATTTCTTTAAAACAGTATTAATAGAATCACTGTTAATTTTTTTCGCCCCGATATAATAATTCTTATTCTTGTCAATACTTATTACAACGCTTTGCTTTTGCTTTGTATCACTTTTAGATTTGGGGACACTCAGTTTGATTACATTAGGATTGGCTAGAGTGGAAATCATTAAAAAAAACATTAACAATATAAAAAGAATATCATTCAGTGGACCGGTGTCTACTTCTGAATGATTATCCCTCCATTTATTTTTTCTAAGTTTCATTCGTTCGATAATATTTTTTGACTCAAACTATTGTTTGTATCTACATGTATGCCAAGATAAAGTTAGATAGTATTCTATATGATTCATTATCACTTAACTGGCTCTTGAAGCATGTCTATAAATTCATTACTAGCTGCTTCCATTTTATTAGCTAACCGATTGATTTGTGTGTCTAAATAACTATGGCCCATAAACGCAATCATACCAGTTATCAAACCAGTTGCTGAGGTAATTAACTTAACATACATTGCATCTGCAATTTGACTGATAGAAGGATTACTTATCGTAGCGAATTCCTTTAACAACATCACTAACCCAATAATTGTACCCACGAAGCCAAATAGAGGGGCGATTCTTGCAGCTACAGAAAGAATAGTAAGATTCTTTTCTAACTGATACATTTCAAGTTTGCCTACATTATCCATACTTTTTTCTATTGAATCAATGGGCTTCCCAACTCTCTGTAGACCTTTATCTATCATTCGTGCAATTGGATGATGACTATTCTTTGCATACGTTTTTGCCCCGGCCAAATCTCCTTGCAAAATAAATGATCGAATTTGTGTCATGAATTGATCTTCCATCAGACTTGCTTTTCTGATAACCATTAATCTCTCAATAAAAAAATACACCACCGCTCCAAATAATGCGATTAAAGGAACCATTACAGGACCTCCTTTCATTAGCAAAGTCCAAAGAGATTCGGATTTTGCACCCTCGGCTACCATAACAATTGCAGTAGAATCTATTTGTAGAAAAATATCAAACATAGAATAGAATTAATGTTGTTGAATTGTATTACAATACTATAATTTTGGAAAGATATAGATGGAAATAAAATGTTAATTATTTCTGCTCCATTTGCTGCATTGCCATTATCTGACGCATGGTTCTTTCCATACCTTCACTGCTTCCATCTAAGAAAATCACATTGCCTTTGCCATATTCTGCAAAGTTTTTGATGGCTTCGGTCCACATACTAAACAAGATAACATTCGTGTCTAAATTTGCAATTTTCATTTGTTCTGCTGCTTGACTCATCCCTTTAGCTACTTCCTCTCTGAACAATGCTACGCCTTGTCCTCTTAATTGAGCCGCTTGACGTTCTGCTTCAGCAGCGATTTTAATAGCATTCCCTTCTGCTTCTGCCGCTTTGGTTTTTGTAATCAGTAGCGCCTGTCCTTCATTTTCTGCAGCAGCCTTTAAATTATTGCTTGCTACTACTTTACTCATACTTTCCATTATTGCTTGATCAAAGGTGATGTCATTGATTTGTAGATCTTGCAAATGATACCCCCAATCTTCCAATGAAGCATCGACATGTTCTTTTACGAATTCCACAATATCCCTGCGAAGCACTAAAATTTCAGATTGTTTTTTGGTAGCTACAAAAGCACGGATATTTCCTTCGATAGTTCTTACTAGAGCTTGCATCAAATCTTTATCACTAATGAATTTGAAAGCAACTTTTTGTATCGTTTCTTCATTTTCATTTTGAACAGAATATAATAACATCGATTTAAAATAAACATTTGCTTGATCAACTGTTACTGCTTGGAATTCTAATTCGACAGATCGATTCTGAATACTCACTCTTCTGTATACCTGATCAATGAATGGTATTTTAAATTTTAATCCCGGTGTTTTAATGCCAACGTATTTTCCAAAACGGGTTATTACTGCAATCGTACCTTGATTCACAGTAAATAAACCACTAAACAAGACAAGGCCTCCTAAAATCAACCACCAAAATTGAACTAGAGTATACATAAATAAAGATTTAAAATAAAATTAAAAACTACCAACGTCTAACTCGGAAACTGCAATTAATAAAATATGTTCTTTGCAAACCGTTTAGCGTTCCTGTAAAATTACCAGACACAAACTGTCCTGGAATTCCATATTCCGTAATGTTAACACTAATAGGTGTTCTTATGAAAAGACTATCATTAACATTATTAAGATAGGCACTTAGCAGTGTCTGATTACTTCCAACTCCAATATTAGTGGTGTCAAAAGTGAAATAAATGCCATTGTTCCAATTGGGAAGTTGAGAACCTGAAACAGTCATTGAACCCTGAGAATAACAGTTAAAAGTGTCAATCGGACTAGTCAATGTATAATTAGACGTATCGATGCTGTAATTGATAAATTGAGTGCTGCTTGTATTTCCACCACCATTACTACATAATTGAATTCTTGGAATTACATTATTACCCATTACTAGATTTTGAGTAATAACAGAACCAATAGATAAAGACGTTCTATCTAATGCAATTAGATTTATTAATGAAGAGTTTCCACATAATGAACTAATAAAACTATAATTACCTAAACTGTCTGTTTGATATACATAATACTGATAGTCTTTATACACAACAACATCAGCATTTATTATTGGCAAATTATTACAATCCACAACAGAACCTGAAACGATTGCTACTCCTTGTGTATTATTAGGGATAACTAAATTACCTAAAGCAATGTCGGAAGTGGTTGTATTAAAAGTTGATGTATAGGTAGGGCTTGGACAATTATAACTTGGATATACTTCCATTTTTAATGTAGAATTACCTGGCACAATACCTCCTACATAGCCGTTTGCGTCAGTGTATCCCCATCTTGCATTCCATGAGTTATTAACTTCAGACATCAAAACAGGAGTAAACGCCATTGGCATTCCGTTTTGATCTAATAAAGTGCAGCTAAAGTAAATACATACCAATGGAAAATCACAGTTCCAAAAAGAGAAATGACTTACTTCCCCTATATAATTTGTTCCGATTTTTGTTGCAGTCCCATCTTCTTTCCACAGACCAGTGCTTTCATCAAAATACCATAAAGGAATTGAACTTGGTGCGCTGCCTTGGATGTTACTAGGCAAAGGAATAGTTAATGTAGCTTTTTTTCCAGGAGCAAGTTGTAGTTTTTCTCCAGATGCACCCGTTAGTTCAACAGCAGTCATTCCAAAAGTCTCCAATGCTTTTAGTTTTCCAGATGCATCAATTCCGCTGAGGTTTCCAGGCATTGTGCTGCTTAAGTCTTTTGAAGTAGGATCTAACCATTGTGCTGCAACATTAACTGTTCCTGAATAGGTTGTATTTGTTAACGCCACTACAAATGCTGATCCAGGAAAAGATATTTTTAATCCATTAGACAATGTGACATCTCCACCAGCAATTGCTGAAACGGAACCTTGAATTGTCTTCTTAATTAACTTTATTCGAAAAAAAGCAGACTTATCTTGAACACCAACATAAGTTTTAATACCACTAAAGTATCCTGGATACTCAACCTTTACAACTGCCGCTGTTTTTACTACATCAATATTCTTGATAGAAAAATAACCATACACATCAGTGGTTACAGTTACACCTCCTGCAGTAACTACTGCACCAGGCACTGCAATATCACTTTCATTTGTCACGAAACCTGATACACTACTTTTTACTTTTGTTGTCAAATCGACTGGAGAAGTGGTGGTGTCATTTGAATTAGGCCCTGATTGAGTATCTTCAAAATCTAATTGTTTTTGACAAGAAAAGAATGTGAATGTAGCAATCAGAATGGAAAAAAAGAATGTAAACTTTTGACGACGTGATGGTTGCATAAAATTTTGTTTTGATGAAAAACTTATTATAAAGATAATAAAATCGATAATAATAACATCATATTCAAGACACAAGTGCTCATCTCAAGAAAAAAGGCTTGAATACAAGTGAATTTTGGAAAAAATCAAGTGTCCATTTGAACATTCATCCATCCTCCATCAAAAAACACACTAGGGAACTTTTTGTAGAAGTTTATTGCTGGGGTATTCCAATCTAACACTTGCCAGCACATACCTTTCAGTGCTGAATCTTTGCATACTTGAATCAATTGATTAATTAATCTACTGCCGATACCTTTACCTCTATACTCCTCTGTTACAATTATATCTTCTAAATACATTCTTTGACCTTTCCAAGTGCTATACCTTATGTAATACAGTGCAAAGCCTACGATTACTTTTGTGCCATCTAAATTTAAGAGTTCAGCAACATACGCCCAATAAACCGGATTTTCCCCAAATCCACTATCTACAAAATGTTCATAAGAAACCGTTACCTCTTGTGGAGCTTTTTCAAATAATGCCAACTCTTTTATTAACCCCATCATGCTTTTTGCATCGGAAGCTTCAGCCTTTCTAATGATAATGTTCATGGGAAGTTGTAATGATTAAAAGTGATTTGCTCTTGCTATCATCAATTATGCTCATACATAGTGAAAACAACCTCATAAGACACATCATTGTTTACACATGCACAATTTTGCTGATCTACTAATCTATATTTAAATTTCTTGTAGACCATTCCTATACCTTTTGCATATTTTTCATACGCCAATGTGATTGTGCTAATATCATTTGGACTTTCAGGATAACCGAGAACCTCATTTCGTTGATTAACAGTAATAATATCATTTACCGTTTCATTACCGAATTGAATCGACTCGCCAATATTTGAATAATAATAATCCCAATCTAGCAGATATTGATAGTCATAATTTCTTGAAATAAAGGAATCTAAATACATATTACCTTTCCAAGAATTGTATTCTTCAACAGGAAACTGCAATTTGATATACTTTAAATTATTTTCTGTATAAACAATGGTACGTTTTGTATTGGTAGCCGCTAATGTTCCTTGAGGAATCCAAGGCGATGTACTATCTGGTCTTTCATATCTAAAAATCCTATAAACAGGAACGCCAGTATTATCCATAATTTGACTATCCACTTGCATCATTACCTGACAAAATCTTCGAACGGAATCTTTGCCAAAGTTTGTATACTCCAAAGAATCTACATTATATTTTATATACTTACCAGGTATCAATGGATAATACTGTTCTAATGTGTTTTGATCAATGGTCTCTGTTGTTTTTGTACAAGATAAAGTGGAAGTCATCAATAAGAAACCAAGAACTCCCAAAAAGGAAATAGATTTTACAAACAGACTTATCTTTTGCATAAGTTATACTAAATTATTAATAGATTGTCTTTGAATCACTCCGCCGCCTATTACATCATTGCCTTCATAAAAAACAGCGCTTTGCCCGGGAGCTATCCCTTTTACATTATTGTAAAATACAACTTTTACGCCATTTTTAGTCATATAAACCTGACTCAATGCACCAGCATCTTTGTATCGGATTTTTGTCACAACCTCCATACCTTCTTGTATCCCATCATATTTTATCCAATTGATTCCATTAACAAACATTTCTGTTTTATTAAGCTCCTCTTCCATTCCTAAAACCACCACATTGGTTTCAGGAATAATTTCAATTACAAAAGCAGGCTTCCCTAGCGCAATATCTAACCCTTTCCTTTGTCCTATGGTATAAAAAGGATACCCTTTATGCTTACCCAAAATATTTCCATCTTTATCAACAAAGTTGCCATTCATTACTTTTTCCTCCAGTCCTGGCACTTTTCTTTTTAAAAAGCCACGATAATCATTATCCGGGACAAAACAAATTTCATAACTCTCGCTTTTTTTAGCCAATTCCGGATAACCAAAATCATGAGCCATTTGACGAATTTCTGTTTTGTGATACATGCCAAGTGGCAACAATGTTCTACTTAACAAGTCCTGCTGAAGCCCCCAAAGAGCATAGCTTTGATCTTTAGATTCGTCTTTCCCTTTTTTAATAAAAAAACGTCCGTTATCATGTTGATGAACCTGAGCATAATGTCCAGTTGCGATATAATCACAACCTAAAGCATCTGCTCTTTTAAGCAAGGCGCGCCATTTGATATGGGTATTGCACATTACACAAGGATTGGGTGTTCTTCCCGCAATATATTCATCAACAAAATTCTCTATCACAAAGTCACCGAATTCTTCTCTGATATCTAAAATAAAATGTGGAAAACCATGTTCAACTGCAGCCATCCTGGCATCATTAAAACTATCTAAATTACAACAGCCCGTTTCTTTTTTACTAGTAACTCCTACACTATCTGCATAATCCCAAGTTTTCATAGTAATCCCTACTACTTCATATCCCTCCTTATGTAGCATCAATGCTGCAACGGTACTATCAATACCTCCACTCATTGCCATTAAAACTTTCCCTTTCTTGCTCATTTGATTCATTAAAGCACAAAGATAACAAAAGGGTTTGAGAGGTTCAAGAGGTTTCAGAGGTTCAAGAGGTTTCAGAGGTTCAAGAGGTTAACGTTTGGAATATCTGGAACTTTTCCAACCTTTGGAACAGCAAAACAGGTTCAAGAGGTTCAAGAGGTTTAACTTTTGGAACCCTTTGAACTTTTTCAACCTTTGGAACAATTGAATTATATTGCACCTATGCAACAATATCTCGACTTATTAAAACATATCAAAACAAGTGGTACTGATAAAAATGACAGAACAGGTACCGGGACAAGAAGCGTTTTCGGATATCAGATGAGATTTAATTTGTCTGAAGGATTTCCTTTGGTTACAACTAAAAAAACTCATCTAAAAAGCATCATATATGAGTTGCTTTGGTTCTTAAAAGGCGAAACCAATATTGCATATTTAAAAGAGAACAACGTATCGATATGGGATGAATGGGCAGATGAAAAAGGAGATTTAGGGCCAGTGTATGGTAAACAATGGAGAAGCTGGGAAGGCGCGAATGGCGTAGTAGTGGATCAAGTTAAAGAATTGATTCATACGATCAAGACAAATCCAGATAGCAGAAGAATGATTATTTCTGCTTGGAATGTAGCAGATCTACCCAAAATGAAACTCATGCCTTGTCATTGTCTGTTTCAATTTTACGTAGCAAACGGGAAACTGAGTTGCCAATTATATCAAAGAAGTGCTGATGTTTTTTTAGGTGTTCCATTTAATATTGCTTCCTATGCATTATTAACCATGATGATTGCACAAGTGTGTGATTTAGAATATGGTGATTTTGTTCATTCTTTTGGAGATGTGCATCTATATAACAATCATTTTGAACAAGCCGACTTACAATTAACAAGAACTCCATTACCGCTTCCTCAAATGAAAATCAATCCAAACATCAAAGATATTTTTGGTTTTACATACGAGGATTTTGAATTAATAAATTATCAATCACATCCAGGAATTAAAGCCCCAGTGGCCGTGTAAATGATTTCAATAGGTATCCCCGCCGATACACTAAAAAATAAACAAGATATCAATGATTTCATTAGTAGTAGCTGCTTCAACCAATAACGCAATAGGAAAAAACAATCAACTGCTATGGCACCTGCCTAATGATTTGCGTTTTTTTAAAAATACAACTTGGGGCGCTGTGGTAATCATGGGTAGAAAAACATATGAATCGGTAAACAAACCATTGCCCGGAAGAGTGAATATTGTAATTACCACTCAGGAAAACTGGAATTCAGAAAATGTAATCAAAGCAAACAGCCTTGATGAAGCAATTGCAAAAGCAAAAGAAACCAATTGCAAAGAAATTTTCATCATTGGTGGAGGTCAGATTTACAAAGAGAGCATGGATATAGCTGATAGAATTTATTTGACCAGAGTGCATACAATTATAGAGGGCGATACATTTTTTCCCGAATTGAATTCATCCAACTGGGAACTACAATCATCTGAGGATTTTACATCAGACGAAAAACACGCTTATCCTTATTCTTTCGAAGTTTGGGACAAAAAGACTTCTTGATTTTTACTTTTAAATTGATACTATTTAATTTGTATTCTCACCTAACCATAGCAAAAAAATATATTCGATACTGGTTGACGGCATCTAACAAAAAAGGTCATGGCGTTCACTCTCCATTTGTTTTTAACTTTATCACTCAATTGCTGAATAATAAAAAACAACAGCCCTCCTTTCATTCCATTGAATCGCACAGAAGTATCTTGTTGAAAAATAAATCATTTATTGAAGTTGAAGATTTTGGTGCAGGATCATCCATCATCAAAACAAATACTCGTAGAATTGATAAAATAGCCGCCAGCTCTCTAAAGCCTAAGAAATTCTCTCAGTTACTTTATAATGTTGTTTCGTATTATAAACCTAATACTATTATTGAATTGGGAACTTCCTTTGGAATTACCACTTCTTATTTAGCTACCGCAAATGCTAACGCAGTTGTTCACACGTTTGAAGGTGCCACAAAAATTGCAGAAATAGCTCAACACAATTTTCATTTACAAAAAATTGAGAACATTCAATTACATCAAGGAGATTTTTCGCAAACGTTGCCGGCATTTTTAAAACAAAATCAAGCAATTGATTTTGCATTCATTGATGGCAATCACAAAAAAAAACCTACCCTCGATTATTTCGAAAAATTACTATCATCCGCAAACGAAAATTCGATTTTTGTTTTTGATGACATTCACTGGAGCGCAGAAATGGAGAGGGCTTGGGAAGAAATAAAAAACCATCCAAGTGTAACCTTAAGTATCGATTTGTTTTTTATCGGCTTTGTTTTTTTTAAAAAAGATTTCAAAGCCATTCAGCATTACTGTATTCAATTTTAATTTTTCTTACCTTCGTCACAATATTATATACTATGACAATTGGCTTACTCAAAGAACCTACATTTGAAACGAGAGTTTCACTCCTCCCAGAACATGTTGCTATTCTAAAAAAAATGCAACTTGATTTAATTGTTGAATCTGGAGCGGGCGAACAATCTTTTGCAACAAATGATAAATACACCGAAGCAGGTGCAACCATCGCTAGCAGAAATGAAGTGTTAGAAAAATCAACAGTTGTTCTTTCGATCAACCCATTAGAAGCAAGCGATCATTCTTTAGTAAAAGGAAAAGTATTAATCGGCTTCTACCAAGCATTGTTTAACTTTCAAGCAATCAATACATGGAACCAACATCAATGTACCGTATTCAGTATGGATATGTTGCCAAGAACCACAAGGGCTCAAAGCATGGATGTATTGAGTAGTCAGGCTAATATTGCAGGATACAAAGCAGTACTGCTTGCTGCAAACTTATATCCTAAATACTTTCCCATGTTCATGACCGCTGCAGGAAGCATTGCACCGGCCAAAATGCTGATTTTGGGTGCTGGTGTTGCTGGACTTCAAGCTATTGCCACTGGAAAAAGGTTAGGGGCTGTTATTGAAGTATTTGACACAAGGCCCGCAGTAAAGGAAGAAGTAATGAGTTTAGGGGCAAAGTTTGTAGAAGTAGAAGGCGCAGCTGATGCGTCTAAGGCTGGAGGTTATGCTGTTGAGCAAACTGAAGAATTCCTTCAAAGACAAAAAGCAAAAATTGCCGAAAGCGTTGCAAAGGCAGATATCGTAATTACAACCGCTCAAATTCCAGGAAGAAAAGCGCCCGTTCTAATCACAAAAGAAATGATTGCCCAAATGAAAAACGGCTCTGTTATTATAGACTTAGCCGCAGTAACCGGAGGCAATACTGAATGTACTAAAAATGATGAAACAGTAGTTGTAAACGGAGTGAGCATTGTTGGCAATTCCAAATTACCTGGTTCTATGCCAAGTGATGCCAGTAAATTGTACGGCAAAAACATTTTAAACTTTTTACAATTAATTGTCACTAAAGAAGGGTCTCTTCATGTGAATTTTGAAGACGATTTGGTATTAGGAACATGCGTTGCTCATGAAGGAAAAATAACCAATGAAAGAGTAGCCGGACTCATCAACAACTAATCATCACAATAATATTGAATCCTAACTTTTTAAAATAAATCAAGCATGGAACAAGCATTGCATTTTATACAAGAAAATCAGCAAATTATTTATACGGTAATTCTAATGATTTTTGTTGGAATAGAAATTATCGAAAAAGTACCAAGCGTTTTGCACACCCCGTTGATGAGTGGTGCAAATGCCATTCATGGCGTTGTCATCATAGGTGCTATCATCGTAATGGGAAAAGCAGAACAGGATAACTATTTAGCACTCGCATTAGGGTTTTTAGCTGTTCTTTTAGGTACATTAAACGTAGTAGGCGGATTTGTGGTTACAGATAGAATGCTAGAAATGTTTAAGAAGAAAAAATAAATACAATTACCCGTTCACACATCACTTTAAACCAAATTTTACCCTTCAATCCAAACATAATGAGTCAATACTTACTAACCATTTGTTACTTAATAGGTTCAATTACTTTTATCTTAGGACTTAAAATGCTTTCCAACCCTGCATCTGCTAGAAAAGGCAACTTATTAGCTGCTGCCGGTATGAGCATAGCAATTTTTGGCACTATTTTTCTATACAAAGACATCGAAACAGGCGAATACCTTCATAATTACACATGGATTTTTGGCGGATTGCTCATCGGTGCCATTATTGGAACCTTAGCTGCAAAAAAAGTAAAAATGACAGCAATGCCAGAAATGGTGAGTCTGTTTAATGGGATGGGTGGTGCTTGTGCTGCATTAATTTCTTTGGTAGAGTTTAATCACTTAAGTAAAGAAATGCTTTCTAATCCTAATCCTTTATTTATTCCTCATGAACAAACCAAAGTGTTAATCATCGTAATCGGACTTATCATTGGTTCTGTTTCTTTTGCTGGTAGTATGATTGCTTGGGGTAAATTGAATGGCAAAGTAAAAGACATGAGTTTTACGGGTCAAAACATTCTAAATCTTCTGATGCTGGCAGCGGCTATTGGCTGTGCCACTTTTTTAGTAATGCATCCTGAGCAAAGCATGTTACTATATGTTATTCTAGCTCTTTCTTTGATATATGGTATCTTTTTTGTTATGCCAATTGGCGGAGCAGATATGCCAGTGGTAATTTCATTATTGAATTCATTTACTGGTGTTGCAGCTGCTTGCGGAGGTTTTTTATATGACAATAAAGTAATGTTGACAGGAGGAATATTGGTAGGTGCCGCAGGAACTTTATTAACCATATTGATGTGTAAAGCCATGAATCGTTCTTTAAAAAATGTATTGATTGGCTCTTTTGGTGGAGGAGCTAAAGCAGGTGTAGCTGGTTCATTAGGTGGCGCACAAGGACATCATAAAGAAATTTCTTTGAGTGATACAGCTATGGTAATGACCTATGCCAATAAAGTAATGATTGTACCTGGATATGGATTGGCAGTGGCACAGGCGCAACATGCTTGTCATGAATTAGAAAAAATTCTTACAGAAAAAGGGGTAGAAGTAAAATATGCCATTCATCCGGTTGCAGGTCGTATGCCTGGACACATGAATGTATTGTTAGCGGAAGCGGATGTTAGTTATGACCATCTTCTTGAAATGGAACAAGCCAATGATGAATTTGCAACAACTGATGTTGTTTTTATACTTGGAGCCAATGATGTCGTTAACCCAGCTGCGAAATCCGACCCCGCTTCACCAATTTACGGAATGCCTATTTTAAATGTTGAATTAGCAAAGACTGTAATAGTAAATAAACGTAGTATGAAGCCAGGTTATGCCGGCATCGAAAACGATTTATTCTTCAGACCAAAAACCTCTATGCTTTTTGGTGACGCAAAAAAAGTATTGCAAGACCTATGCACAGAGATTAAAAATTCATAACCATCCAAATTCGTTTGGTAATTAACTTGTCATGTAAAAGCGATAAGTAATTTTATATGAAAACTACTTTACCAAATGTATTCATTGATTCTCTGAAAGGATTGCCTGGATTTGATTCCACTGCTTTTTTAGATTCACATAAAGAAGATAATCAAATAACTTCCATAAGGATTAATCCAAATAAACCATTTTCCATTTCTGATTCCGCTATTTCAATTGAAGAAAAAATTCCATGGGCGTCACATGGTTACTATCTGACCAATCGTCCATCTTTTACATTAGATCCATTGTTTCATGCAGGATGTTATTACGTTCAAGAAGCTAGCAGCATGCTCATACAAGAAGCATTGACACAAACTTGCCAACTGCATGAACCGCTAAAAGTATTAGACCTATGTGCCGCACCTGGAGGAAAATCAACTTTGTTACAATCAATTTTATCGAAAGAAAGTTTATTAATATCCAACGAAGTTATTAAATCAAGAGCATCTATACTTACAGAAAATATTACAAAATGGGGGGCGATGAATGTTTTGGTGACAAACAATGACCCAAAAGATTTTCAACGACTACCTAATTATTTTGATGTGATTGTTGTTGATGCACCCTGCAGTGGAAGTGGATTATTTCGAAAAGACCCAAATGCCATCAATGAATGGAGCCTGGATAATGTTAAGCTTTGCAGTCAGAGACAAGAAAGAATCCTGGCCGATATTATGCTTTCCTTAAAACCCGGAGGCATTTTAGTATACTCCACCTGCTCATACTCTGAGAGTGAAAATGAAAATATAATAGATTGGCTACTCTCTAACTATGAAATGGAAAGTATAGGATTAAAACTTAACGCTAATTGGAATATTATAGAAACAATGAGCCCAATAAAAAAAGGGTATGGGTACAGATGTTATCCAGACAAAGTGAAAGGAGAAGGCTTTTTTATGAGTGCTTTTAGAAAAAAAGAAAGTGTACACCATCAATACAAAAAAGGAAATACAGAGAAACTACAAATCATAAAAAATAAGGACTCCATTAAAAATTGGACAGTACTAGATGATGCAACAGGCGTTTTTCAATGGAAGGATCATTTGATTGCTTTTCCAAATCTTCTGTTACAAGAAATACCCTTTCTCCAAAAAAACTTGTACATAAAAAAGGTGGGCGTAAACATTGGAACCATTGCTAGAGATTCCATCATACCATCACATGATTTAGCAATGAGTACTTTTTATTCGAATAAAATACCATTTATTGAGCTAACTCTGCCACAAGCACTTGATTATTTACGTTTACATACAATAAATATACAAAGTGAGTTATTGGGATGGGTAATTATTCAATACAAAGGTTTGCCCTTAGGCTTTGCAAAAATTTTACCCAATCGTATTAATAATTACTACCCTAAAGAATGGAGGATAATTCATAAGTAACATAGCAATAAACCAATATTATTTCTCATATTTGTGAGTAATTAAACTTTTAAAAAATGAAACACCTACTAAAAAAAATCTTTTTTGTTTTATTTTTTCTTCCTGTTTTTGCTCTCGCTCAAAAAACACACACTGTTGGACCAAAAGAAACTCTTTTTTCTATTGGCAGAATTTACAACGTTCACCCAAGAGAATTAGCCGCATACAACAATATTCCTTTCGAACAAGGTTTAACAATGGGCCAGGTTATTAAAATACCTGCTAAGACTACTATGCAGCCGTTAGCAACAACAAACGTTGTTACAAAAACCACTCCTGAAGCTTCAGATCAAAAGAAGTCTTCTCCCACAAAAACAACTAAGGCTGTTGAAACAAAGGCTGTTCCTGAAACGCTCTCTCCTATTTATCATGTTGTTCAAAAGAAAGAGAACCTATTTCAAATCCGCATGCAATACAATAAAGTCCCTATGGACAGTTTAAAAAAATGGAATAACTTAACATCAGACGCCGTAAACGAAGGAACAAATTTGATTGTTGGGTACACTAAAAATGGGGGGACAAAAATCACTGCAAGCGAAGAGACAAAAACTATTTCTAAACCTATTGCTATCAATTCAACAAATAATAATAACACACAAGTCATTGCACCAACTACATCTGAAACAAATACTCAGCCAAAAATCAAAATCACTGACACAACCACTTACATTCCCCCGGCACCTGGATCAAGAAAATACGCAGATGGAGGATTTTTCAAAGCTCAATACACAGAGCAATCAAAAGGAAAATCTAGTTCAGTTGAGGAATCTGGAAAAGCAGGACAATTTAAAAGCACCAGTGGATGGGATGATGGGATGTACTATTGTTTGCATAACAAAGCTTTAGCAGGTACTATTGTAAAAGTCACCAATAAAGCCAATAAACGTTTTGTATATGCGAAAGTATTGGATGTAATTCCAGACATTAATAAAAACAGTGAGCTAGTATTAAGCATTAGCAAAGCAGCTGCAGAAGAGTTAGGCGCCACCTCAGAAACATTTGATGTAATGATTGCTTATTAATTATTACCCATTCGGTAACCTCTTAAAAAATCGCTAACACTCATTCTTTTTTTACCTTCTAGTTGTATATCTGTGAGATATACGTACCCGTTATTTGCTGTTACTCTAATATAACTTTTTTGATCGGTTTGTATCACGCCAACTTTTGTATTTGTGGGCGTAATTTCTATACTGGCAAAAAAGACTTTTAGTTTTTTTGCTTCCAAATAAGTAAACGCACCAGGATATGGGGATAAGCCTCTTATTTTATTAAAAATATCTTCACAACAATTTTCCCAATCAATTTTGCAGATTTCAGTAAATATTTTCGGAGCTGATTTTATATTCATGTGACTTTGTTGTGGGATTTCGTCACATTTATTTAATGAAAGCAATTCTACAGTCTTCAATAACACATCAGCACCAACTATCATCATTTTATCATGCAAAGTTCCAGCAGTTTCTTCTGGTGTGATTTCTATAGTTTCAGAAAGTAAAATATCCCCCGTATCGATTTCATGTTTTAATTTAAAAGTAGTTACCCCTGTTACTTTTTCTCCATTCATGATAGCCCAATTAATAGGGGCAGCTCCTCTGTATTGTGGGAGTAAGGACCCGTGTAAATTGACAGTGCCCATTGGAGGCATATTCCAAATTATTTCAGGAAGCATTCTAAAAGCTACTACTATTTGTAAGTCTGCATGCAGTTCTTCTAATTGACTTACAAAAGATGGCTCTTTCAATTTTTCAGGTTGTAGTACTAATAACCCTTTTGACGTTGCAAATTTTTTAACTTCACTTTGTTGCATTTGTAATCCTCTCCCAGCTGGTTTATCTGGAGAAGTTACTACCCCCACAATATTGCAACCAGCTTCTAACAGTTTTTCCAAAGATGCCACAGCAAAAGAAGGGGTTCCCATAAAAACAATTCTCAAATTTTTATAACTCATTCTTACTTTTTATTTTCAAAATCTTTATACAATAAATATTTTTTTCTAACTACTTTAAATGAATCTAATGCAGGGTTCCAACTTTTTCTGATTTCTGATTCAGTAACTCCTTCTTTTATTTGTCTCATCAACCTGTCGTTTCCTGCTAATTTATTAAAGAAATTATTTTTCAAGAAAAAGCTATCCTTTCCAGGAAATTGTTGATAGGCTTTAATTAGATATTGTAACTGAATTTTTTTATCTAACAAATCAAGAACTTCTTTTTCAGAGCCTGACAAAATCCATCCGTAGCATTTTTTATAAAAACATTTACTGCTTTTTGCGCCTTCATTTGGAAGAGGTGTAAAAGAATACAAACGATGAGGCAAGTCCGGATGCCCAAAAACTTGAAAGGGGGTTGACGTTCCCCTTCCCTCACTAATAACAGTCCCTTCGAAAAAACATAGGGAAGGATATAAATAAATAGATTGCATTTCTCTCAAATTGGGGGAAGGATTTACTGGAAGTGCATATTTAGAATCATGTGTATAATTTTTACATGAAATCACAGTTATTAATTTCTTTTTTTGTTCATTGTATGTATTCAATTGCAGCCATTTTTCTCCATATAACATTAAGGCATATTCGCCGATTGTCATCCCATATACAATTGGAACAGGCTGCATACCCACAAAGCTTCTAAAAGCAGTATCTAATACTGGTCCATCAATATAAAAACCGTTTGGATTAGGTCTATCCAAAATAATCAAGGGCTTATTTTGATCTAACGCCGCCTCCATTAAATATTGAAGAGAAGATATATAGGTGTAAAAACGAACACCAACATCCTGAATATCAAATAAAATCACGTCCACCCCTTTCAGATCGTCTTTTGTGGGTTTTTTATGATCCCCATATAAACTAATAACAGGAATACCAGTTTTTGAATCTATTCCATCTAATACATGTTCTCCTGCGTCTGCAGTACCTCTAAACCCATGTTCTGGACCAAAAATCACAACAACATCTACCCCTTTTTTTACCAAAGTGTCTACAATATGCGAGCCTTTAATTACAGAAGTTTGATTAGCAAAAACAGCGACTTTTTTCCCTTGTAATAAAGGCAAATACAATTCCATTTTTTCATCTCCTGGAATGATTTGCTGCGTTTGATGAAGAAGTTTTCTTTTTTTTAAAGTTGCCCTCTGTGATGGCGCTATCAATGCAAAAAGCATTAGAAATATTATACAGCTGTATATTTTATTCATATATCAAAGTTGAGCAAAGTTTTTTAATTCGGCAGAGTTGTTTTTTCTTTATAATATTGCCTAAAAATCAGTGCATTTTACTTTCCATTTGCCCCCACTTGTAACTAAGTAGAAAGGTGTAATTGAATGTAGACGCTTTTTTACAAAAAATCAAAAAAAACAATTTATGCAACAAGTTAAAGCTGGCGATTTGGTAAAGGTACATTACACAGGAAAATTAACCTCAGGCGAACAATTTGATTCTTCTACTGGTAGAGAACCACTTGAATTCACAGTAGGTGCGGGACAAATGATCAAAGGATTTGATGCCGCAATGCCTGGCATGACGATTGGAGAGAAAAAAACGATTCAAATCGCACCAGAAGATGCTTATGGCGTTAGAAGTGAAGAAGCTATCATCCCTTTTCCTGCTTCTAATGTTCCAGAAGGCATGAAATTAGAGTTGGGGATGACATTATCATTAAACAACGAAATGGGACAACCTTTTCCTGTAGTAGTTATGGAAATAAAAGAAGACGTAATTCTTTTAGATGCGAACCATTTTTTAGCTGGAAAAGAACTTGTTTTTGATATTGAATTGGTTGAAATTGCTTAATCAGTTGATTATTTTTTTAAATTTCCTCGTAGAAAAAATTAACAACTTTTACTTATGGTTTCTATAAATAAAAAAGAACTTACAGACCGCTTTATGCGTTATGTTCAGATAGACACCCAAAGCGATCCCAATAGTATTCAACATCCTACTACTGAGAAACAAAAGAATTTAAGCAAACTTCTTCAAGAAGAATTAGTATCAATGGGTGTGAGTGATGCAGAAGAAGATGCATTTGGATATGTGTATGCTAGCATTTCCACTAACTCTGATAAAAAAAACATACCTATCATCTGTTTTTGTTCTCATGTAGACACCGCTCCAGATTGCAGTGGATATAATGTAAAACCAATACTGCATGAAAACTACTCTGGTAATGATATTGTACTTCCAGATGATACAACACAAGTCTTATCAATTACCAACAGTCCTTATTTACAAAAACACATCGGAAAAAACATAATCACGGCTAGTGGGAATACCCTACTGGGTGCAGATGATAAAAGCGGAGTGGCTGTAATTATGCAAGCTGTTCGCACCATGTTGCAAAATCCAAGTATTAAACATGGAGATGTCAAAATCGTATTTACACCTGATGAAGAAGTAGGACAAGGAACAGCAAAAATTGATATGCAAAAGATTGGTGCGTCTTTTGGATATACATTAGATGGAGGTGAAGCCGGAAGCTTGGAAGATGAAACCTTTAGCGCAGATGCTGCTACAATCACTATACATGGAGTAATTGCACATCCTGGTTATGCTAAAGACACCCTAGTGAATGCTATCAAAATAGCCGGAGACGTTCTTAATGCATTACCCAAAAATGAATGGAGCCCAGAAACAACCGAAGGCAGACAAGGATTTGTTCATCCTGTTGCTGTAAATGGCATTGCTGAAAAGTCAACCATTCAATTTATAGTGAGAGACTTTACCCTTGAAGGGTTGTTAGCACACCATGAAAGACTAAAAAAAATTGCCCAAGAAGTAGTAGCTTCCTATCCTGGAGCTTCCATGGAGTATGTAGCACAAGAACAATACAGAAACATGAAAGAAGTGCTAGACCAATACCCAGCAGTAGCCGCCAATGCTGCAGAAGCAATCAAAAGAGCTGGACTGGACCTTAAAAAAGAAAGTATTCGTGGGGGTACAGATGGCAGCAGACTTAGCTATATGGGCCTTCCTTGCCCCAATATTTTTACCGGCATGCAAAATATACACAGCAAACTTGAATGGATTGGTGTAGAAGATATGGCAAAAGCAACCGAAACCATTGTGCACTTGTGTCAAATTTGGGAAGAGCAAGCTTAATAAATATAAATAATCCTTACTTTTGCGCTTCAAATTATTAGAAGTATGGCAAAAATTAAAGTAAGTAATCCCGTAGTAGAATTAGATGGCGATGAAATGACTCGCATTATCTGGAAATTCATCAAAGACAAATTAATTCTTCCTTATTTAGAAGTTCCTATTCAATATTTTGATCTAGGAATGGAACATAGAGATGCAACAAACGATCAAGTAACCATTGATGCGGCTAATGCAATCAAGGCCTGTGGCGTAGGAATCAAATGCGCTACCATTACACCTGATGAAGCTCGTGTAAAGGAATTCAGTTTAAAACAAATGTGGAAAAGCCCTAATGGAACCATTCGGAATATTTTAGATGGCACTGTTTTTAGAGAGCCTATTGTAATGAAAAATGTGCCTAGATTGGTAAACAATTGGACAGCTCCCATCATTGTGGGACGTCATGCATTTGGTGATCAATATCGTGCAACCGACACAGTTATCAAAGGAAAAGGGAAGCTTACTATGACCTTTACACCAGAAGGCGGAGGTGAGCCTCAAGTTTTTGAAGTTTACAATTACAAAGGCGATGGCGTGGCAATGGCTATGTACAATACCGATGAGAGTATTTATGGATTTGCCAGAAGCTGTTTCAATATGGCATTAAGCAAAAAATGGCCATTGTATCTTTCTACAAAAAATACTATCTTAAAAAAATACGATGGAAGATTCAAAGATATTTTTGAAGAAGTATATCAAAATGAATTCAAAGCTCAATACGAAACTGCTGGAATCACATACGAACACCGATTGATTGATGACATGGTTGCCAGTGCTTTAAAATGGAATGGAAATTTTGTTTGGGCTTGTAAAAACTATGACGGAGACGTACAAAGTGATACCGTTGCTCAAGGGTTTGGGTCTCTAGGACTCATGACTTCTGTTCTCGTAACTCCAGATGGAAAAACAATGGAATCAGAAGCGGCTCATGGCACCGTAACACGTCACTACCGTGATCACCAAGCAGGTAAACCTACTAGTACCAACCCAATTGCATCCATTTTTGCTTGGACAAGAGGCTTGGCTTTTCGTGGTAAACTAGATAACAACCAGGAATTAATCAATTTCTGTAACGCCCTAGAAGCTGTTTGTATTGAAACAGTAGAAAGTGGCAAAATGACAAAAGACTTAGCCGTTTGCATTCACGGAAATAAAGTTAGTCATGGTGATCATTACCTTTATACCGAAGAATTTTTAGATGCAATTGATAGTAATCTAAAATCAAAAATGGGGTTATAATAAATAAAAAAAGGTTCGAAATTCGAACCTTTTTTGTGCTCATAATTTTTTTCTATATAAAACACAATATTTAATAATTCAGCAAATACGTCCAAGCATTTAAAAAACTGCTAACCACATTACCCTGATTGTCTTTTGGAACATACGCATCTAATACGGTAATATTATGATCTGGAAATAAAACCAATATTGATGCAGTTGCATTGGTGGTTAAAGTATGACTATTGGAATATGGCGGCTGATTGGAGTCAATACTGATTGCCGGGCCCGTTAATCCCATTTCAGAAAGTTGTGTTACTACATTTGAATAACTAAAAATTTGATCTCTTAATCCGTTAAAAGAATAGAATTTTGAAATAGGTGTTGGTCCTGGTTGAGTTACCCAAGTAGCACTTTGATTGAGATTTGTATTCCAATCAATTGATGAAAAACTTATTACTCTATCCACTAAAAATTTCTTTGCTATAAAAAAAGCATGGCCGCCCCCCTGTGAATGCCCTGAAACAACACACTTTGACCAATCTATCTCACCATTTACTAAAAATTGTTGCCAAGCTTGGCCTGGATAATGTTGCTGCAAATATACTAAAAGCTTATTGAGTCTTGTTTTAATACAATTATCAGTATTCACATTTACCCCTGTGGTTTGATCCGAACCATCAAAAATCTCTTGTCTGCATTTTCCAAATTCATTCAAATCATTGTTAGAACCGGCTGCTGTATATATATCTGAATTATTGGGATACATTAACCCAATTGCATGATAACCTAATGCAGCTGCCCTTTTTACTATTTGCTTATATACAGCTGGATATCCTGTAGTACCCGGTAAAAATAGAAATAATTTATTCTTTAAAGGCACTCTTGTATCTAGTACAACCTCATGTTCATTATTATAAGTAGTAATAGCCGAATGAGTTGCTGAAGGAAGAATCGCATATTCATAATACTTGCCTGAATCTAACAAAGTATTAAACGTATATAGGTCTCCGTAAGCTGTTCCCAATGCATTGGTTGCATATGCTCTTAATTGATAAGTGGTATTAGGAGTAAGTCCAGCAATTCGACTGGTAAATATCCCAACCCCGCTGCTATCTATTGTTTTTGTAGGTAAATTTATTGTGGGTACTCCTGTATCACTCCATACAACACCTCTAGAAAGCACAGGTAATCCTCCATCATTCAAAACATTACCTCCAGATAATACGGCTGTATTCGTTACGTTGCTCGTGGTTGTGGTAGAAATCGTAGGAATATTTTTTGCAGTTGCTGCAGTTCCTCCACTAAAATTTTTCCAAGATTGTCCATTAAAATATTCTAGCTCTCCATCTATACCACAGTCTATACAATATAAAATAAGGCCTTGGGCAGGATTTTGAATGGCATTTCTTTGAACGTAAGTCATACGAGGAGGCAAAAACCCTCCAGTATTTGAAGATATATCTAATTTAGCTGAAGAGTCAGGTGAAATCGAACCTATTGCAATTCTTTGTGCCTGAAGAAAAACAGGAGTGGTTAGTAAATACACTATTAAAAAGAAATTACGCATCTGGCTTTATTCAATGAAATAAAAAAATAGTTTTTTAAAAAATTCTCAACAACACTGATAAAATTATTGAATAGATTTTTTTTCTCTACTCCCTTCATACAATTCATATTCAAAAAGTCGGCAATCGATTTTTCCGTTGTAAAATTCAATTCTCCTTTTTGGTTTCAAACCAATTTTTTTGGCTAACTCGAGATTCCCCGTAAAAATATATCCAAAATATCCTTTACAAGATTGTTTCAAAAAATCTCCCATTCTGGCATAGGTTGCCTGTAGTTCCATCTCATCGCCTAATCTATCTCCATATTCGGGATTAAAATACACAACACCCGGTTCGTTTTCTAAAATAACAGTATCGGCAAAATCACAACATTGAAATTCTATTAATTCTTCAACGCCTGCTATCCCCGCATTCACTTTGGAAATCTGAATTGCATCTTCACTAATATCCGATGCAATGATTTTTAAACCAGCAACTTCTTTCACCTGAGATTCCATCTCTTTGAATAATTTGTCATACACGGATTCATCATATCCGCATAGATGCATAAACGAATAATTTTCTCTATACAAACTAGGTTTCCTATTCGTAGCCAACATCGCTGCTTCTATTGCAATTGTACCAGAACCACACATGGGATTGATAAATGTAGATGATCGATCCCAAGATGTCGCCAATAAGTTTGCTGCCGCCAATGATTCAAGCATTGGCGCTTTTCCGGGTATTTTTCTATATCCGTGTTTTGATAACGTTTCTCCACTTGTATCAATAAATAACTCTGCATAACTTTCTTTCCAATACAAGTGAACTACGACTCCATTTAAATTTGGACCAGAATCCGGACGAGCGCCTGTTTTTTCTCTGAACCGATCAGCAATAGCATCCTTTAATTTTACATTGGCAAATAAATTATTGGTAATTGTTTCATTTGTAACATTACTGCTGATTGAGAAATATTCATTAGCTGGGATCATATCTTCCCATTCTATTTTGATCATTTCTTTATACAAATCATTGGCTGTATAGGCAGTAAATTCTTTCACAGAAAACAATACCTGACTGGCACATCTCAAATGAAGATTCAATCTAATGCAATCATTCATGTTTCCAAAAAGCTCAACTCCGGTTTTAAAAACACGTATTGATTCATAACCGAGCTCATTGATTTCTTTTTGTAGAAATGGCGACAAACGATTACTACAGGTAACAATGATGCGGCTATTGATTGAAAATAAATTCATGAAATATAAATAAAGTTGTTACGCTTAGGCATTAAGAAGCTGCATACATTTTTCTAAACTATCTCTCCAAAAAGGTGGCGTAATGCCAACAATCGTTTCTATTTTGTGTGTGTTCAATATCGAATAATTAGGCCTTTTTGCAGGAACTGGATAGGCACTTGAAGGGATGGGATGAACCAAACATTCATATCCACCAATTTGTTGTATAGCCGTTGCAAAGTCATGCCAAGAAATAACACCTTGATTTGAAAAATGATAAATACCTGCCGGAACACTATCACTTTTTTGCATGATTGCAAAAATTGCTGCAGCCAAATCTGCTGCATACGTTGGCTTACCAATTTGATCAGAAACAACGCTAATTTCAGTACGCTCTTGCATTAGTTTCATCATTGTCTTCACAAAATTCTTTCCAAAATAACTATACACCCATGAAGTTCTGATAATGACACTCATAGGATTATTTTGGATTGCTAACCTTTCTCCTTCTAATTTTGTAATCCCGTATACATTTGTAGGCCCTGTAGAATCATCTTCGTTATACCCACTATCCTTTTCACCATCAAAAACATAATCGGTTGAAACATGTATGAGTCGGCAATTATACTTTTGGCAAGCTGATGCCAAATAGCCAACTGCTGTGGCATTGATTGCCATAGCTTTTTCTTGATCCGTTTCCGCCTGATCTACTGCTGTATAAGCCGCTGCATTGATACAAAAATTAAAATGATTCGATGCAAAAATATGCTCAATTGCAGAGGCATCTGTAATCGATAACTCTTCTATATCTGTAAAATAAAATTTTGCATTAGGCATAGAAGAAGCTAGCTGCTTACACTCATTTCCTAATTGTCCGTTAGCCCCGGTTACTAAAACTTGTATAGTTGACATAAAATGATTTTGAGTGATTACAATACGAAATTGTTTTTGCAATTTTCAAATGTTGGATGCTGTTTATCCTTTTCAGATATAATTTGTTTTTCTGCAGGAATTTTCCAATCAATATTAAGGGCAGGGTCATAGAATTGAATACCAGCTTCAGTTTCTTTACTGTAAAAAGCATCGCATTTATATAATACTTCGGCTGTTTCCGACAAAACAGAATAGCCGTGCGCAAAACCTTGAGGTATGTAAAATTGTTTTTTATTTTCTGCGGATAATTCTATTGCATAATGCTTGCCATAAGTGGGTGATCCTTTCCTTAAGTCTAGTACTACATCTAATATAGAGCCGCTTAAAGCTCTAATCAACTTTGTTTGTGCATGAGGATTCAATTGATAATGCATACCTCTAATTACACCATACGAAGATTTCGCTTGGTTATCTTGCACAAACTTGGTAACAATCCCTTCATTTGCAAGAGTTCTTTCATTATAACTCTCAAAAAAATAACCTCGGCTATCTTCAAATATAGTCGGTTCAATAATGAACAATCCGGGAAACTCTGTTTTAATAATTGCCATATTTATGAATAATATTTTTTAAAGTATTGAATCGTATCTACTAATCCTTGTTTAAAATTTTTGGTAGGCTGGTACCCTAACAATTCTTTAGCCAATTCAATATCCGCTAAAGAATTTCTAATATCGCCTGCTCTTGGCTCTCTATAAATTGGTTTAAAATCTTTTTGTAATTCAGTAATGCAATCATTAAAAAGTTGAAGTACCGAATAGCTTTCCCCTACAGCAACATTATAAACGTTACCAAAAGCATTTTTATTAGCACACAGCATCCCTTTAATATTAGCTTGAACAGCATTATCAACAAAAGTAAAATCTCTTGTTTGTCCACCATCCCCATTAATATAAACAGGTAATTGCTGAAGTATCCCTTTTACAAACAAAGGAATAACAGCAGCATACGGACCATCAGGATCTTGACGTGGGCCAAAAATATTAAAATAACGAAATCCCATGACTTGCAACCCATATACTTTTGAAAACACATCCGCATATAGCTCATTAGTCTTTTTGGTTGCAGCGTAAGGTGAAAGACAATTACCCACTCGGCTTTCTACTTTTGGTAAGCTTGGCTCATCTCCATACACAGAAGATGAAGATGCATAAACAAAAGCTTTTACGCCTTTCTCAATGGCAGCATGAATCATATTTGCAAACCCACCAACATTTACTTCATTAAAATAAAGAGGCTCTTTAATAGATCGTGGAACAGAACCTAAAGCAGCTTGATGACTTACATATTCTATCCCTTCACAAGCATTCAAACAAGTTTCTGAATTCCTGATATCACCCTCAATAAATTCAAATGTTTCAAACTTTTTTAAAATCTCAAGATTGGCAGAAAAGCCATTTGACATATTATCCAGCACTCTTACTTTTTTGGCACCACTTTTCAATAAATATTCTGCAATATGACTGCCTATGAAACCGGCTCCACCAGTAACCAAAAAAGTTTTTTCGGAAAGATCTTGGGTATGAAAAATAGGAGTTGACATAAACGAAATAATTTATAAGCTCCAATAGCTCCTGGAAGTCACTTTACCTCTGTGTATTCCTTTCAAATCTGCAATCAATGCATTTTTATTTGTGATTGACTCGAAGTAAGAATCATCTAATGATGTATACTCGCTATGAGGCACAGCAAGAATAACAGCATCATATTTAGTACTAATTTCTTTTAAAATTTCAAATCCATATTCATGAAGCGTATCATTACTTTCTGCGTAAGGATCTATCACATCTACACTTAAAGAATATGAATACAACTCTTTAACCACATCAGCAACTTTACTATTACGAATATCGCTAACGTTTTCTTTAAAAGTAGCACCCATGATCAACACCCTGCTTTCTTTAATATTGCCATTATGCTGAATAATATGTTGTAACACTTTCTTTGCAACATAAGCAGCCATTCCATCATTGATTACCCTGCCGGCTAAAATCACCTGACTATCATACCCTAATTTTTTTGATTTATACGTCAAATAATAAGGATCTACCCCAATACAATGACCTCCAACTAAACCAGGTTGAAATTTTAAAAAATTCCATTTCGTACCAGCTGCTTCCAATACTTCATAAGTATTAATATTCATTTTGTCAAAAATGATAGAAAGCTCATTCATTAAAGCAATATTCAAATCACGTTGAGTGTTTTCTATAATTTTTGCAGCTTCTGCTACTTTAATAGAGGATGCCTTATGCACACCAGCCTTCACTACTATTTCATAAACCTGAGCAATCGTTTGTAAACTTTCATCACAACATCCACTTACTACTTTTATAATAGAGTGAATTGTATGCTCTTTGTCTCCAGGATTGATTCTTTCTGGCGAATAACCAATTTTATAATCAAGATTCATTTTCAATCCTGAATGTTTCTCAATAATTGGCACACAATCTTCTTCGGTACAGCCCGGATACACAGTGCTTTCAAAAACTACATAATCACCCTTTTTAATTACTTTACCGATTGTCTCACTTGCTTTTTGAACAGGAATTAAATCCGGAATATTATGTTCGTCTACAGGAGTAGGTACAGCTACTATAAAAAAATTAGCTTTCTTCAATACTTCTATATCATTTGTAAACTCAATGTCGCAGTTTTCAAAAGCAGTTGCATCTAACTCTTGACTTGGATCAATACCCTTTTGCATCATAGCTACTCTTTCTGCATTGATGTCAAATCCAACTACTTTTATTTTTTTTGCAAACGCAAGCGCGATAGGTAAACCAACATACCCCAATCCAATAACAGCTAATGATTTTTCTTTGTTAATTAAATGTTGGTACATCATAATGAATTAGTGTTTTCTACTTTCGAACTCCAATGGTTGCTTGTTTAACTCTTCTGGACTTAATCCTTTGAAATAATCATATGTAATTTTTAAACCTTCGGCTCTGCTTATGGACGGCGACCATCCCAGAATTGCTTTTGCCTTACTGATGTCTGGCTTTCTTTGTTTGGGATCATCTACCGGCAAAGGTTTGTAAGATATTTTCTGGTTAGCTCCAGTAAGTTTAAGAATTTCCTCTGCAAAATCTTTTAATGAAATTTCATCTGGATTTCCGATGTTAACGGGATATACATAATCACTCATTAACAATCTGTAAATGCCTTCTACTAAATCATCCACATAACAAAAACTTCTTGTTTGACTTCCGTCGCCAAACACAGTCAAATCCTCTCCTCTCAATGCCTGTCCAATAAAAGCAGGAAGAGCTCTGCCATCATTGAGTCTCATACGGGGACCATAGGTATTAAAGATTCGAATGATTCTAGTTTCTAATTGATGAAAATTGTGATACGCCATTGTAATGGCTTCTTGAAATCTTTTTGCTTCATCATATACCCCTCTTGGGCCAACAGGATTTACGTTTCCCCAATACTCCTCTGTTTGTGGATGCACCAAGGGATCACCATATACCTCACTCGTACTCGCTACCAGTATTCTTGCTTTTTTTGCTAATGCTAAACCTAAGCAATTATGTGTACCTAAAGAGCCAACCTTTAAAGTTTGAATAGGGATTTTTAGATAATCAATGGGACTGGCAGGTGAAGCGAAATGCAAAATATAATCTAAGTGACCTGGAACATGAATGAACTTTGACACATCATGATGATAGAATTCAAATTCTTTCAATTTAAATAGATGACTGATATTTTTCAAATCACCAGTAATGAGATTGTCCATACCAATAACCTCATATCCTTCTTTAATAAAGCGGTCACACAAATGAGAACCTAAGAAACCTGCAGCGCCCGTAATGAGTATTCTTTTTTTTCTTGCCATTATTCAGTAAGATTTTTAGTTGATTGTTTTTCTTCCCACACTTTCATAATAAAAGCCCAACTCCTTCATTTGTTGTAAATCAAACAAATTTCTTCCATCAAAAATTAACTTGTTATGTAATAATGAGGCTACTTGAGTGAAATCTGGCGTTCTAAATTCATTCCATTCAGTAGCAATGATTAATGCATCTGCATTTTGCAGAGCATCATAAGGGCTATCAGAAAATTTTATTTTATCCCCTAACACTTCTTTCGAATTGGGCATAGCTTCCGGATCGAATGCTGATACAGTTGCCCCTTGTTTCAATAATGCATCTATCATATAAAAAGCAGGTGCTTCTCTTATATCATCTGTATTGGGCTTAAAAGCTAAACCCCAAATTGCAAAATGTTTTCCTTTGAGTTGATTGTTAAAATATTTTTCAATTTTAGGAAGCAAGTGTAACTTTTGTAATTCATTTACTTCCATTACAGCATCCAATATCTTGAAATCATAATTTACTTCATGAGAGGATTTACCCAAAGCCTTTACATCTTTTGGGAAGCAACTACCTCCATATCCAATACCTGGAAATAAAAATCTTTTACCGATTCTTTCATCACTGCCAATACCTCTTCGAACCATATCTACATCAGCACCCAAACGCTCACATAATTGAGCGATCTCATTCATGAAACTTATCTTAACTGCCAAAAATGAATTTGCAGCATATTTCGTCAATTCCGCTGATTTCTCATCCATGAAAATAATAGGATTACCCTGACGAACAAACGGAGCATACAAATCATTCATGATTTTGATAGCCTTATCAGATTGAGTTCCAATAACTACACGATCAGGTTTCATAAAATCATCAACTGCTACGCCCTCTCTTAAAAACTCAGGGTTGCTAACCACATCAAATGCTTGCTCAATATTCTCAGTGGCGGTTGATAGTATTGCTGCCTTTACTTTTTCTGCAGTCCCAACAGGAACAGTGCTTTTATCAATAATCACTTTATAATCAGTTGGCTTAATCAAAGTGCCTAGTTGTTTAGCAACACCAATGATATAAGACAAATCCGCACTTCCGTCCTCTCCTGGAGGTGTAGGCAAAGCCAAAAACACAACCTGCGCTTGTTCAATAGCTTCCGCTATGCTTGTGGTAAAATGCAGACGACCTTCTTTCAAATTTCTTAAAAATAATTTTTCCAACCCAGGTTCAAAAATGGTGATTTGTCCATTAGAAAGTTTATTCACTTTATTAATGTCGATATCAACGCATGTTACATTGTTTCCTGTTTCAGAAAAACATGTACCCGTTACTAAGCCCACATAACCAGTTCCAATTACTGCTATTTTCATATTGATGATTGATTAATAAATTCTAAAACATGATTTACGATAAACTGTTGTTGTTCTTCATCTAATTCCGTATGCATAGGAAGTGAAATCACTCTTTGTGTAAGCCAATCGGTTATTGGTAATTCTATTTTATCACTGCCAAACTGTTCAAACATTTTTTGTTTGTGAGCCGGAACGGGATAATAAATCATGGAGGGAATTCCCTTTTCGGCCAAAAACAAATTAAGTTGATCCCTGTTCACATCATGCAAAATCAAAGTATATTGATGAAACACATGTGTATTATTTTCTGCTCTAAATGGTATTTCGATATGCTTATTCCCTGAAAATGACTTGTCGTAAAAATCAGCTGCTTTTCTTCTGGCTTGGATATACTCATCCAAGTGCCCCAATTTAATGTCTAGTATAGCGGCCTGAACAGCGTCCAAACGCGAATTACAACCCACAACATCATGATAATATCTTCTGCTACTTTGACCATGAGAAGCAATCATCCTAAGTGTAATCGCCAATTCGTCATCATCTGTAAACATAGCACCCCCATCACCAAATGCTCCTAAATTTTTTGAGGGATAAAATGAAGTACACCCGATATGTCCTATGCTACCTGTTTTTTTCTGTGTGCCATCTGAAAAGAAAAAATCACTTCCTATCGCCTGAGCATTATCTTCAATAACATACAAATTATACTTCGATGCAATGGCCATAATTGCTTCCATATTTGCAGCTTGACCATATAAATGAACCGGAACAATTGCTTTTGTTTTAGGTGTGATTGCCTTTTCAATTACTTCTGGATCAATACAAAATGTTTTGGGATCCACCTCTACAAAAACAGGCGTAATACCTAATAAAGCGGCCACTTCCACGGTAGCAATATATGTAAATGAAGGAGTTATCACTTCGTCCCCCGCTTTAATGCCCAATGCCATCATGGCTATTTGTAACGCATCAGTGCCATTCGCACAAGGTATCACATGTTTGCTCCCATTATAATTTGCCAAATGTTCAGCAAAATTGTTCACTACCTTACCCCCAATAAACTGACTACTATTTAAAACAGCAATTACCGCCTCATCAACCTCTTTTTTTATTTTTTGATACTGATTTTTAGTATCCACCATTTGCAAAGGCCTCATATATATAAATTTACATGCGTTGCGAAGATACGATTTTAAGCGAATTTTGAATGCTTTAAATGCTTGAAAACAAGTGATTTCAACGTATTTTTGAGCAAATTTTCATCTTGAATAATTTAATTTATACTTTTTTTATATATCTATATCAATTCTGTATATGGGTTGCGTCATTTTTTAACCATAAAGCCAAATTATGGATAGATGGAAGAAGAAAAAAGCAATCTTTTACATACCCGCAAAAAACAATTTGGATGCACTGTGCAAGTTTAGGTGAATTTGAACAAGGCCGACCCGTGCTTGAATCTATCAAAAAAGAATTTCCGAAATATCCAGTAGTTGTCAGCTTTTTTTCTCCAAGTGGTTATGAGGTCAGAAAAAACTATCCTATAGCTGACAGAGTTATCTATTTACCAATCGACACAAAAAAAAATGCCAATTCATTGATTCATGACATCAATCCTGCAATTGTTCTATGGGTAAAATATGAGTACTGGCAGCACTATCTCTTCGAATTAAAAAGAAAGCAGATTCCTGTCTTATTGATTTCAGGAATATTTAGGAATAGTCAACCCTTCTTTCAATGGCATGGAAGCACTTGGAGAAAAATATTACACGCTTTTGAATTTCTATTTTTACAAAATCAAGAGTCGCTTACTCTCCTACATAAGATAGGCATTCAAAACTCTTGTATTACTGGCGACACCCGTTTTGACAGAGTACTACAAGTCGTTGAAGATAGAAAGAGAAATCATCTCATCGAAAAATTTATAAATAATCAATTTCTAATTGTAGCAGGAAGCACCTGGGAAAATGATGAAATAATTCTGCAACAGTTTTCTAACGCTCATCCAGCATGTAAATTTATCATTGTTCCACACGAAGTGACTCCCAGCAATATCAACAGACTATTGTCAATATTTTCAAATGCGACTACATATTCGGATTTCCAAACAAACATCGAAATAAACTCAGAAAAAAATATTTTAATTGTTGATGCCATAGGTATCCTCTCCCAACTCTATGCTTATGGAAAGATTGCATATGTAGGAGGTGGATTTGGAAAAGGAATTCATAATACTTTAGAACCAGCCGTATATGGTATACCGGTAGTATTTGGTCCTAATTATCAAAAATTCTCTGAAGCCGTATCTCTTATAAAGATAAAAGCTGCGTTTTCGATAGCAAACTACGACGAACTGAAGGAAACTTTAGAAAGACTTATGAATGAAGAGGAACAAAGAAAGATGAGTGGAGATATCGCAAAAGAGTTTGTAACAAAAAACCAAGGCGCTACGGCTTTCATTACAAACTACGTTACAGAAAAACGTCTTTTAACCAAGTGATCAAATTGTTTTACCGTCTCATTTTTTTCATCCCAGGCTAGTTTTAACTTTAGCTCTCTTCTTATCCAATATTCAGCCTCTGGATAAATAGTAAACGAATTAATAGTTTTGATGCTCCTCTCATACATTGTTTCATCACCAGCGAATAATTCATTAATAAATAAATAACGATCATTCATTCCTATTGCCTTTTTTAAATCTTTTATTGGCGTACCAAGTAATGAGCTGTCTTTGGATGTGGTGGTTGCTTGAACGCTATCATTGAATGAGGGTAATTCTGTTTTAGAATCAGTATGGGTAGGCTCATTTTCAGATACAGGCACTTTTTTTTGTTGCTGAATTACGGTAGGAGGAACATCGTCAAAAGGATCAAATTGAATAACGGGCCTATTTTTAATACCCGTTACTGTTTTTACCTCCGCACTTTTTTTCATTTGTTCCAATTCGGCATCTATTTCCAATTCATCTATTTGCAATACCACAACTTCTTTTTCTTCTCCTACATTCATATTGTCAAACTTCTTATCTATAGGTTCGATGTTTTCTGAAATATGAATAGCCACAGAAGTCTTCAAAGTATCTGAACTACCAGTAGACTTTAGGTGTTGCAATTCAGACAAAATCATTTGTGTGGTTACAACCAGTTCGTCAATACTAGTTTGACTAGCCATCTGACTATTTAATTTCTCCAAGAGTGTCACCACTCGATCCATATCTATAAATTTATTTGTAAGATATTCTTTTGTTCTTATAAATTTGTCTGCTATCTTTCAAGTTCGTTTATAAGATAGCACAATTTAAAGTTACTAACTGAAATTTAAAAAAAATACTAAATGTTTATTGAGCCCAATTTTAAAGGAGAAAAAAGAGGTTGGATTGAAGTAATCTGTGGAAGTATGTTTAGCGGAAAAACGGAAGAACTTATCCGAAGACTCAAAAGAGTAAAAATTGCAAATCTAAAAGTAGAAATTTTTAAGCCCCATATTGATGTACGTTATCATGAAACCAAGATTGTAAGTCATGATACCAATAGCATTCATTCAACCCCGGTTGAATCCTCGAAAAAAATCTTAGAACTCTCTACAGACGTGGATGTAGTGGGTATTGACGAAGCTCAATTTTTTGATAGCGATATCACAGAAGTATGTGAGATTTTAGCCTTAAAAGGCATCAGAGTGATTGTTGCTGGTTTAGATATGGATTACAAAGGAACCCCATTTGGCCAAATGCCTAATCTTTTAGCAGTTGCAGATTATATTACTAAACTTCATGCCATATGTATGAAATGTGGAAACATTGCGAATATCAGCTATAGAAAAACAGCTGATGCTAGCCAAGTGGTTCTAGGCGAAAAAGATATCTATGAGCCAAGGTGTAGACAATGTGCCCAATCTAATGATTAATATAAACGATCTATAAAGTGTCTCAATATTTTAAAATAGGCAAACTTGCTGCTAGCCATGGTTTATCTGGCGAATTAATACTTCAACACAGCCTTGGTAAAAAGACCAGTTTGAAAGGGCTCGAGGCTATTTATCTAGAAGAACAAAAAGATAATTTTATTCCCTATTTTATTGAAAAAACAAGTATAAAAAACGAGACAGAAACCTTCATCAAAATTGAAGGGATTGACACAAAAGAATCAGCACGGATCTTGACCCCTAAGGAAGTATGGCTAGAAGCAGCCGATTTTAAAAAACATTCATTACAATCTGCGCCCATCTCGCTATTAGGTTATCAAATTGTTGATCAAGAGGAAAATTTAGGAGAAATCATCGAGGTCATTGAACAGCCTCATCAAATACTTTGCTGTATCCTATACAATCAAAAAGAAGCATTAATACCCATTCACCAAGACAACCTTATAAAAATCGACAAAAAAAACAAACTCGTATTTGTTGATTTACCAGAAGGACTCCTAGATATTTATCAATAATTAATCCAAAAAAAATCCGTTCAATGTAAAAACATGAACGGATTAAAATGACATTATTAAAAACAACTAGATAATCAACATCGCATCGCCATAGCTAAAAAAGCGATATTTTTCTTTAATTGCTTTTTCATACGCCTCAATCATTAAATCATATCCCGCAAAAGCACAAGCCATTATCATTAAGCTGGTTTTTGGGAGATGGAAATTAGTTACCATAGCATCTGCAATGCTAAAATCGTATGGTGGATGTATAAAGTGATTCGTCCAGCCTTCTGAAGGCTTTAACATTTTTTGAGCAGTAAATGATGTTTCTAATGCTCTCATTGTAGTGGTACCAATTGCACAAATTCTACGGTTGCCTTCTCTTGCTTTGTTAACAATTGCACAAGCAGTTTCATCAACTTTATAATACTCTGCATCCATTTTATGTTTGCTCAAATCTTCTACTTCAATAGGTCTGAAAGTCCCTAACCCTGTATGAAGGGTAACCTCTGCAAATCGTATACCTTGAATTTCAAGACGCTTAATTAATTCTCTACTAAAATGCAAACCCGCAGTAGGAGCGGCTACAGCACCTTCGTGTTTTGCATAAACGGTTTGATAACGTTCTTTATCTTCTTCTTCTGGTTTACGTTTGATATATTTTGGCAAAGGTGTTTCACCCATTACCTCTAACATTTGTTTAAATGCCTCATCAGTATCATCCCATAAAAAACGAATGGTTCTTCCACGGCTAGTAGTATTATCGATTACCTCTGCTACCAACTCGTCATTTTCTCCAAAATAAAGCTTATTGCCCACTCTTATTTTTCTTGCAGGATCAACAATTACATCCCATAATTTATTGGGCTTATTTAACTCTCTTAATAAAAACACTTCAATTTTTGCTCCTGTCTTCTCTTTACGACCATACATTCTTGCTGGAAAAACTTTTGTATTGTTTACTACAAAAACATCCTTGTCGTCAAAATACTCCATGATATCTGAGAACTGTCTGGTTTCTATTACACCAGAATTGCGATGGATGACCATCAACTTACTTTCTTCTCTTTTTTTGGTTGGATTTTGTGCAATCAGATTTAAAGGGAGGTCAAAACGAAACTGTGATAACTTCATATGATTATTTTGGTTTAATTAATCACATGCCGTATAGTTTACCAATAGCTAAGGCTACTCAACCTTTCCTACCGGGAGAGGTTCATATCATGTTACGGCATGATTTTAGAAATGCAAAGGTAATTGAAAAATAATTAGAATGGAGTTAAAATTTCAAATGTCGAACGGTTAGTCCATCGTTCATCAATTGTTTCAGAGAATCTATGCCTATTTGCAAGTGACGCTCTACAAACTGAGAGGTCACAGCTTGATCGCTAGCTTCAGTTTTTACCCCTTCTGGAACCATCGGAGAATCACTTACTAATAATAAGGCCCCGGTTGGTATTTTATTAAAAAACCCGACTGAAAAAATAGTAGCAGTTTCCATGTCAATTGCATAGGCCCTAACTTTCTGAAGATACTCTTTAAATGCTTCGTCATGCTCCCAAACACGCCTATTGGTTGTGTAGCAAACTCCAGTCCAGTAATCACATGCATAATCGCGAATGGTAGTTGAAATAGCTTTCTGAAGTGCGAAGGCAGGTAAGGCAGGTACTTCGGGAGGAAAATAATCATTACTTGTCCCTTCCCCTCTTATAGCAGCAATTGGCAAAATTAAATCGCCAATCTTATTTCGTTTTTTCAACCCGCCGCATTTACCCAGAAACAAAACAGCTTTTGGATTAATGGCTGTAAGCAAATCCATAATGGTTGCACTTGTTGGACTTCCCATACCAAAGTTAATGATGGTAATATTATTTGCAGTAGCGCATTGCATAGGCTTATCAAGTCCCACTATTTCTGCTTGATTCCATTGAGCAAATAATTTCACATAATTAGAAAAATTAGTGAGCAAAATATATTCTCCGAAATCTTTCAGTTGTTGCCCGGTATATCTGGGAAGCCAGTTGCTTACAATCTCTTCTTTGGTCTTCATACAGTTTTTATTTAGTTAAAAATACAATTTTTTATCCCAATAACCTACAATATGGAATTACACGGGTTTAACAATCCTAAAAACAAACAAGTAAAAAAAAATAATTTAGACTAGTTTTGAGCGTTAGAGACCTAGTTTAGCTTAATTAAATATGATAGCTGTTACATACCCAAATATTACACCCAAGATCAAAAAACAAAATAATGCAGATTGGATATTTTGTATAATCAGAAAAAAATGGCTAGTACTAACACCCGAGGAATGGGTAAGGCAAAACTTTATTTTATATGTAACCCACACGCTTCAGTACCCTTTATTATTAGTTGCAGTAGAAAAAAAAATAAAAATTGGAGAGGTTGAAAAGAGGTTTGATATATTAATATACAACAAAGAACTAAAAGCAGATATTTTAATTGAGTGCAAGGAAATGACAACAAAAATAGATAAGCACACGATTGCACAAGCAATGAATTATTTCACTGTAATTCAATCAAACTACATCATTATTACAAACGGAAATCAAACGTATTGTTTTAAAAAATCAGACAACCAATTATTGGAAGTCGAATACATTCCGACTTTCAAAAAATAAAAAAGGGTCCGAGAGCATTAACGCTAGGACCCTTTTTCGTAAATAATGATACTATCTATTGCTTAATAAAACGTTCTGTAGTGGTATTATCTCCGTCAATTACTTTAATTAAATAAACTCCTACGGATAATTTAGTTAAATCAATGGTTTGTGATTTGTTTACAACTTTCTGTGTACTTAATACATTGCCTTTTGCATCAATAATTGAATAAAGTGCATTATTAGAAACTTTGTTATTAAAAGACAAGCTCAAGTAGTCATGAGTTGGATTGGGATACACTTTAACGAATTCAATTCCAACTGATGATGTATTAACTATGCTTTCAGTATTAAAATTTTCTTGTCTTGTTGCTGTTCCTAATTGAACTTTTAAGGTGTAACAGGTACTTGCGTTAAATGCGCCACTGTAGCCAAAAACTTGTGCATAATACGTGCCCGCTGCAGCAGTATAATTAATCGTTTCTGACGTAGTACTAGCACTAGCAGAACTTGCAACTACCGTTCCTGCACTGTTTACTATTTTAAGATCAAAATCTGCTGGTAAAGTAGTAAGTGTGACTGTAATGGTGCCTGCTGTTGTGATTGTAAACTTATAAAAATCAGTATCTCCCACAGGGTTTATCAATCCTGTAATATTAGTATTAAATGGAATTAATTTTGCACCTGCTCTTGTTCCATTTGAAGCAGTGTCATACACGCTTGAACAAGCTGTTGCTGCAATAGTAGAGAAATTAGCAGTAGTATAGGAACTAGTTGTGCCTCCGGAGCAATTTGTTCTCACTCTGAAATTATAAGCTGTAGAAGCTGTTAATCCAGTTAATGAAGCAGTTGTTGTAGTTGTTGCTGTAGCTAAACTTGTCCAAGTAGTTGCAGTACTTTTTTTATAGTCTACCCCATAACTTGCGGCTCCTGTTACTGCTGTCCAGCTTAATGTGGCACCTGTGCTTGTAATACCTGTTGTAGCTAACCCGGTTGGTGCATTACATGTGGTAGTGGCTGCAAGTGTTGTAAAAGTTGCAGAGGCAGTAAATGTACTGTTTCCTCCGGTACAAACCGTTTGTACTTGAAATTCATACAAAGTTGATGCTGTTAAACCGCTTATTGCTTTTGAATTGGTAGTGCTTGTGGTGGAAGTCCAGGCAGTAGTTCCTGATTTTCTATATTGTATATTATAACTAGAAGCTCCAGATACGGCCGTCCATCCTAATGTAGCAGTTGTAGATGCAATAGCGCTTGCCGCTAACCCAGATGCTGTTCCACAGGTTACAACAGCTGATGTAGTAAATGATGTTGTAGCACTATAAGCTACAGTGCCAGATGTACAAACTGTTTGAACCTGGAAATCATAACTTGTTGAGGCTACCAAACCTGATATTGCTAGTGAATTTGTTGTACTGGTTGTTGAAGTCCAAGTGGTATCTGCTGTTTTTTTATACCTAACATTGTAACTAGTTGCTCCCCCTGCTGTTGTCCAACCAAGTGTAGCTGAAGTTGAAGTAATAGAACTCGCTACCAAACCTGTTGTAACAGCGCAAGTTGTGGAACCCGATGTAATTGTAAAGTTGGCATTTGAAATATCAAAGAATATATTACCAACTGCTTCTACTTTTATTCTTGCAGTAGTCGTTGGTGTATTAGGAATCACCAAACTCTCTGTTCCGTCATTTGGTGTGCTGGCAGCCAATACCGTAGGGAAAGTCAATCCGCCATCAGTTGATAAAGAAATTTTTACGTTTGCACAACTTACCGGTGTTGCAGTAGTGTTCGCTACACTCCAAGTAATATTTTGTGTAGAGCCACCAACATAAGACACAGCGGTATTAGGAGCTGTAACCGCAAATGGACCTGAAGCCGAACTAACAGTTACTACCATATCGGTATAAGATGTTTGACCAACTTTAACAGGAGCTGTAGAACTATATGGACAGTTATCCCTTACTGTTAGTCTGAAATTTAATGTTCTCGCTACTGAACTCAGTGCTTCAATATTAGTACCTGCATCTCCCCCAGTTAAAGGCCCAGTTATATTTGCACCGGCAAGAATGGTTGACAATTGAGGAAAATATCTTGTTGGAGAGGTTGTAGGCTTGAACGAAATCCAATTTGGACCAGTGGCTTTTGTAATACTAGCTACACTACTTGTACCTGTTTGAGATGAACTTGCGTTATCATTCTGTTCCCAGCAGTAAGTCAATGGATCGCTATTGGCATCTGTTGCAGATCCGGTTAAAGCAAAGGGAGTGCTGATGGGAATTGTATAATTGGAAACGGCTGCTACTACAGGCGTTGCATTGTTGGCGCTGATACTTGTTGTAACCGGACAAGTTTTTGTTCCAATATTCGTTTGAATCTGAGCAATAGTAGCTTCATGATAAATATCGATTGAATGAGGCGCTACATCCTGACTAGTAATACCAGCATAGCCCATAATAGTTATACCAGAACCAATTTCTTTATTTACTCCAGTTCCTTCATTACTCATTGAAAAAGTATGATTACCACCAAGTTGGTGACCTACCTCATGAACAACATAATCAATATCAAAATTATCTCCTTGTGGAATTCCATCTGCAGGAGATGTAAAGCCACTTCCCTTTGAACCGTTTGTACAAACACAACCTATACAGCCTGCATTTCCACCACCACCTGAAGCACCGAACAAATGACCAATGTCATAATTCGCATCGCCAATCACTGAAGTTAGGGTTGATTGTAATTGTGCATTCCATGTTCCACCTGCACCTGTTGTAGCAGCATCATATGGATCTGTGGATGCAGTGTAATAAATAACAGAGGTGGTATTTGAAATCAAATTCAGATGCAAGGCCAAATCTTTTTCATATACACCATTGCAACGAGTTAAGGTAGCATTGATTCCAGCTAGTACTAATGAAACTTGAGCAGAACTGGTAGCTCCAAAATAATTAGAATATTCTGCAGTTACGGATTGTGCCAAACGAAGCGTTTTTACATCTCCGCCGGATCTTGCCGTCAATGAAGAGCTTCCAGCAACAGCTGTGTTTAATTCCATAATTGATTTATTTTCAATTGTAGAACAATTCCATGGCAATCCGCCTGTAGTTCTTTTTGAGACAAAAACTGCATAAATAGTATGATCTTGTGAGTAAGGCTCGATGAATTCATTTTCTTGTTCTGTTCTAAATACCATTGTTTGAATTCCTTGCGGAGAAAGACTCAATTTTAGAGTTGCATATTTATCTGTAAGCCCTCTTCCTGAGAATGCTCTGATTTCTGGAAAAAGTTTTTGTAGCGCAGGCTCAAAATTAGATGCCTCTACCACTTCAAACTCCTCCATATTTCCTTTAGCATTGGGAAGACTTATTACAGCAGTATGCTGACCGTTTTTATTATCCACGATTGAATACAAAACCTGACTCAGCTCGTTTATATTTAAATCAAATAATTTAAACTCCTTTGGAAAAGTTAATCTGGCAACACCTTTGTCTGTAATGATTTTCTCTGCAGACGTATGTAATACCCAAGGATTTTTTTGCTGTGACATAGCTGTATTCAAACAAGCTATGGACATCAAAATAAGTAGTAATTTTTTCATTTGTATTTTTTTACTGTTAGACAAGCTTTTAAAATAAAGGGCACAAAGTAATATAATTATTTTGTTTTCAAAAGAGATTTACATCAACTATGGTCGGGAAAATACTCTCGGGGAAAAAAATTTTATAATATATATATTGATAATCATTACTTTGCAAGCATGTTAAACAGGATTTTAGGAATTGTTAAAAAAGAGTTACTGCTTGAAATAAGGCAAAAACACACTTTCTATGGCATATTGCTGTATATAGCCTCTACCATTTTTGTAATTTATCTTTCACTATCTGAAACGCCTGAAACTACGATCTGGAACACATTTTTTTGGATCATACAATTATTTGTTTGTGTAAATGCTATTGCAAAAAGCTTTTTGCAAGAAAGCAAAGGTAGAATGTTGTATTATTATACTATCGCCTCCCCCATCGAATTTATTACAGCTAAACTCATCTTTAATGTAATTATAATGTGGGTGATGAGCATGATCAGTTTATTACTATTTTTCGTTTTTCTTGGCAACCCAACAACCAATTCAATTTTATTCTTAGTTATCGTTTTCATTGGAGGATCTGGCATTAGCTTGGTTTTTACACTCATGAGTGCGATTGCAGCAAAAGCTCAACAAAATGCTGCGCTAGTAGCTATTATGGGTTTTCCCATCATACTGCCTCAACTGATGCTTCTAATGAAATTAAGTAAAGTCGCTTTTGCAGAAGTTTTCAAAAACGGGGCTGTCATACAACTTGTAGGACTTAGTCTATTAATGAATGTGCTAGTGGTTGTATTGGCAATGATTCTCTTTCCATTCTTGTGGAAAGAATAACAACTATTTGACAAAATTATATTTTTTCGAGTGGTAGAGTTTCCTATAACTTTGCTCCCTTAAATAGAAGTATTGTGAATAAAAGCTGGTGGAAAATATTATCTTTTTTACTACTCATCTATACCATTATTGCTGGCTTTCTATGCAATGTACCAAGATTACCAATTTTAAATGAGACCATACGAAACTTATATTTCCATGTTTGCATGTGGTTTGGCATGATGATTCTTTTTGGTGTTAGCTTTTATTACAGCATCAAGTACTTAAGAACTTTTCAATTTAAATACGATATCTATGCCCATTGTTTTGCTAGCGTAGGTAGTTTTATGGGTATCCTTGGTTATCTCACTGGGTTTTTATGGGTAAATGTTACATGGATAACTGACCAAAGTCAATCTATTGGAAGTGTATTAAAAGAACCAAAACTAATTGGTGCAGCCATCGCTTTATTAATTTATGGAGCCTATTTTGTGCTTAGAGATTCTTTTACCGATATGGATAAAAGAGCCCGAACATCAGCAGTCTATAACATTTTTGCCTTCGCTATGCTTTTCCCTAGCATTTGGATCATTCCAAGAATTGTAGGCAGTCTTCATCCTGGAGCACCTGGAAGTGATAGTGGAAACCCTGCATTAGATAGAAAAGATTTAGATGCATCCATGCGAATGGTTTTCTACCCAGCTGTGATTGGTTGGACCTTATTAGGCGTCTGGATTAGTACTTTAAAAATCAGACTTTCTTTACTTAAAGATAAAATCGATTCGAATGAATAAGTTATTATTAATGACAATGTTCCTATTGTTTTCAGTTGTAGTATTTGCACAACAAAAAGTAGAAATGGCAGACACCCTGCGCAGCAATGGCAAAATATACACTGTAGTGGCGGTTTGTTTAACAATATTGATAGGCCTATTTTTATATGTGTTTCTTATTGATAAAAAAATCAATCGAATCGAAAAAGAGATAGGTGATAAAAAATAATAAATTGCTTTCCTGAAAAATAAAAACCAACTATATGTCCTCAAATCAACACTACAGCTTTTTTCATAGCGTAGAAAGAAGCTTCGACAAAGCCGCCAAATTCACAAAATGGGATTTGGGAATTCTAGAACAAATTAAGGCATGCAATAGCGTTTATCAAATGCGATTCCCTGTTAAACTAGACAACGGAAAAATTGAAGTTATTGAAGCCTACAGAGTTCAACATAGTCAACATAAATCCCCTTGTAAAGGCGGTATACGTTTCAGCGATGAAGTAAATCAAGATGAAGTGATGGCATTAGCCTCTTTAATGACCTATAAATGCGCCATTGTAAATGTGCCATTTGGTGGTGGAAAAGGTGGTATAAAAATCAATCCAAAAAAATATTCTACCTACGAACTAGAAAAAATCACTCGTAGATATACCGCAGAATTAGTAAAGAAAAACTTTATCGGACCTGGTATTGATGTGCCTGCACCTGATTACGGAACCGGACCAAGAGAAATGTCGTGGATTGTAGATACGTATGCTTCATTAAAACCAGGTGAAATAGATGCCGCGGGCTGTGTTACTGGGAAGCCCGTAACACAAGGAGGTGTTCGTGGAAGAACAGAAGCAACTGGTTTAGGTGTGTTCTTTGGAATTAGAGAAGTATGCAACATGCCGGATGTAATGCAGAAGTTAGGATTAACCATTGGCGTTGAAAACAAAAAAGTTGTAGTACAAGGATTGGGCAATGTAGGATACCACTCTGCAAAGTTCTTCAGAGAGGCAGGTGCAAAAGTTATCGCATTGGCTGAATACGAGGGGGCAATATTTAATGAGAATGGTTTAAATGAAGAAGAAGTTTTTCAACATAGAAAAGCCACGGGATCAATACTGAATTTCCCTGGTGCAACAAACCTGGCAAAAAATTCAGATGCACTAGAATTGGCCTGCGACATTCTTATTCCTGCAGCTCTAGAAAACGTAATCAATGGAGAAAACGCCCCTAGAGTACAAGCGAAAATCATTGGCGAAGCTGCCAATGGGCCTTGTACGCCTGAAGCAGATGAAGTATTTATCAAAAAAGGAATTCTTTGTGTGCCTGATATGTATTTAAATGCTGGTGGCGTTACCGTTAGTTACTTCGAATGGTTAAAAAATCTTAGTCACGTTCGTTATGGAAGAATGGAAAAACGTTTTACTGAAAACATGAATACTCATATTTTATCTCAAATCGAAGAACTAACAGGTAAGAATGTAACTGAGTCTGAACGAAAATTCATTATGCATGGACCTGATGAACATGATTTAGTTCACAGTGGCTTAGAAGAGACCATGATAAATGCTACTAGAGAAATAATGGACGTATGGAAAGACAATCCCGAAATTCCAGATATGCGAACAGCCGCATACGTTAGTGCTATCAACAAAGTCGCTACAAGCTATGCAGAATTAGGCATCTTCCCTTAATCAGCATTACCCATTACATTTGGGCTTTTCATTTTATAAAAAAATCCGATTGTAAAACAATCGGATTTTTTGTCTCATGAAAATGTATTTATCAAACTCAATGTTAATTTTTTGCAGGTGATGGTTTTTTTGCTCCTTGTTTCTCTGGAACCATTAAGGCAGATTTGTATGAATTCGCTTCAGCGTCTGCAGGATCAAGTGCCAGTGCCTTATCTACATAACTCATCGCAGTTGGTTTGTCTTTCATTATATTAGCATAGTATGCCACAAAATATTTGTAAGCTGTCATTAATTGTGGCTTGTACTTTACAGAATCTGTCGCTCCAAATTCAATTGTTTTTTGAAAAGCATTATTAGCTAATCCTTGAGTCATAGAGGTGTCAATAGCCCAAGAAGCCTTACCAATCATGTTATATGCATATGGGTCTCCGGGAAATTTATTGGTTGACATAGTAAAAGCATCTACAGCTAACTGGTATGCTCCCGCCTTATAATAATTAAAGCCTACAGTGTTAATATCAAACTTACTGGGGCTTTTTTTAATACTCACTATTTTAGAATACCAATCTGCTGCATCCTTAAAATTCTTTTTAACTTCATAGGCTTGTGCAATGCTCTTATAGTACTGCACCTTGTTTGATTCTATCGAATCTAATGAAACAGCCTTTTCCACAATTAGACCTGCTTCCACCTCGTTACCTGGTATTTTTAAAAGATTTTTTGCATACTCCACATAATCACCAGAAGTGATTTTATCGGGAGATTGACGCTTAAAATATTCTGCATAATTTTTGACAGCCTCAACAGAGTCTTTTAATCTATTGTAAGCGTTCGCCTTCAACCCAAATAAATTAGGATAGGGAGACGCACCTCCTGCAGCAATACATTCGTTTGCCTTTGCTATAGCATCCGTAAAAAAACCTTGTGCATATTTCAAAGAAGCCCTGTAGTAGCAAGTTTTTATATCTACATCGGAATTAGACATCCATTTTTCAAAATATTCAGCCGCTTTTGTAACATCTGTTTCGTAATAATAAGTAAACAAGTTTGCGTATACTGGCGCATAAGAAGGGTCGTTAGTTATGGCCGTTTGGTATTGTTCCATGAAAATCGATTCTTGAGATCTACCTTGAGACTGATATACTTTACCAATTCTAAAATTAGCTCTTGCATATTTTGGATTTAAAGTCAATGCCGCCTGATAAGACAAAATAGCATTGCCTCCATCGCCTGTTTTTCTATACGCATCACCTAGATTAACCCATACATCTGGATCATTAAATTTCTTCAACTGAGTTGCTTGTTGCAATTTATCAATTGCGTAAGTCGGATCTCCATTCTTTGCATCTGGATTTCCATTTGCAAATCCAATAGCATTCAATACAGCAATGCTCTTACCTTGTGACAATGATATAGCTGCTTCAAAATGATTTCTAGCTTCCTGGATTTTCCCTTCTATTAATTCAATATGGGCTATACCCGCCATAATAAGTGTACTATTATTTGATGCCAACTTAGACTGATACAACGCTTTTGCATCTGCTAAATCTTTATCAGTTCTTTCATCTGGTCTAATTAATGATTGACCTAACCAATAGGCAGCCTCATCATTATTTGCATCGGTGTTTACAATTTTTTGAAAAACGTCTTTTGCGCTGTTGTATCTTTCATAATACAAAAACTTCTTTCCGTCTTCTAACGTTTGAGCATTCGCTGCATTTAATAACATTAAGGCAATGGCAACAAACCAACATTTATACATTTTCATCTTTTAAATTT
>CANGEW010000003.1 GCA_947452965.1 Chitinophagaceae bacterium | reverse complement strand
CACACCTCATTTATTCCAGCAAATGAATTAGAATCAGTAAATGAAAGAATCAGAGGAGATTTTTACGGTATTGGTGTAGAATACGAAATCATTGATGATACTTTAACCGTTGTTAATTTATTGAAAGATGGTCCTGGTGAAAGAGCTGGCATTCAAAAAGGAGATCAGTTCATTAGCATAAACGGTAAAAACGTCGCTGGGAAAAAACTTTCAGAGGATGCCATTTCCGAAACCATCAGAAAGGCAACCGAAACAAAAGTCAACCTCTTTTTAATTAGAAATCACAAAAAAATCAACACAATCATTACTAAAGAAATCATGAATGTATCTAATGTTCAAGCTTCGTTTATGCTTACGAGTGATATAGGATATATTAATTTAGAAGAATTCTCTAGTCATGCATATACTGATTTTATGAACGCCCTAATAAATTTGAAAAAGAAAAAAGCAACCTCTCTGATATTAGATCTTAGAGGAAATGGCGGAGGCGTCCTAGATGAGGCGGTTGACATTGCTGATGAATTCTTAGAGGGTGACAAACTCGTTACTTATACAGAAGGCGTTCATTCCCCCAAGAAAGAATACCGATGCAGAAGACTGGGCCGATTTGAAAAAGGTCCTCTCGTGGTTTTATGTGATCAACATACGGCAAGTGCAAGTGAAATTTTGTTAGGCGCCTTACAAGATTGGGGCAGAGCGACCATCATTGGAAAAAATAGTTTTGGTAAAGGATTAGTACAAGAGCAATTTGACTTATGTGACCATAGCGCATTAAGACTAACAATTGCCCGATATTATACTCCATTTGGGAGATGCATCCAACGATCTTACGCAAATGGAAAAGAAGCGTACTATGAAGAAGGCCTACAACAATCATCTGATAAAATTACACTTTCAAAAAAAAGAAAATCATTCACTTCTGCTTCTGGTAAAACTCTATTTGATGGCGGCGGAATCACTCCAGACATCTACATTAACAGCGATGATTCAATGAATAACTTAACCCTAGCTCTGCACGAAAAAGACTTAATCAAAACTTTTGCTTATCATTATTTCATGGATAATAAAACTTCATTAGACAGATACTCGTCAGTAAAAAACTTCAACGACTCATTTCAAATAAACAACGCCGATTGGGACAATTTTAAAAAAACAGTTCCCGCTGATATCATCACTCCATTAAATGAATCTGCCATCAAAGAAATCAAAAAAAATCTCAAACTTTTTATCGCAAAATTCTACTTTGATGAAAGTGATTTTTTACAACTGGTCAATCTCTCTGACAAAACAATTCTTAGATCATTACAAGTGTTACAAAAATAATTTTGCTATAGTTTTTCAGCATGTTGGGTAACATCCAATCCGTCTCTTTCTTCTTCTAAAGAAACACGAAGCGGTATGATAAAATTAGTTAGTCGCAGCAGTAAATAGGTGCCAATAATTACAAAGGCACTTACCCCTAACATCGCAATGGAATGAACTAAAAATAATTTTGTCTCCCCAAAAAATAAACCATTGGTTGTGATTCCTGGATTCACATGATTACTGGCAAATACACCTGTGAGCATCATACCAACCATCCCTCCCACACCATGACAAGGAAACACATCGAGTGTGTCATCAATAGATGTTTTTGTACGCCACTCAACCATCATGTTACTTACAATACTCGCTACCACACCAATAATGAATGAATGAGGAATACTAACATATCCTGCTGCAGGCGTTATAGCTACTAGGCCAACAACGGCTCCGATGCAAGTTCCCATGGCACTCGGCTTTCGCCCTCTAATTGAATCGAAAATAATCCATGTAAAGGCAGCAGCAGCTGAAGCTGTTGTAGTGGTAGCAATTGCTATAGCAGCAATCGTGTCAGCATGCAATGCAGAGCCAGCATTAAATCCCAACCATCCAAACCAAAGCAATCCTGTGCCTAATAACACATAGGTAATTCTTGCCGGATTATGAACAGACTCGCTTCTGCTTTTTAAATAAATGGCACTGGTTAAAGCAGCCAGACCTGCGCTCATGTGAACGACTACCCCACCTGCAAAATCCAAAATCCCCGCTTTTGCTAATAACCCATCCGGATGCCAGGTTGCATGCGCTAATGGGCAATATATTAAAATGCAAAACAGAACAATGAATAACAGGTATGATTTGAACTTAATTCTTTCAGCAAAAGACCCCGTGATTAAGGCTGGAGTAATTATGGCAAATTTCAATTGATAAAAAGCAAACAATATCAATGGTATCGTTGGGGCTAGTTTCCAAGGCGCCCCATCAATTACATGATTCATCATAAAAAAAGTAGTGGGATTCCCAATCAACCCATAAATAGAATCGCCAAATGCCAAACTAAATCCAACAAATACCCAAACAATACTAATGACTGCCATGCAAATAAAACTTTGCAACATAGTACTTAAAACATTTTTTTTACTCACCATCCCTCCATAAAAAAATGCCAAACCCGGCGTCATTATCAAGACCAATGCAGTAGACGTTAAAATCCAAGCTGTGTCAGCCCCGCTTATGTTCGCAGTTTGCATCAAGCCTATGGGTTGTGAAGCTAACAAACTCAGAAATACTAAAATGATGAGGATGGAAAATGTAACAAACGCAAAGGCTCTTGTCATTGTATTGATTTTAAAAATTATAACATTTATATACAAATTTACAATTTCATCTAATATTCATCACTAATCATTAATCACATTTCATCAACATTGCTCATTTTTTAATAATTACTTCGATCTTAAATCAAAGCGTGGTAAATTATTACCTTTGAAAAAAAATTATAACATGTGGCTAAATAATATTCTTGAAACAATCGGACACACTCCTTTAATTCGACTTAATAAAATAACAAAAGATTTACCCTGCACAGTTTTAGCCAAAGTGGAATATTTCAACCCTGGCAACTCTATTAAAGATAGAATGGCATTGAAAATGCTTGAAGTAGCCGAAAAAGAAGGGAAGATAAAGCCAGGAGGCACCATCATTGAAGGAACCAGTGGCAATACGGGAATGGGATTAGCCTTAGCCGCATGTGTGAAAGGATACAAATGCATCTTCACCACAACTGACAAGCAATCAAAAGAAAAAGCAGATATCTTAAGAGCTGTTGGCGCAGAAGTAATCGTTTGCCCAACAAACGTTGAGCCCGAAGACCCACGCTCCTATTACTCTGTGTCAAAAAGACTTGCTACCGAAGTACCTAATTCCTGGTATGTAAACCAATATGATAATCTTGCAAACAGGCAAGCGCATTATGAGCAAACCGGACCAGAAATCTGGGAACAAACAGAAGGAAAAGTCACTCATTTAATCGTTGCTACCGGCACAGGCGGAACCATCATTGGAACAGGCAAATATTTAAAAGAAAAGAACCCCAATATCAAAGTGTGGGCAGTAGACAGTTATGGTTCTCTATTAAAAAAATATTTCGAAACAGGTGAGCTAGACCCAAATGAAGTATATCCTTACATAAGTGAAGGATTTGGCGAAGACTTCGTGCCTGAAAATTATGACATGCAATACATTGACGAGTTTACTAAAGTTACCGATAAAGACGGGGCTGTTATGGCAAGAAGACTCGCCAAGGAAGAAGGAATGTTTTGCGGCTATTCAGCAGGCAGTTGTTTACAAGGTGTTTTTCAATTAAAAGACCAATTGAAAAAAGACGATGTAGTAGTTTGTATTTTTCATGACCACGGAAGCAGATATGTAGGTAAAGTTTATAACGATGAATGGATGCTGGAGAGAGGTTTTTTAGATGTAAATACTTTTAAAGATATTATCAGAGGAAGAAAAACTCAAAAATTAATTAGCCTTACAAAAGAAAATACAGTTTTGGAAGCCATTTCATTGATGAAGAAATACGACATTGAAAATGTTCCTGTTTTTGATGAAGGAAAAAACATTGGCGCTATTTCTGAAAGTGGATTATTTGATAAAATGCTGAACGATGCCAATATCAAATCATTAATGGTGGCTGATGTCATTGAAAAAGCATATCCCGAAGTTAGTTTTGATACACCTGTTGAAAGATTAAGCTCTTATATCAATAAAGAAAATGGCGCGGTACTTAGTAAGGACGAAAGTGGCCAATTTCAAATTGTAACGAAATATGACATTATTCAAAGCTTATCAAAATAATTGTATCGTTAATATACGCTTACACTAAAACACCTTCCAAAGCTACATTTTATCATGTGGCTTTTTTATTTCAACTTATTTCTTACATAAAAAACACGTAAAATTACGATGGCAATATACGTATCAATCCTTTTCAAAACCACTGAATAATACGTTTGTCACAGTAATTACTTCATGCCAATAATTAGGCAATTCTGCTCTTGTGCAACATCATTTATCGATGCATCTTTGTGTAGAAGTTGATTGATACCATAACAATCAGTCATTATCCAAAAATCCAGAAAAACCAACAGTTCTTTAAAAATCCAATTTGAAAAATCCAATCCAACATCAGTCAACTTCTTTTTAAATTGAACAACCGCTTTGAAATAAACATCCTATGAAAACAATCTAATATCCAACAAAACCAGTTCTTTTTAATCCGTATCCTATAAACAAACTATCCAAATCCCAAAAACCAAAACAATCTCAAAAAGAAATCAAAAAAGCACCCCTAAAGGTGCTTTTTTATTTATCGGAATATTTTATCCCTTAATTTTTGATGACTTTCTTTACCACTTTTTCATTAGGAGTTATGATTTGAATATAATAAACCCCTCTTGAAAGATTTGATAACTGTCCTATTGTAATCAAATTTTCTCCCGTAAACAATTGTTGATCTAATTGTACGATTTTCTTACCATTACTTCCGATAACTTGAACAAGGCCTTTGCAATTTGCAATGCTATTGAACACAATACTTACTTGATCTACAAATGGATTCGGTTTAACTACTACATCAACATTGTAAATATTGGAAATTTTAACCATCATTACTTTAGAATATTGATAGGTACCATTACTGTTAATCATCTTTATTCTGTAATACCACTGAGTAACTTTTTCATTGAACACGTCATTATATTGATAAGTATGACTTGTTGAGTTATCTGCTATGGCTTTTTGATTTCCGATGGTTTCAAAAATTACACCATCTTTACTTCTTTCAATTTCATAGTTACTCATTCCTAATTCTGCAGTAGTTTCCCAAACTATAGCAACTTTATTATTCTCCAACAGCTTCGCATAATTACTAATCAGCGTAACAGGTTGTGGGTTACTGATAGTTATGACTACCATTGCGGTATCACAATCTCCATTGCCATCGCATAATTTGTAATAAAATGTATCCTGTCCTGAAAATCCAGTATTAGGCACATAAGAGAACCCTCCTCTTGTATTAAACAACAATGCGCCATTAGTGGGATTAGACACTACAGACCAAACATTATTCCCATCAGGACTTTGTTGGTCATTGGTTGACACATATCCATTTATAGTAACATTAATACCATTACTATAATAATCGTCATTTGCAACCGGCAAGTCATTTACAGGATTCACTGTAATAACAACCATTGCTGTGTCGCAATCACTATCCACATCACACAATTTATAATAGAAGGTATCCAATCCATTAAAATTAGTATCTGGAGTATAAGTGAAGGTTCCTGTTGAAGTAAAACTAATAATTCCATGATTAGGTATAGATACTAAAGAGTATACATTTGGAGCATCTGGACTAATCACATCATTTGTGCTTACACTATCAGTTAGAATTGTATCCTCATTTACCGAATAGGTATCGTCATTGGCAACAGGTATATCATTTACTGGATTGATTGTTATGACAACCATAGCCGTATCACAATCAATATCTACATCACATAATTTATAATAGAATGTATCTGCACCATTGAAATTAGCATTAGGAGTATATGTGAACGTACCATCAGCATTGATATTCAAAGTTCCATTGGTTGGATTCGTTACTACTGACCATGTATTTCCTCCATCTCCGCTATTAGTATCGTTTGTCGAAACATTTTCTGTTAATTGGCCGTCTTCATCCACTGAATAAGTGTCATCGTTTGCAACAGGTAAGTCATTTACAGAATTCACTGTGATTACTACCATAGCTGTATCACAATCACTATCTACATCACACAACTTATAATAGAATGTGTCTGCTCCATTGAAATTAGCATTTGGAGTATATGTGAAAGTACCATCAGCATTGATATTCAAAGTTCCATTGGTTGGATTCGTTACTACCGACCATGTATTTCCTCCATCTCCGCTATTGGTATCGTTTGTAGAAACATTTTCTGTTAATTGACCGTCTTCATCTACTGAATAAGTGTCATCGCTAGCAACTGGTAAATCATTTACAGGATTCACTGTAACCACTACCATAGCTGTATCACAATCACTATCTACATCACACAACTTATAATAAAATGTGTCTGCTCCATTGAAATTAGCATTTGGAGTATATGTGAAAGTGCCATCAGCATTGATATTCAAAGTTCCATTGGTTGGATTCGTTACTACTGACCATGTATTTCCTCCATCTCCGCTATTGGTATCGTTTGTTGAAAGATTTTCTGTTAATTGACCGTCTTCATCCACCGAATAAGTGTCATCGCTAGCAACTGGTAAATCATTCACAGAATTCACAGTAATCACTACCATAGCTGTATCACAATCGCTATCTACATCACATAACTTATAATAGAATGTGTCTGCTCCATTGAAATTAGCATTAGGAGTATATGTGAACGTACCATCAGCATTGATATTCAAAGTTCCATTGGTTGGATTGGTTACTACTGACCATGTATTTCCTCCATCTCCGCTATTGGTATCGTTTGTCGAAAGATTTTCTGTTAATTGACCGTCTTCATCCACCGAATAAGTGTCATCACTGGCAACTGGTAAATCATTTACAGAATTTACTGTGATTACTACCATAGCTGTATCACAATCACTATCTACATCACACAACTTATAATAGAATGTGTCTGCACCATTGAAATTAGCATTAGGAGTATATGTGAACGTACCATCAGCATTAATATTCAAAGTTCCATTGGTTGGATTCGTTACTACTGACCATGCGTTAACTCCATTAGTGTTAGTAGTGTCGTTTTGAAATAGATTTCCATTCAATATCTCATCCTCGTTAATTGAGAATGTATCATTAGTAGCTATAGGTGAAAATATCAAAGACGATACAACTCTCACTCTATTCGTATCTGTACCAAAAGAGACAGATCCGATATAGCCATTCACTACTGTATTTGTGTAAGGCATCGGACTACAAGAAACTTTCGCTTTGTATTGCAGAACAACTGAGTCGCCAGCCGGAATAAAAAAAGAAGTAAGTGATGCAGCATTCACTCCTCCAACGAAGCTAATTTGTCCAACATCCCCGTTATTTGGCAGACTATAACAATTGGCAGATTGAATATCACTTGTGTTGGTTAACGAAATGTATGAGAAATCACTAGGCAGCACATCAACAATACTATCAACCGTTACACCAAATGCTGCATTGTTTTTTAAGGTTATGGAAAAAACAGCCGTATCACATATTAAGTAAGTTGACAAATTGGAAGACTTCTTAATAGTTAAAGCATTAGGAGGCGAAGCAACTGTATAAGGAACTCCATTGGCACCAAAATCTGAATTGATCACATACTTATAATTTGTATTACCACTAGTTGATCCTGCATAAGGCAATAAATATGTAGTAAAATTAGGGCTCACAATTCTAAACGTCCATCTTACTTTTACAGAATCAGAATTACCACTATTACCCATTCTAAAATATAGACTATCAGTCGTACCTACTCTAACATTTGGAACACTACTTGCGATAATTTTAGTAGACAATAAAACCATTTGAGTAGGATCAAATAAAGGAGAAACAGAAACCTGCAAATCTAATTCGTCGTTATTTTGAGCATTTCCAACTGTGTATAAAACATCATCAACAAACAATCCGCCTAACACATCCTGATTTAAGATCGTTTGTTTTGATTGTCCTCCTGCATTTGCGCTAATGCAACGACGATTACTAATCGTAAAACTTGCTGATTTACTATTGGGTGTATTATCACTCAAAATGCTATTGAAAGTAGCTGAAGGAGTTTGATTAGCTGGGTATGAAACGTAGAAATAACAAACTTTGGATTCTCCGGGCGCTAATGAACCAATTATGATTTGCCCACTAGCAGGCGAAACAATTGTAAAATTTTGTCCACTGACAGAAGTGCCTACAGATGGAATACTAAACAACAAATTGGTATATGTAGTTCCACTATTCGAATTGTTAATTACTTCAAAGCCAACATAAGCTTTTGTAAGAATGGTAGGCTGATTACCATCTACTACAAAAAACGGAGCGGTAACCCTGTTAATTGTAAAATGAGCTGGATTAAGCCCAAAAACATTCGACATTAATAAAACAAATAGTCCACTGAGTAAAAATTTATTCATACGTTTTAATTTTAGCGCGCAAAGATACAATAATAGAAGAAAAAAAAACTCAAATCTCGTAAAAATACGCTTCAATGCTATCGTAATCATCCTCAACATTGGGTCGTCAAATTACCCTATTATCCGTAATTACATCAACCTGAAAATAGAGCAATACTGCTCTTGCATAGATTTATATTTCGACGCATCTTTGTGTTGAAGTTGATTGATACCATAACAATCAGTCATTATCCAAAAATCCAGAAAAACCAATAGATCTTTAAAAGTCCAATTTGAAAAACCCAATCCAACATCAGTCAACTTCTTTTAAATTGAATAACCGCTTTGAAATATAAAATCCTATGAAAACAATCTAATATCCAACAAAACCAGTTCTTTTTAATCCGTATCCTACAAATAAACCATCCAAATCCTAAAAACCAAAAAAATCCTAAACACGGTAACGAATCAAGAAACGCCTTATTGAGAGGCGTTTCTTTTTTGTGACAATAATTCCCCCTTTCATCTACAAATAAACGTCCGACTTCCTTATTTTTGCAAAAACAACAATTTTATGTCTACAAAAATTATTGAACTATTAGGTAATGATGCAGATACTCTTTTAACACATACTTGTAAAGGAATTAGTAAAGACGAGATTCATATCCCCTCTCCTTCTCATGTAGATGATATTTGGAAAAACAGCAATAGAAATAATCAAACACTAAAAAGCCTTCAGGGGTTGTTGGGCCATGGTCGTTTGGGAGGCACGGGATACGTATCTATCCTTCCTGTGGACCAAGGTATTGAACATAGTGCGGGGGCTTCATTTGCTCCCAATCCAAGTTATTTTGATCCAGAAAATATAGTTAAGCTTGCCATTGAAGGAGGCTGTAACGCAGTGGCATCAACATTTGGTGTGTTAGGTATCGTGAGTAGAAAATATGCACACAAGATTCCTATGATGGTGAAAATAAATCACAACGAATTTTTAAGTTACCCAAATAAGTTTGACCAAGTAATGTTTGGACAAATCAAATCTGCCTGGAATATGGGTGCGACTTCAGTTGGAGCTACCATTTACTGGGGAAGTGACGAAAGTACTCGTCAATTACAAGAGGTAGCTACTGCTTTTGAAATGGCGCATGAATTAGGGATGGCTACGGTACTATGGTGTTACTTGAGAAACAATGCATTCAAAATTGATGGCGTTGACTATCATACTTCTGCAGATTTAACCGGACAAGCGAATCATTTGGGCGTTACCTTGCAAGCTGATATTATTAAACAAAAATTACCAGGAAATAATGGTGGATACAATGCTACAAAACATGGAAAAACATCTCCGTTAGTTTATAGCAAATTAACTACCGACCACCCTATTGACTTAACAAGATATCAAGTAGCTAATTGTTATATGGGAAGAGTTGGCTTGATTAACAGCGGAGGAGAAAGCAAAGGGGCAAGTGATATGGCTGAAGCTGTAAGAACGGCTGTAATCAATAAAAGAGCTGGTGGCATGGGCTTAATTAGTGGAAGAAAAGCATTCCAGAGACCTTTAAAGGAAGGTATTGAATTGCTAAATACAATTCAGGATGTTTACTTAGACCCGTCAATTACTATAGCTTAATCAAATTATTTTTTTCATGTCAATAATAAAATTACAAGTAGGTATTGATGATCTTCTGTCAGGAGAAAGTGCTAACCAAGAAAAAAGCCATTGGTTTAAAAGAAAAAACAAAGGCATTCTAACAGAAACCAAAGAGAAAAAAGATGCACCCGAAGGCCTTTGGTCCAAGTGTCCTGCTTGCAAGAGCATTTTTACCAACGATGATTTAGCTGATAATAAATACGTTTGCCCAAAATGTGACTTTCACTTCAGAATTGGGAGTGAAGATTACTTTACAATTTTATTTGACAATAAAGAATACAAGGAGCTATTTGCTAATATTACCTCAAAAGACTTTTTAGGATTCGTTGATTTAAAACCCTACAACGAAAGACTAAAGGAAACCTACTCAAAAACCGATATTCACGACTCTATTACCGTAGCCCATGGAAAAGTACATGGGAATGATTTAGTGGTTGCTTGTATGGATTTCGAATTTATTGGGGGAAGCTTAGGCAGTGTAATGGGAGAAAAAATTGCAAGAGCATGCGATTACTGTATCGAACATCGTATTCCATTTATGATTATTAATAAAAGCGGGGGTGCAAGAATGATGGAAAGTGCTTTCTCATTGATGCAATTAGCCAAGACTTCCGGAAAACTCACACAATTAAGCGAAGCAAAAGTCCCATATATATCACTTTGTACAGATCCGACATTTGGCGGCACCACAGCTAGCTTTGCAATGTTAGGAGACATTATTTGTGGAGAGCCCGGCGCGCTAATTGGTTTTGCAGGACCAAGAGTCATTAAAGAGACTATAAAAAAAGACCTACCACCAGGATTTCAAAGAAGCGAATTCTTGCTGGAACATGGATTTTTGGATTTTATTATCCACAGAAAAGAAATGAAAGATAAATTTGCCTCTCTACTCCAATTATTTAAGAAATAATTACAATGAATTGATTTTCATTTTATTGTAATTAATACCTCTTTTTATTATTAATGTTACAGGCTGCGTTCATTAGGATTTTGTTTAATTGATATCCACAAAAAAATAACTATTTCTTAAAAATCACATTCGAAATTTTGGTAGTATCACCTCTACGATTATCTTCGCAAAAGTTTTCATAGGGTACGGATTAAAAACGAACTGGGGTTTCTACCCCGGTTTTCTTTTTTATACCCTTTCAATAATATTCCTATCTTACTTTACAAGTCTTTACCTTTGTAAATTAAATATCCCCCATTGGAATTACTTAATAGAAAAGCACATTTTGAATATTTCTTTGAGGCAACTTATACCGCTGGAATGGTTTTATGTGGTACCGAAATCAAATCCATTCGTGCGGGGAAAGTTAGTTTTAACGACAGCTATTGTTCATTTCACCAAGGAGAATTATTTGTAAAAAGCTTACATATTTCCGAATACGCTTTTGGCACTCATATCAATCATAACCCTTTACAAGAAAGAAAATTACTCTTAACCAAAAGAGAACTATCTAAGCTTGCCTCTAAAATCAAAGAAAAAGGATATTCTATTATTCCCATCAAGATTTTCTTCAGTGAAAAAGGTTTAGCAAAAATTGAAATTGGACTTGGCAAAGGGAAAAAGCAATATGACAAAAGAAATGTAATTAAAGAAAGAGAAGCCGATAGAGATATAAAAAAGAAATACGGCGTTTAGCATTCACTCAAGCCCAATGGAACATTAACAGCCAACCCAGCTTCTGCCGTTTCTTTGTATTTGCTATTCATATCTAGTGCTGTTTGCCACATCGTTTTCACTACTTTATCCAAACTCACTTTAGCAAAATCAGGATGCCCTTGTAAGGCCAATTGACTTGCTGTAATAGCTTTTATTGCACCCATTGCATTCCTTTCAATACAAGGGATTTGAACGAGGCCATTTATTGGATCACAAGTCATGCCAAGATGATGCTCCATGGCAATCTCGGCAGCCATTAGTGCTTGTTGCTGTGTGCCGCCTAGGCATTCTGTTAGTGCTGCAGCAGCCATAGCGCTACTCACGCCTATTTCTGCTTGACAACCACCCATTGCGGCAGAAATGGTAGCCCCTTTTTTAAAAATACTACCAATTTCAGAAGCCGTGCACAAAAATTGTATTATCTGATCCTCGGTATCTCCATTACAAAAAACAATAAAGTACATTAATACCGCCGGAATAACGCCGGCAGAACCATTCGTGGGAGCAGTAACCACTCTACCAAAAGATGCGTTTTCTTCATTAACTGCTAACGCAAAACAACTCACCCAATCCAAAATATAGTTAAATTGACTTCCACCCGATTGAATCAATACTTTCCATTCTTCATAACTCTCGTAGCTTTTATGTTGTAATAGCTTTTTGTTAAGTTCATATGCTCTTCTTTTTACCTGCAATCCACCTGGCAAAATACCACCTGTTTTACAACCCTTATAAATACAAGCTTTCATAGTTTCCCATATCTTCAATAAACCAGATTTAGTTTCAGGCATTGTTCTCCAAGCTAACTCATTTTCTAAAACCACTTCACTAATATTCATGCCCGTAGTTCTGCACCAATGCAATAAATCATGTGCATTATTTATGGCAAAAGGAAGCATTATTGATTTAGGAGCGTCTTGATCACCTTCTTTAACTACAAAACCTCCCCCTATTGAATAGTAAGTATATGCAACGGTGTCATTGTTTTCGAAACTTGCCATGAAGGTCAAAGCATTGGAATGAAAAGGCAACGATTCGTTGAATAAAAAAACAATGTGTGTATCTGCCTGAAATGAAATATCATACCTTGAATCAATCCTAATAGAGCCTTGCTCTTTAATATCTTGAACTATTTTTGAAATGCTTGAGGTATCTAGCGTAACAGGATCTAATCCCATTAAACCTAACTGCAAAGCAATATGTGTACCATGACCCATCCCTGTTTTAGCTAAGGAGCCATATAGTATCACTTCTAAATGGTTCAGTTTATTTAAGCGATTGCTTTGTTTCAGTTCATTAATAAAAAGTAAGGAGGCCCGCCATGGACCTAACGTATGACTACTACTCGGACCAACTCCAATCTTAAAAATATCGAATACAGAAATAGACTCCTGATTCATGATTGTTTAATTATTTAATAACACATGAGAAAGAAACGGAAGTTACGGCTTACTATTTTGATTGTGTTGTTTTTGCAGCAATTCTTGGTAAGCCTGTTCATTCATCTCCCATTTAAAATGCATTCTCATAAAAGAAAAAAACAATACAATACCTAATAATGCAAACAAAATGGCAGAAAATGAGCTTCCTGCAGTTTGTGAGATTTTAGTATACCATTCTGGCGAAAGAAAATACACCAACGCCATCGAAACTAAGATGGGACAAGTAAATAACAAAGCCATAGGCAACCCTCTTAACATTTTGCTAGAAATGGTACTATACTCAAGTCTTACTTTTTTCCAATACTCTATAAAATCCAATTCCTTTTGTGAAAGCATGCCCAAAATTAAATTAATTAATAGTAAATGTTACTTATTATTAGATATATTGCAGCAAAGTAACTATTAACTGCACTATGAATATCGAACAGTACCTTGGGGCCTTTCTGGCAAAAAATCAATCCATCACTCTACAAGATATTGGAACCATCTATTTCTCGGGACAATCAACTCTTGATAGTCATAATGAAAGTCAGCAAATAGAATTTTCAGAAAATTCTCTTCGATTTGAATTTAATAAAAAAGCCCAGGCCGATGAATCGTTTATTCAATATCTCATTGATCAAACCGGAAAAATAAAGCCGTTAGTCGCTTCCGACTTAGAATCGTATTCTATCATTTGCAAACAATTCTTAAACATCGGTAAACCTCTCTTATTAAAAGATATTGGCGTGTTACAAAAGAATCAACATGGAGCCTATGAATTTACGCAAGGTACTTCTGTGATTGAAACCATCGATACTACTTCAAAAATTGCAATAGACAAAGCCAGTCAAAATCAAGAAATTAGTTTTTCTTCTGTTTCTAAAAGAAAAATGGGTGGCACTCAAATTAACAACAAAAAAGGGCTTTTTATTATTCTTGTGTTACTGATTGCAATGATCCCCTTCTTGATTTTTCAAAGCAAGCCTCACTCAAATACACCACTGACTTCAAATATTGATTCCATCGAATTGGCAAAACAAAAAGCTATATCAGACTCAGTCAAAAAAAACACACCTCAGCCTTTCCAATTTAAAGTGATTATTGGGACTTATAAGGATAGTTTGCAAGCAGATAGCATTCGTTTAAAAAATCTGCAAAAAAACATTCAATCTTTCGTTATTAAAGACTCTAGCAACTACCTATTAGCAATTGGATCCTATAATACTATTTCAGATAGTACAATAGTTAAAGACTCTTTGAAAAAAATTTACGGCAATAAAATATTCCTTACTCAATAAAACAAAGCCCCTGTATAAATAAAGAATCCAGCCGTTGCGGGATTCTTTATGAAAATGATTCGGTCATTTAAGATGTGATTAATATCCCATGCCTCCCATATCCGGTGCACCACCATGCATATGTGGCTCTTCTTTTTTAGGTTTGTCTGCTATTACGCATTCTGTAGTTAATAACATACCTGCGATAGATGCAGCATTTTCCAATGCCACACGACTCACTTTAGTAGGATCTATAACACCTGCTTTGAATAAGTTTTCGTACGTCTCTGTTCTTGCATTAAATCCGAAATCGGCTTTCCCTTCTTTGATTCTTTGCACTACAATAGAACCATCGATACCTGCATTAGCAGTTAAGGTACGCATTGGCTCTTCCAAAGCACGACGAACAATTTGCATACCTGTTTGCTCATCTTCAATTTGACCTTTTACTTTCGCATCTAAACTTGCTACCGCACGAATATAAGCAACGCCACCGCCAGGAACAATTCCTTCTTCAACAGCCGCACGCGTAGCATGCAAAGCATCATCTACTCTATCTTTTTTCTCTTTCATTTCAACCTCTGTAGCTGCACCAACATACAACACAGCAACGCCACCAGCTAATTTAGCCAAACGCTCTTGTAATTTTTCACGATCGTAATCGCTAGTTGTATTTTCAACCTGTGCTTTAATTTGATTTACCCTCGCAGAGATATCTGATTTTTTTCCTTTACCGCCAACGATTGTAGTATTATCCTTATCAATTGTTACAGAAGCTGCTTGACCTAAATAGGTTAAATCTGCATTTTCCAACTTGTAACCTTGTTCTTCACTTACAACGATACCTGCTGTCAAAATAGCTATGTCTTGCAACATTTCTTTTCTTCTATCACCAAATCCTGGTGCTTTTACAGCTGCCACTTTGATCGTTCCACGCAATTTGTTCACAACTAATGTAGCCAATGCTTCCCCTTCTAAATCTTCAGCAATGATTAATAAAGGACGACCCGTTTGAGCAACTTTCTCCAAAATATGAAGAATGTCTTTCATGGCAGAAACTTTTTTATCATAAATTAAGATGTAAGGATTTTGTAACTCCGCTTCCATTTTTTCGCTATTAGTAACGAAATAGGGAGAAACATATCCACGATCAAATTGCATACCTTCTACAACATCAACAGTGGTGTCAGTTCCTTTTGCTTCTTCAACAGTGATTACGCCTTCTTTTCCAACTTTAGCAAAAGCTTCTGCTATTAATTTACCGATGGTTTCATCATTGTTAGCAGATATGGTAGCCACTTGTTGAATTTTTTTACTATCGTTTCCAACGGTTTGTGATTGCCCTTTTAAATTATCAACAACTAAAGAAACTGCTTTATCAATTCCTCTTTTTAAATCCATTGGATTGGCCCCAGCAGCAACCATTTTCAAACCTTCGCTGATAATAGCTTGCGCCAACACTGTAGCCGTAGTCGTTCCATCTCCTGCAATATCAGCAGTTTTAGAAGCTACTTCTTTAACCATTTGAGCACCCATATTTTCGATAGGATCTTCCAATTCAATTTCCTTTGCAACTGAAACACCATCTTTCGTTACTTGTGGTGCACCAAATTTCTTTTCAATTACTACATTACGACCTTTAGGTCCCAGTGTTACTTTAACGGCATTTGCCAAAGTATCCACTCCTTTTTTCATTTTATTTCTTGCTTCGATATCGAAGAAAATCATTTTTGACATTTAAGTAAATTTTATGAATTGTTATGTAATTAAAATTAAACCGACTAACCTTTAACTTACTTTGTAAATTATACGATAGCCAAAATATCACTTTCACGCATGATAAGATAATCAACCCCTTCAATAGAGATTTCCGTTCCGGCATATTTACCATATAATACGGTGTTGCCGGCTTTAACAGTAACCGGTTCGTCTTTTTTACCCGGTCCAGCAGCTACAACCACCCCACGTTGAGGTTTTTCTTTTGCTGTGTCAGGAATAATGATACCGCCAGCAGTTTTTTCTTCTGCTGCAGCTGGTTGCACGATTACTCGATCGTGTAATGGAGTAATGTTTAACTTTTTTGCCATGTTTGTATGTTTTTGATTCGTTTTAAAATAGGCCCTTTATATAGGGTATGCAAATGTAGGCGAATATCATACCAATCAAATAAAATGACATTGTTGGCATAATAATCTGTCATACTTGTCAGATTGTAAGATAGAATAAGACATTTTTTCACAAAACAATATCAAATGAATAAATAATAACTTGAATAAAAACCTTAAATTCGCCGTCCAAAATGTACCACTAGATGATCAGCAGACGAAATATTAGGGTTAAAGTAATGCAAACATTGTATGCACTTGACTCTATGAGTGGAGAAACAAAACCCGGTGAACCTACTTCTATATTAAAAAATAAGGTGCAACAAAGTGCTCATTTGTTCACTTATCTTAATTTCTTTATAACAGAAGTTGCTAGATATGCAGAAGTGGATGCAAGAAATAAAGCAAGCAAGCATCTCCCAACCAAAGAAGACTTAAACATTAATACAAAGATCGCAGGTAATGAGTTGCTATGGAAAACCATCGAGAACAAGTCTTTTGTTCAACAGGTAACCGACACAAAATGTAGCTCATTAATTGACGCTGAACTTTTAAAAAAAATATACACTAAATTAGTACAGTCAGAAGAATATGCTGATTACACTTCAGAACCATCTAGAGACAAAAAATCAGAAAAGAAAATATTGGAGTTTATCTTCAATAATCTAATGCTGCCAAATGAAGCTTTTATTAATCATGTAGAAGAATTATTTATTAACTGGGATGATGACGCTTCTTTGATGCAAACACTCGTAATGAATTATTTAAGCAAACCTTCAGACTGGCCATTTGATAAAATGCTTAGTGATGAAAAATGGGATTTTGCCAACAACCTACTTTTAACTGTACTAGATAAATCAGCCTTTACACTGGAGTTGATAAAGCCTAAACTTAAAAATTGGGACGCAGATAGAATTGCCTCATTAGATCTAATTATTTTACAAATGGGCGTTTGTGAATTTTTATTTTTTGAAACCATTCCAACCAAAGTTACCATTAATGAGTACATCGATTTAGCCAAAGAATATAGTACAGTACAAAGCGGGCAATTCATCAATGGTCTACTAGATAATATAAATAAAGAGTTAACTTCAGCCAATAAAATAAAAAAAATTAACTTTAAAAATAGCACCCTTTAAATTAAAAAAAATGAAACAATTTTTTATTCTCATTGGATGCATAACATTTATTACAAGTTGCGACATCCGAAAAAACAATAACAAAAACAATAATGTAGCTGCGGCCTCTCAAGACACTTTTCCACCCACAACTGTTCAAATCATTGATACTACTTACGATTTCGGCAAAGTTAACGAAGGCGAAATCGTAACCTATAATTATAGATTCAAAAACACTGGCGCTCATCCATTGTCTGTTCAAAATGCAGTAGCAAGTTGTGGATGTACCATTCCAGAGAAGCCTGAAAAACCAGTACAACCTGGAGAAATAGGTTACATAAAAGTAAAATTCAACAGCGATCACAGGCCTGGCGAAGCACATAAAACCATCACAGTTACTTCAAATGCCAATCCTGAATTTCCCCCTCTTGTATTAAAGGGAACCGTGATTGGAAAAGATCAACCTAAGAACTAATTCATATTCATCATCATACAACTCAAATAAAATGCAATTACTTACTACAATTTTACAAGCACAACAGCCAGGTGGTGGCGGATCTACATTAATTATCATGGGATTAATGATCGTGGTTTTTTATTTTTTCATGATTCGTCCTCAAGCCAAAAAAGCCAAACAGCAAAAGCAATTCATCAACGATTTACAAAAAGGGGATAAAATTGTTACGATCGCTGGTATTCACGCAACCATCAATAAAGTAAATGAAGATGCTACACTAAATATTGAAACAAGTCCAGGTAGCTACATGAAAATTGAAAAACAAGCCATTAGTATGGAATGGACAGCCGCCATTAATAAGCCTGCCGTGGAAGATAAAAAATAATCGGGGCTACTCCACAAAAACTCATTAAAGATTCAATAGCTAGTTTTGGTGTTACAACCAGTACTGGCTATTTTTATATAAACAAAAGTTTACATCTTGTTAAAAGTAGGAATCACAGGTGGAATTGGAAGTGGTAAAACTACCATTACAAAAGTTTTTGAAATATTAGGCGCTCCTGTTTTACATGCAGATATAATTGCAAAAAAAATCATGGAGGAAGACGAAGTAGTAAAAAAGTCGATTATAGACCTACTAGGCCCTAAGAGTTATGAATCTAATAAAATCAACACGCCATATATTTCTTCAATCGTTTTTAATAACGCTTCGAGTTTAGCCTCATTAAATAAAATCGTACACCCTGCAACGATAGCCTACACAAAAAAATGGATGAGTGAACAAACTTATCCCTACGCTTTAAAAGAAGCAGCTCTTATCTTTGAAAGCCAATCTGAAAAAGAATTCGACGTTATTATTGGAGTATTCGCCCCCGCAAGTATTCGTTTACATAGAGCTATGAAAAGGGATCAAGTGTCACAATCAGCTATAGAGGCTCGAATGACTCAACAGCTGAATGAAGAAGAAAAAATGAGTAAATGTGATTATGTTATTACCAATGATGAGAAAGAATCTGTTATAAAACAAGTAATGGAGATACATGAAAAACTCCTCATTCTTTCAGCAACAAAAAATTAGAGCTAATTAGCTTAACGAAGACAAAGCTATTTTTATTTTAGCAAAAGCCTTCTCTATGTTTTCAATACTATTAGCAAATGACATTCTGATGCAATTGGGTTCACCAAAAGCAGAACCCGTAACAGTAGATACATGTGCTACGTTTAATAAATACATACACAAATCATCAGCATTTTGAATAACGATGCCGTCCTTCGTTTTCTTTCCGAAAAAACTAGCTACTTCAGGAAATATGTAAAATGCACCAGCAGGTTCGTTACAAACCAAGCCGGGAATTTCTTTTACTAATTGTAAAATCAGTTTTCTTCTTTCTGTAAAAGCCTTAATCATTTGTTGAGTAGGCTGCATATCGCCTAATAGTGCCGCAATGGCTGCACGTTGTCCGATAGAATTGGTAGCGCTTGTAAATTGCCCCTGTATTTTTTCGCAAGCTTTTACTATTGAAATGGGAGCTGCCAGGTAACCAATTCTCCAACCTGTCATGGCATATCCTTTACTCAATCCATTGATTACTATCACCTGATTCTTTACAGCTTCAAACTGAGCGATGCTCTCATGCTTGCCAATAAAATTGATGTACTCGTATATCTCGTCACTCATAATCGACACATGAGGATGCTTTTCAAAAACGTTCGCTAATTGAAATAATTCTTCTTTCGTATATACAGTGCCGCTAGGATTGCACGGAGAAGAAAACATAAATAGTTTTGTTTTGGAAGTAATATGAGCTTGTAACTCTTCTGGAGTAATCTTATAGTCATTGTCAATTTTGGTTCTAACCAAAACAGGAACACCTCCGGCCAATTTTACAATTTCACTATACGTTACCCAAAAAGGCGTTGGGATAATCACTTCGTCACCTTTATCAACCAGTGCTAAAACAATATTGGCGATACTTTGCTTGGCTCCCGTACTTACTATAATTTGTTCTGGTGTATATTCCAGTCCGTTATCTCTTAATAATTTTGTGCAAACCGCCTGGCGAAGATCTAGATAGCCAGATACAGGAGTATAATGACTAAAATTGTCATCGATAGCTTTTTTTGCTGCTTCTTTGATGTGATTCGGAGTGTCAAAATCAGGCTCACCCAAACTTAAATCCGTAACATCAACGCCTTGAGCTCTCAGTTCTCTTCCAAGTTTTGCCATTTTGAGGGTTTCGGGTTCATTAAATCGAGAAAGTAAGCTAGACAACTCCATAAATTTGATTTTTTTGCTAAATTAAATAATTATCAACGGAATATGGGAATTGGGAAGGTTTCTTTTTGCACAACAGATATATTTTAAAATAAATTTATAAACAATTGATAAATATTGTTTTTTTTCAAAAACAACCACTCTACTGCCAATTCTTTTAAATTAATATGAAAGCTTGCAAAGTAATCGCTCTAAAGCTATAACTCGTCATTATTTTCCCCTATATTTGCACACTATTTTTTAAACCGACATTGTTGTCACTAAAGTACATTAAATCATGAGATTGAAAGGCTTAGTTTGGTTTTTTACCATCGCATTAATTTTGATATCACTATGGGAGCTCTCCTACACATTAGTTGTTCGTAACTACGAAAATGATGTTAAAGCTCAAGCTGAAAAATTTGTAAAAAGACAAACAGCAACAGGGACTTTTTCTGCTGAAGAAAAAGACCTTATGGTAAAAGCAAGAACACAAAGAATTTTAGATAGCACAAAAGACAAAAGCATTTTTCCTATTGCAGGGACTACCTACCAAAAGTGTAAAGAAAATGAATTAAACCTTGGCTTGGATTTACAGGGTGGTATGAGTGTAACCATGGATGTGAGTTTAGAAGGAATGCTAAAGTCTTTAAGCAATAATCCACGGGACCCTCAATTGTTGATGGCTCTACAATCAGCCACTTCTCAAAAAGCCAATAGCGAATCAGACTATATCACTTTATTCAGCGATGCTTACATCAAGCAAAATGGAGCGGGGAAACTATCTTCTTTGTTCGCGGGTCCGGCAAAAGAAATTAAAGTTGATGACAACGATCAAACCGTAATCAATAAAATCAGACTCGTAGCAAAAGGCGCTATCAATCAAACTTATAAAATATTAGTTAAGCGTATCGATAAGTTCGGTGTGGCTCAACCTAATATCAATTTAGATGAAAACAAAGGCGTTATCAACGTAGAACTTGCCGGCATCAGTGACCCTGAAAGAGTTCGTAAGTTTTTACAATCATCTGCTAATCTTCAATTTTGGGAAGTTTACCAAATTGACGAATTAGCGAATTCATTAAAAATTGCAGATGAAAATCTACAAAAATATTTAAACGGTGTTACCGAAGGAGATAGCACAAAAGCAAAAGACTCTTCTCTTTCAAAAAAGAATGCGAATCCATTCTTTAAAGTAATGAATCCCATTGATGTTCAAACTGATAAATCCGGGAAAAGATTTTTTGCTCCGGCCATTGGTAACGTTGCACTTCAAGATACAGCTACTTTCAACAGCTATGTGAATAATGAAATCGTTAAAACTGCATTACCAGCAAATATCAAATTCTTATTCGGCATCGAAGAAAAGTCAGCAAAAGGAAATGTTCGTTATTTTCCACTATACGCCATTAAAACAAATTTAGGATCAGAAAAGGCTCCCCTCGAAGGTGAATCAGTAGAGGAAGCTCGTCAGGATTACGATGAACTTGGCAAACCTGCTATCAAAATGAACATGACGAGTGTTGGGGCTAAATTATGGGCTAAACTGACAGGTAAAAATGTGGGACGTCCGATTGCGATAGCATTAGATAATATTGTATACAGTGCCCCAAGAGTAAACGGCGCCATAGAAGGTGGCAGTTCTGAAATTTCAGGAAGTTTTACTGTTGAAGAAGCGCAAGATCTTGCCAATATTTTAAAGTCAGGTAAATTAGATGCCCCAGCGAAAATAGTAGCTGAACAAGTAGTAGGTCCTACCCTTGGTAAAGAAGCGGTTCATGGAGGTATCATGGCTTTTGCCATTGCCTTTTTGGTAATTTTCGGATTAATGTTAATTTACTACAACACGGGTGGATGGGTAGCTAACATCGCATTAATACTAAACCTTTTGTTTACAGTAGGTGTATTAATTTCATTGGGCTTTACGCTAACTGCTGCAGGTATCGCGGGTTTAGTTTTAACCATTGGTATGGCAGTAGATACTAACGTAATTATCTTTGAAAGAATCAAAGAAGAACTTACAAAAGGAAAATCATATCAACAAGCGGTTAATGATGGATATAAAAGATCATTGGCGCCGGTAATTGATGCTCACGTGACTTCATTATTGACTGCCATCATCCTTGCTTATTTTGGATTAGGCCCAGTGCTTGGGTTTGCAACTACACAAATTATAGGTATCTTATTATCATTATTTTGTGGCATATTGGTTTCAAGACTGATTACAGATTTCTGGACTAATAAGCAAAGACACTTCAACTATTTCACAGCTTTATCGAAAAGAGTATTCAAACATGCCAACTACAAATTCATTGAATACAGAAAAGTAGCTTATGTGATTTCTGCCTTTGTATTATTAGCGGGCATTGGCTCGTTCTTTAATGGCTTTCATGAAGGAGTTGAATTTAAAGGAGGTCGCAGTTATACGATTGTTTTTGACAAGAAAGTAGAAGCAACTAACCAATTTAGAGATGATTTAAAGAAAGCCTTAGATGGAGATAACATCACTTTAAAAACAGTAGGTCAAGATGGCCGTCACATCAATATCACTACTGCATATCTAAAAGGAGTAGAAAATGCTGATAGCATGGTTCAATCTAGATTATTTGCAGGATTAAAATCGTCTTTACCTGCCAATATCACCTTTAATAAATTTGTAAGTGAAAATATTCAAAGTTCAACAACCGTTCAGCCAAGTATATCAGACGATTTGAAAAGAGGTGCGGTGAAAGCAACTATATTCGCCATGTTAATTATCTTCTTATATATTTTTATGCGTTTCCGCGATTGGAGATATTCTGCAGGAACGATCCTAACTCTATTACATGACGTATTGGTTACATTGGCGGTGTTCTCATTCTTTAAAGACATAGTTCCATTCCCACTTGAAATTGATCAGCATTTCATCGCTGCGGTATTAACGGTAATTGGTTTCTCTATGAACGATACGGTAATTGTATTTGACAGAATCCGTGAATATTCAAGAGATATGAAGCACGCTTCTAAAACCGAGATCATCAACAAAGCAATTAACGATACATTAAGTCGTACCATCATGACTTCATTGACGGTATTTTTGACTATTTTAATATTGTTTATTTTCGGTGGAGAGGTAACTCGTGGATTTGCCTTTGCGATGTTAATAGGTGTATTCACAGGTACATACTCATCGATCTTTGTAGGAGCCCCTATCCTAGTAGATTTCGCAAAAGACAAACCACTAGGTGCAGCGAAAGAAGAAAGAAAAAAGGTAAAGGCGCCGGAATTGTAATAACAAATTCATTTAATAAAAATCCCCCAAATAAAATTTCGGGGGATTTTTATTATCTTATAACTTAGAACTTTACGAGAACAATATCGTAAATAACAATAAAAATGATTTAAACTGCAAAACTGGTTCCGCAACCACAAGTGCTGCTGGCGTTCGGGTTTTTAAATGTAAACCCTCTATCATTTAGCCCTCCTTGCCAATCAATCTCCATTCCTTGAAGATAAATTCCATGAGATTTATCCATGATGAAGCTTAAGCCATCTATTTCATATTTTTGATCATTAGGTTTTATAATATCAAAATCAAGGATATAGGTCATGCCGCTACAGCCACCTCCTTTTACGCCGACTCTTAACTGCTTAGAATTATCAAAGCCATCCGCAGCCATAAGACGCAAAAGTTCTGTCTTAGCAGAGATTGTAAATTGAACAGGTATAGATGTTTCGATTTGCATTGATTAAAATTTCTACAAAAATAAACTCATTTTGCTTGTTAAATCCATGTAGAATTTGCGAAAGGAGGAAATTGTTGCCACTTCTTGATTACTTTTGCAACTAGATCTAAAATAAAAATAAATGAACAATTTTCAAATACTGGAGTCTTCCATACTTATCATTTGTTCCCTTTTGATTGGATGGTTGATTTCTGAAGTAAAGAAATTAAAGACCAAGCAAGCTTTACCTATTCAAACAAATCAGAAAGAAAGTAATTCCCTGAAATTGCAAGCACTAGAAAGATTGACATTATTTACTGAAAGATGCACACTTGCCAACTTGATTGAACGAAATCTTGTACAAGGAATGCTAGCCTCAGAACTTCATCAATTATTAGTAGCCACTATAAAATCAGAATACGAATACAACATCACCCAGCAAATATATGTAAGTGCCGACATCTGGTCGTCTATAACAAGAATGAAAGATCAAAACATTTACATCATCAACCATATCATTGCCAGCTTACCTCAAAATGCAACTGGATTTGACTTGAGTAAATTAATTATTGAATATACTAGTACTCCCAATGCTGAGATGAACTCAATACTATTAGATGCTTTGCAATTTGAAGCAAAAAAAATATTGAACTAAAATATTTTTGCCATGTCTGAAAAAAAAATAATTCTTGATTCTGGAATTGAAATAAAAGAAAATTATTCAAACTCGGATATCAGTGATATTTCTCTATCTCCTGCTGGAGAATTTCCTTATACAAGGGGCGTTCAACAATCAATGTACAGGGGAAAGTTATGGACAATGAGGCAATATGCTGGTTTTTCAACGGCAGAAGAAAGTAATAAAAGATATCACTTTTTGCTGAGTCAAGGTGTAAGCGGTTTAAGCGTAGCATTTGACTTACCTACACAAATTGGTTACGATAGCAATCATCCTCTTTCAGATGGAGAAGTAGGGAAAGTAGGTGTTGCAATAGACAGCTTATCGGATATGGAAAAATTGTTTGAGGGAATCAATTTAGAAAAAGTCTCTACCTCAATGACAATAAACGCTACTGGTTTTATTTTACTGGCTTTTTATGTTGCCTTAGCAAAAAAACAAGGTGCGAACCTGAATAACATTTCAGGCACCATCCAAAACGACATATTGAAAGAATATGCGGCCAGGGGCACCTATATTTATCCTCCAAAACCATCCATGCGAATCATTACTGATATTTTTGAATGGTGTAGTAAAGAATTGCCAAAATGGAATACCATTTCAATTTCAGGATACCATATAAGGGAGGCCGGTAGCACCGCCGTACAAGAAATAGCATTTACACTCAGTAATGGAAAAGCTTATGTAAAAGCAGCCTTAGAAAAAGGATTAGACATTAATGTCTTTGGAAAGCGCTTATCTTTCTTTTTTAATGCTCATAATAATCTCTTTGAAGAAGTCGCCAAATTCAGAGCCGCTAGAACAATGTGGGCTACCATTATGAAAGAGCTTGGCGCCACTGATGAAAAAGCCATGATGCTAAGATTTCATACGCAAACCGGAGGAAGCACTTTAACAGCACAACAACCCAAAAATAATATTTCAAGAGTAACCATTCAAACGTTAGCCGCAGTATTAGGAGGCACACAGTCTTTACATACTAACGGGTATGACGAAGCGCTTAGTCTACCTACAGAAGAAGCAGCATCAATTGCTTTAAGAACGCAACAGATTGTTGCCTTTGAGAGTGGAGCAGCTGATACTGTGGATCCATTAGCGGGTAGCTATTTTGTAGAAAAGCTCACCAAGGAAGTTGAACAAGCTGCCTGGAAACTCATTCACACTATCGACTCTATGGGGGGAAGTGTGGTTGCCATCGAAAACGGATTTATTCAAGACGAAATTGCTCGAAGCGCATTTGAATATCAAAAAAAGATTGAGGACGGATCCAAAGTTATCGTTGGTCTGAATCAATTCACGTCCAATACAAGTGACAAAATTCCGGGATTTAAAATCGATGACAGTATTCAGCAATTACAAACTGAAAAAATCATCCAATTAAAATTAAAAAGAAATCAAGAAAAAGTAGACAGCATATTATCGGAATTAAAAAGAATAGCTACTACTGAAGAAAACATTATGCCTATTGTACTAGAAGCCGTAGAAAATGATTGCACATTAGGAGAAATTGCCGATACCCTTCGTGAAATATTTGGAGAATATCAACAATAAAAAAACTGTTATGTATAAAAAATTATTTCCTTTACTTGCAATTAGCTTTCTTACTTTCTCATCCGTTGCTCAATCGTTGATGACACCTGAATTATTATGGAAATTGCACCGAGTGAATGGCATAGGTATTACAACCGACAAAAAACATGTCTTATATAACGTCAGCACCCCTGATGTTGAAAAGAACAAAAGCACTACACAAAAATACATACTATCACTTATTGATGGAAGCTCCTCCCCGATTGATAATATTCCTGATAGCATTTTTTCAGATCCTACTATTTCCCCAGATGGCAAATATCAACTATCAGATGAACCCGTAGCCATTGTAAAAATAAAAGGAGAAGACATTTACCCTGACCTTCCAAAATCAAACGCTCTGGTGTACAATAGTTTAAACAACCGACACTGGGACACATGGGAAGACGGCAACTTTGATCATGTATTTTTAACAGAGAGAGCGAACACAAAAAACAAAATTGATTTATTGCCTAATGAACCATTCGATTGCCCTACGAAACCCTTCGGAGGATCTGAAGATTATATCTGGAGCGCCGACGGAAAACAAGTTGTATATGTAACTAAGAAGAAATATGGTACAGCTTATGCAATCAGCACAAACACTGATTTATTTTCATATAATATTGAAACCAAACAAACAACCAATATTACTGAAGGTATGATGGGATATGATATCAACCCAGCATTCAACTCAAATAATGAACTAGCATGGCTAAGCATGAAAAGAGATGGATATGAATCAGACAAACAAGATATCATTGTTTGGAATGGCAAAACAAAAATGAACCTTACAAAACAATTTGATAACATCCATGTAGAAGGCTTCAAATGGAGTGATGATGGCAAATCTATATTCTTCTACGCCCCTATTGATGGATCCTTGCAATTGTTCAATGTTACCTACCCCGGACTTACAAAAAAACTCCCTGTATTACAACAAATCACCAAAGGAAATTTTGACATTAGTGGAATCATTGGACAAACAGGGAATCAATTAATTGTGAGCAGAACCGATTTTAATCATGCTGCAGAGCTTTATTCAGTTGATATACACTCTGGTGGCATGAAAGCCATCACACATACTAACGATGAACTATATGCAAACATTCAAATGGGTAAAGTAGAAAAAAGAATGGTGCCTACATCAGACCATAAAAAAATGTTGGCTTGGGTAATATATCCTCCTAATTTTGATTCTACTAAAAAATACCCCACGCTGTTGTATTGTCAAGGTGGCCCTCAATCTGCATTGACACAATTTTATTCATTCCGTTGGAATTTTCAATTAATGGCGGCTAACGGCTATATCATTATTGCTCCCAATAGAAGAGGTATGCCGGGTCATGGCACTGAATGGAATGAATCTATCAGTAAAGATTGGGGAGGCCAAGTAATGAAAGACTACTTAAGTGCTATAGATGATATCAGTAAAGAAAAATATGTTGATACAACAAAGCGTGGATGCGTTGGGGCTAGTTATGGGGGTTATTCAGTATTTTATTTGGCAGGGATTCATCAAAATAGATTTAAATCTTTCATAGCACATGATGGTGTGTTTGATTTACGAAGCATGATGGGTACTACTGAAGAAATTTGGTTTACCGATTGGGATTTTGGTGGAAGATATTGGGAAAAGAAAAATCCCAGCGTTCAGAAAAGCCTAGCCAACTTTAACCCTATCAATAACATAGACAAATGGAATACACCTATACTCATTTATCAGGGAGGAAAAGATTACAGAGTTCCCATTGAACAAGGATTATCAGCATTTCAAGCAGCACAACTTAGAGGCATAAAAAGTAAGCTCGTCTATATGCCAGATGAAAACCATTGGGTGATGCACGCGCAAACTGCATTAGTTTGGCAGAGGGAATTTTACAAATGGCTGAGAGAGACATTACTCTAATGAGCAAAATCTCTTTCGTAATCACCTTTGATTCTTTCCATGGAAGGATTAAAATAACCAAATTTCAGATGAGGGAATTCTTCTCTTATCAATTCCTGCATTTGTTTAACGCCCATGCATTCACCTGTATCGGCAATATCAATTTTTTCTAAATACCAATCAGGATCAATATTGAAATTTCGCCACTGAATCATACATAAATCGGTTTCTTTGATTAGTTTTCTTAAAGCTTCATATTCAGCAATAGAGTCAGTCATTCCAGGAAAAACAAAATAATTTATACTTGTCCAAGCTCCATAGCTTCTTGCAATTGCAAGACTTTTAATCAAATCTTCAAACTCATAATTATTGGGCTTATAATAAGCCGTATAGATTTCTTTTCTTGCAGAGTTCATACTAACCCTAACACTATTTAAACCCACTTCACATAAAGCCTTGATGGAATCAGGCTTACTGCCATTTGTATTGATGTTAATGCTTCCTTTATCTGTATGCTTTCTTATCTCAATAATCGATTGGCGAATCGTTTCCCACATAAGCAATGGCTCACCTTCGCAACCTTGACCGTAGCTGATAATTGGATACGGAGCCGTTTCAAGATGAGGCACTGTAAATTCTACAATTTCTTCTGCAGTTGGTTTAAAAGTAAGTCTGTCTTGTGTACTAACGATAGTTTCTTCTTCGGGCTGAAATGAGATACAACCAATACAATTTGCATTACATGCTGGCGAAACAGGCACCGGGCATTCCCATCTTCCTAAGGCTAAATTTCTGGCAGCCGGGCATGTGTAAGTCATGCAACAATTTTCCATCAAATGCTTTACTAATCTATTTTCAGGATAGGCAAGTAGCAAATTATCATGTCCTCTTTCTATTTTTTGATCATCATATCCTGCACATTCCTGACGAATATCTTTTTCAATTCGGACAGCAGGTACATATAATTTATCATCCAGCCATCCAGCCGCTGTATAACAAAACAAAGGCAATGTGGGCGCATCTGGCAAAGTTTCATAAGCAGCCATGAATAACCCTGTATGCGCAGGTGGAATAAATGCGGCAACTGCCCATCCTTTTTCACACAATCGCATTTCACCTGTATGTACATCAATCCCAATACCTCTTCTTCCGGGTAATTCATATAATTGACCTCCATCTGGTAATTCTATAAAATCTTCCACTGCAATGGGATATGCATCCCAGCCGCTTCTTCCAACAACAAAAAGACTTGTGTCTTCAAAGATATTTCCGTTGCCATCAGAATACATTAAAAAAGGAGATGCTGAAATAATATTCATGAATTATTGATTAGTTGTGTGTTGTTGCAATTGCTGTTCAACAAATTTGTTAAACATTTCTTCATTACCTACTTCAATTGAATGATCAGTAAGTGTAAATTGTAAAAGTTTATTGTTTTTAAAATCCAATGTTAAAATTCTATCCTTTAGTAGTACATTTTCTAACTCTGCCCATAAAAATATTTTTTTAGGAAAAGAAGGAAATTCAATTCTGTTTTCAGTGAAAACAATTTTTTTTGTCTTTAAAGCCAAAAAGCCAAATACAGAAAACACTAATGATAAAATTCCATTGTGATAAATACCAATAAATATCCAACAAATTCCGCTAATAAAAATATTGACTAACAATTCATTGAAAAGGTACGGTCTATTTTTCTTGAAAAAAAAATACAACACAAAGCTACCTGTCAACAATCCCAATGGGACAAGAGCTGAATAGCGTATGATAATACCCCCGTAATTGTTCAGTATAACAAAACCAAAGCCGATAGCATTAATAATCGAAATAACGACTGTATAAAGCTTGTAAGTTTTAGCCCTTTCATTTGGCAATATGATAGAATATACATTATTCATTTCCAGTAGCATTGCTAGCTGTTAACAAATTACACAATTTGTATAATACTCTAGCGCCAACATTTTCATCCCATTCATTGTGACTAACACCAACTTCATTTAAATCAAATCCAATTATTTTTTTACCGGAAGTATGGACCTTGTTTAGAAGATAAAATAATTGTTCTGTCTCTAATCCTCCCTGAACGGGTGTACCTGTATGTGGACATAATTTTGGATCTAGTCCATCGATATCGAAACTAATAAAAACATGTTGAGGCAACTGTGCAACAATTTCATCTACTATCTGTTTCCATGTTTGTCCTTCAAATTGACGATTCTTTATATCTCTGTCAAAATAGGTAATTACTTTGCCCTTGCTATGATTAATATAATGTAATTCTTCTTCGCAATAATCTCTTATCCCAACTTGTACGAGTTTAGAAACTGACGGAATTTTATCCAATGTGTTATACATGATAGAAGCATGAGAAAAATCAAATCCTTCGTATGCATTTCTCAAATCACAATGAGCATCAATTTGTAAGATGCCGAAATCAGGATATTTATTTGCAATGGCCTTGAAGTAGCCAAAGGGTGTACTATGATCTCCGCCTAACAAACCAACTAGTTTTCCATTATTTAACAATTCTGTGGTTTGATCAAATACCCACTCATTTAGGAAATTACTGCCCTGATTGATTTCTTTAAGGGTTTTGGTCATGAATTTATTATTTGAGACCTCCTCTCCTTGTGCAATGTAATTGATATATAACTCAGCCTCTTTTCTGAGGTAGTCACTCTTCATCAATATTTTTTTATCAGGCTTTCTCATAAAAAAACCTTGCTTCCAAGCATCTGTATATTCAGGGTCAAATAAATCAACTTGTAGACTGGCAATAAATATATGCTCCGGAGCCCTTGCAGTACCTGCGTTATAACTTACCGTCACCTCCCAGGGAATTGGCAAAATCACCAATTTAGCTTCATTTTCTGAAAAAGGGAGTCCAAAAATATTGTTATTAGGGTTACCAACGGAATTGGGATCAAAATTGGAAAGGTCTGCCATTTTATAAGTATTATTAAACAAAGATAAATCAAGATTGTATTACTCATTAAAAAACTATAATTATCGTACATAAGAAGTCGTTTTGAAGTACCTTTGTAATCTTATTAAAATTCATTGAAGTATGAAAAGAATGCATATTATAATACTGATTGGTATCGTATCCAGTATTATCGGATTATTGATGTTTTCTGTTGATTTTTCAACATATGACACGGTAGACTCGGCCAAGAATAAGCCTGGCAAATTCGTGCATCTAATCGCTAAATTAGATAAGTCGCAACCTATCATATATGACCCCATAAAAGACCCTAATTATTTATCTTTTTATATTGTTGATAGCCTTGGAGGAAAAACAAGAGTTGAATATCATAATAGTAAACCTGGTGATTTAGAAAAAAGTGAAAGGATGGTGTTAAAAGGGAGTATGGGTAAAGAGAGCTTTGAATGCAAAGAAATCCTATTGAAATGCCCAAGCAAATACAAAGACGATAAAAAGAAATTAGAAAAAGAAGTAACCGAACAGACTAGCCAAAAAAGTATTTAATTTAAATGATTCCAATGACAATATTTGAAGGTGAGCATTTATGGCCCGGACAAATCGGCCATTTCTTTGTTATTCTTGCATTGATAGCTGCAGTCGTTTCAACCCTCAGTTATTTTTGGGCTGCAAAATCAACAGATAGTATTGCTAAAACAGAGTGGGTAAGGTTTGCCAATATCACTTTCACAATTCAAGCCTTTAGTATCCTTGTTATTTTCTCTACCATTTTTTTTATTTGTGCTCATCACTATTATGAATACATGTATGCATACAAGCATGCATCAAAAGAACTAGAATTTAAATACTTGTTGGCTTGCATCTGGGAAGGTCAAGAAGGTAGTTTCTTATTATGGTCTATATGGCACTCAGTACTTGGATTGATTATCTTAAATAGTAGGAAGCTGAACGATTGGAAGGCCCCTGTTATGTCTGTAATAAGTTTTTCACAAGCGTTTTTAATGTTAATGATTCTAGGGATTTATTTCTTTGGCGTAAAAATTGGCAACAGCCCGTTTACACTAACAAGAAACGAGATACCCGCACCCATATTTTCTCAAGCCAATTATCTCACCTTCTTGAAAGATGGGATGGGATTAAATGTTTTATTGAGAAATTACTGGATGGTTATACATCCTCCAATTTTGTTTTTAGGGTTTGCCTCAACCATCATTCCATTTGCATTTGCCTATGCGGGCATTCAAACCAAAAAATATGCTGAATGGACCACAGCTGCACTCCCATGGGCATTATTTAGTTTGTGTGTATTAGGCATAGGAATCATGATGGGCGGAAAATGGGCCTACGAATCATTAAGCTTTGGCGGATATTGGGCATGGGACCCGGTAGAAAACGCTTCATTAGTTCCTTGGTTAATATTAGTAGCAGGTGTTCACACAATGTTGATCCATAAATCAACAGGACATTCCCTTAGAGCGAGTTATTTGTTTGCATTTTTATCTTTCATTTTTGTACTATACTCTACCTTTTTAACAAGGACAGGAATTTTGGGAGATACATCTGTTCATGCATTCACGGAAGCTGGCAGAGCGATTAATATTATGATTGGCTTATTTGTACTTGCATTTGCCATTCCTTCTATGATATTATTTTTTGTTTCCTACAAAAAAATTCCAGCTATTCATCAAGAAGAAGAGACAAGTTCAAGAGAATTTTGGATGTTTATTGGCTCTTTACTTTTTTTCTTTGCTGCCCTATTTATCATAACTATCACCTCTATTCCTGTATACAGTAAAACCCCGTTTTTAAAAGACCTTATCATTAAAATACACGGTGGCCCCTTAGCCATGCCGGAAGATGCTGAATTTTTATACAATAAAGTAATGATACTTGTGGCAATAATTATTGGGACGTTAACTGCCATTTCTCAATACTTCAAGTACAAATCAACCCCAAAAAAATTCTATTTAAAAAAACTTATCCTAATAAAAATTGTTGCTCTCGTTGTAACACTTCTATTTTATAAGATTCTTCCATTTACTTTTTATAACCATGGAGTCGGTTTTTTAATTGCAATTTATTTAGCATTTTTTGCAGCCATTTTTGCTGTAATTGCTAATGCCATATATATTATCTCTGTGTTAAAAAACAGCTTTAAGAGTGCTGGCGGATCAATTGCTCATATTGGATTTGCTGTAATGATAGCAGGAATTTTAATTTCCAGCAGTAATAAAACTGTTATCAGTGATAGCTCTGTAAATGGCATCAATGTGCCTATTGGCAAAGATCCGATGTCAAAAAAGAAAGATGATCCAACAGAAAATTTAACCTTGGTTAGACAATTGCCAACAAAAATGGGAGATTATCAAGTAACTTATGAAAAAGATTCATTAGGTCATGAAAAAGGAAGAAAGTTTTATCATCTCAATTTTGCAAAAAAAGACCCTGCTGGAACAGAAATAGAATCATTTCAACTGCAACCAGATGTATACCTCATGAAGGATAATAACATGAGCAGTAACCCAGATACTAAAAACTATTTAACCAAAGATATTTTCACTTATATCTCTTTTGCTATTAACGAATCAACCAACACGGATACTGCACAATTCAGAGAAACTGAAATGGCAGAAGGTGACACAGGGTATTACAGAAATGGATTTTTTATTTTAAATCAGGTAATCAAGAATCCTACTACTGAAAAGTATCATTACAACAGCAACAGTGTGGCTTTAATGGCCGATGTTACTTTTTATGGAAAAGACGGAATGCATTATAAGGCATCTCCTGTAATTCAAGCAGATAGTTTAGGTCTTCTACAAATAGACGATACTGTTTATGCACAAAATTTATATGTAAAATTTGCAGGCGTCTCTGAAAACAAAAAAATAAAATTAGGAATCAAAGAGTCCCAAAGCTTCATAGATTTTGTAACCGTAAAAGCATATATATTCCCATATATTAACCTAGTTTGGCTGGGTTTAATTATTATGGCTATTGGTATATTAATGAGCATTATTCATAGAAAAAAAATCCCTTTGCTCACAGCCACATTACTCTTAATATTAGCCACTGCAGGTTTATTTTACATGTTTTTACTGGCGAATTAAAACTGAATTAACAAAACATATAGGTTACTTTTAATTGAATCGAATATCAAACTATAAATCTTTTTTATAAATTTATAGTAGTGCTCATGCTTTATTCTACTCACATATCGAAACGTATTTTTATACTGTTGAGTTTCTGTTTCTGCTCAACATTTCACTGTGTGGCTCAATCAAGCAAAGACACGATGAAAATAGAAGCTATTGTTTATCAAGGAGATACTATCCCCTTGTCTACACTTTTGAATTTATACATTTATTCAAAATTAACTGCCTCACAACGAGAGGCCGCTGCTAGATACAACAGACTAAGAAATGCGGTTTATGTTACATACCCCTATGCCAGAAAAGCTGGTATTGTACTGAATGAAATTAATCAAAAAATAGCTGGTGTAGAAGATAAAAGTGTCAGAAAAAAAATCATCAACTCAAGAGAAAAAGAACTTAAAAAAGAATTTACAACTCCGCTCACCAATTTATCTATTTATCAGGGAAAAGTCTTGATGAAGTTAATTAACAGAGAAACAGGCAATAGTTGCTACGAGATTATCAAAGAGTACAAAGGTGGGTTAACTGCTGGATTATATCAAACTGTGGCTTTCTTTTTTAGTACAAGTCTAAAACAATCATACGATCCTGAACACGACGATATGGTTATTGAACGTTTAGTGAAAGAGGTGCAAAAATTATATGGATTCAATGAAATAGCCAAACCCGCCCCTCTATAATTTTTTATCCCTAAAATGTTGATTTTTTAACTCCGAATTCTAGGTTAATTGAGCTATCTTGCATGGAAGTTTAGAAAAAACAATCAATGAAACTCGATTTGCTAGCCTTTGGTGCCCATCCAGATGATATCGAACTTAGCTGTTCGGGTCTTCTATTGGCTGAAAAAAAGAATGGAAAAAAAGTGGGTGTTGTTGATTTAACAGAGGGAGAGCTTGGGACAAGAGGCACCGTTGAAACCAGATATCTCGAATCTGCCGCTGCATCACTAATTCTAGGTTTGGATGTACGAGAAAACCTTCAACTACCCGATGGATTTTTCATGAATGACAAAGAAAGTCAGTTAAGGGTGATTAAAGCTATTAGAAAATATCAACCGGAAATCATAGTTTGCAATGCCCCCCATGATCGCCATCCTGATCATGGTAAAGCAGCAGAATTAGTTACTCATGCTGCATTCTTATCTGGTTTATCAAAAGTGGAAACTGACATTAATGGAACGGCTCAAATGGCATGGCGACCAAATTACACTTTTCATTATATACAGGATCGATACATTGAACCTGATTTCTTAATTGACATTACCGAAGTAATTGAACAAAAAATTGCTTCCATAAGAGCATATAAAACCCAATTTCATAACCCATCATTACAAGAACCTGAAACATATATATCGCAACCTGAATTTTTAGACAATTTATTACATCAGAATCAATTGCTAGGAAAAAGAATTGGTGTTAAATATGCAGAAGGTTTTATTACAAAAAAAATATTAGGCTTCAAGAATATGGATGCCTTCATCAAAGAAAATACATAACATGTTAACAACCACTCCAAAATTCAGAAATAACAAAAGCTCAAATTTTCACCAAGAATTAAAGAAAAGAGTACAAAATTATTTCTCCGAAAATAAGTTGGCCCCTACTGGCAACTTCTCTCTATATTTTAAAGCCGTTCTCCTTTGGAGTTTATATATACTGGCATACGTTCATTTGATCTTCTTCACTCCCAATAATTGGATAGCCAGTTTTGAATGCATCTTAATGGGTGGATTAACCGCTGCTATTGGTTTTAATGTGATGCACGACGGAGGACATGGCAGCTTTAGTGGCAGTAAATTCTGGAATAAAATTGCTGCATTTTCTGTAAACGGTTTAGGTGCTAGTATGTTAATGTGGAACAATAAACACAACATTGTTCACCACACCTACACCAATATTGATGGAGTAGACGATGATATTGAAATCAAACCATTTTTAAGAATGTGTCCTACGCAAAAAAAATTCAAAGTACATAGATTTCAACATATTTATGTATGGTTTTTGTATAGCCTGCTTTTAATTATTTGGATTTTTGCAACTGATTATCAAAAATATTTCAAACAGAAAATTGGTATAGTTCCTATTAAAAAATTATCAGCTTTTGATCATTTTGCCTTTTGGTTTGCCAAAGTTCTTTATTACTTCATTATGATTGTTTTACCCATTATGATGATCGGTTTAACAAAGTGGCTAATTGGTTTTTTAATTATATCTCTATTCGCGGGATTTGTGTTGAGTATTGTTTTTCAACTAGCGCATACTGTTGAAGAAACTGCTTTTCCAATGCCTGCTAATCAAAATGACATTGAAAACGAATGGGCCATTCATCAAGTGCAGACAACTGCAAATTTTGCCACCAAAAACAAGCTGATTTCTTGGCTTGTTGGGGGGTTGAATTTTCAAATTGAACATCACTTGTTTCCTAAAATATCTCATGTTCACTACCCTGCTATCAGTAAAATAATTAAAAAGACCTGTGAGGAGTTCGATATTAAATATATTGAATACAAAAGAATGCGAGATGCAATCATTTCCCATACCATACATCTTAAAAAAATGGGTACTGCCTAAAAGTATTGATCGATTGCTATACAAAAAAGATTTACAACATGAGCGAAGAGAAAAGTCTACATTTTATAGAAGAAATCATTGAAGGAGACTTGGCTGCCGGAAAACATCAATCTATAATTACAAGATTCCCGCCTGAACCTAATGGATACTTGCACATAGGACATTCAAAATCCATCTGTCTTAATTTTGGATTAGCTAAAAAATATGGTGGGACGACCAATTTAAGATTTGACGACACCAACCCTGTTACAGAAGACACTGAATATGTAGACAGTATCAAAGAAGATATTAAATGGCTAGGCTTTGAATGGTCTAATGAATTCTATGCTTCTGATTATTTTGATTCCTTGCTTGAATTTGCAGTTCAGCTCATACAAAAAGGACTTGCTTACGTAGACGATAGCAGTTCAGAAGAAATTGCCCAACTAAAAGGGACTCCTACTGAATCTGGTAAAGACAGTCCATTCCGGAATCGCACCGTGGAAGAAAATATGGCCTTGTTTATGGCTATGAAAGAAGGAAAATATAAAGATGGTGAGAAGGTATTGCGCGCTAAAATAGATATGACTTCATCGAATATGCTAATGCGTGACCCCATTATTTATAGAATTAAGCATGCGCATCATCACCGTACCGGAAATAAGTGGTGTATTTACCCTATGTATGATTTTGCACATGGACAAAGCGATAGTATTGAAAAAATCACCCATTCAATTTGTACGTTAGAATTCATTCCTCATCGTGAATTATACAACTGGTTTATTGAGAAACTTGAGATTTACCCTTCACATCAATATGAATTTGCACGTTTAAACATGACATACACTGTAATGAGTAAACGAAAATTATTGCAATTGGTTAATGAAGGTCACGTAACAAGCTGGGACGACCCAAGAATGCCAACTATAAGCGGTTTTAGAAGAAAAGGATACACTCCTAATAGCATCAGAAATTTCTGCGATAAAATTGGGGTTGCCAAAAGAGAAAATTTAATTGATTTGAGTTTGCTAGAGTTTTGTCTTAGAGAAGACCTTAATACAACTGCAAAAAGAGTAATGGCAGTATTAGACCCCATCAAATTAATTATTACCAATTACCCCGCCAACACATCGGAAATATTACAAAGTGAAAACGGCCCTGATGAAACAATGGGCAACCGAGATCTTCACTTTAGTAACGAACTATGGATTGAAAGAGAAGATTTTATGGAAGAGGCTGCTAAAAAATGGTTTCGATTAGCCCCTGGTGCAATGGTACGTTTAAAAAGTGCCTATATTGTTCGTTGTGATTCATTCGAAAAAGACGCAGCTGGTAAAATTAGTGCTGTTTATTGCACTTATTTCCCCGAAAGTAAAAGCGGCAGTGACAATAGTGGACTTTCCGTAAAAGGAACAATTCATTGGGTAAGTGTTGCTCATGCTGCCACAGCAGAAGTAAGACTTTATGACCGTTTGTTTAGAGTAGAAAATCCCTCATCTGAAGAGGGTGATTTTAAAGACTATATCAACCCTCACTCTTTAGAAATTATTCCAAACGCATACATTGAACAATCTTTGCTTAGTGCGGATTTAAATGACAGATTTCAATTTATAAGAAAAGGATATTTCTGCTTAGATAAAGATTCAACAAAAGACAGGTTGATATTCAATAGAACTGCTACATTAAAAGATGCGTGGGTAAAAGAAGTAAAAAAAGGATAAGGAAACAGATATTATCAATCCCTATTTTTCATAGTCACTTTCGGAAAAGCGGCTGAAATAAGCATAACAGCAGAAATAAATACAATCAAATAGATACCTGGTTTTTTTTCAACTTCTCCTTCAAATAGTGCACTTGTGAAGATGATGTACGTTCTGATTGTATAAGCAAATAATAATGCAGATAAAAAAAGATTGATTCTTTTTGCCCATATCTTATTAATGAACATCAGTAATAAAATCAAAGAGGAAAATACGGTAATTACAATACCCGCTCTACCATAATAATTGCCTGTTGTAAACCTGATTACATGATAGCCTGTAAAGGTTTCATGAATGCTATTGTAAAAGGTCCAAGGAATAAAACAAACCCCAATGATAGCAAGACTAGAAATAATACCTACAATATGGAGAAATCTTGTTGACATGTTATAAAAATGGCCCCCTAATTGGGGGCTTTATTTGAGGTCCCGAGCGGATTCGAACCGCTGTGGAAGCTTTTGCAGAGCTCTGCCTAGCCACTCGGCCACAGGACCAAAAAAAACAATTAATAATTGTTTTAAAAAGTGTCACAAAATAAGGTATTTTTATTGATAATATAAAATTCAAAAAGACTAAATTTCATTTAAAATAAAAAACCATGCGATCAATAGAAGCATCAGAGCTCATTATTAATAACAGAGGGGCTATTTATCACTTAAATTGCCGACCTGAAGAAATATCTGACAATATCATTGTGGTGGGCGACCCTGACAGAGTAAAAGAAGTGAGTAAGCACTTTGATACTATTCAATACAAAAACCAACACAGAGAATTTATAACCCATACTGGAACACTTGGCAAAAAAAGAATAAGTGTAGTTAGTACAGGCATTGGGCCCGATAATATTGATATTGTAATCAATGAATTAGATGCTCTTGTGAACATCGATTTAGAAAAAAGAACACTGAAAGAGGATATTACTTCTTTAAACATCATTAGAATTGGAACAAGCGGATCTTTACAAAAAGAAATTCCAGTTGATAGTTTTGTAGCAGGCACCCACGGCTTAGGTTTGGATAACTTGATGCATTATTACAAAATGCAAAATACTACAGAAGACCTTCAAATGCTGCAGTCATTTAACACGCACACACAATTAAACAATAGCATGATAACCCCATATATCAATGCTGCCAGTAGTAAGCTATTAAAAGAGTTTGTTGAGGGATTTCATCAAGGGATAACGGTTACATGTCCAGGTTTTTATGGCCCACAAGGACGTGTATTAAGAATGGGTTTGGCTTTTCCTAACTTGATAGACCAATTAACAGGATTTAGTTTTGGCAATCATCGTATCAGTAATTTCGAAATGGAAACATCTGCTATTTATGGGATGGGTAAAATATTAGGGCATCATTGCCTTTCTCTTAATGCCATTGTAGCAAACAGAATCACAAAAGAATTCAGTAAAGATGGGCAGGCCGCAGTAGAAAATTTAATCAAAAGGGTTTTAGGAATTATTGACGCTGCAAAAATATGATCATAAGATTTTATAAATATCAAGGAACAGGCAATGACTTTATAATACTCGATAACCGATCGGGCATGTATAATTCACTATCGACAAAACAAATTGCACATTTATGCAATAGAAAATTCGGAATTGGCGCAGATGGATTAATGATGATGAACACGAATGAAGAAGCAGATTTTGAAATGCGTTATTTCAATGCCGACGGTAATCAAAGTTCCATGTGTGGAAATGGTGGAAGATGTATGATACAATTTGCATACGATCAAGGTATACACAAAATGACCTATCATTTTATTGCCATAGATGGAAAACACGAAGCCGAAATCGACATACACAATGCTGTTAGATTAAAAATGATTGATGTGAAATTTGTTGAAATTTCCGATGGACATGCAGTTTTAAATACCGGATCACCCCACTTTGTGAAACACGTATCTGACATGGAATCTATCAATGTAGTAGAACTTGGAAGAAGTATTAGAAATGAAAAAGAATTTATTGAGGAAGGGATTAACGTAAACTTCGTTGAATCTATTAACGAGGATTCTATTTACGTAAGGACGTATGAAAGAGGTGTTGAAGATGAAACTTTAAGTTGTGGAACCGGAGTAACCGCCTGTGCGTTAATGAGCGCGCACAATGAAAGAGGATTTAATAGAGTTGAAGTGAAAACACTCGGTGGAAAACTAAGCGTAGAATTTAATAAAATTTCAGAAAATCAGTTTGAAGATATCTGGTTGTGCGGACCAGCAACTTTTGTATTTAAAGGCGAAATAGATGTTTAATATACGAGTATATGGCATTCTTATCAATGACAACAAAGATATTTTGGTAAGTGATGAATACATTAAGGGAAATTACTTTACAAAATTTTGTGGCGGTGGATTACAAATTGGGGAAGGTACCATTGATTGCGTTCTCCGTGAATTCAAGGAAGAAATGAATTTATCTATTGAAGTTTTACAACATTTTTATACAACAGATTTTTATCAGGCAAGTGCCTTTCATGCATCTCAGCAACTCATATCCATTTACTATCTAGTTAAACCACTAGAAGAGATCACGGTTCCTATTAAAGAAAATCCATTTGATTTTGACGCAGAACAATTAAAAACATACGAATCAACTCAACAGATAGAATCTTTCCGATTCATTCCTTGGGAAAATCTTTCAGAAGACATTATGACTTTCCCCATTGACAAGAAAGTGGTTCAATTGCTAAAAAACAAGATTTAAAAAATCTATCAGCCATAAGCCGGATTCTGTAACCATTTTTAAGAATGGCGATTATCATTTATCTGGCTGTGTTATTACTAACACAATCTAGCTGCCTACCCTTCAGCGTATCCGAAGATTTGAGCGGGCCGCTCTCAAACGCTGATTTACGTGGCATTACAGCACATAAGGTTTACCCATAATGATTATTACTAATCACTACCGTGAGCTCTTACCTCACATTTTCACCCTCATCCCGATTGCTCGAGACAGTTATTTTCTGTGGCACTTTCTCGTCCTCTAAAAGAGGAGCCGGCGCTTAACCGGTATGTTGCCCTTTGCTGTCCGGACTTTCCTCTCCAACTACTTGGAGCGATAATCGGCTGATAGAATTGTAAAATTAATAGTATTTGGTTTGAAAACGCACAGAATAATCATGATTGCTTTCGTTATTTTTGATGACACATTTCAATACAATGAAAATAAAGTCATTAATTACTGAATTTATCACGAGTGAAAAATCCGGAGGATTTATTCTAATTGGATGTACCGCATTTTCGTTGATCATAGCTAATAGCTCACTTTTTGTATACTACCAAAATATATGGCAATATGTAATTCAAGGGCATATTGTTACGGATTGGATTAACGATGGGTTAATGGCGATATTCTTTTTGCTTGTAGGACTTGAGCTAAAAAGAGAAATACAAGAAGGCGCATTATCTAATTTAAAATCTGCACTACTTCCTATTATAAGTGCCATGGGCGGAGTGATTATTCCAGCAAGTATCTTCTTATTTTTTAATATCGGAAAATCTACACAAAACGGAGCCGGTATTCCTATGGCAACAGACATAGCATTTACTTTAGGGATGCTGGCACTTGCTGGCAAACGAATTCCTGTTAATTTAAGGATATTCCTCACAGCCCTTGCTGTGATTGATGATTTATGTGCTATTTTAGTAATCGCTGTATTTTATACCGAACAAATCTCTTTATTTTATCTAGGTATCACAGCAGTCTTATTTCTATTATTACTGACCCTTAATAAACTAAAAGTATCCTTTCTTTGGATGTATATAGTCATTGGAATTAGTATGTGGTTTACATTGTTACATTCGGGTATTCATGCAACATTAGCAGGTGTATTGCTTGCAATAGCCCTGCCATCTGAAAAGAAAAACAATCAATCTATTTCGAACAACGTTCAGCATTACTTACATTTTCCAGTTGCATTGATAGTTATTCCTTTATTTGCTTTAGCAAACACCTGTATCATTTTTTCGAGCAATTGGCACCACGGGCTTTTTAGCACAGCAAGTTTGGGGATTATACTTGGATTGTTTATTGGGAAGCCGGCTGGTATATTTATATTTAGTTGGTTGGCTGTTTTGTTCGGGATTTGTCAACTACCGCCTGCAATAAAATGGAAACATATTTTTGGCGCAGGAATACTAGCGGGCATTGGATTTACCATGAGTATTTTCATATGCTTACTTGCATTCAGTAATCAACAACAAATTCAAGAAGCGAAAATAGCAATCATCATCGGGTCGTCCTTATCCGCTTTATTGGGTATAGCTTATTTAAGAATTTCAACAAAGAAAGACTCTAATTAAAAAAAACTTCCGTAGCACCATACCCATATAAAGGGTGATATTGATTTACAAAATAATTCACTTTTTTAACATTCTTAAGGCGTTGATGAATCTCATCTCGCAAAGTTCCTTCACCAATACCATGGATAAAAACAATAGAGGAACGTAAATGCAAAATAGCGAGTTCTAGATGTTTTTCAAAAGCATTTAGCTGTATTGAGAGAATTTCACTTGTTTGAAGATGATGGTGATTATTCATTAGTTTTTCAATATGTAAATCAACCACCGATTGTGCAGAAGGAAGATGATCTTTGGCTTTTGAAATCTCATACAACCTAAAACCAGCATTATTTAATTTAGACAAGTCAATTTTAGACTCCTCTATCTTATCAGGGTAGTCGATAAATAATTCGTAAGAAAAAGAAGATTCGTTTTTTTGACTCATTTCTTCTATTCTCTTAAAAATTTGTTTCCCTTTTAATTTTAAAGAGCGCTCGAAAAAAGGAGACTTGCCTTTTTGTTGATTGACCAGTGAAAATTCAAAATCAAAAGAAGGGGAATCGCTTACATCTTCAAAATTAATATTGTGCAGATAAAAATTTTGCAAACTATTGATGGTGCTTTTTAGTTCAAAATGAGCATCACCAGCAAAAACTAATTTATAGGTAAAGTGATAATCTTCTTTATTATAATTAACGAGATAAATTTTTAATTTATCGACAATATCATCATCAAAAAAATCTTTATCAAAAACTGGAATAATATTCAAAAAAACGCCGTCAGCGATTTTTTCCTGGATGTTTATTTTTTCTTTTTTAATCTGGTCAATGAAAATCTTTTTCTTTTCAATTACCTTTTTTTGAGTAAACATTTTGTAATATGGAAAATCAATTTGATCCATATATGCAGGGAACCTCACTCCTCTTACTTCAATAAGCACCATTTTGTCATTAATTATTTCAACAACTTTCCCTTCTTCATCTGAATGTAGAACAATGATTTTATCTCCTATTTCATATTTCACTTCTAAGTATTATTTATAGTTATTGAACTGCATCCAATATTAAGCCAACTTGCTCTTCTTATAGCCATATTGAAAATATATTATCAACCCAATTGTTAGCCAAGCCCCAAACCATGCCCAATTCATTGCAGTCATCCCTGTTAAAAGATATAAACATGTAGTAAGTCCTAAGAGAGGTATCAGCGACCAGTTTTTTATAAACGCGCCAATAGATAGGGATAATGAAATAACCCAAAATATGATTGCCGAAACATTATATGTGACTGCAGCTGAATTTCCACTAAACTCAAACAAAGAAGGGAAATAATTATTGAATGCAACCGAAATGGTAGCAATGGCTGATAAAATAATTAAGGGAAAAATAAACTTTGAATTAATATAAGGCAGGTGAAATTTACCTGCCTGTTTAATAGTACGTGGTAAAAATAAAACGCCTCCACAAACCAAAACAAACGCAAATAGAGTTGCAATGCTAGTAAAATCTAGTACAAATGTTTTATCTGTAAATAGAATAGGCACTCCTACCACTAGTCCCGTTACTATGGTAGAAAAAGATGGCGTTTTAAATTTTGGATGAATTTTTTGAAAAACACCAGGCAATAAGCCATCTCTGCTCATACTCATCCAAATTCTTGGCTGCCCCATTTGAAATACTAACAAAACGCTTGTCATGGCAATTACTGCACAAATCGAAACCAATAGTTGCATCCAACCAACATTTAAATTTTGTTCTTCGAATATGAAAGCAAGCGGATCACCGACCCCTTCAAATTTTTGATAGTGAACTGCACCTGTAAGAATCAATGTTAATAGGATATAAATGACAGTACAAATCACCAAAGAATAAATCATTCCTCTAGGTAAATCTCTTTGAGGGTTTTTGCTTTCCTCTGCCAAAACACTCACTGCATCGAATCCAATATAAGCAAAAAACACACCTGCTACTGCCGACATTACACCCCCAAAACCATTGGGCATAAACGAAGCGATCCCTTCATTATTTTTTGGTAACCAATTATAGGTTAAATGATTATTTAAAACAAGATATCCTCCCACCAAAATAATCAACAAAACAACACCCAACTTTAGTATTACCATCAAATTGCTAAAATTCTTACTCTCTTTTACCCCCTTAAAAACCAGATATGTAATCAAAACGTTGATGATTAATGCCGGCAAATCCAAAATACATTTAATACCTGCGAAAACGGGCGCATTGTCCCAGGCAGAAAGTAATTCTTCATTTGAAGTATGAGATTCTATAGCATGTTTCGCTTCCATATAACTGGTACATAAATACGCAGGAATATGAATATGCATTTTATCTAAAAAAGAAGTAAAATAATCGCTCCAGCTATACGCAACATAAATATTACCAATGGAATACTCCATAATTAATGCCCAGCCAATAATCCAAGCAAAAAGTTCTCCAAAGCTAGCGTATGCATATGTATAAGCACTCCCTGCTACGGGTATACGACTTGCAAAATCTGAATAACAAAAAGCAGTAAAAGCGCAAGCAATTCCTGTAATGACAAATAAAATAATTACACCAGGTCCGCCACTAAAAATAGCTCCCCCTAAACTACTGAAACTACCCGCACCTAAAATAGCTGCGATTCCAAAAAAAGTAAGATCTTTTACTGTTAATACTCTTTTTAAAGAATTTCCTCCATGAGCCCCATCAGTCCCATCTGCCAAAATACGATCGATATTTTTGGTTCTGAATAATGATTTGTTCATTTTGATACATTATAGATTGAATAATAGTAAAAAGTATTATGAGTCTCTTTGAAGTAGATATTTCGCCAATGAAATCAGTTCTTGTTTTCTTGCATCCTGAACAGCTATTTCATGTAAATTTTTAAGAGCCATTTCATAGTACTTCTCTTTTAATGTATGTGCCCATTGATCTACTTTGCATTCTTTATATATAGCAACGACTCTGGCTACTTTATCAGGTTCGTTACCTTCTAATAATAATTCTAGCTCTTTTCGTTGTGTTGGATTGGTAGCTGACAAAGCGTGTATTAATAAAAAAGTTTTTTTGTTGGATAAAATATCTCCACCAACTTGCTTACCAAATTTTTCCGGATCTCCAAATGCATCTAAATAATCATCTTGAATTTGAAATGCAATCCCAATATTTTTTCCGAAATCGTATAAATATTTTTGATTGGATTCGCCGGCACCTCCTAAAATAGCACCTAATTGCAAGCTAGCAGCCAGTAAGACAGATGTTTTTAAAGTAATCATTTCCAGATATTCTTCCATAGAGACATTCAATTGTTTTTCAAAATCCATATCCAATTGCTGACCCTCGCAAACTTCTTTTGCTGTTCGGCTATACAATGTTAAAATCTCTGATAACTTATTAGATTTTATTTTATTAATTTCTTCATATGCAGCGACTAACATTACATCTCCCGCAAGCAAAGCTGTTGATTCGCCATATTTTGTATGAACCGTTTCCCAACCTCTTCTTAAGGGAGCCTTGTCCATGATGTCATCATGAATTAAAGAGAAATTGTGAAATAATTCAATAGCTGTTGCAACATGTAAAGCGTCTTCATCAAATTCATTAAATAACTCATGACCCATCAAAACACTCACAGGTCTCACACGTTTTCCACCAATCTTAAGAATGTATTGTGCCGCATCATATAAAGTTGAAGGAGAGTTAGGGAAATGTCGCTTGTTGAAATGATTTTCAAACAACTTGGAAAGTGTAGCGAAAGATTGCATGAATTGAAAACTTTTTACTTTTTAAATAATCTTTTTATGGATATCATTTTTTGTTTTTCTTGGATGTTTTGATTGATTTAGACAAATCAGCTTCTCCGCCCGTAACCCACTCGTAATCTAATTGGCGTTTGGTTAGATTCGCCGCGACCACTTTAATCATAATTTTATCCCCCATTCGAAATTTCTTTTTAGTACGCATTCCTAATAGAGCATAATCAGTTTCATCATATTTAAAATCATCATAAGTATTCAAATCCTTAATACTAACTAAGCCTTCGCATTTATGTGCAATTGTTTCAACCCAAAAGCCAAAAGCTGCTACACCACTGATTACACCTTCAAATTCTTCTCCTAAATATTGTTTCATAAACTCTACCTGCTTATATTTATTACCTGCTCTTTCTGCTTCCATAGCAGACCGTTCTTTATCGCTACAATGCTTACAACGTTCCTCCATTTTTTTGTCGGGCAATAAGTTTTTATCCAAACATTGTTGAAGTACACGATGTACCAATACATCGGGATACCTTCGTATGGGTGAAGTAAAATGACAATAGTTATCAAATCCTAAACCATAATGACCAATATTTTCAGTAGTATAAATGGCTTTAGCCATAGTTCTGATACCTAACTGTTCTAACACATGCTGCTCAGGTTTACCATGTACTTCACTTAAAAGATTATTAAAAGAACTGGCGATGGTTTTCTCATCCTTGGTATCGAATTGATAGCCAAATTTTCTAGCGAAAGCAACAAAAGGTTTTAGTTTCTCCTCCCCTGGCTGATCATGTATACGATATGGAAAAGGAATTGCTTCTTTATTGATTTTAATTTTCGAAACATATTCAGCAACGGCTTTATTTGCAAGCAACATAAATTCTTCAATCAATTTATGGGCTTCTTTGCTTTCTTTTACTACGATACCAATGGGCTTCCCTTTTTCATCCAATTGGAATCTTACTTCTGTAGATGAAAAATTGATGGCTCCATTATCAAATCTTTTCTTTCTAAACGTTTGAGCTAGATTGTTCAATAACAAGATCGCCTTATCATGCAACCCTTCTTTTCTTTCAATAATCTCTTGCACTTCTTCATAAGTAAATCTATGATTACTATGAATAATGGTTCTTCCAATCCACTGACTTTTTATTTCTGCTCTATTTGTAATTTGAAACACTGCCGAGAATGTATATTTATCTTCATTAGGTCGTAAAGAACAAAGTTCATTAGATATTTTTTCAGGCAACATCGGATTTACTCTGTCTGGCAAATACACACTCGTTGCTCTTGCAAACGCTTCTTTATCAAGAAGTGAATTTGGTTTAACAAAATGACTGACATCTGCAATATGAACGCCAATTTCATAATTACCATTATCTAGGTTACGAATAGAAATTGCGTCATCAAAATCTTTTGCATCAACAGGATCAATAGTAAAAGTGAGTATATCTCTAAAATCCTTTCGCTTTGACAATTCTTCTCTGGTTATTCTATCAGACAATTGTTCTACTTCTTTCATCACTCCCTCATCAAAACCCATAGTAAAACCTGCGTCAATCAAAATTTCTTTCATAGCCAAATCCGATTCGTCCTCTGCAGAAATAACGGACTCGACGATTGCCTGAGGCTTTCTGTCATCCTTATCCCATTTTAGAAATTTTGCGATCACTCTATCTCCATCTTTTGCACCAGCTAATTTATCATTGGGGATATAAAAATCAGGTAAGGGTCGATCTCCAGCTACTTCAAAAAAAGCAACATTCTTATTGATGTGAACATTCCCAACAAATAATAGTTGTTTGCGTTCTACCACTTCAACAACTTTACCCTCAGCACGTTTAACACCAGACCCTCCAGTAGCTATTTGAACTCGAACTATATCGCCATGAAAGGCTTTGCCAAAATTATTTGGCTTAATCAAAATATCACGATCTTGATTTTCGACAATCACAAACCCCATGCCGCTTCTGCTAATATCTAACTTGCCTCTCAGCAGTTGAATTTGTGAAGATTTTTTAGTGTTTTTTTTATTTCCACTCATAATTATTATTACTAGGTTTTCAAGATTTGGATATCAAACAATATGTTATTTGCAATGTACGAAAACTAATCCTTTTAGTGCAAGATTCATTAGGTTAATTCAATGATTATTAATCTATTACTATCAAAATCATATCTATAAATGACTTCTATACTTTTTGAAATCAACAGCAAGTGCTATTTTAAGATGTATGTTTGTTTATAGCACGCTTGTAGAAGGCATTGAAGATTTGAAAAAAAGGGGATATTCACTAGACTTAAACAATGAATTTGACGAACAAATACACCATGTAAAAGAAACCATATTGTTTCCCAAAGACTTTATCATTGAAGAAACTTACAGATTTGAAGGAGACTCTAATCCTTCAGACGAGGATATATTATTTGCAATGATATCCAAAAATAAAAAAATCAAAGGATTTTACTCGAGTGCTTTTGGAGTTTACGGAGAATCGTTAATAATAAATCAAATTGAGCCTGCAAGACAGAAGAATCATTAATACAAAATCCTTACCTTAATAGAATGCTTTACTTTCTTAAGCAATTCAAGCGCGCTTTTGCTAATACCTTTATCTATATCCAAAACAACATATCCTATTTCCTCATTAGTTTTTAAATATTGAGCCAGTATATTGATTTTATTTTTACTCAACGTTGCATTAATTTGACTCATGACACCTGGTACATTTTCATGAATATGCAAAATCCTATGGGCTCCTTCTTGAGGGGGTAATGCCAATGCAGGAATACTATGAGAGCCAGTACTGATACCCTTTTCAAGATAATGAAACAATTTAGCACTAACGTCTATACCAATATTATTTTGAGCTTCTTGCGTACTTCCGCCAATATGTGGCGTTAATAATACATTTGACAAGCCTTGCAAAGGCGTTTTGAAAGCATCACCATTTTTTTCTGGTTCAACAGGGAAAACATCAATGGCTGCACCACCCAAATGTCCGGACTCTAAAGCAGATTTTAGTGCATTGATGTCAACTACTTCTCCTCTAGCGTAATTAATTAATACAGCCCCTTTTTTAAATTGCTTTAGATTATTTCGATTGATTAGATTTTTTGTTGAGGGTAACTCTGGGACATGAATCGTCACCACATCGCTTTGACCTAGTAATTCTTTTAGATTTTTACTATCCATTGCATTGCCTAATGGCAATTTCGTTTCAACATCATAAAAAACAACCTTCATTCCCAGCGCTTCTGCAAGAACACTCACCTGACTTCCAATATTTCCATACCCTATAATACCTAATGTTTTCCCCCTTAACTCATGACTCCCCTTTGCATCTTTCATCCAAAAACCATCATGCGCAAATTTATTTTTATCAATAATCTTTCTTACAAGCATAATCGACGACCCAATAACCAATTCTGCAACACTCCTCGTATTACTATAAGGTGCATTAAACACCGCAACACCATGCTTTGTTGCTGCCTTAACATCCACTTGGTTTACGCCAATACAAAAACATCCTATGGCTTGTAATTTTGGAGCAGATTGTAATACCCTATCCGTAATGGTTGTCTTACTTCTGATACCTAAAATGTGAACATTTTTTAATTCCTTAATCAACTCATTCTCATTCAGAGCGCCTGCCAACTTTTTAATACTAGAATATCCTGCATTAGAAAATTGCTGAATAGCTGCATCGCTAATATTCTCTAGGAATAAAATGTTAATTTTTTCTTTAGGATAACTTGTATTTTTTTTCTCTGCCATTGTAGAAACTCATATTTTGCACAAATATATTCTATACTCATTAATTTTTTAAATGAAATTGCTCAAAACAAAGGGATTTAGACTAATTATACTGCCAGGAATATTGATAATATCGATTACAATACTCTTTATTTCCTACAAGAAATCCTGCTCTACCTCCAATAACACTGCTGACACCTCATTCCATAGCTTTGAACTGCCCGCTCCTGCATTTATAGATGGTAGTGTAAAAAATAGACTAAGTGACTATTGTAATAACTGGTATGATCAATTTTTACAAAGAAGCGAATTTAATGGAGGCATGATTGTAGCTCAACAAGGCAACATTATTTTTGAAAAATACAATGGTAGCGCTCATTTGCACTCTATTGACGTTGTGAATGCCAATACACCATTTCATATTGCATCTGTAAGTAAAACATTCACAGCTATGGCCGTACTTAAACTATGGCAAGATAATAAAATAAATATTGACGATCTCTTCTCAAAATACTTTCCCAATTTCAACTACCCTGGCATTACCATTCGTAGTCTATTAAGTCAAAGAAGTGGCCTGCCCAACTACGTGTATTTTATGGATGAATTGGGTTGGGACAAAAAAAAATATGTGACCAATAATGATATTTTGAATTACTTGATCAATAGAAAAGCAGACCTAAAGAATGTAGAACGACCCAATACTCATTTTAACTATTGCAATACTAATTATGCGTTACTCGCTTTATTAATTGAAAAAGTCACACAAACATCTTACCCTGAATATCTACGGAAAACGATTTTCGTACCTCTAGGCATGAATAACACCTTTGTTTACTCAGACAAAGATTCGGCAAAAACCAATCCAAGTTATGATTGGAAAGGAAGAGAAGCGGCCTTTATTGATGTGGATAAAGTATATGGAGATAAAAACATATTTTCAACTCCTCAAGACTTATTAAAATGGGATCAATTATTACGAACAGAATCTTTTTTATCAAAATCCACTCTTGATGAAGCCTATAAACCCTATAGCAATGAACGACCAGGAGTTAGAAATTACGGTTTAGGTTGGAGAATGTACAATTTCCCCAATGGCAAAAAAATAATTTACCATAACGGCTGGTGGCATGGAAGTAACGCTGTTTTCATCAGACTACTTGAAGAACAAGCTACTATTATTGTAATAGGTAATAAATACAACAGAAATATTTATAAGGCAAAAGACCTTATTGGTATTTTTACGCAATCTTTCTCTACAGATGGAGAAGAAGAATAGTGGTTAAGTGAAAAATAAATACGCCATCAATATAGCAGTAGTTACTCCTATTAAATCTGCTAATAGCATTGACCAGACTGTATATCTTGTATTCTTAATAGAAACCGATCCGAAGTATACCGCAATTACATAAAAAGTTGTGTCGCTGGAACCCTGTAACACACAAGATAGTTTTGCGGGAAATGAATCCGGACCAAATGTTTTCATTGTGTCCACCATCAACCCTCTGGCGCCGCCACCACTGAAAGGCTTTATTAATGCGGTTGGTAAAGCATCTACAAATCGAGTATCCATGCCTGTCATCATCAACAAAGAACGAACACTTCCAATCAAAGCCTCAAAACTACCGCTCGTTCTTAGCATGCTAATCGCTACCAGCATACCCACCATGAATGGAATAATTCTTACGGCCGTCTCAAAGCCTCCTTTAGCCCCTTCTGCAAAAGAATCAAACACATCTACTTTTTTATAAATCCCTCCTACAATAATCGCCAAAAAGATAAATAATATAAGTCCACTACTTAGTCCGCCAGAAAAAATCTGAAATGCATCTGCATTCAACGAACGAAGATAAATCACTAATAAAGCGATCAAAGTTGAAATGCCTAATACCCAAGCTATAATAACAGGTTGAAAAAGATTAATCTTTTGTCTAATACTCACAATCACCATAGATGCTATGGTAGCTACAAATGTTGCAATCATACAAGGAATAAAAATATCCATTGGATTAGCAGCTTTCGCTGCAGAGCGCAGTGCGATAATACTTACAGGAATTAACGTCATACCTGATGCATGCAAGCACAAAAACATAATTTGCGCATTTGATGCCTTTGATTTGTCGGGATTGATTTCCTGCAAACTTTCCATAGCTCTCAAGCCAAAGGGTGTTGCCGCATTATCTAACCCTAACAAATTCGCAGAAAAATTCATCATCATGTGTCCCATTGCAGGATGCCCCTTAGGTACATCTGGAAAAATTTTGGAGAAAAATGGCCCAATAATTCTAGATAAGAATCTGATGCCTCCCGCCTTTTCTGCTATGGTTAAAAACCCCATGAACAAAGCCAGGAAGCCGATAAGTTTTAAACACAAGGTTACTGCGGTTTGGCAAGTTTCAATAATACCATCTGAATTTTGCAATTTGAACGTTAAAAGTTTATCTGCAGATACTCTGATAGTTTTTTGGCCGTCTTTTACAAAAACTTTGTTGCTGTCAATGTACTTTATCAATGTAGGATCGGCCATTTCGATCGGAGTTGTTTGGATTTTTATTGTATCTCCTGCCTTACCTGTTACCATCATAGAATAAATAGTTTTACTATCAGGAGAGGTAGCCAATTTAATCGTAGCTGTGAGTAAGGCAATAATAATAAATGCCGACCAAATTCTACTTAATGCCATTATATAAGATTATGGTTAAGATTACAATTATACAATGTAAAATACAAAATATAGTCAATAAAATATTGATTCTTCTTCTCAACCAATCACAGAATTGAATGATTGGGTAATCAAAAAGCGGTAAGATTGTATTTTCTTATTTATATACCAGATAAATCATAAATCATTACCTTTGCCACCGTTTAAAATCAATATAACATGGCATTACAAGCAGGCATCGTAGGGTTACCCAATGTAGGAAAATCTACCCTTTTTAACGCTGTTAGTAGCAGTGCAAAAGCTCAGGCTAGCAATTACAGATTTTGTACCATAGAACCCAATACAGGCTTGGTAAATGTTCCAGATTCAAGATTAAATAAACTGGAAGAATTAGTAAAACCCAATCGTGTTGTTCCTACTCAAATAGAAATCGTGGATATTGCGGGTCTAGTGAGAGGCGCGAGCAAAGGAGAAGGCTTAGGAAATAAATTTCTAGCCAATATCAGAGAAGTCGATGCCATCATTCATGTTATTCGATGTTTTGAAGATGATAATATTCTTAGAGATGAAGGCCCTATTAATCCAGTTGGCGACAAAGAAATCATAGAAACTGAATTGCAGTTGAAAGACATCGAGAGTGTAGAGAAGAAAATGCAACGAACTGAAAAATTATTAAAACAAGGTGATGCTAAATTAAAAGCTGAATATGAGGTATTAAAAGCATGCAAAGATCATCTTGACAAAGGAAAAAACATATTGTCATTAGGCCTCAGTAAAGAAGATCAAACTGCTATTGCAGATATTTTCTTGTTAACCAACAAGCCCATTTTATACGTAGCTAACGTCGATGAAGCATCTATGCATACTGGTAATAAATTTTCAACTGCATTAATTGAAGCGGTTAAAAACGAAGGCAATGAAGTAATTGTAATGACCAATGCGATTGAAGCTCAAATTGCTGAATTTGATACCGCAGAAGATAAGCAGATGTTTATGGAGGAATACAAAATGGTGGAACCCGCACTAGATAGACTTATTCATTCTACTTATAAATTATTGAATTTATCAACCTATTTTACTGCAGGGGTTCAAGAAGTAAGAGCATGGACGATTCAACAAGGTTGGAAAGCGCCACAAGCGGCAGGAGTAATACATACCGATTTTGAAAGAGGCTTTATCAAAGCTGAAGTGATTGCTTATAATGATTTTGTTCAGTTTGGATCTGAATCTGCTTGTAGAGATACTGGTAAGCTTCGAATTGAAGGAAAAGAATATCTCGTTCAAGATGGAGACATCATGCACTTTAGATTTAATGTTTAGAAGAAAGGTTCAAAAGGTTTAAGAAGTTCAAGAGGTTTAAAAGATTATGGGGTTAAATGCGTTTATTGATTAACCTTTGCAATGTTTCGAATATTTGAAACATTTAAAATTTTTCTAACCCTACTCGGGTTTAGTTAGTCTTGGCCTTAATCGTTGTTTGGATTTATTAAACACCATTCTACCTTTATCAATACCCTTTCTTAAAAGTTGTTGTTCCTCTACCGGAAGCTGAATAATATCATAACATTCTTGACTACAACATCCTGCATATTTCTCCGCACATTTTTCACACTGAATAAACAAGAGATGACAGCCTTCGTTCTTGCAATTAGTATGATCATCTGCTGCTGTAGCACATTGATGGCAAGTTGCAATAATTTCATCAGTGATTCTCTCCCCTAGTCTATCATCAAATACAAAGTTCTTGCCGTGAAATTTATTATCTAAATGATTTGCCTTTATGGTATTGGCATAATGAATAATACCACCTTCTAAATGGAAAACATTTTTAAACCCTTGATGCAACATATAGGCACTCGCTTTTTCACAACGAATACCTCCTGTACAATACATGATAATATTTTTTTCTTTTTTATCTTTCAGCATATCTACCGCCATGGGAAGTTGATCTCTAAAAGTATCACTGGGTATTTCAATTGCATTTTCAAAATGACCAACTTCAAACTCATAATGATTCCTCATATCCACCACTACAGTTTCAGGATCATTAGTCAACTCGTTAAACTCAACTGCAGTAACATATTTCCCTTTGTTTGCCATATCAAAATCTGGATCGTTGATTCCATCTGCTACAATTTTTTCCCGAACTTTAATTTTAAGCACCCAAAAAGATTTACCATCATTATCCACTGCTATATTTAATCGGACATGATCCAATTGGGGAATACTGTATAAGTAACTTTTAAAAGAATCAAAATGATTCTCAGGAACGCTTATCTGCGCATTGATCCCTTCAGTTGCCACATAAATTCTTCCAAATACACCCAATTCTTTAAGATGTTTATATAATTCATCCCTAAACATTTGGGGATTTTCAATAAAAAAATACTGATAAAAAGAAATCGTAACGCGATGAACAGTTTCTTCATACAGGCGTTTCTTTAATTCAGCCTGTGATACTCTGTTGTGAAGTACAGCCATAAAATTAAATTTGATTCCAGAAAACTGGAAAATCTAAAAAAAGATTGGATGCTTGCAGGGCAAACCAAATTAACTACACAAATATAAGAAAATACAGAAACTACAATCCTGCGTTTACTAAGTTTCTTTGAGGATTATTATTATTACTTCTGGCAACAGAAGACCCAAAGGTGCCGCCAAAGCTTATGACAAAAGATGAATTGGTAAAATGAAAGTTTTCGTACCCTGAAACAAAGTCCACTCTAAACATTTTAAAAATATTTTCAAGTCCTATTCCGATTTCAGTATAATGTTTGTCCTTATCGATATAAAAAGAATTAGAGCCAAGTACTAAATTCCAGTTTAATTTTTTTATGAAAGGGATTTTATTTGTTAATAATCCATTGAAGTGTTGCTCTATATGACTTTCAAAACAAGAACTGGCTGTATTAGAATAGATATAAGGATTCACAATTTGAAAATCACTTGGATTGGTGGCTGAAGAAAAAATACTGCTTATATTAAAATGCTTGAAATCTTGAATGAATACCGTATTTGTATTAAAAAATCCCCCAGCAGAAAACTTATATTTTAATGTTCCAAAAAGTCCGAGATTTTTATTATCAAATACATCAAAACTCCATTTGTCAAAATTCACATCACTACTCAACAATCCCGCAACACCTTTTGTATATTTTACACAAAGAGTAGGATATTTTGACCCAATGGAGATTTTATTTTTTGGAAATTGAATATAGTTCTGCCCAGGAGTGTAATTGAGCTCTATACTGGTCAATAGTGCTTTATGACGAAACACTTCATTCATTGCCACTCTTTGTACTGGATAATTTTCTGTTATATTAACGGAGTCGCTTCTTTTGAAGGAATAATAAGTTGTATTAAAAATTGGAATTCTTTCCTCATATACAGCTTTTACTAGCACGCTCAAACTATTCTCAAACTTTTTAATGAGTGCTAATCCTACATAAGCCTTTTCGTAAATTTTGAGAGAATTATTTCCACCCCAAAGTGTACTAACCGTGTTTACTATAGGCTCTATTGGATCATAACTACTATATTGAACTACTTTTTTACCACCTGAAATAAACCAATAATTTCTATTTTGTATTGGTTTATTAATCGTCTGTTTTTGAACAAAACAAATATCTAACCATGAATTGTAATGCTGATTACTAAATCCATATCTAATATGCGGCTGAAAGAAAAAACTAGAGTTTGATTGTTTGAAATTTTTATAATAGTAAAAGCTTGATTCCAGCTTCAATCCCTCAGCAGTGTTATACTGTGTTCCTAACAAGATAGGTTCCACACCCCAACTATACCCACCCTCTTTACTGAAATGCCTTTTGTCTAGTCCTTGTAACAATAATCCGAGTGTACTGATTTTCCTTTCATTTCGATTTAATGAATCAATAGTATGTTGACTATACATTGAGTCTGTTTCTTTCTTATATAAACTGTCCTTTATTTTATAATCTTGCGCTTCTTCGATTTCAAGAGGAACCGGCCGAACCGTGTCCCAGTAAGACTTTTGTTTTTTATCAACAGCTGTATCATATTTGATGACTACGCGATCAAATATCTTTTTATCTAAAACAGGATTTATATTATAATTCGAATACACAGACAAGAAATTCCCGATAGCGTCTACACCTAAAATATTGACATTAAAAAATAACAATTGATTTTTTATCCTCCAAATACTATCACTTACCGGGACATACAATTGTGAAATCCTTAATGTATCAATGAGTTCAAGTTGGGCATCTTTAGTTAATAACAATTCTGTACTATGTATTCTCCATTCGTCTGAAACAATATTAATAACACCAGAAAAGAGCGGTTCAAACTTCCTACGCGGCGTAACTTTTATAGAATATATTGTTTTTCCGTTCTCTACAAAATTTCCAAGCATGCGAAACTTATAATATCGAATGGCCCCATCTGCTATCGGTGATACATATCCTCGTGAATAAAAAGCCTTTTTAAAAATAGCCACATTGTTTTGATAGAAATTAATAAAAATCGGGAAAGTGAAACCATAACTATTGCTGCCACTAAGTCTGCTGCTTAATACATCTAGTTTAAACTTGTCGGGTTGTTGCGCATGTATTTTTGAAATAGATTCCGATAAGTAGATAATTCCTTTGCCTGAAGAGTCTAAACGCATAGTTTTTCTGTCTTCTTCTGGCATTTTTTGCCCTAAAATCTTTTCAGGCAAATGCCGGAGTTTGATAACATCTTTTGAATACAAATCACACTCAAAGCCATTAACTTGATTTTGATAATATGTTCTTTTGGCAATTGCTTTTCTAATAATTCCATAGGCAGGGTTTTCATTGCCGCTTTTTACCACTAGTTCGTTCATCATAAACTGATGCTCATTTAAAACAAAATCAACTACCGTATCTCTAGTAACCAATATGTTTTTTTCAACGGTTGTATAGCCAATATGTTGACAAATCAAAGTATAATTTCCAGGTAGTAAAGAAAAAGAATAAGACGCCTTATTGTTAGCAGTTGTACCTTTTGATGTTCCCTTAATTAAGACAGATGCAAATGGAAGTATCTCCCCTTTTGCATTGACGATTGTCCCACTAATTTTTTGAGCAAATAAACTAGATGAGAAAATTGAAAATAATATAACAATTATTTTTTTCATTTACATGAAATTATTTTATCGGTCTTCTCAATTATTTTGGATGTTGTCTAAAAAAAGAACCCGTCAATGAAGCCATTCCACCGATTACACCTCCCACTAATCCAGTAACCAAACAAAGTAAAATGGGTTGATCCATTTTTAATATTAATAATGAAACTCGATGTGCTAAAATGTGATGATTATTCACACTGATCAAGAAGCTCCAACCCAACCAAAGTAAAAAAAATGCAATAAAGCCAATTAAAAAAGAAACGCCTCTTTTTTGAGGAATACATATGGAAACCAATACACTCACTATAGAAATGCTCCACCATGGAAAAAATAAACATGCAGCAAACCCTCCTAACATCATTAATACTATCGAAATAACTATTTTCATTGTTATGTTTATTTATAGAAAATCTGATTTTTTAAAAAATTTTTACCCACTGAAATGCATCCTCCATTTTACCCTATTGTCTGAAGCTTCACTTTCTTTCATCATCCACAATTCATAATATTTCGATTGCACCCAATTTTGAATCATATTGTCATAAAATCTACTACCAGGATTACCACTCTGTCCTCCTGGATAAATGCCGTATGCTTTTGTTTGCGCAGACAGCTGAACAATCATTCTCCAACTAGGACCATGGTTTGACTTGATTGCATTCAGCACATTTGTCCCGCCGCCAACAGCTAAATGATTCCAGCCAAATGGCTCAAGTTTTAATAAGTGATCTATATGTGTATCCTTATATTTTGCCCATTCTAACCTATGTTCTTTTTTAAGAAAATCTGCTTTAGATAGTGCTTTTTTAAAAGCAGCCGTTGCCATTTGTTTTAATGTTTCAACTTCAGTTGTATGAATATTATCAATAAAAGAAAAAGTCGAGTCCTTTAATATCGCTTCCAGCAGATTACTTTCATAAGGACGTTTTGTAAAGTTCGGCGCTTTTGAAAACTCATCGTTCAATATCGTATCACTGAAATTTTTCCAAAGCAATTCAAATAGCGTCGCTTCTGTAGAGGCTGGATCATCTTTGCAGTTCCATTTCAACAGAATTGAAAATTGTTGTTTTTCTTTTTCTGTAAGCAATTCCTTTGAGATGTTTTTTGCAAACATGGGTAAAGCCATCGAAGCAAATATGTTGAGATTATCAGTCTGCAACGCCATCATTTGCGCGATGGTTGCCTCTCTCATTTCTGCTAGCCTTTTATTAAGATAGAAACCGCGGTAAGGAGGATAATCTCTTCCTATGTAATATGGATAAGTTGAATCCACTGGTCGTTGATTGGCACTAGATACATAGCCAGTGTCAGGATTGTATTGAAAAGGCGTGTACTGTGAAGGGATATCCTCATGCCACATATAACTACTATCAAAGCCAGGCATCACAAAATCACCTTGGCCTTTCCATTTAACAGGAAACCTGCCGGCTACTCGCATTGCTATATCACCATTCTTAGAAGCGAAAACAATATTTTGTCCTGGATTTTTCAACCAAGTACTTGCTTGCACATATTCATCATGGTTTTTGACTCGATCTAACAAACAAAATAATTTTAACTCATTACTAGAATCATGAGCCGCCCACTTTACAGCATAGTTTTTTTCTGATATTTTCATTTTCCCTCCAAAACTATTATCATATATTACTGGACCAAAAACAGTATACGCCACAGTATCAACAAAATCGGGCTTACCTTTAATTTTAATTCTTTCAATTCTTAATTGAGTGTTGTGCCAAGCACTATCAAACCAATATAAAGACTTAGATGCATCTTTAAATTTGATTTCATAATAATCCTTCACATCTCTTCCAGCATTTGTAAATCCAAATGAACAAGAATTATTAAACCCAATGATTATACTGGGAGCCCCAGGGAAACTTACACCATACACATTGTTTTCAGGAGAAGACAATTGCATCTCATACCACAATGAAGGAAGATTTAGGGCCAAATGTGGATCGTTGCACAAAATAGGTGCTCCGGATTTAGTTCTTTTAGGAGCCAATGCCCAATTATTGCTTCCATTAGATTTATCAGGCATTGTATAGGGCGACACACTATTTGCGCTCTGTAAAAAATTAAAATAGATTGAATCTGCAAATGCAGGTTGTTGTGGTGTAAATGAAGGATTTTCAAATACTGTGCCTTTTTGAATAATTGGAAGAGTTGAATCTTGATAATACGGAAACAGTTTATCAAAATCAGATTTTTTAAAATAAGACTTTGCATTTGTCATTTCAAAATCATTATCATACCCTGAAAGGGTGTACGACATATATTTTAAAAATAATGCCGTTTTGAAATTACTCCACTTCTCGGGTTCACAATTCAATAGCTTGTACTCTATCGGCAATGAACTTCTAGTTAACGTATGAATATATGCATTTACACCTGCCGTATAGGCATCACATGTAGATTTGGTTTCTGGATCTTGTTCCATTGCTGCCAAAGAATTTTCAGCAGCGTACACCATTCCTAATCTTCTGAATTCTCGATCATGAGAAAGCGCTACTTCTCCTACTACCTCACTCGCTCTACCCGCTGCAGATAACGTTTGTAATTCCATCTGCCACAAACGAAATTTAGCATGTAAAAAACCCTGTACAAAATATAAATCCGTTGGATTATCAGCAAATACATGAGGCACCAATCGATCATCAAAATAAACAGTTGTTCTCCCTTTTAATTGAGGCAAATGGATACTTTCTGAAAAGTCTTCATTTACGGATTCGGCATTTTGCCAAATCCCTTCCTGAGGTGACAATAATCTTCCAATGGGCACTTGAAATAAAATAGTACTATCCAACAAAAAACAAAGAGCCGTAGTAATCGAAGCGGTAATAAATAATAATATAAACCTCATAATAAATAATAAACTCTAAAGTAAACAAAATAATGTTAAGAAAGGTCCCCAAAACTTGAATAATTATCCATTCATTTTTTATTTTTGAACTATGGACGACCAATTAAGTGAGCATACTAGAAACATACTAGGACTTCAACTTCCAACCGACCCAAGATGGGTAAATCTTGCTGAGATCAAAATGGAAGAAATCCTTACCGATCATGCATATTGTGAACAAAAAGCAGCCACTACCTGTATTTCTCTTATTCAAAAAAACCCTGAAAAAACATTACTGGTAGAGGAATTGAGCCCCATTGTTACAGAGGAATGGGGGCATTTCAGAATGGTATTATCAGAATTAAAAAAGCGCAATCTGCCATTAGGCAGACAAAGAAAAGATATTTATGTAAATAAGCTAATTGATTTCCAAATCAAAGGAGGCAGTCCTACTGAAAGGTTCTTAGATCAAATGCTAATTATGGCATTGATTGAAGCTAGAAGCTGCGAAAGATTTAAAAGGCTCAGCGAAGGGCTAGAAGATGAATACATGCGAAAATTCTACAGAAAATTCATGGAAAGCGAGGCAGGTCATTATACATTATTTATTACACTTGCCGAACATTATATCGATAAAAAAATTGTACGAAACAGATGGGCACAATGGCTGGCATTCGAGAAAGAACTAATGGATAGCGCCGAAGTAAGAGGTGATCGGATTCATTAATTTCTTACAATATAACTAATGCCATTTATGTACTGAATTTGTCTTCCTACCTTCATCGCTCCTATAGGAAAATTTTTATCCTGCGACGAATAATATGTAAAGAGTCCGCCATTCATGGTTTTAATTTTACCAGCATAGGCTTTATCATCCATAGAACTATAATAACTGAATGCGGCATTTCCGGCATTTTTTATCTTGCCTCTGTATGCTTCATTTTCAAAAGGGCTGAAATAAGTAAAATTGGTAGATCCCACTGATTTTATTTTACCTTTCGATGTCTCTTCCTCGTACTTATTGTAATAATCAAAAGACACAGCTCCAATTGACTTGATTTTTCCAACTAGCATTTCATCTTCAAAAGAATCAAAATATTTTATTTGAACACCCCCTATGAATTTTATTTTTCCTTTGTAAGCTTCATTATCATTTTCTTTATAATTCTCTACCCTACCTTCGAATTTCTCTAAGCTTCTTTCATAATAATCTGCTCTTCTATCTACATACTTGTCAACACCCCAATCTGCGATGGCTCCATCTTGTGAAATATTCAATACCACATTTTGATCTAACAAAATAGAGATTATGACGTTTTTCCCATTATTAGAAATAGTAACCTTGTTTAATTTTTGAGCAAAACTATTAGCCAACAAAAAAATAAAGAAGATAAAAGAAAGAAACTTTTTCATAAAACAATTATTTACATTAAAAATGGATTCAACAAAATTATAAAAAAATTAGAAATGGGTTTTAAAAAATGAAATTTCATTAGTCAAATCCAAATAGTCATACTGGGACTGAAGCCTAACAGCTCTGTCTAAATTTTGTGACAAAAAATTCCGATGCTGCTGAGATTCAGGATTAAAGGGCCTATGCGCTTTGGCTGCATTTAAAACATTTATCTCTTTCATGAGATGTAAAGCCGAAGCGTCTATACAACATGACATAAACTTTTCCCATACATAATTCGTTGCCATATAGTTTGGATGAACCATGTCTTCTGCAAAAAATCTATAATCTCTTAAATCATCTATCACCAATTCATATGCCGGAAAATACAAGACATGATGATACTTTTCTACTAAAGAATGAACTGCTTGAATTAGATTGGCTTTACTTCTATTATTCTCTACAAACCCATCGCGCAAATGCCTAACTGGACTTATGGTGAAGATGATTTTTAAATCAGGATTAAACACTTTTAACTCTTCAAAAACAGCCGAAAAATTAGCGACAATTTCTTCAGCGCCTACTAATCTTTTTACAAACTTATCCGTAGGTACTTTATGACAATTAGCCACGACTTTCCCCTCTTGTAGCTCATATACAAATGAAGAGCCTAAAGTAAGTATCAACCACCCCGTTTTTTTCAAAAAGTCATTTGCAAGAGATTGCTCATTATTTATTTTTTCAACACAGAGTTGTGGATCAATGCTCGAAAATCTGGTATGATGATCCCAGCTACCCCAAAGATCATGATGAAAAAAAAGGTCATCGGTTGAATACTTTCTTCCTAGTATGTATCCTCGCAAAGCGTTTACAATGTTGATAGGATTAAATAAAATTCCATTGGGATTATCAATCATTCTGAATTTGTGATCTGATAACTTCTTGCCGATTTGTTCTGTAAAACATGACCCCATCAAAAAAAGTAAATCTTGATGCTGAATTTTTTGAGGAAACTCTTTAGGATGATGCGCTAATCTGAATTCCATATAATTTTTCTATTCGAATGCATGAAACAATTTAGATGCCATATCACATGACTTATTGAAAGCAGTTTCATTGATATTTGCCAGTATGCCTAATTCTTTAAAATAATTCAGTAACCACTCGGTATTCATATTCCCAACTAAAGCATTTCCTGCCAGCGGGCAACCACCAATACCTTTCATGGCTGAATCAAACCTCAGGCAACCGGCTTCCAAAGCCGCGTCCACCTTTTCCTTCCAATGATTGATTGATGAATGCAAGTGAACGCCCATTTCAATGTGAGGTAATCCTTGAATCAATTCTTTACACACAGCATATACTTGCTTTGCATTCGCAAGCCCAACTGTGTCTGCTAAAGAAACCATTTTCACTCCTTGATCTGTTAATTTATGTACCCAATCAAAAACAATCTCTTCATGATATGGGTCTCCATATGGATTACCAAAACCCATTGAAATATAAACTACTAATTCTTTGTTGTTATGCTCACACAAGGCTTGAATATTTTTAACTTTTTCAAAAGCTGCCGAGATGGATGCATTTGTATTTAATTGCTGAAAAGTTTCCGAAACAGAAAAAGGGAAACCCAGGTACTGAATTGCATTATATTCAAGGGCTTCTTTTGCCCCTCTTTCGTTTGCTATGATAGCTAATAACTTGGTTTTTGTTGAAGAAACATCCAGCTGCTCTATTACCTGCTTGGTATCAGCCATTTGTGGTATGGCTTTTGATGAAACGAAACTACCAAAATCTATTGTATCAAAACCCACTTCCAATAATTGTTGAATATAAGCCACCTTCTGATCGGTTGGAATAAAATGACTCCACCCTTGCATAGCATCACGTGGACATTCTATCAGTTTTATGGCATTCGGAAGCATGAGTGTAAAAGTAAAAATTTGAAACTATAATTTACTATTTGTCCAAATATATTTCTCTTAAACCAATTAAAGACTAATTTTGGAGCGTGAAAAATTTCAGACATCAACACCAAAGACCCAAAAAAAACACGCTCATTATTGGTAGAGAAGCGGTAATCAAAGCCATGCAGGAAGGAAAACAGCTGGATAGGATTTACTTACAATCCAATGTCCATGGACCTGTTATTGACGAGATAAAAACATTGGCAGCAAAAGAAATAGTCCCTATCAACAAAGTTCCAATTGAAAAACTAAATAGTTTCAATGTAAGCAATCATGAAGGTTGTATTGGTCAAATTTCAAAAATTCAATACCAAGATTTACAGCAGATTATTTCATTTGTGGTAGAAAACGGCCAAACACCCCTATTTATTATTTTAGATGGCATTACAGATATCAGAAATATCGGTGCTATAGCCAGAAGCGCTTATTGTTTTGGAGTACACGCAATCATTATACCAGACAAAGGCGTAGGATCACTCAATGAAGATGCTATACTAACCTCTGCGGGAGCACTCGAAAAAATAGCGGTTTGCAGAGTAAATAGTTTAATGAAAGCGGTTGATGAACTTCACCTAAATGGAATCAAAGTCTTTGCAAGCGAAATGACTGCAGAAAAAGAAATCAGTACACTAGATTTTACAGAGCCTGCCGCTATCATCATGGGCGGCGAAGAAAATGGAATCTATCCGGCTTTAATGAAAATTTGCGACGCTTCATTCAAAATACCGATGAGTGGGGATTTTGAGTCCTTAAATGTTTCGGTGGCGACTGGCATTATCTTATATGAAGTTTCACGCCAAAGATTTGTTTAATGAAAATAACAAAAACTATACAAATCATCTGTCTCATATTATTGCTGATCTTCTCATCGTGTGCACCATTAAAAATGCCGGAGTTTTTATCTATTGAAAAAGTCTCGGTTAATTCTATCAACTTGAGTCATTCAGTGATAAATGTCGAATTGAAATATTTTAATCCCAACAATGTATCACTTGTTATAAAAGAAACCAATTTGGATGTTTATATCAACAATTCATTTGTGGGTCATTCTGCTCAACTCATGAACTTACCTATACCAAACAGGGCCTCATTTGTTGTGCCACTTCAATTAGATGTGGACAATAAAAATTTATTAAAGAATGCAGTGGTTTCGGTATTTCAAAAAGATGCAGTAATCAAAGTAGTAGGAACCGTAAAATTAAATAAAGGGGCCATAAATAAAACCTTTCCGATTGATTTTGTCACTAAACAAAATCTAAGTATTTTTTAAGAAATAGATTGACCCCATGTAGAGGGATTTTCCCTCCATTGCATTAACAACTCTTGATCTTCTTGACTTACAATTTTTTGATCCACTGCTAAAGAAATCAAAGTCGGATAATTAGTTAGTGAAATCAATTTGACGCCCGCCTCTTCAAAAGCTGAAGATGCCTCACTAAACCCATAATTAAAAATAGAAACCATTCCAACCACATCCAATCCTTGCTTCCTTAATACCTCACAAACTTGCAAACTACTTTTTCCTGTAGAAATCAAATCCTCAATTACTAGCACTTTTTGCCCCTTTGTAACCACTCCTTCTATTTGATTTCCCATGCCATGATCTTTAGGTTTAGGACGAACATACAAAAAAGGAAGTTTTAATTGATCGGCTACCATTGCGCCCCATGCAATACCAGCTGTTGCTACTCCTGCAAGTGCATCAGCCTCAGGAAACTGCTCAAAAATTACACTACAAAGCTCGCTTTTAATAAAATCTCTGTCATAGGGGAATGACAATACTTTTCTATTATCGCAATAAATAGGACTTTTCCAGCCACTTGCCCATGTGAAGGGTTGATTGGGACTTAATTTTACTGCTTCTACATGAAGCAATTTTGCAGCAATGGTTGATTCATTCGTCATATTGCAAATATAAATACTTGTAACTCCATATCTGAATTTGAAAGATTATTTTTACATCACTAAAGAACTAACCATGTTAATCACCATCTATTTTAATGAGAACTCCTTAATAATCCAAGAAGCAATATCTGAAAAAAGCCAAATCAACAATACGCTCCCATCAGATTCTATTTTTTTAAATCCTTCCGAAGATCAGATCAAAGTCATATTACAAAAACTTCAAAATTCCCACATTGATAAAGCACTGATTCTTACAACTAATTTTTCTGAAATACAGGATTTTATTTTTAAACAATATACTATCATCGAAGCTGCGGGTGGTATTATCGAAAATCAGCAGAAGGAATTACTGTTTATTTTTAGAAGAGGTAAATGGGATTTACCCAAAGGAAAATTAGAAAAGGGCGAAACACCTGAAATCGGCGCCCAAAGAGAAATACAAGAGGAAACAGGCGCAACAGACTTATTACTTCAAAAAAAAATCATGAACACTTATCATGTATATCAAATGAATGATGAAAACATATTAAAAATCGGTCATTGGTTTGCTTTTTATAGCAATACCCGTCAACTTCTTCAGCCACAACTAGAAGAAGAGATTACTGCTGTGGAATGGTTTCATGTAAACGATGTGAACATCCCATTAAGTAACACTTATGGAACTATTCAAGAACTAATAAAACAATTTCTAAAAGAAAATTAACGATTAGCAAGAGAAGCATTGACTTGTTCTGGAAGAAATTTTGAAACATCTCCTCCATATTTGATTACATCTCTGACCAAAGTAGAGGCAACCGAAGTATATTGTGGTAAGCAAGTCAAAAACACCGTTTCTATGTTGTCGGCAATGCTTCGATTCATATCTGCAATAGCCTTTTCATACTCAAAGTCATTCACATATCTGATGCCTCTCAAAATAAAAGACGCATTTATTTTTTTACAACAATCTACCGTTAGCCCTTCATAAATCACTGCTTCCACTTTGTCATTACCAGTATAAATATCATTAATCCATTGAATTCTTTGTTGCTCAGTAAACATTGGTTTTTTATTGGCATTGGTACCTATGCCGATATATAATTTATCAAATAAAGGCAAAGCTCTGTCAATAATATCTTTGTGACCCAGTGTAAAAGGATCAAAGGTTCCAGGAAAAAGACAGATACGTTGCATCAAAGAAAATTTAGGACAACTAATGATTGAATTCATTTCTACCAGAAAGCAAATATAATACAGCCATTCTTACCGCCACTCCATTTTCTACTTGCTTTAAGATAATTGATTGATTGCTATCTGCCACATCACTATCAATTTCAACACCACGGTTTATTGGGCCTGGATGCATGATGATAATGTCTTTATCTATTTCTGATAACAGTTTTTTAGTAACCCCATAGGTCATATTGTACTCACGCAGAGAAGAAAACAAGACTTGATTTTGTCTTTCTAGTTGAATACGCAATACATTTGCCACATCACACCATTGCAAAGCTTTTTTTAAATTATATTCTACTTGCACTCCAAATGCTTCCTTCGTGTGTTTAGGTATTAAGGTAGGTGGACCCGACAACATCACTTCCGCTCCCATTTTTTTCAACAGATAAATATTACTAAGCGCCACTCTAGAATGCATGATATCTCCTATCAGCAACACTTTTTTACCTTGCAGAGAACCCGTTTTTTCGATAATTGAAAACGCATCTAATAAAGCCTGTGTTGGATGTTCATTGATGCCATCTCCGGCATTAATAACGGCTGTATTGGGCAAATGCTTTGCCAAGAAATGAGGAGCCCCGCTGGCGCTATGACGCATCACAACCATATCCACCTTCATGCTCAAAATATTATTCACTGTATCTAATAAGGTTTCACCTTTTGATACAGAAGATCCCGAAGCAGAAAAATTAATAGTGTCGGCACTTAAACGCTTTTCAGCCAGTTCAAAAGAAATTCTGGTCCTGGTTGAGTTTTCGTAAAAAAGATTTACGATGGTTATATCTCTTAAGGATGGAACTTTTTTGATGGGGCGCTGTAAAACCTCTTTAAATTGTTGAGCCGTTGTTAAAATAGAGGAAATATCAGAAACAGTAAGATTTTTAATGCCCAATAGATGTTTGGTAGATAGTTGCATTAAGCATCAAAGTTATTACAATTTTTAAAAAACAGCAAGTAAAATTCCTATAAAAAGATTAATACATGATCACTTCATGTTTTTCCCAATCCACTCTTACCTTCTGTTCAGTAGGAGAATCAATGGTAATCCCGCAAAAATCTGGCTGTATGGGAAGCTCTCTATTAAATCTTCTGTTTACCAATACACACAATTCCACTTTTTGAGGACGACCAAAATCCTGCAATGCATCCAAAGCAGCACGAATACTTCTGCCAGTATATAAAACATCGTCAATCAAAATCACTTTTTTACCTTCAAGCGACAACTGCAATGTGGTGGCTTTAGGTTCATGCAATTCCTTACGAATATCATCTCTATAAAAAGTAATATCTAACAACCCATAATGAATTTTTTTATCGGTAAGTGTTCCGATGACATCCATAATAGCATCGCTAAACTTAATCCCTCTTGGCTGTAACCCTACAAATACCACTTGGCTGAGATCATATTCGTTTTCTAACAATTGACTGGCTAACCTCTTCGTAATAAGTTGCAATTGAGAAGCATTGAGTAATGTTTGCATAGACTCCTATGATTTTAGTTCCCCTTTAAATTTCTTAAGACCTTCCCAATCTCCTACCTTGGCCAATCTGGCTTGCCTTCCCCAAGTTGTGTAATATTTGGCTTTATCTAACATTTTCTTTTCATCCAACATCATCATAATGTTTTTAATGGTACAACCACCTAAATCTTGGTAGGTTTGAATCTTGTAATTATTGAGTATTCTTGCTATCGATTCAGTGACTCCCAAAATTTTTGTCAAATCCTCTTTACTTGATTTTGAAAGCGCTTTGTTAGTAGTAATTGTTTTTTTTGTTACAGTGGATGTTACTTTTTTCAGAATCTTTTTCTTCGTCGGCATACAGATGGTTCTATTTAAATTTTATATAATAAATAATTCAATTATTTTTCCAGCATAAATGGATATGTGAAATTCGTTGGCGGATTAAATGTTTCTTTCACTGTTCTGGCACTCAACCAACGATACATGTTCAACATAGAGCCTGCCTTATCATTGGTACCACTTGCTCTTGCGCCACCAAATGGTTGTTGCCCAACTACCGCTCCGGTTGGCTTATCGTTAATATAAAAATTACCCGCGCTATTTCTTAATTTGTTTGTAGCTAATTCTACTGCAAATCGATCTTTTGAGATAATCGCTCCTGTTAAAGCATAAGCAGAGGTGTTATCGACTAATTTCAAGGTTTCTTCAAACTTGTTCTCATCATATATATACATGGTAAGCACTGGCCCAAATAACTCTTCCTCCATGGTAACATAATGCGGGTCGAATGTTTCTATAATAGTTGGCTCTATGAAATATCCTTGAGATTTATCACACTTGCCTCCTACCCATATTTTACAATTACTATCGCGTTTCCGGGCTGACTTTATATATCCTTCTAGTTTATCAAAACTTTTCTCATCAATCACCGCATTGATAAAATTAGTGAAATCTTCCACAGTTCCCATTTTCATGGACTTTACTACTTCAACAAGTTTCTTCTTGATTAGCGGAGCTAAATTAGAAGGAATGTATGCTCTAGATGCAGCAGAACATTTTTGACCCTGATATTCAAAAGCGCCTCTCGCCAAAGCGGTTACTACCACATCCACATCTGCTGATTTGTGAGCAATAACGAAATCCTTACCCCCTGTTTCTCCAACTATTCTTGGATAGGACCTATACATGCCCATGTTCTTCCCAATGGTTTCCCACATTTTATTAAAAACACCGGTACTACCGGTAAAGTGTATACCAGAAAATTCAGGATGATTAAAAACAACCTCGCCAACTGTTGCTCCATCTACAAAAATTAAATTAATCACTCCATCAGGCAAACCTGCTTCTTTTAATATCCTCATAAATAATTGAGCGCTGTATACTTGTGTATTTGCACATTTCCAAACAACCACATTGCCACACATCGCAGCACTGGTAGGCAAATTACCTCCAATCGCAGTAAAATTAAAAGGCGACAAAGCAAACACAAAACCTTCAAGAGGGCGATATTCCATTCTATTATTCATACCCGCTCCGCTAAGCGGCTGTTGACGATAAATATCACTAACAAAATGAACATTAAATCTTAAAAAGTCAATCAGCTCACAAGCTGCATCCAACTCTGCTTGAATCACATTTTTACTCTGCCCCAACATCGTTGCCGCATTCAAAAAAGGACGATATTTTGTAGCAATTAGATCTGCTGCTTTTAAAAATATATTAGCCCTGTTTTCCCAAGTCATATTGGACCACTTATCCTTTGCTTTTAATGCCGCATTAATTGCTTTTGTTACATGTTTTGCATCTCCAACATTGTAATACCCCAAAACATGTGCATGTTCATGAGGGGGACGCATAGCTACTTTTTTATCCGTTCTCACTTCCTCGGTTCCGATGTACATAGGAACGTCAATTTTATGAGCCTTCAATTCTTTAATTGCACTTTTTAAAGCCAACTTTTCAGGACTACCAGGAGCATAATTCAATACTGGTTCATTGCTAGGCTGTGGATAGTAAAAATCTCCGTATTGCATAAATTGAATTTTAGTACATTAAAAAGAGAGGTTGATCAGATAGTAAAACTCATCAACCATCATGCAAGTTAATAGTAAAAATCTGAAAAAATAAATACAAAAGCATTACAATATTGATGATTAACATTAAGTTTTACATATAAGCATCTTCTATTAGAAAATAGGCTATACTTGGCTTTAAAGTAATAGCCAAAATATCAAATTGTATGTTTTGCCAGTCCGGGAACGCTCTCAAAAATTCTTCAGAAGCATTAATTAATTTTTGTAGTTTTTGTTTGGATACTTCTTCTTCCGGAAAACCATATCGATTAGATGATTTTGTTTTCACTTCAATAAAATGCAAAACGCCTCTCTTATGTGCAATCAAATCGATTTCCAAATGTCCATACCGCCAGTTTTTATGTATAATTTGATACCCTAAATTTTCAAAAAACACTACGGCAAGACGTTCTCCGTATTTTCCAATTTCATTATGTTTGGCCATATGGGAAGTTAGAAAACATACATATTAACAATATGAGGATAAAAGCCATAAAACAGAATGAAAAAACAAGCACTTATTTACCTATTTTTGTATGAAATATTATAAAATGAACCAAACAAAATCGAATTTATATATTGGAACAGCTTTAGTGATTTTTGCTGCATTGATGAAAGTAATTACTTTCCCAAATTCTTTCAATCCCATCATCGCCATCTCATTATTTAGCGGGGCTGTTATAAAAGATAAAAAAATGGCTTTTGCTATGCCTTTACTAGCCATGTTTACTTCTGACATCATGCTCGAGGTTTTTAATATCGCTCCTGGATTCTATGGCATGGGCCAAATTGGCAACTATGCTTCTTTATTGTTCGTAACTATTTTAGGTTTCTTTGTAAATTCAAAATCAGTAAAAAATATTGCAGGATTATCCATTGCTTCAAGCTTATTATTTTTTCTACTTAGCAATACCAATTGCTTCCTATTTGACAATGGATTAACCTACGGACCTGGTTTTGAAGGGTGGGCATCTTGCTTGGCGGCTGGTATCCCTTTCCTAAAAAATGGGATAATTACTGATTTATCTTTTAGTATGTTATTTTTTGGAAGCTTTCATGTGATTCAAAGCACTTATTTATCAAAAGTTCGTGGGTAGTTCTGGTATATGACTTTCAAAGCCTCTTTGGACACCACTGCCAGGATTACAACCATTTCCATAACTATTCTATTCCTCATCATTGCGTTGATTCCTTTTTGGGCAATGAATACGGATGCTAGCTTCTCTGCATCTTTATTCTCATCAATATTATTGATTGTAATTTATTCAATCACATACGCTTTTTGTCCACAAAGCTATACACTTGATAATGACTCGATTTTGATCAATCGACCTATTTCTAATATTATCATTAAAAAAAAGGATATTCAAAGTATTGTAAAACTTAATAAAGAAGACTTACGTTGCAGCATCCGCACTTTTGGTGTAGGTGGATTATTTGGTTATTTTGGAAAATTTAGTAATAGAAAATGGGGTACTATGACTTGGTATATTACCAGAAGAGACAAAACCATTCTTATATCTAAACATAAGGAAAAAATATCCTAATTAGTCCAAATGACTCAGATACATTCCTCTCAACTTATAACCAGTAATCAAAAGGCCGTTGTGTACTATTAAAAACAATGTTTCTTTAATAAGACTGTAAACAAACTCCTGTCTATCATTTCGGCTCCTAAACTCATCAAATGGTTGGTTTGCATTTGACAGTCTATTATTTGCAAACCTTCTTTTTTTAATTGTAATACTAATTGAATCAGTGCAAATTTACTGGCATTTGAAACCTCAGTAAACATACTTTCGCCAAAAAACACCTTGCCAATTTTTACACCATACAACCCTCCTACCAACTTTCCCTGAAAGTAAGTTTCTGCACTCATAGCGTATCCCATTTCAAAAAACTTCGTGTAGGCGTCAATGATATCCTGATGAATCCAAGTACCATTCCCTTCTTTACGTTGAATAGTTTTACAGGCAGTAATGACTTCTCTGAATGAATGATTGATTTTAAAACGAAATTGATGGCTTCTGATAACTTGCTGCATACTTTTACTAATCCGCAATTTTTCTGGAAATAACACACACCTTGGATGCGGACTCCACCATAATATGGGATCTTCTTCATTATACCAGGGAAAGATTCCGTTTCGATAAGCAAGCAATAAACGCTGCGGCGACAAATCGCCTCCAGCAGCCAACAAGCCGTCTTCATCAGCCAAAGAAACATCGGGAAAAGAAATATCACTGTTTAACCAAATCAATCGAATTGTTTTATTCTGTTTCTGATTCAAGGAAACCCCATTCAGTTCGCAATTGCTCTAATGCAGGTCCGGTAATTTGAGGCTGATCATAATGTCCGGCTATTTTTTTTTGACGGAAAGCCTCATAAAGACTAACTGCACACGCTACTGAAATATTTAATGATTTAATGATACCCACTTGTGGGATAATAAAATTACCATCGGCTAAACCAATCAGTTCTTCAGAAACACCACTATGCTCATTCCCAAATACCAACGCTACTTTTTCTGTAAGGTTCAAATCGTATAAATCAACCGCATCCGAACTTAAATGTGTGGTGTAGATTTTATCATACCTTTTTCTAACCGCTTCAAAACAAGTGGCAACATCGGAAAACTGATGAATTGTCAACCATTTAGATGCACTAGAACTGCTTTTTGCGCACCATTTTTTATGCCTGGGAATAACCGTATTTAATATGTAAATTTCCTGTATACCAATGGCATCACAAGTACGCATAACCGCAGAAATATTGTGAGGGTCTGCCACATTTTCCAATACAATGGTTACATTCAACTGTCGCTTATTCAAAACAGCTGTGAGTCTTTCTGAACGTTCGGGTGTCATACTTGCGAAAATCGTACAATTGTTAATACCAAACGCATTCATTAAAATATTTTTTACAACTAAATAGATTTTCCTACATTGAGACAAATTATCTACTATGAATAAATTATTGCTTTCGGTAAGTTTATTATTTGCACTAAGTGCTTGCAACAACAAAAAAGACACCGCTTCAAAACCTGATGTAGTGGCTGTGAATATTGACACCACTGTGTCTCCCAGCATTGATTTCTTTGACTTTGCCAATGGCGGTTGGATCAAAAAAAATCCTATACCAGCCGAACAATCAGCCTGGGGTATTGGCAACCTCGTAATTGAAGAAAACATGAAACGATTGAGAGAAATCAGCGAAAAAGCAGCAGCCTCTAATGATAAAAAAGGATCTAACAACCAAAAAATTGGTGACTTCTGGTCCACGGCAATGGATTCTGCAACTATTGAAAAACAAGGCTTAACGCCTCTACAACCCTGGCTAACTAAAATAGATAAGATTAGTGATGTCAACTCACTAATTACCACTGTTGCGGAGCTGAAAAAAATCGGTTCATCCACCCTGTTTTCTGACTACGTAGCACAAGATGCAAAAAACAGTGAAGTCATGTCTTATCAATTAAATCAAGGCGGACTAGGACTTCCAGAAAGAGAATATTATTTCAAAAACGACTCCACTACCGTAAACATTAGAAATCAATATGTCAACTTCATTACTCATATCCTTACCATGTCGGGAGAAGATGCCGCAATTGCTAAAATAGATGCAAGCAATATTTTACAACTGGAAACCAAGCTGGCTGCAGCCTCTCGAAAAATAGAAGACCTAAGAGATCCTTATAAGAATTACAATAAAATGTCTGTAGCCGACTTAAGTAAAAAGTCTAATAATATCAACTGGAGCAATTATCTCCCAATAATAGGTGTAACAAAAGTAGATTCAGTAATTGTGGGACAACCCGAATTCTTTGTTGCCTTAAACGGACTTTTAACATCAACGCCCATTAATAATTGGAAAAGCTATTTAAAGTTCAATCTCATTAGCGATATGGCAGCTGTACTGCCTGATGCTTATGGAAAAGAGTCTTTCGAATTCAACAAACTATTCAGCGGTGCCAAAGTAAGGAAACCACGCTGGAAAAGAGCCATTCAATTGGAAGAAAGCCTCATGGGAGAAATGCTAGGACAACTATATGTAAAAGAGTTTTTTAACGAAACTGCGAAAAAAAGATATACCGTAATGGTTGATGCTATCAAAGAGGCATTGAAAGACAGAATAAGTAAACTAACGTGGATGTCTGACAGCACCAAACAAAAAGCTTATATCAAATTAGCCGCTATCAAAAGTAAAGTTGGTTACCCAGATAAATGGAAAGACTTCTCCTCCATGCAAATCAGTAAAGAAGGATTAGCATCCAATTACATCAATGCAAATATTTGGTGGCATAATTACGAATACAGCAAATTAGGTAAGCCCGTGGATAGAGACGAATGGGACATGACACCACAAACCTACAACGCCTATTATAACCCTAGCAACAATGAAATCGTTCTGCCTGCAGGCATATTTACAGTGCCTGGATACAGAGATGAAGAACTTGATGACGCGGTTGTATATGGCTATGGCGGAGCAAGTACCATTGGACATGAAATTACACACGGCTTTGACGATGAAGGAAGACAATTTGACGAAAAAGGAAATTTGGTGAGCTGGTGGACCAAAACCGATGAGGCGGCCTTTAATAAAAAGGCGGAAGTAATGATCAATCAATTCAATGAATTTGAGCCGGTAAAGGGATATCATATAAATGGTAAAGCTACATTGGGAGAAAATATCGCAGATTTGGGCGGCATTCTTCTTGGAATTGAAGCTTTCAAAAAAACCACTCAGTACAAAGAAGGAAAAGCCATTGCAGGCTATACACCTATGCAACGTTATTTTCTTGGATATGCATTGGGATGGCTAGGACACACAAGAGAAGAACAATTAAAAAACAGATTAATGACCGATGTTCACTCTCCTGCTAAATACAGAGTCAATGGCCCCTTTGTGGATGTTGATGAGTTTTACAGCACTTTCAATATCAAACCTAACTCACCGATGTTTAGACCAGACAGTTTACGAGTAAAAATCTGGTAAAATGAATCTTTTGTTATGCAAAAATAAAGGGGCTTATTTCAAAGCCCCTTTTATAATGTATGAAACATAACATCGTATCATCAACAGCTTGGATATAATTGGCTTTTTTAAATGAGTTAGTTGAATACGCAATTGATGCTTCAACATCATCCCAATCACAGGATTCAAATCATTAACTGAATAATACTTCGCAATATCCTCTCTACTTCTAATATCGCAATTCCTCAGCAACCTCCAGTAATAATCGAATACTAATATATTTTTAAAAATACGGTTGCCGTATTTTTCAATTAAGATAAAATTTTCGGGAATCTCTACTACAGGATTTTTCAAACAATCATTGGTAATCTGCTCCTCTCCTATTCCCACATTAATCAGCACTTCCGACACATACTGATACGAAGACCCTTTTAAAAATTGTGTCATGTAAAAATCGAAATCTACTACCCATTTTAATCGTTCATCATATTGCAATCCTTCAAAATTTTTAATGAGTGTGCAACTGGGATTACCCACCCTGTTTTTACTGAACAAATTCAATGGAGACCATTTCAACAATGTCCTTCCAAAAATTCCATTGGTTATTTTCTCTATGCTTCCGCTTGCATGTTGCACATTGTTGTATGCCGAATAGAAAAAATCAGTATTAGGAAATCGAATAGTGTGATCATAAAATAATTGCAAGGCATTTTCATGTACGAACCAGTCATCATCATGCATAATCTTAATCCATTTTCCTTTTGCCAATCGAATGCCTTTATTCCAATTTGCAGGAGAACCTTTTGCTGGGTTATTTTTCTGGTAAACAAGCGAAAATTTACTCTCATATTTTTTGCACAAGGTCAACACTTCATCGCCCGGACTATCATCAGTAATCACCACTTCAAAATCTTTGAAAGTTTGTATTTCAATGGAATGCAATAATACTTCCAAATAAGTAGTGTTCTTATATGCAGGAATACAAATGGAAATCGAAGGATTCATACTACACAAAGAAAAGTTTTTATATTGAAATAGCCATAAATCTCAATCATAATAAATGTATTATATGGAAATACATCTTATCTACTAACCTTAACCTCAGTCACAAATAAAAAATCATAGATAATTGGTATAAATACAATACATAAGAACCTCTGATTAGTATTCATTTTCATTAATTTGAATTACATTCGCAAATAAAAAAATCGCATTGAGAAAACTAGGTCTACAAACTATCAAATTAGTTAACTTAATTAGATATTTTTCTTTCGCCACCGGAATAAAAATTTTCTGGAACTTATTATTTGCAAAAAATGGCAAATACAAGATCAATTGCAGCTATTTCAAAAATCAAATTACCCTCAGAAAAGATCAATCAGATCCGTATATATTTGAACAAGTATTTTGCGAAAATCAATATTATTTCGATTATCCAAATCCAGATAAAATCAAATGGATTATTGATGCCGGTGCTAATATCGGATTAGCTGCCATCTATTTTGCTACTAAATTCCCTCAGGCAACCATTCTCTCTATCGAGCCCGATAACAATAACTTTACCCTCTTACAAGAAAATACTAAAAACTACAAAAATATCCATTGCATACACGCTGCATTATGGCATACAGAAGAGTTGCTGTATATTAAAAACGAACAAGAAAAAAGTGCCGGATTCATGGTAGAAACGCTCACACAGCCTACCGAAAATTCCATCAAAGGAGTTACGATCAACGGCTTAATGAAAGAATATCAAATCCCTTCAATATCCATTCTAAAAATTGACATTGAAGGAGCAGAAAAAGAAGTATTCGAGTTCAACAACACGCCATGGATACATTCGAGCGATTGTATCATCACTGAGCTGCATGATTGGCTAAAACCCGGAATCTCTCAAATTTTCTTTAAGGAAATGGCTCGATTTGACTGGATTACTTACGTTCGTGGAGAAAACATACTTTGCTTAAAACCTGAAACCAGAAAATAATGCTCACCACATTAGAAAAAACCTACAGGTCGTTTTTCCCTAAAAGACTGAAGCAGGCTTCTGTTTACTTGTCAGCATTAAAAAAACTATGCGGCATTGAAATCGGCGGACCAAGTCATGCATTTACATCTAAAGGATTTCTGCCTATCTATTCAGTAATAGAGGGACTTGATGGATGTAATTTCAGTAGCTCTACGGTTTGGGAAGGAAATATTTCTGAAGGCAACCATTACAAATTTGAAAATAAGACTGGATACCAATATATCGCAGATGGTATTAATTTAGGCATGATAAAAGATCAGCAATATGATTTTGTATTGTCATGTCACAGCATTGAACATATCGCCAATCCTATCAAAGCCCTTCTTGAGTGGAAACGAATCATAAAAAATGAGGGATTCATGGTTTTGGTAGTGCCTCACAAAGACCAAACATTTGACAACAAAAGACCTGTTACCACATTAAAACATTTAATTCAGGATTTCGAAAAAAATGTTACCGAAGAGGACACAACTCATTTTGAAGAAGTAATCCATTTACATGATTTGTCAAAAGATCCAGGTATATCTTCCAAAGAAGAATTAATACAAAGGACTCATAATAACATTCATAACCGATGTGTGCATCACCATGTGTTCAATGCACCACTGGTAGCAGAATTAACCAATGAAGCGGGTTTTAAAATTTGCCATATCGGACATTTCAACCCTTTTAATATTGTTATGCTTCTTCAGAAAACAAATAATCCAATTGATAACAGCATTTTTCTGAATTGGGAAAACCCTGTATACCAAAATCCAAAATTTCCTTCCGATAAAATTGGGTAAATGAAACCAACCATTGCTGCACTTACGGTATTGTATCATCCCAGTGAAGAAAACATTAAGTCAATTCTTTCTTACTCAAATTATTTTGATTTACACATCATCATTAATAACTCAGAAAGCAATTACCCTTCTATTACAGAAGCATTTAATAAAAAAAATTGCTTTCTGATTGATAATAAAGCCAATCTTGGTGTGGCTACGGCACTAAATAAAGGGGCTGAAATCGCCATAAACAAAGGCTACCAATGGTTGTTGACGATGGACCAAGATTCTTACTTTGAAAATCATTCATTAGAACAATACTTCATTGAATTTGAAAAACTTTCAGATCAAAATAATATTGCTGTCATTGGTCCTACTTTCATAAAAAAAACAAATCAAATTCAGTGTGAAGATGTGAATTCATTGATTACCTCCGGGTCAATGTTACACCTACAAAATTTTGAAAAAATTGGCAACTTCAATGATAATTTATTTATTGATGAAGTAGATCACGAATACTGCTATCGTGCAAGATTAAAAAATTTTAAAATCATTCAATTGAATAGTATTTTCATGAATCACTCTCTTGGAGATACAAAAAAAATACATCAATTCAATTCAAAGAATAACACAAGATCGCTTCACGCTCCCATAAGACTTTATTATATAATAAGAAATTCACGCCTCACCAAAAAGCTTTATAAAAAGCATTTTCCAAAAGAAGTGAAAAGAACCGAAAACGACATGTGGATTCGTATTAAAAACAACCTCATTTATGGAAAACAAAAAACAAAAACGCTATATTTTATAATTAGGGGCTATATTGATTATAAAAGGAATAAATTTGGGAAGTACGAATAACTAGTATTTTTTATCACAAAAGCGATTATGTCTCAAATAAGAAAAAAAAGTCTGAAAGCTACGATATGGACCTATATAGGGTTTCTGATTGGCGCACTAAATACTTATTTTCTTACCAATAAAAATTGGTTCGCCACTGACCAAAACGGACTTACAAGAGTTTTGATTGAAATCAGTCAGTTAGTATTTGCATTTTCATGCCTGGGAACGCCTTCCTTTATTTTTAAATTTTTTCCCTACTACGAAGACAATTTAGAACCAAAGAAAAATGATTTGTTAGGCATTGCATTTTTGATTTCAATGGGAGGTTTTTTGTTAACTGCCATTGGCTTTTATTTTTTAGAGCCGATTGTAATAAGAAAATTTAGTGCTAATTCGCCGCTCTTGGTTGATTATTATTTTTGGATATTACCAATGGGCTTCTTCGTATTACTATATAATATACTGGAAATTTACTCATTTGGATTTGGCAAAGGAGTTTGGGCAAGTTTCTTGAAAGAAACCGTTTTAAGAATTTACACATTTACCATCATCACACTTGAAATTAGTGGGGTCATCTCTTTTCATACTTTCATTTTACTATTTACATTTCAATATGCAATTATCTTTTTCATACTTGCCTTCCATTTACAATCTGAAAGAAAACTATTAATAACATTTTCATTTAGTAGGGTTACAAAAAAATTCAGAAAAAAAATCATCTACATTCTTGTATTTACTTTTTTTGTAGTGCTTGTCAACATACTTCGTCAAAGTATTGATGGGCTGGTATTAGCCGCGAAACAGAACCTTGGAAAGGTAGGTATATTTGGATTAGCTACTTATATGGTATCATTGATGCAAGCACCATTCAGAGGATTAGTCTCAATAACGATACCCATATTATCAAGAGCCTGGAAAGACAAAAATCTAACAGAGATTCAAAGAATCTACCAGAGAACATCCATCAATATGCTCGGGTTTTCTTTATTTATTTTTTGTTGCATTTGGTTAAACTTTGATAATGGCATTTCCGTTTTCAATATCAACCCCGCCTATCTTGAGGGTAAATGGGTTTTCTTCTTATTAGGAATGGTGACAATCATTGAAACAGGTACAGGCGTAAACTCTCAAATCATCGGCTCCTCTTCTTATTGGCGATTTGAATTATGGACAAGCCTTTTACTAACCCTAATGATTATACCGCTTAGTTATACGCTCACCACGAAATATGGAATTTTAGGTCCCGCATTCGCAAACCTGATTTCATTCACGATTTACAATATTATTCGAATCGTTTTCTTATGGAAGAAATTCAAAATGCAACCTTTTAGTTTTAAAACAGTTGAGCTACTGTTCATTGGACTACTATCTTACACAGCCTCATTTGCAGCAACAAGAAGTATGGCAGGCATACAAGCTATCATTGTTACTTTAATCATCTTCATTCCTATGTATGTGGGATTGTTTTACTGGCGAAACATCTCTCCGGATGTAAAACAAGTGTTGAGCAGTATTCAAAATAGATTTACCAAGAAAAGAGATTAATCAATTGTTTTTATTTTCTCTAAAAACAGCTTTAACCCCTCTCGCTTAGAATCATCAAGTAAATAGTCGATGTTATTTTTATAATAGACTGATAAGTCGTAGTAAGGAAACGGAGTCGTGGCAACTAATGTATCTATGTTATCCAATCCATTTTTTAAACACCTGTTAAAAGAAGAAACAAAATCAGCAGATAATTTTTTATTGGCTAACCAAACGGCAAAAACAAAGGGTAACCCTGTCATGCACTGCCACTCTTCAGCCAAGTCATACACATAAGCTGTTTTTTCTCTATGAATCAATGCCCTGTCTCCTATAATCAATCCTGCAGTAGTACCCTTAATATTATTTTCAAAATCATGATCAGCATTCACAAATTCGGGATGAATCTTCCAATGCTCCTTAACCAAAACTTTAAGCAAAGCAACAGACGTTCGGCTTTGATAATCCAAAATAATTTGTTGAATTTCATGCATAGGCACCTCACTAAATAAACAAACACTTGCAACAGGCTTAGAAGCGCCAATGCAATAATCAGAGATAATATAAGAATCTGCTAATTGTGGGATAATAGCCACAGGAACCAAACCCAAATCCACTTGTCCTTTTATTAACATAGAAGCCACATTAGCTGGATAGTCGAATGTAAATTCTAGAAGATGACTCATCGCCCCGTTTTCAAAGTCGTACACCAATGGCTTGGTATTTAAATAGCTTACGGCTGCAACTATAACCTTTTTTTCCTCTTGTAACATTCAGGCAAAATTAGTTTTTTTATGTCAATCCTATTCAAACAAAAGAGAAGCCTATGTTAAAAACCAATTGAATTTGTACTGTTGTCCTTTCGGCAATATTCGTATTTTTGCGATATGAATCACCATACTCTTACCGCCATCTCTCCTATTGATGGTCGCTATGCGAAAGCGACAAAAGAATTATCTAATTTCTTTTCAGAATATGCACTAATACATTACCGATTAAAAGTTGAAGTTGCTTACTTCATTTTTTTAGCAGAAAAAAAGTTTTTTAAACTTTCCAATACCCATAAAGCAGCCATTGAAAAAATCGTGTCTGATTTTGATGTCAATCAAGCAGCAGAAATAAAAACTACCGAAAGCATCACAAATCATGACGTAAAAGCAGTTGAATATTTTTTAAAAAAGAAACTAGATGAACTTGGGTTAGGAAATATAAAAGAGTGGGTTCATTTTGGTTTAACCTCGCAAGACATCAATAATACTGCCATTCCCCTGTTATGGAAAGATGCAGTAGAACAAATCTATTTACCCAACTTATTAAATTTACAACATCAAATACATAAACTTTCTATTGAGTGGAAACATATACCATTACTAGCCAGAACACATGGTCAACCGGCATCTCCAACCAAATTAGGCAAGGAGTTAATGGTATTTGTTGAACGTATAGAAAACCAAATTCAATTATTTAGCTATATCCCTTTTTCAGGAAAATTTGGCGGTGCTACTGGAAATTTCAATGCCCACCACATCGCCTTTCCCAAATACAATTGGGTGAAATTCGGAAATGAATTCTTAGAAGAAAAATTGGGGATAGAGCGTCAACAATTCACTACTCAAATTGAACATTATGATATTTTGGCAGCACACTTTGATGCCATCAAACGCATCAATACAATTTTAACTGATTTATGCAGAGACATTTGGTCTTATATAAGCATGGATTATTTCAAACAAAAAATAAAAAAAGGGGAAGTAGGCAGCAGCGCAATGCCCCATAAAGTAAACCCTATAGATTTTGAAAATGCCGAGGGTAATCTTGGAATTGCGAATGCTTTATTAGAACATTTATCTGCAAAACTTCCTATTTCACGATTACAACGAGACCTTACAGACAGTACCGTAATAAGGAATATTGGAGTCCCGTTAGCACATACCGCCATCGCGATACAATCATTGGAAAAAGGACTTCAAAAGCTTATTCTAAATGAACCAAAAATAAAAATAGACTTAGATTCAAATTGGGCAGTGGTTGCAGAAGCCATACAAACCATTTTACGAAGAGAAAATTATCCTGCCCCATACGAGGCACTCAAAGAATTAACCAGGGGCAACAAAATAGACAAGAAAGCGATTCATCAGTTTATAGCAAAACTGAAAGTCTCAAAAGAAGTGAAAGCGGAATTAAAGAGAATTACTCCACATAATTATACGGGAGTCGTTTCGGCCAACTGATTTGTATCTGTCAAAACGTAAAGATTCTTCCGGAGGTTACAAAGGTTCTATAGGTTACAAAGGTTCAATAAGTTTAACTTCTGAAACCTCTCGAACTTCTGAAACTTCTTGAACCTATGAAACCCATAAAACAGAACGACTGAACTTTTTCGTAACTTTGCACCCTGAATTATGAAGTACATCAACGAAATAAATAAAAGGAAAACATTCGCCATTATCTCTCACCCGGATGCCGGTAAAACCACTTTAACAGAGAAGTTCCTATTGTTTGGGGGAGCCATTCAAACAGCAGGTGCCGTTAAAAGCAATAAAATCAAAAAACATGCTACCAGCGATTTCATGGAAATTGAGCGTCAAAGAGGTATCAGTGTGGCAACGAGTGTGATGACTTTTGAGTATAAAGATCATTTGATTAATCTTTTGGATACACCGGGCCATAAAGATTTTGCGGAAGATACTTACAGAACCTTAACGGCGGTAGATAGTGTTGTTCTGGTAGTAGATAGTGTAAATGGAGTGGAAGAGCAAACCCGCAGATTGATGGAAGTTATTTCAATGAGAAAAACGCCTGTGATTGTATTCATCAACAAAATGGATAGAGATGGTAAGAATCGGTTTGATTTGCTAGAGGAGATTGAACAGGAGTTGAAGATTCAATTACATCCAATGACCGTTCCCATTAACAGTGGAAAGGATTTTAAAGGGGTGTATGACTTGCATGAGAAAAGCTTGGTATTATTCACAGCAGGAACAAAAGCAAATGATGATAATGTGTTAAATATCAATAATTTAAATGACTCTATATTAGATTCTAAAATAGGTGAAAAAGACGCCTCTATTTTGAGAGAAGATGTAGAGTTAATTGATGGAGTGTATGGTGCATTGAATTTAGATGACTATCTATCTGGCAAGACAGCCCCTGTTTTTTTTGGTAGCGCTGTGAATAATTTTGGAGTGAAGGAGATGCTGGATACGTTTGTAAGAATTGCTCCAACTCCTAGAGTAAGACAAACAACTGCTCGTGATGTAGCACCTGAAGAGGATAAGTTTAGCGGGTTTATTTTTAAAATACATGCCAATTTAGATCCAAAGCACAGGGATAGGATTGCCTTTTTAAGAGTTTGTAGTGGGAAGTTTGCAAGAAATACCTTTTATAAGCATGTTCGGTTGGAAAAGGATGTTCGCTTTTCTAATCCTTATAGCTTTTTGGCGCGTCAAAAAGATGTAATAGAAGAAGCGTATCCGGGTGATGTGGTTGGTTTATTTGATACAGGAAACTTTAAAATTGGGGATACATTGACCGAAGGGGAAAAGTATTTTTTTACCGGAATTCCTAGTTTTTCTCCTGAAATTTTTAAAGAGGTGGTAAATAGAGATCCAATGAAAACCAAGCAATTGGAGAAAGGGTTGTTGCAGTTGACTGATGAAGGTGTTGCCCAATTGTTTACCCAATTTGGAGGCAATAAAAAAATCATCGGTTGTGTGGGTGAACTTCAATTTGAGGTTATACAATACAGACTTCTGCAAGAATATGGAGCATCTGTTCAAATGAACAATTTGCCTTTTTATAAAGCATGTTGGTTAACCAGCAAAGACCCCAAAAAACTGGATGACTTTACTAAATACAAACAAGCCAATATTGCCGAGGATAAAGACGGTCATGTGGTATATTTAGCGCAAAGTGAATGGTTCCTAAATACAGAAAGAACTAATAATCCGGATATTGAGTTCCATTTTACCAGTGAGATTCATAAGTAGGTTTAAGAGGTTTGAGAGTTTTGAGTGGTTCAATAGGTTCAAGACGTTCAAGAAGTTCAAAAGGTTAACCATTAGAACCTTTGTAACCCTTGGAACTTTTGCAACCTTTGGAACTGACAAAAAGGTTTAAGATGTTTGAGTGGTTCAATAGGTTAACCCTCGGAACTTCTGGAACCTTTGCAATATTTCGAACTGAACTAACCATTAGCAGTTTTTTAACCCTGACAGTTACTATCTTTGCATAGCTATAAATACTCGGGGCTGACCGGTTTTGACAGCATAGATCTTTGTAAGTGTAAGCATGTAGTGCGTTGGATAATTAGCACTTAAATCTGAATATTCAAACTTCAAATGGCAATACTACGTATGCCATGGCTGCTTAATCGATAGATTAGCATCCATTTGGGCCGCCGAGCAGGTTGATCTGTTACCACGCTCCGCCGCCGACTCAAAAAAAACACAGATTGCTGCAACCGAATGAAGTGACGGTTGTTTAAGATCATCCTTCTAAGGAAATGGTTGGTTTGTTGCGCCCCTGCCCTTTCCCTACAATGAATGCGTAAATAAACATGTAGAAAGCTTATGGCGAATATGTTTGGACCAGGGTTCGATTCCCTGCAGCTCCACCCAGCGAGAATTTTGGTCAATCTGTGTAGGTTGACCATTTTTATTTTCCGGTGAAATGTAGGATAGATAAGAGATTGCGGTGAATAGACTATTTACTCTTGGAGTTCGAACTGTGTTTTTTCTTTATTATACAAAATCCCATCGGGGCATATCAAATATTGCAAGCGTTGTTTATTGGTATAATCTCTTGTAGCCCACAAATGACAAGCATTTCGGCTAATGCTTATTCCTTTTTTTACAGCTATTTCCAAGTTCGAACTCTAAAGATGACTCTTGCTTAATTTCTGATCTATGGCATTAATTTCCAACTCGATTGATTTCTAGTTGCTTTTACATCTCCATCCAGGTATGATCGGCCATCAGTCGAACCGCACCTTCGAACGACTTGAAGGGGCCATTTCCACCCCATTCCGCGGGCGATATCATTGACAGTACATAACTGTCATCATTCTTGGAGTATAGAAAATAAGTTTGGCCAATAATTGGTGTAAAGGAAAGCTTGGCGGCATAGACCATCATAGAAAGTTCCTTCCTCTTTTGTATTTCCTGCGCCTGCATGGCAAGCAGTTCTATTTGCTTTCTGATTTGATCCAGCTGCATGTTGGTTTGCTCTTCCATAGCCGTTAGGGCCTTGTGTTTGATTACGCCCTCCTGTGTAGGCTTTATCACGACCCCACTTACCGAAGTAGAATAAGGGAGCACGCTCATCTGTTTGTGGTAGATCTCTGTATTGCTAAAATCTGTGCTATCCTTGCTGCCCAGTTGGGTGATTTTCAAATATCCGTTCGGCAGGATATGGTGCATCACATGCAAAACCAATTGTCCAGCACGGTAAAAATGTATTTCAAAGTTGATGGTGTCGGCGAAGGTAACCTTCGAGTGGTCTGCCAGCTCATTGTTTTCGAATGGATGCAAAAGGCCGTCTGCTTTGATGCTGTATTGTGTTGTAAATGCATCATTTTCAAGAGTTACCCAACTATGGCTGATGTTAATGACATCCTTAGCGTCGTTAGTCTCGATTTTGTAGAACCCACTTTTTGGACGATCTCCACTTTGATAAACTCCCTTTTCGGGAAACAACTGCCAGCTGGCTAAAAAATTATAGGCTTGAATCATAATATATACTCAACACTTGAAGAGCGATAAAGGTTTTGTCTTGGGTATAAAAATTGTACACTTTACACATAGCCATGCATTTAATCTGTAGTTTTTCCAGCATTCCAGCAAACGAGATATTTCGGGTTGTTTGGTATGCTATGGCTAAAACTTTATCAAACGCTCAACTTCCTCCCAAAAGTTTGAACTCAAGTGGATTAAGATCACTTAATAACTTCTTGTTATTACCCAATTATCCGCCTTGATCTTTGTTAAAATTTTGTTGGTTTTGATTTTAACTATACGCATCACAATAAATGCATCGTTCATATTTATTAGATTTATATAGGCAAGCAATTAACCACTCAAATTTGAACTATGCTTTCTCCTACCACTTTTATACAACTCATTTCTGCAAAAACAAATATCTCATTTACCCACTCTATAAGCATTCCTCACATTTTTAAACCAATCGTCTTTTAATACAATTGATATCAGTCCTTATATAAAAGCACTGATATCCTCTTTTCTCATTGGATCATTTTTTTTCACACTAAAAACTATATCAAATGAAAAAGACAATCGTATTAATCGTTACGCTTATTGCTTTGACTATCGCTTCTTATTCTCAAGTAGGTAGTGTATTTGCCAGGTATTCAATGTATGGTACAAAAAATGCACAAGATTCATTTGTATTTGAAGATAGACACCCAGCTGGAATTACTTTCACAATGAGAGGCGATTCTATTACCGCAACTGATCTTGCTAATTCTATTTATAAAATTAAATGCAAAAATGATATTCAAAAGGAGGAGGACAAAGAATATCAATTATACACTTGTACCGATGAACTAGGCAGAGAATGCACTTTTATGATATTAGTATATTATACTGGAGAGAAGTTTATTGCATTATGTTATGATACTTGGAGTATTATTTATCAAATTTAGTGGAGATGTTAAAAAAATTATTGAACTTTTATAACTTTATTCTATAACATACTTAATCAAAATTATCTTATCAACAAAACATTTCCCTTGTAATTTCTTGTTACTCTGTGTACATCTTCAAATTGTAACATCCAAACATAATTTCCAATTTCCTGATCTACACCTTTGTATTTACCATCCCACCCAACTCCAGTTTTGTTTGTCTCAAAAACCTTTTCTCCGAACCGATTAAATATCTTAAAATAAATAAAATCTTTGAGTTGGAATACCAATGGCCTAAATACATCATTCAATCCATCCTTGTTTGGAGTAAATGCATTGGGCATATAAAAATCTAAGTCAACTACTTTAACGATTAAGAAATCAGAATCCTTACATCCGTATGAATCATAAACCGTAATATCAAACCGAGTATCATTAATTATATTAACCAATGGATTATAAATATGAGAATTGTTCATTAAATTAGGGTTACTCCATTCACAACGAATGCCGCCTGCCCCATTGATTTGATAAGGCACGCCTATTTGAGTTACGCCATCATTTCCTGCATTTGCAATAACATTATGTGTATAATAGAAAACTATTGCTGTGTCTTTACACCCATTCAAATCAGAGGCAATTAAATTATATTGTCCTTGGTTTGTTATATTTTGAGGATTTGTAACCAACGTATTATTAATAAACCATTGTGAAGACAAATTCAACGTATTATACAAACTCAATAGATTCAATTTCGCTCCTAAACAAGAATCAATTTGCATATCTTTTCCCAAATATGGTTTTTTATTAACTGTTAAGTGCAAAGTCACTACACTATCACAACCTAATGCATTCTTGAAAATATGGATCGGACTTGATGTGACATTATAAGTCGTGCCATACCATGTAAAATTATCACAAGCAAACGCAGTTGTATCTCCCGTATTTGCATGACCCACTGTTAAGTGTAAAGCCACTACACTATCACAACCTGATGCATTCTTGAAAGTATGAGTCGGATTCGATGTGACATTATAAGTCATGCCATACCATGTAAAATTATCACAAGCAAACGCAGTTGTATCTCCCGTATTTGCATGACCCACTGTTAAGTGTAAAATCACCACACTATCACAACCTGATGCATTCTTGAAAGTATGAGTCGGACTTGATGTAACATTATAAGTCGTGCCATACCATGTAAAATTATCACAAGCAAACGCAGTTGTATCTCCCGTATTTGCATGACCCACTGTTAAGTGTAAAGTCACTACACTATCACAACCTGATGCATTTGTAATAGTCAATTTAGGCGTGTCAGTTGATTGATAAAAAGTTGAATTATGCCAAATAAATGAATCACATGCAATAGCAAATGTATCTGAAAAAGTAGTTTTATTAATTGTAAGATTCAACGTATCTTCTAAGCCACAAATCGTATTGAAATGATGGTATTCTCCAGCACTTGTGTAAGTAGTCCCATTCCAAGAATAAGAATCACATGATGTTTTGTTTAAATTATGACTTTCGGTTAACGTAATATTTATTCTTTGTGTGTCAACTCCACATATTGCATTTAAATCCTCTACAAGAATACTATAAGTTCCTAGTGGCAAATTATTGGCAACTGAACTATTGGAAACATTTGGGCTCCAATTATAACTAAAATTACCTGAACCCCCAATTGTACTTATCGTAATGGTCCCCTCTGGGCCGCAAGTTGGGTTTGAAAAACTAAACCCTGTATTAAATCCAGACTTCTGATATCCAACATCAAACTTAAAAGATGCATCAACATAACTACCCCCATTGACTTTAGGTGAAACTTCATTTATTAAATCATAATCTTGAGCTGTAGTACATTCAGAATGAAATAAAATCCCCTCATCATTAATTCTGTTGTTAGTGGATATATGTATATGGGCTCGATTGGGATCTCCACCAAAGTAACTACCATATCTTTGTGTACTGCCTTGTTTATCAATTGAACACAAATAGATACTTTTTGATTGTTGGTAAACTGCATCAGGAGTGGTGGGGAATCCACCAGCGGCATTAGAAACAGAGAAATAAATATTATTGCACTTATCAATACCAAAAGAAGTAGGAACAAAAGTTGAACTAGCGTTACCACCGATACAACATGAAAATATTGTAGCACTTAAGTTACTGTTTAATTTATGTACAAAATAGTTATTTTGACCCGGTAAATTTAAAGCACCTGTAGTTACAGGATACGATGAATTATCAGTACTACCTATTATATAAATATCATTAGAAGCATCTGTCTGAATAAACTTAGCCATATCTGTGCCTACTGTACCTAAATATGCAGTATGCAATATTGATGTTGCATTAGAGTTAATTACAGAAACAAATCCATCTTGCCCTCCAAAATTGCTTGAATTTACTGAATTACTTGCAGCAGCTAAATCTAAACTTTGCGAAACCCCAACAACACAAATGTTTCCATTCTGAGCAATTTTAATATCACAAACGTTGTCATCCAATGAACCTCCAAGAAAACTTGACCAAACAATAGATGATAGATTGTTATTGAATTTTGTAATAACTCCATCAGAGCCTCCACCATTAAATGTTTGTTGAAATACACCTGCAGTAGTTGGATAATCTGAAGATGAAGTGATACCACATATATAAACATTTCCAATATTGTCAGTCGAAATAGAGGAAACGTTTTGTTGAAACATACCGCCTTCATTATCATCTCCCCCTAAATATGTTGAAGAAAGCAAAGTATTACCAGTACTATTAATTTTTGAAATGCAATAATCCTGAGACATCCCATTTAACCCTCCTAAAGAAGTATCAAAACAACCAATGGTGGTTGGAAAATTAGTACTTGAAGTAGTTCCAAGAATAAATAAATTATTGTTTTTATCGCAAAAAAGACTATATGGATATTCCATACCTGAACCGCCAAAAATAGCAGAAAATAAAAGGTTATGACCATTCGAAGAGTACTTCTCAATAATCATATCCCAGCTACCTGAATATGAAGTAGAAAATGCACCAGGCGTGGCAATGTATCCTGTAGATAATACTCCAGCAGAAGTGTAAAAATCACCATTTGAGTCATAGGTCGCTGCGTCGGGGGACATGAATACAGGCGAAGGCGAATATGTAGAAAATATAACGGCAGGATCAATAATTAGTTCTCTTGCTTGATCATACCCATTGGGGAAATAAAATGAGACTTTATTATTCTTTAGCTGATACAGGCATTCGACTTTTTTCTTAGAGCCATCTTCACATAACTGATAAGCATACGGTTTTGCCTCAAAAAACTTGTTAACACTAGTTGTAACTACTAAAACTCCATTTTTGATAAACAAACGACTTTGGCCTTGATAATCCATTGCAATGTCATGATAATTAGCGCCTGGATACAATACAAAATCATATTTAAGTCCACTTGGACCTTCGTAATACTTTAAATCAATACTCTTATATAAATTTTTATAGTATAATTCACTGTATGCTGAAACATCTGTTTGCCATTTACTCTTATCTTTTCCTACATAAAAATTAAACTTGTCTGCACATTTTGACAAAGGTGTGATGGTGGTATTATTTTTTGCATTCAAAAATGTAACTTTTACGCAATGGCCCTTAATTAACCTATCTTGAATATTTTTATTTTCAAGTTCTTCTATTGATTTTTGATCAATAAAATTGTATGTAATGTTATGTAAACCAAAATAAAGGCTACCATCGCTCATATTCAGTTTATAACTTTCCAAACAATTGTATTGCCCTTTATTTTCAATAAACTTGATTTTAGATTGATGTTGAGCAATTAAAAGAAGCGGGGCGTAAAGTAATATAAACAAAAATACTTTATTCATAAAAAAAAAATACAACTGCAATATTATTGCGATTATAAAAAATAAAAACGTTACAATATACAATAAAATTATTATAAATACTCAATTAGCTACTTCATAAATTAGACATTATAATGCTACAAGAGTTAATCGCATTAAATAAGCGAAGATGTCGACGAAAGAAACATTGATTAGCTAATTGAGATTAACGCGTTGGTTCACTAATCTCTTTTGATCTATCACGATTTATTTGTTGATATTCAAAAATGAAAATTTTGGTGGATCCAATGATGATTTTACTATATATTTGATAAAATGTTTTATATATGAAAATGATTTTTTCTATTTATTTTCATTTTGTTTTCTTGCTCAATTGCATTTTCACAAAATGTAGGAATTGGCACTAACACCCCTCACCCATCTGCAGCACTTGATATTACAGACACGGCAAAAGGTATTCTTATTCCACGCATGACAATGAACCAACGCAATGCTATTCAAAATCCTGCTGAGGGTTTGATGATTTATCAAATAGATAGCACGAGGGGATTTTGGTATTACAATGCCTCATCATGGATAGCTATAGCCTCAATATCTAGTTCTACAGACAACACGAATATCAAGAGAGTGCAAACTCATTTCTATATTAAAAATTAAACCTTATATGAATAAAATAATTGTTGGAGTTATTCTAATTTGTTTATTCTCAAGCAATATAGCACTATGTCAACCCGAGAAATTTTTGAAATTAAATAGAATTATTACAATTGATTCAAGTAAGAGAGGCATCCAATTAAGTACCAACTTCACTTATTTCACATTAACTGTTCCCGATAATGTTTATTGGAAAATAAATTATATCAGTTTTGCTTTAAGCAGTTTAGCTGCTTCAAAAATTAAAATTAATAATTCATACATATTAGACAGTGTTTCAAATCCCGCTGAAAAAACCAGTCCAATTTGGCTAGCTCCTAATAGTATCCTTTCTTTTCAATCAGGCTACTACTATAATCCATCGTTTCCTCAGGGATTAACTTCAAATCCAACAATTTATGTTTCAGGAGAAGAGTATTTTATTGAACAATAAGAAAAATTTATACGGGTTTGGAGAATTCTTGTTTTCAAAAATAACCACGTGCCTCATTACCCCCCTCGAGTAAATGTGATGTTCTACAAAAACAAAGTGTAACATTACTGAAACAACAGAAGTAAAAATCCAAAAACTAAAATTCAAACCCCTTGATTTTACTGCATAAAAAAAGACCTTACATGGCTGTAAAGTCTTTTCTGTGATCTGGCTGGGACTCGAACCCAGGACCCATACATTAAAAGTGTATTGCTCTACCAACTGAGCTACCAAATCTCCTACCCTAATTAAAGGAGTGCAAAAATAGTATAATTCACTATTTCAATCAAATATTTTAATAAAGATTTCAAAATTATTATTAACAATTCGGTATAATTCTTTCCAAACAGCAAGAATACTCACTTATTTTTGTCTGAATTTTTATTATGAACTCTTTTTTTAATAATAAAGTCGTCGTTATTACAGGCGGCTCAGATGGTATCGGCAAAGCTTTAATTGAATTACTCATCCCATTGGGTGCGAATATTTCAACCTGTGGCAGAAATACACAAAAGCTCCAAAATTTAAAAGACGCCTTTTCTTCCCAGCAATTATTTGTAATGGAAGCCGATATTAGTAATCAGAATAACTGCACTCAATTCATTCAATCAACCCTATCTCATTATGGAAAGATAGACATCCTTATTAACAATGCCGGTATTTCTATGAGATCCCTACTCATTGATTGCGATTTGGATGTCATCAAAAAAGTAATGGACGTAAACTTTTTTGGCGCTGTGTATTGCACAAAAATTGCCCTGCCGGCACTATTACAATCGAAAGGTACAATCGTAGGAATTTCTTCTATCGCTGCATATAGAGGCTTACCCGGAAGAAGTGGTTACTCTGCAAGTAAATTCGCTCTCAATGGATGGCTCGAGGCAATCAAAACAGAATTATTGCACACCGGTGTACATGTAATGTGGGTGTGCCCGGGCTTTACCAAAAGCAACATCAGAAATGTGGCACTTAATGAAAAGGGCGATGCGCAAGGAGAAAGTCCACTTGAAGAAAATAACTTGATGACAAGTAAAGAATGCGCGCAGCATATCCTACAGGCTATCAGTAAAAAGAAACGAACGCTTATTTTGTCTGCTCAAGGAAAACAAACCGTTTGGCTTAATAAACTATTCCCATCACTTGCAGATACTTTAACCTATAAATTTTTCTTCAAAAAGAACAAGCTGATAAAGTAATTTTATGCATCTACTCTTTATGTTTGTTTGTAACTTTACTCATCATAACTGATTGCTAGTTTTATAGTAAAATAAAAAACATGCCTCTTTTAACACTGATTTCCGATATTGGCGAAAAAGACTTCCTTACGGGAGCCATTAAAGGCCAGCTATTAAGATATCAGCAGGATTTAAATATCATAGACATTACCCATTCCATTAGTGCTTTCAATTATCCCCAGGCAGCCTATGTAAGCAGAAATGCAATCAAAAACTACCCTACCGGCACCTTTCATCTTATTTTAGTAAACCTGTTTGATGAGAATCCAGAGCACATGCTTTTAGCAGAGCATAATGGTCATTTTATTGGATGTGCCGACAATGGTTTATTAACCATGATTCTTGAAGATACGCCCCAAAAAGTAGTGGCACTAGAATTGGAAAAACTGCATCAAAAGAGTGCCCTGTTTTGTACCAATGTATTTGCCAAAGCAATTTTTGAATTAAATGCGGGTAAAACAATCGAAGATGTTGGGGTACCGGTAAACATAAAAGATAAACAACCGCTTAAACCGATTATTTCGGAAAATCATATTGAAGGACAAATTATTTTTATTGACAATTTTGAAAACGTGATCGTTAATATCAATAAAATAGAGTTTGAGGAAACCAGAAAAGGAAGAAAGTTTTCTATTGTATTTAAAAGAAACGAGACAATTGATAAAATCAGCGAATCCTATGCAGATGTTCAAGAAGGAGACAAATTAGCTTTTTTTAATTCTGCAGGCTATTTGGAAATCGCCATCAACAAAGGCAATGCTGCCAGCTTATTTGGTTTACAAGGTTATTCAGAAAAACAACAGTCTATTCAACAGCAATTTGCCAGCAACAGACTATTCTATCAAACTGTAAAAGTTTTCTTCGAATAAAAAAAGCCACGAAGTTCTCATTCGTGGCTATACTTATCATTCACATAAGGATTATTTCACTTCTTCAAATTCAGCATCTGTTACATTTTCTGAACCTGGATTTGTTTGCGCACCTGCTTGCCCTTCCGGCTGTGCTCCTGCTTCTTGTGTAGCTTTATACATTTCTTCGCTAGCTGCTGTCCAAGCGGTGTTCATTTCATTCATTGCAGCATCGATAGCTCCAAGATCCTGAGATTTATGCGCTTCTTTTAACTTTTCTAAGGCCGCTTCAATAGGCGCTTTTTTATCTGTAGAAATTTTATCGCCAAACTCTTTTAACTGTTTCTCTGTTTGGAAGATTAAGCTATCGGCCTGATTAATTTTTTCTACTTTTTCACGTTCAGCCTTATCCGAAGCTTCATTAGCCTTAGCCTCATTTTTCATTTTTTCAATTTCCTCTTTACTTAAGCCACTACCTGCTTCAATGCGAATCTTCTGTTCTTTGCCTGTTCCTTTATCTTTCGCACTTACATGTAAAATACCGTTTGCGTCGATATCAAATGTTACCTCTACTTGAGGAACGCCACGTGGAGCAGGAGGAATACCATCTAGATTAAACATACCTAAGCTTTTGTTTTGATTTGCCATAGGACGTTCTCCCTGCAATACATGTATTTGCACACCCGGTTGATTATCACTTGCTGTACTAAACACTTCAGACTTTTTAGTGGGTATGGTTGTATTACTATCAATCAATCTTGTCATGACACCACCCATGGTTTCGATACCCAAACTTAATGGAGTAACATCCAATAACAATACATCTTTTACTTCACCTGTTAATACAGCCCCCTGAATACCCGCACCTATTGCTACCACCTCATCAGGATTTACGCTTCTGTTTGGTTTTTTTCCGAAGAATTTTTCTACGATCTCCTGTACTTTAGGAATACGGCTGCTTCCACCCACTAAAATCACTTCGTCTATTTGAGAGGTACTGATACCTGCATCTTTCAAAGCCGCTTCACAAGGCTTTAAGCAACGTTCAAATAAATTATCGGCCAATGCCTCAAATTTTGCTCTTGATAATTTTTTTACCAAATGCTTAGGAACTCCGTCAACAGCCGTGATATAAGGCAAATTGATTTCAGTTTCTGAAGAAGAAGACAATTCAACTTTGGCTTTTTCGGCAGCTTCTTTTAAACGTTGTAAAGCCATTGGATCCTTACGCAAGTCAATAGCCTCTTCATTTTTGAACTCATCTGCTAACCAATCCATAATTACCTTATCAAAATCATCTCCACCAAGGTGTGTGTCACCGTTAGTAGACTTTACTTCAAATACTCCATCTCCTAGTTCTAAAACAGAAACGTCGAACGTACCTCCCCCTAAATCAAACACAGCTATTTTTTGGTCGGTTCCTTTTTTATCCAATCCATACGCTAATGCTGCAGCAGTTGGCTCGTTTACAATTCTTCTAACATTTAATCCAGCAATTTCTCCGGCTTCTTTTGTGGCCTGACGTTGTGCATCATTAAAATAGGCAGGAACAGTAATTACTGCCTCATTCACTTCCTGACCCAAATAATCTTCAGCAGTCTTTTTCATTTTTTGTAACACCATTGCACTGATTTCCTGAGGTGTATACATTCTGCCATCGATATCAATTCTAACCGTGTTGTTATCACCTTTTACGACATTATAACTCCAGTGAGTGCTTTCTTCAGTTACTTCATCAAATCTTCTCCCCATAAAGCGCTTAACACTTGAAATTGTATTTTGAGGATTCGTGATCGCCTGACGTTTTGCAGGATCACCGACTTTTCTTTCCCCATTTTTCAAGAAGGCAACTACTGACGGAGTGGTTCTTCTCCCTTCATCATTTGCAATTACAACTGGCTCGTTACCTTCCATTACGGAAACACAACTGTTGGTGGTTCCTAGGTCAATCCCTATAATTTTTCCCATTTTTTTAAATTTTAATTGTGATTGCTCTATTAATGACAATCATTATGCCAAGACAGTTTTTGTGTAAAAATGTCATACATGCAGAACTAAATTATTCTTATCTTCTAAATTTTTAAAAAAGAAGGAAATTTCTTACATAAAATACAAATTATTGAATATCAGCAATTTGTAATGTTATTTTGTCTTAAACGTGAAGTATTTTTGAGTAATATAGCTAATGAATATCACAAGTATGGTTGTGGCAACTTGGCTGACAAAAGCATCCCATTTGCACACTTCTACCAGTAATTTTAGCATAACGAAGTTGAAAAACAGATTAAAAGCAAAGGATAAAAAATATCTGAATAGTTGCACCCTGCCTTTAATGTTAGATTCTACAAAAACTAGAAATTTATTCAAAACGAATCCAAAGCAAAAGGTAAAAGTGCCAGATACTAATAAAGCAGCAATATGAGGCTTCAATGCAATAAAGCCTAATTCAAAAACCGTTTTATTAAAAACAAAATGATAAAAGACATAATACATTACCAATCCAAGCAAAGTATTTATACTGCCACAAACAGCATACCTAAAAGTAACGATAGGCATTACCCGCTTAAAAGGAGGATGAAAAAAATCGATACACTTTGTGAAAATATGTGTCATTAATCCGAAAATATTTTTTTTCAGAAGTTTATTTTGTAAAGACAAAAAATTACTTAATAAAATATCTGATACCCAATCCACCCCAAAGTCCAGAGAAATTAGCCCCTCCGCCAAAATCATAAGAAGGCTGCCAATCTAATGAGAAATCAAAAGGAATCGCTTTCATTTTCAAATCTAATCCAACTACTGCATCTAATCCCATGAGAGTCCCCTGTAAATCTTTGCCATCGTAAAAAGAGATATGTACACCAGGTCCTACATACCAACTTAACCCTTTTAACCCAACTATTTTTCTATTTACCTCATACAACAATGTAACTCTGCCACCATTCCAATAATAGCCATTTAATTCAAAAGCATTTTGATTAAACACATATTGTTTAATAGACAAGGCGCCAGGATAAAACCGTCCACCGACCGCAGTGCCAAAAGGATTAAAAAATTTAGTTTGTGCTTTAGATTCAGAAGATGCTACCACAAAAGAAACAAGGATAAATATAAAGAGGTGTTTTTTCATATTGCTTTACAAAAATAATTAAAAATAATATTAATAAAAAAAATTATGAATTTGAACGGGTCAAATTAATAGATCATTGCGCGTTGTTCCTTCACTCTGTCATCTTGCAAGTATTCATCGTATGTCATTAGTTTATCAATCATCCCTTTGGGACCTATTTCAATAATTCTGTTGGCCACTGATTGCATGAACTGATGATCATGTGTGGTAAATAATACAATCCCTGAAAAAGAAATCATACTATCATTAAAAGCGATGATACTCTCAAGATCCAAATGATTGGTAGGCTCATCTAACATCAATACATTGGGATTTTGCAACATCATCTTACTCAACATACATCTTACTTTTTCTCCACCACTTAGCACATTTGTTTTTTTCAAAATCTCATCCCCACTAAATAACATTTTCCCTAAAAATCCTCTAAGAAAATCTTCATCTACATCTTTAACTGTTGGAGGTACAAATTGACGCAACCAATCCATTAAATTATCGTTACTGCCTTCAAAATATTCTGAATTATCATTAGGCAAATAAGCGCTGGTAATGGTTGTGCCCCATTCATATCCTCCTGTATCTGCTGACAAACGTCCATTAATGACTTCAAAAAAACTTGTCAACGCCATTGGGTCTTTACTCAAAAAAGCAATTTTTTGATTTTTTTGGATATCAAAATTTATCTTACTGAAAAGCATTTTACCGTCTATCGATTTTGATAGATTTTCTACTTTCAAGATTTCATTACCCACTTCTCTCTCTTGTTTAAAAATGATACCAGGATACTTACGATTGGAAGGCTGAATGTCTTCAATTACCAATTTTTCCAGCGCTTTCTTTCTACTCGTTGCCTGCTTGCTCTTTGAAGCATTGGCACTAAATCGAGCAATGAAATCCATCAGGTCTTTTCTCTTGTCTTCTATTTTTTTATTCTTATCAGATAACTGACGGGCAGCCAATTGAGAACTTTCATACCAAAATGTATAGTTTCCTGTATACACTTTTATTTTGCTTCTGTCAACATCGGCAACATGCGTACAAACCGCATCTAAAAAGTGACGATCATGACTTACAACCAAAACGATATTTTCATATTCTGCTAAAAAATTTTCTAACCATGCAATCGTTTCCACATCCAAGTTATTGGTAGGCTCATCTAATAACAAAATATCAGGATTGCCAAAAAGAGCTTGCGCAAGTAACACTCTTACTTTTAAATTGGCGCTAATATCTTTCATTAATTGTGAGTGTAAAGAATCGTCTACACCCAACTCACTTAATAAGGTTGCAGCGTCACTTTCTGCAGTATACCCTCCCATTTCGCCAAATTCATTTTCCAATTCTCCGGCTTTAATTCCATCCGCTTCACTAAAATCTTCCTTTGCATAAATGGCATCTCTTTGGTGCATCACTTCCCACATTCTTTTGTGCCCCATTAATACACTATTCAGTACTGTATGGTCATCAAATGCGAATTGATTTTGATTTAACACAGCCATACGCTCGCCAGGAGTGATATCAATAGTTCCTTTGTTGGGCTCTATTTCTCCACTAATAATTTTCATGAAGGTTGACTTTCCCGCACCATTGGCACCAATAATCCCATAGCAATTCCCTTTGGTAAAATTGATATTTACCTCATCAAACAAAACCCTTTTACCGTAGGCTAACGTAATATTATTTGCAGTTATCATAATCTTAAAAGTGCGCAAATATAACTCATTTTAATAGAGGCTTCAAAGGTTTCATCACTTTAAACATCTAAAAAATAATAAACACTACCTTAATAACTTTGAAAAAACCTTCGGAGAGATAGAAGTTTACTAAGATTTCCTCTAAAATAACTTTAAACATTTACTACTTTTGTACCATGAGCATCGTAAAAAGTATCCAGCAAGCGACAATCAGGTCTTTACATTCCCTTTTTGAAAATGATTTTTCAGAGAAAGACTTTCAAATCAACCAAACCAAGCCTGAATTTGAAGGAGATTATACTATTGTACTTTTTTCTTTAGTCAAATCACTCAAATTATCCCCTGATGAAATTGGCAATAAACTAGGCACAGAACTGTTATCAAAACAACCTGAATTATTTTCCAGTTATAATATCATAAAAGGATTTTTAAATGTAACCATCAATGATGAATACTGGATTGCTTTTTTACAAAAAAACTACCATGATATTTGTTTTGGCAAACAAGCCATGAATGGAAAAAAAGTGATGGTAGAGTACTCTTCTCCCAATACAAATAAGCCTCTACATTTGGGTCATCTTAGAAACAATTTCTTAGGCTGGAGTGTTGCAGAAATATTAAAAGCGAATGGATACGAGGTACTCAAAAGTTGTATCGTAAATGACAGGGGTATTCATATTTGCAAAAGCATGATTGCATGGCAACTTTTTGCAAATGGCGCCACCCCTCAATCTACCCAAACGAAAGGAGATCACTTTGTAGGAGATTATTATGTAAAATTTAATGACGCCTACAAACAACAAATTGCAGAATTAAAAAACAAGGGTATGAGTGAGGCTGAAGCAGAAAAAAATGCACCCATCATGCTGCAAACACAACAAATGCTGCTGGATTGGGAAGCAGGAAAGCCAGAAGTAATGGAGCTTTGGGAGAAAATGAACCATTGGGTATATGAAGGATTTGAAGAAACTTATAAAAAAATAGGATGTGATTTTGATAAAACATACTACGAAAGCAACACGTATCTTTTAGGCAAGGACATTGTTCAAGAAGGACTTCAAAAAAATGTATTTCACAAAAAAGACGATGGCAGTGTTTGGATTGATTTGACACCAGATGGTCTTGATGAGAAATTAGTGCTAAGAAAAGACGGTACTTCCGTTTACATTACTCAAGACATCGGGTTAGCCAAACAAAAATATGATCAATATAAAATAGATCAGAGCATTTATGTAATTGGTGATGAGCAAAATTATCACATGAAAGTACTCAAGCTAATTGCACAGAAATTAGGACTGCCCTATGCCGATGATATTTACCACTTGAGTTATGGCATGGTTGAATTACCCACCGGAAAAATGAAAAGCAGAGAAGGAACCGTTGTAGACGCAGATGACATTGTAGCTGAAATGATTGCCACCGCAAAACAACACACAGAAGCACTTGGAAAAGTGAAGGATTTTTCTGAAGAAGATTTAAAACATCTTTACAACACTATCGGTTTAGGTGCTATGAAGTTTTATTTGTTACGCGTTGATCCTAAAAAGAAAATGATTTTTAACCCTGAAGAATCTATAGATTTTCATGGATTTACAGGGCCATTTGTTCAATATACTTATGCAAGAATCAAAAGTATATTGAGAAAAGAACCTACACTTGAAAAAAATAATAACTATTCGGCTTTGTTGCCTTTAGAAAAAGAAGTCATCTTCAATCTTGAACAATTCCCTTCAATTATAATAGAAGCCGCAAAAGAATTAAACCCTTCCTGCATAGCCAATTACCTATTTAATGTTGCCAAAACATTCAATTCATTATATGCAGAGCTTTCTATTTCCAATGCTGAATCACATGAAAAAAAGCAACTTCGTTTATATATTGCAGTTATGACTTCAAATGTTTTGCAAAGCGGCATGCAATTGTTAGGCATTCAAATGCCAGAAAGGATGTAGTTGTTAATTATAGTACAAATAACCATTCATATTAATAGCAAAATTGAATTAGATTGTTTAATTTTGAAAGGTTTTGGTTAATTATTCAGAAATCATGTCAGCAAAGAGCATCCATAAAATTGGGATATTAACAAGCGGAGGAGATAGTCCCGGCATGAACGCGGCCATTAGAGCCGTAGTAAGAACTGCTATTTACCATAAAATGGAAGTGTTTGGTATTTTACATGGTTATAGTGGTATGGTGAACGACGATATCATTAAAATGGATACGAAAAGTGTAGCTAATATCATACAACGCGGAGGCACCATTTTAAAAACTGCTCGTTGCAAAGAATTTATGACGCCAGAGGGAAGATCTAAAGCATATAAAAACCTACAAAAAAGAGGAATAGAAGGACTTGTTATTATTGGCGGAGATGGGAGTTTTCGTGGGGCACAGGTTTTTAGTAATGAATATAACATCCCCTGCATCGGACTTCCAGGCACAATTGATAAAGACATTGCCGGCACTGATTTTACAATTGGATTTGATACAGCCGTAAATACAGCAGTGGAAGCCATCGATAAAATAAGAGACACAGCCGATGCACATGACCGGCTTTTTATTATAGAAGTGATGGGCAGAGATGCCGGGTATATTGCGCTACACAGTGGTATTGCTACAGGGGCTGAAAACATTTTAATTCCTGAAAGAAAAACCAATATCGACGAGATTATTGAAGCCCTTAAGGAAAAAGAAAAAAGAAAAAAACTCGTAAATATCATTATCGTAGCAGAAGGAGAAGAGTTTGGTGGCGCTAATGAAGTATCAAATTATATTAAAGATAAATTACCTAAAACAGAAGTTCGGGTTTGCATACTTGGACATATTCAAAGAGGAGGATCTCCAAGCTGTATGGACAGAGTGATCGCAAGCAGAATGGGTTATCATGCAGTGGACTGTTTATTGGAGGGAAAATTCAATGTGTTTGTAGGTATCGTAAACAACAAAATGCACTCCATTCCCTTGAACGAAGCAGTGAAAAAGAAACAAAGAATTAATGACGAATGGATAAAGATGGTCAAAATATTAGCATCATAATTAAATTAATAAAAGAATAAAATGGGAAAAAATTTAGGCAAATATCTTTTTGAAGGGATGGACAGAAATGCGGGGATTACACATTCGCATAAGAGAACAAAAATAGTAGCAACGGTTGGCCCTTCTTGCGACACGTACGATGGCCTTTTATCGCTTGTAAAAGCCGGGGTAAATGTTTTCAGACTTAACTTTTCTCATGGCAATCATGATGATAAAAAAAAGGTAATCGAGTTGATTCGCGAGATTAATAAGAAAGAGCCATTCAATATTGCTATTTTAGGAGATCTTCAGGGACCTAAGTTACGTGTGGGTGAAATTGAAGGAGGTAAGTTGGAATTAAAATCAGGTCAAGATTATATTTTTACGACTGAAAAAATTGTTAGCACAAAAGATAAAATATACGTTTCCTACCCTAGCCTTGCCCGTGATGTACAAGAAGGAGAAAGAATTTTTTTGGATGATGGAAAAATGGAAGTGCGTGTTACAAAAATCCTTAGCCCGACAGAAATTTTAGTAACCGTTTCATTAGGAGGCATCTTGCTTCCAAAAAAAGGCGTAAATCTTCCAGACAGTGCATTAAGCATGCCCTCACTTACTGAAAAAGACATTGCTGATTTAGCATTTATCATAGAGCAAGAAATCGACTGGGTAGCCCTGTCATTTGTTAGAAAAACAATTGATATTGTAGACCTCAAAAGCAGGCTCAAAGAAAAGAACAGCAAAATCAAAGTGATTGCAAAAATAGAGATGCCCGAAGCATTGAGGAATCTCAAGGATATCATAAATGAAAGCGACGGCATCATGGTAGCTCGCGGAGATTTGGGTGTAGAAGTGCCGATTGAACAGGTCCCTGTAATACAAAAAGACATTATCAGAAAGTGTATGCACCGAGCAAAACCAGTTATTGTTGCAACACAGATGATGGAAAGTATGATCGACAGAACGAAGCCTAACAGAAGTGAAGTAAGTGATGTGGCCAATGCAGTGCTAGAAGGTGCGGATGCTGTAATGCTGAGTGGCGAGACCGCTACTGGCAACTACCCTGCTTTAGTTGTTGAAACTATGAGTAAGATTATTATGAATGTTGAGAATTCAGTATACGACTACAATCGCGATGATATTCTTACACCTCAACCTCATTCTCCTACCTATTTAAGTGATGCAATTTGTTACAATGCATGCAAATTGGCAAACGACGCCCAAGCTGATGCAATCATAGGAATGACACAAAGTGGATATACTGCTTTTATGCTTAGCAGCTATCGACCCAAGTCGCCACTATACATTTTCAGCAAAGAAAAGGCATTAATTAGTCAACTTAGCTTAAGCTGGGGGGTTCGAGCATTTTTCTATGAGGAAGAAGACAGCTTAGATGATATTATTTACGATCAAATAACTATTTTAAAATCAAGAGGTTTTATCAACAAAGGAGACGTTGTCATCAATACGGGTAGCACACCAGTTGAAAAACATCTACCCACCAATATTATCAAAATCACTACAGTAGACTAAACTATCAAATAAATAAATAAAAAAATATAAATAATTCTGTAATTCAAACTCTTTATTACAGCTACATATTATTTAGAAGTTTATTCGTAATTATTATTATTTTTCTATACTTTTATAGCACTTATAATGCTATATTATGATAAGAAAAATATCCTTGTTGCTACTCATTTTCATTGGGTCTTTGAAATCTTTTGCTCAGTACACTTTTGTATTTGGAGGAACTTGTGGAGTTCCTGCCAATGCGTGTACAAATGTTTGTGCCGATATCGTTGCAAAAATCCCCAATATTAAGTCATCCACTGCATCCTATTCACCTGTCTTGTTTTCAAGTTCAACTAGCACTTGCTTTTTGCCGTATTCATCAGTAAATCTTGGAGGAACATCTACTTCGATCACCACTGATGATATATATACAAGCGCAGTAACGCTTCCATTTAGATTTCCATTTTATGATGATGCTTCAAGTCCGTATAACAAGCTCGTAGTAAGTTCAAATGGAATCATATCATTCGATATTACAAATGCCGGACTATTTTCTCATTACCAAATGCTAAAAGATACTGCAGGAAATTTTCGTACTGCTACCCCTGGTACTGGTGTAGTTCCTATGGACTTGCCCGATTCATTATATGACAAATCACTCATCATGGGACCCTATCATGATTTAGATATGGGTGTGACAACATCAGCGAATAGAAAAATAAAATACGATGTAGTAGGTGTTGCACCCTACAGAAAGTTTGTATTGAGTTTTTATCAAGTGCCTTTGTTTAGCTGTAACCCTCAGATCCAAAATACTCATCAAATTGTACTTTACGAGGGAACTGGAATTATTGAAGTGTTTGTATATAGCAATCAATATTGCACTGGAGCAACTGCATGGAATGATGGAAGAACGATGATTGGATTACAAAACTACAGAAGAAATAAGGCTACAATGCCCGCCAATAGAAAAGCCAGTTCTCCACAATGGGGCACAGCTGGCATGAATGAAACTTGGCGTTTTGTTCCTTCTTCCGGTGTTCCTCTTTTAGACAGTGTTTCACTATACGATACGCTGGGACATTTTGTAACTGTAGGAGATACAGTAGATGTTGGCAATGGTACTTATGATGTAAATTTTAGATGTATTAACCCTAATCTTACGGGTGTCACAAGATTTATCATCAAAACAAAATATAGAGATATCCTTAATCCTGGACAATTCATTTATGGAATAGATACACTTAGAGTGGTACTGGATAGTGGTGTTATGCCTTCAAGGCCAAAAATTGCAGCAACCGATTCTATTCTTACTTTTTGTCAATATTCAACAGCCGTTCCTCTCAGAGCTACTACAGTTCCTGTAAATAATAATATGTCTTTGCGATGGTATACAGATACACTAAGTGGTATTTTCAGTAACACTGCACCTACCCCTTCCACAAATACCATTGGCACAACTACCTACTTTGTATCTAATTATAACCGATGTCTAGAAAGTTACCGAGTGCCGATTATCGTCAATGTTATACCTTCTCCAAATGCACCCGTTGTTTTTACCAATGCAACAAGATGTGGAACAGGAACCCTTACCATTTCAGTTACACCCAATAATGCAGGTGAAACCATTGATTGGTATTCTAGTCCCACTGGAGGAACAAAATTAAGAACAGGAAGTGCTACTTTTACAACACCTTCGATTTCTGTCACAACAACCTATTATGCAGAGACAAGAAATCCAATTACAAATTGTGTTTCAGGAACAAGAACTGCTGTTATAGCTTTCATAACGCCTAAGCCTACCATTGCAGCAATTACTCAAGCAGTTTGCAGCGGATCTAGTTTCACCATTACACCTGTAAACGGAGTTCCGGCTACTAATGTGGTTCCTGTGGGTACAACTTATACATGGACTGTGGGTACAAATACGAATCTTAGTGGACAAGCAGCACAAGCAACTGCACAGTCAAACATATTTGGAACGATATCAAGCTCATCATCCTCATCACAAAGTATAACCTATACCGTTACTCCTTCGAATGGCACTTGTGTAGGCACTGCATTTTCAACAACCATTACTGTAACACCATTGCCCATACTTAGTAATACCACTAAAACTATATGCACAGGAAATACAACCAACTTCACATTAACAAGCAATGTGAGTTCAACTTATAGTTGGGTGGCTGCAGATAACCCAAACACTACAGGTGAGAGTCTTACTCAACAAACGGGAAGCAGTATCAATAACACTTTACTTAATGCATCTACTACTTCTCAAGCAGTATTGTACACCGTTACTCCAACATCTGTAACTGGTACTTGTGCAGGTACTCCTCAAGTTGTAACCATAAATGTTGACCCCAGTCCAACTATTGTATTACGTTCAGATACAACTGTATGTTTAGGCAGCTCAAACAATTGCTTTAAATTGCATGCCACATCCTCTGTATCAGAAGGTCTCACAACAAAAAACTTTTCTAATACAGGTTCTTATAGTATACCAGACAACAGTACAGTTGGAGTTAATGATATAATCAATGTTAGTGGTTTAGTTAACTCTGCTACCATCATAGATTCGATTAAATTTTCTATTACTCACACTCGACCAGGTGATATAGGATTTACAAGCAATCCAAATGCAATTACTTTAAAAGCCCCTGATGGAACCATATATAATTCAGGTCTAACTCCACTAACTACAGCGGGCACTTTTACTATTCCATCTTCCGTATATAGCAGTTACACCGGGTCTGTAAACGGAGCCTGGACTTTAAATGTAAAAGACTCTAGAGCTGCGTCGACGGGAAGTATCACTAATTTTACTATATGGGTAAAGCAGTACAATATTTCATGGAGTCCCTTAACAAACATCTCTAATTATTACACTGATACACCAACCGTTTGTCCAACATCAAACGTTACTTATACTATGACAGCCATTTCTCCCATTGGCTGTGTTGCATCTAGTTCTATTGCAATCACAAATAATGCACCTTCAAGTGCAAGAATTACTTATGCTGGCGCGCCTTATTGTCACACGATTTCAACAAATCAATCCGCTACACTTAATGGTACAGGTACATTCACTGGGGGCACCTATTCTGCAACACCTTCAGGACTTTCTATCAATCCTACCACCGGTGATATTAACCCCAATACTAGTATTCCTAATACATATATTGTTAGCTATGACATACCTGGCGTTGGCTGTGCAGCAGTTCATGCAGATACTACTGTAGTGATATTAAACAACCCAACAGCTACATTTGAATACCCCGGTAGTCCTTATTGTTCAACCGTTTCAACCGATCAATCAATTAATTTTACAGGAACATCAGGCGGAACGTTCTCTTCATTGAGTTCAGGCCTCAGTATCAATTCAACAACTGGCGCCATAAACCCAAGTTTGAGTACACCAAACACTTATACAGTTCGATATCACCTACCTGCTTTGTCTGGATGTGGGGCTTATGACAAGGATACTACTTTAGTAATTACAAGCGCTCCATCAGCAGCAATATCCTACACTGGTAGTCCGTTTTGTAGTAATCTACCAATACCTCAATCCGTTAATTTAACTGGAACGAATGCATACTTATTTGGAGTATTTACAGCAGATTCAATTGGATTACACATCGATTCAACTACAGGTACTTTTAGAGCTGATAGTAGCGTGGCTAGAACTTATGTTGTAAAATACACAATCCCTGCATCTGGAGGTTGTGGAATAGATTCTGCAAAAACAACTATCGTAATTACAAAAGCGCCCACTGCAACAATTAATTATATTGGCACTCCATATTGTACCTCAATCGTAACCAGCCAACCGGTTGCACTAACAGGTACAGATGCATTCAATGGAGGATTTTTTATAAGTTCTCCCGCTGGTTTAAATCTGAATGCAACGAATGGCAGTATTGATCCAGGGCATAGTGATTCAGGTTATTATACGGTTACTTATATCATTCCTGCATCTGCTGGATGTGGTGTTGATAGTGCAAAAACGAATATTGTGATTACAAAAGCACCTTCAGCAAATATTTTATACCCAAGCACGCCCTATTGTAGCTCATTAAACACTCCTCAATTCGTTCAATTAAATGGATTATTCGCTTACCTAGGTGGAACATTTACCTCAGATGTTGCAGGACTTCATATAGATAATTCTAATGGAGCAGTTAGAGCAGATAGCAGCTTAGCAGGAACTTACATTGTAAAATATACAATACCTGCATCGGGTGGATGTGGTATCGATTCTGCAAAAACCACCATTGTAATAACCAAGGCTCCTACCGCAAACATTGATTATACGGGTGCTCCATTCTGTACTTCTTTGTTAACGGACCAAACGGTTACATTTAGTAATACTTCTGGTGCATATACTGGAGGAACATTTACAAGCTTGCCTTCTAGTAACATCACATTAAATGCAACCACAGGGGCTATCAACCCAAGTTTGTCAGACTCTGGGACATACTTTATCACATATAATATTCCAGCATTTGCAGGCTGTAATGCTGAGAAAGCAGTTGATACGATTATAATAACCAAAGCCCCATCAGCTAGTATTTTATACGGTGGAACGCCTTATTGTACTTCTTTAGCAAGCGCTCAGCCCGTAAGCATCAATGGTCAGTTTGCTTTTGCGGGTGGTGTATTCACCTCTAATCCAAGTGGACTAACTATTAATTCTTCTACTGGAGAGATTCAAGCTAATGCAAGTTTACCAGGTTCATATACCGTAAAATATACCATCCCTGCTTCGGCTGGTTGTAGTATAGATTCAGCTAAAACTACTTTAACGATTACCAAAGCGCCAACTGCGAATATTCAATACGCTTCTGCTCCTTTTTGTATATCATTAACTAACCCGCAATCAGTATTCTTATCCGGGACGGATGCATATTCAGGTGGCACTTACTCTTCTACCCCATCAGGATTAGACCTTACTCCAAACACCGGTAGTATTATCCCTGTGAATAGTATTGCTGGATCATACACAATAACGTATCATATTCCTGCCTCTGCTGGTTGTAATATGGATTCAACACAAACTAGCGTAATTATCAAAAGCCTGCCTATCGCAACAGCAATGCCTTCATTTGACTCTATCTGTTCTGCAAGTTATTCCCATGTACAATTGAGTAGTAATCTTAACAATACCACCTATTCGTGGACATCAACAAATAACGGAGTAAATGGAGGATTGAGCGATAGTGGAAATGTTATTCAGCAATATCTAACAACTAGCACGCCTCTTCTTGGGGTTATAACGTATACGATTACCCCATCAGCAAATGGCTGTACTGGATTACCAATAACACATGATGTAGTTGTAAAATCAAAACCAGAAATAGGTAGCAATCGTTCTAAATCTATTTGCTTTGGAGATTCCATTAATTTATTGAACCCTCCATTTATTAATACGAACAGTTATCAAAATGTAAGATGGAGTGTTAACGGAATAGATAGCTTGCCTAACAACGTAAAAGCAAATACTACCTATCAACTTGAAGCAACTTCGATCGACGGATGTAAGGATACCGTCTTAATCTCTGTAAAAATACTTCCGCCTGTAAATGCAAAAGCAGGTAATGATACCATTGCGATTATTGGGCAAGATCATCAACTAAAAGCAACTGGTGGTGTTTATTATTCATGGACACCGACCTTTCCTTTGAAATACCAAAAAGACTCGGTTAAAAGCAACCCAATTGTAATTTTAAACCAAGACCAACTTTTTATTGTTTCCGTTGCTAATAGTATTGGATGCCATGCATCAGATAGTATTTTCGTTAGAGTGTACCCAGGTCCAGATTACAATACACCAAACGCCTTCTCCCCTAACGGCGATGGTTTAAATGACGTATTTAAAGTTGTTCCAGCTGGAATTGCATACACTGAATACTTTAAAATCTACAATAGATCTGGGCAGCTTATTTTCCAATCTAATAACTGGATGAAAGGATGGGATGGGTCATTCAATGGCAAACCACAACCTCCAGGAACCTATGTTTGGATTGTTAAAGGGGTTGATAAAAATGGGGCAACAATAGAAAAAAAAGGTACACTAGTCTTAATAAAATAAAAGATTTAATGAATACACTGAAAGCTCGATCATATGTATGATCGAGCTTTTTTTATTCAATAAGCTGTAGTAAATAGCAAATAATTTATTAGCTTACGTTTTCTATTAAAGATTATTTTCATGTACCAAAAGCCTATACATTCCATTGCATTAAGAACAATCGTTCTGATTTTATTTATTGTCTTTTGCAATCCCGTTTTTTCTCAGACATTTTCAAATACAACTGGAGGAACCATCACCGACAACGGATCAGCTCCCAACTGCTTTCCTATAACTGTTACGGGTATAGGCAATATAAGTAGTTCATTTGGAATAGCCTCAGTAAAAATAAATATTACTCATTCTTGTGATCAAGAACTTATCATCTCAATAAAATCTCCCAATGGCACCTCCATACCACTTTCAAACGCTAATGGGGGATCTAGTGCAAACTATACTAATACAATTTTTTCATTATCGGCGACAAATTCGATCTGTACACAGGCCGCACCATTCACAGGTACCTTTTTACCAATTTGTAGTTTTGGCGCACTTAATAACGGACAAAATGCAAATGGAACTTGGTATATATGTGTTCAAGACAATTCAAGTTCCTGCAATACAACAGGTGGTCGTTTAGTTAATTGCTCCATCACATTTAGTAATACTCCTGCTCCCGTTCCTCCTGTAAAACCTAGTTGTGGTATAAGTCCAATCGCAGGTAATAGTTGTAGCAATGCTACGCCTGTATGCAGTTTTAACGGGTATTGCGGAAATACATCAAGCGCCTATGCGCCTCCGCATGTTTGGACAAATCTTACAAGTGCATTTTGCGGCACCATCAACAATAATTCTTTTGTAAGTTTTGTTGCTGCTGCAACAACTGCAAGTTTTTATGTTTGGGTATACAACTCTTCTATATCAAAAGGAATCCAAATGATGTTTTTTTCAGGGACATGCAATGGAACTGTTACAAGTAAAGGTTGTTACTATATAATTCCTCCTTCAAACGCACCTGCAGTAATTCAAGGAACAGGACTTACGATTGGAACTACTTATTATTTAATGTTTGATGGAGCTTCCGGTGATGTTTGTGATTATACTATTTTTCCAATTTCGGGGGTAAACGTTTTGGGTATTACTGGCTTTGCAGGCAACTCAAGTTCAGCATCCAGTATTTGCAATGGAGATAGTGTGAGGCTTCATGCATCAGGCGGGAATGGAAGCTACTCTTGGACAGGGCCATCAGGATTTACAGCAACTGGGCAAGATATTGTTGTACACCCTACTGCCTCTTGTTATTATGTAGTGTCTTCTAGCAATCCAATTGCAAATTGTCCAATTAAGGATAGCTTTTTTATCAATGTTAATAATGCAACACCCCCACCAACGGTTACGCCACTTTCAATATGCAAAAATAGTCCTGCAGTACAACTGACTTCTTATGTAACTCATAACACGGCCAATACATTAATATGGTATACTAATTCAACAGGTGGAATAGGTAGCACTACAGAACCAAGTTATACCACAGATTCTGTAAGAAACATTACTTTTTATGTCTCTGATTCATCTTCATCTTGTGGAAAAAGCACTAGAGTTCCATTCAATATCACAATAAACCCCACACCCCAAATCAGCATCTCAAATACAACCGGAAACGATACACTGACTTGTAGCAGAACCTCAATCAGTCTGACTGCTTCAGGCGCTGATACTTACTCATGGAATCAATCACTTGGAACTAATCCAACTGTTAACATTAGTTCAATGCAAGCTAGAACCTATATCGTTACGGGTACTAACCTTAATGGGTGTACTAATTCGGATTCTATAAAGATCAAAGTAGATACAGTAAAGCCTATACTTAATATCCTGAACAATAATGGGAATGATACACTTACTTGTAGCAGAACTTCCATCAGTTTGACTGCCTCAGGTGCTAACATTTACTCTTGGAATCAATCACTCGGAACAAGTCCTAATGTTAACATTACTACCTTACAAACTAAAACCTATATTCTTACGGGCACTAACCTTAATGGGTGTACTAACATCGATTCCATTAGAATCGAAGTGGATACAACTAAACCGATACTAGCTATTATTAATAATACTGGAAATGATACAATTACTTGTAGCAGAACTTCCATAAACGTAACGGCAACAGGCGCAAGTTCTTATATATGGGATCACGCATTAGGTACTTCAGCCACTGTCAACATAGCCTCTATGCAAGCAACCACATATAAAGTGTTGGGTACTGGCAATAACGGTTGCAGTGATACGCAATTAATCAAAATACAAGTTGATACAATAAAGCCGATAGTTTCAATTATAAATAATACTGGCAATGATACACTTACATGCAACAGGACATCCATAAGTGTAACTTCAACCGGTGCAAGTTCATACCTATGGAATTATTCTCTAGGGAACAATGCTTCTGTTACTATCAATAATCTTCTTACAAGAACTTACACAGTTGTAGGAACTAACCCTAATGGTTGCAATGATACAAACTCCATCAACATAATGGTTGACACAATAAAACCAATTGTGAGCATTAATAATAATACACAGCATGATACACTAACTTGCAATGTTACATCGATAAGCCTAACTGCTGCTGGTGCGATCACATATTTATGGAGCCATGCTCTAGGCAATAACGCATCTGTTACAATTAATACTTTACAAGCGGAAAAATATACGGTCATTGGTACCAATGATATAGGTTGCATAGATTCAGCATTTATTAACATTTTTGTGGATACAACAAAGCCTATTATTCGTATAGCAAATAATACCGGGAACGATACGATTACTTGCAGCAGAAATTCAATCAGCCTTACAGCATCTGGAGCAACGAACTATATATGGAACCAATCACTTGGAAATACCCCATCAGTTATAATTCAATCCATTCAATCTCAAACTTATTCTGTGAAGGGAATCAATCAAAACGGTTGTATTGATTCGAACGCTATTAAAATTTTTGTAGACACTGCAACTCCAAGTATTTGCACCATAAACAATGTTTATAACATTTGTGGTCCCTCTTCAGTCAACATAACAGCAAGTGTAAATAGTATTCATGAAACAACTGACTGGTACAACCAACCTGTTGGTGGTAACATCCTACCCAATGGCACGAGTGTATTTAATTTCACAACACCTGTTGTAAATACCTCCACTACTTTTTACGCAGAAACCAGAAACAAAAACACTGATTGCATAAGCAGCAGAGTTCCGGCAATTGTTACCATTCTTCCCAAGCCGAATTTAGGAGTAGATAGATTTAAATCATTGTGCTATGGAGACTCTATTAATCTTACCACACAAATTGATACCACTTCCACAAATGCCCCTATTTGGTCGTTTAATAATACAATCATACCCACACCTTACAATGTAAAAACGGGTGGAACTTATCAATTAATTGTATCAAAAAATTCTTGCACCGATACCGCCCTAATCATTTTAAAAATATTGCCAAAAGTAAAAGCATTCGCGGGAAATGATACGATTGCAATTAATGGCGAAGAACATCAACTAAAAGCCAGTGGTGGTGTCTATTATTTATGGAATCCTACTTTCCCTTTAAAGTACGCCAGAGATTCTATTAAAAGCAACCCAATCGTAATCTTAAACCAAGACCAACTTTTTATTGTATCAGTTTCCAATAGCATAGGATGTAAAGAAAAAGATAGCGTTTTTATTAGAGTATTCCCTGGGCCCGAATACAATACCCCTAATGCATTTTCACCAAACGGAGATGGATTAAATGACGTATTCAAAGTAGTCCCGGCAGGTATTGCCTACACAGAATGGTTTAAAATATACAATCGAAACGGTCAACTTCTCTTCCAAACTAATGATTGGATGAAAGGATGGGATGGTACTTATAATGGTAAAATTCAACCCATTGGGACCTACATTTGGATAGTAAAAGGTGTTGATAACAAAGGAGTTAGTGTAGAAAGAAAAGGAACAGTCATCTTGTTTAATTAAATAACGCCAGGTAACATAGAAATACGAAATAAATAATATAACATACGATTTCTGCATAAATATCTATTTATTGTTTATCTTGCAGAAGTTTCAACCTATCCACCCCCTTTTAAAGCTACCGCTTACACCTCAAACTTTTGTATTTATTAGAATCTTGCAATGGATTTTAATTGCTTGTCTTGTATTGACATAATGCAATTTACCTATGCAAAGGTTAATACAATGCACCAAAGCGAAATCAAGAAAATTTGATCTTACACATTCATCACCATGTATTGTATTACAATACAAATTAATTATTAAAAACACTCGGTACAAATGGAACAAAAAATGAACACTGCAAAAAAAATTAGACTTGCAATGCTAAAAACAATTACGGTTGCAATGATCTCTTTTTTATCAGTAATCGTAACCAAAGCACAAACTACAGAGACTTTTGTTGCTGGCTCTTACATTGTAAACATGGGAAATCATACCAATGTTGTAGCAACAGATATTTCTCATGAGCTCAAACCTTTTGGTATGGTGTATGATTTATTAAAGAATTACAATGTACCCATTTTTGTAGTCATCAATCCAAGCAAATCAAAAGATGGAGTTGACTTCACTTACAATGGTGTGTCATACAAAGGCGGTACGTTTGTCATTGACAAAAAATATATTTCCAGTTCAGTTGCAACTAGAATCGCCTATTGGAATACTCAAGGTGTGTTAGGAAATTACACCAACTCATCTTTAACTTTAAACACTACGTTAAAATATTCTTCTGTACCTACATGGACATTGGACGCTCAAAACGGTGCCATTGCTATTGGCTTCTTCTCTAACGCAGGTATTCCTTCAACAGCATACAACTATTTAGCTCCAGCACAATTGGGAGCTTGTAGTGATATTTTTGTAATGCCACATGCCGACCCTACTTGGGCTACTCATGGCAATTTATTGAATTGGAATTTACAATACAAAGGTGCTATTTGGTTAGGATGCCACGCAGGAAGTGCCTTAGAAAATATGTACAACCCAGCCAACACTTCTCAACAAACTAATTTCTTAACTACAAAAGCAACATCCTCAGGAACTGGAATTATTTTACCTTCTTCAGGATCTACTAGTTATGCTCAGAACTCTTTGATTTTATGGGGCAGCCACTCTAATGCAACAATCCCATACAATACCCTAACCGGCACCGTTACTAGTGGAACTTTAGCAACCGCAGCTGATCCTGTTGCTCAATTTATTGGAATAACCGATGCTGCTCACCTTAACGGATCTGAACAAGTATATCTTCCTGTATTAGGACAAGGTTGGAGACCCTCAACTAAAATCATAACTTATGATCCTAGTCAAGCCAACGTTCCAACCAATTCTGCTGGACCGGCGGTTATTATGGCTTACGGAAAAGGTTTCGGTGATAATAATCGTGGATACGTAATGATGGAAGCTGGACATAGCATTAATAAAGGAACTGCTGGTGATGTAGCTGCACAACGTGCGTTTTTTAACTGGAGCTTCTTGTCTACAGGCGATAAAGCCTCTATTAAAATTGATTCTATAAGCGGCATCCCTGCAGACAGAAATTTATCTTCCACTCAAAACTATAACATCAGAGCTAATTATGCTTTGCAAAGCGGAGTTTCTAATATTACATTTACATGGACTTGTGTAAGAACGGACAATGGTGCAACTTTTGGAAGTTTTGTACCTAACAGTACTACTTCTTCTTTTGCAACGACTTTCATTCCTCAGAGTGTAACTAACCCTGTTAATGTTGTAATTACTTTAAAAATGACAGATGCTTGTGGGCGCCAAACTTTTGAAAGCGTTCCAGTTACCATTAAGCCAGGTAACAGAGCTCCTGTTGCAAATCCTGACAACGAAAGTATTCCAGCAGATTGCTACACTGAAGGAGTTAGCAAAACCATTGAAGTACTTTCTAATGATAGCGACCCAGATAATGACCCCATTACTGTAACAAGTGTTTCTGGAAACAATGGAACGTGGACTACCAACGGAACTACCGTAACATTTACTCCTGATCCAAATTTCTTTGGAACCGCAACTGCAACATATACAGTTTGTGATAATCATGCAGCCTGCTCAAGTTCAACCATTAGTGTTGGAGTTGGAACTGCAGATATTCATGGCTGCTTTCCTGGGAGCGTATTCGATGTAGCAAGCTCAGCTTACCCTACTTCTCAAACTAACACCAGCGTTAGCACAGGAAACAATGCATTGTCAGAACAAGATTATGATCCAACTGATAATACTACCTATGCAATTCTGGATAACAATAGTGATGTATTGACATTAAACTTCGGATCAATTCAAAGTTCAAGCAACTTCGATAGTGTAGTTGTATACTTAGCAAGTCAAAATGATGGCAGCTCAGTAACTGCTAACTTCTCTTATAGTACTAACGGAAGTAGCTATACATCTTTGGGCTCCTTCTCTACTAGCTCAAACGATCTTATTGATGATGCACATTTTAAGATCCCAGCATCTGGTATGCAATATTTAAAAATTCAACGCACATCTGGTTCTTCTCAGTTATGGATAGACGCAGTGAGAGTAGAAAACTGGGGCTGTGTGGCTGCTGTTGTAAATGCCAACGAAGATGAAGTTACTTGTAGCGAAGATATTTCAACTGATATTGATGTAATTGCCAACGATGACAATCCTGGAGATCTTCCTCTTCATCTAAAAGTTATTGCCAATCCAAAGCATGGATTAGTAAGTGTGAACACAGACAATACGATTACTTATGTAAGTACAGGAAATTACCCATCAGGAAGCGATGGTAGCGATTCGATAACTTACCAAATTTGCAATGATTTAGGATACTGCTCTTCTGGAAAAGTTTACTTCACTATCACAGATGACGGATGCGGAAACGGTCAATACAAATCTTTAAATTCAGTAAGCAATACGACTCTAACCATTCAAGGCAGTACGAGTAATATGATTGATAGCTACATAAAAAAAGATAGAACATCAGAAAATAAAGGTAGCGATGCAAAACTAGAACTAGGAAAAAAAACATCCTCAGAAAGACGTGATCTTTTTCAATTTAATACTATCAACACAATCCCATCCAATGCAGTAATACAAAGTGCTATTTTCTCTATTTACAAAGAAGGTGGTGATAACTACAATTTGAATTTAGCTGTGTATAGACTAACGCAAAGTTGGACAGAATCAGGTGTAACTTGGGATAAAAGAGATGGCTCTAACAGCTGGACAACATCAGGAGGAACCTTCTCAAGTACGCCAATCGCTTCTGTTGCTACCACCTATGCTAATGGCTACAAAGACTTCAATGTTAAATCATTAGTTCAAAGTTGGGTGAGTGGTACTTATTCTAATTATGGAATGATTGTAAAACAACCCAACCCATCAAACGAGACTGATAAGAAATATTATATCACTTCCTCAGAAGGAACGTCCAATCAAACTCCTAAATTAGTAATTACATATTCAGTACCTGGCATTTGTAGTAACATTCCTAATAGAGCCCCATTTGCTAACCCAGATGACAGCTCTTCCGTTGTAGGAAAAACTATAGATATTAACTCATTAGTAAACGATGCTGATCCGGATGTTAATTCTATAAGCATTACAGCTGCATCTTGTAACTCTACTTCTACTGGCAGTGTTTCAATTATTAATAATAAAATCAGATACACTCCTAATGGCAATCGTTCTCTACCAAGAACAGATACCCTGATTTATACAATCTCCGATGGAACATTAACAGATCAAGCCTATGTTTTCATTAGAATTGAAGCCGCAGCCCCTAACTTAGTGACAGACTATAGCAGCGGACAAAGTGGCTCTCAACAAACAATACAAGTTTGTAATAATGATACAGACCCTCAAGGACTTAGCCTAACAGCCCCTACCATTGTAAGTGAGCCTAGTCACGGTAGCTATATTGTTAGTGGCAACAATATTATTTATACTCCTTCACAAGGATTCTATGGAAAAGACACCATGGTTTACGAACGTTGTCAAACATTAGCTAGCGGATGTAATCCTGTTGGACTTTGTGACACTGCTTATGTTTTAATAACAGTAACCAATCAAACTCCTCTAGCGAATAACAAAAATCTGGATACCTATGCTTGTGAAGAAAAGAATTTTTCTTTAACCGGTGATATTTCAGATCCTGAAAACGAAACCCTTACTGTGAATTTTATTGCGGGGCCTTCTCACGGTAGCATTACTCAAAATTCAGATGGAACTTATACCTACAACCCTACTCCAGGTTTCCCCGGAATTCCTGGCATAGCAAATGATACTATTGTATATAATGTTACTGACCTTGGAGGCTTAGTGAGCTCAAATGCAAAAATTGTAATTGGAGTGAATGGAACACCCGCCAATGCTGCTCCTGTTGCAATAGATGACCTGTACGACACTACAACAGTTACAAATGTTGGACCTATCAATCAAGATTTATATGTTGATGTTTTATCTAACGATACAGATGCAGACGGCAACTTCCTAAATATTCAATTGATATCTTATCCTAGCGGAAATGGTTTATTACAACCAAAACATGGCAGCGTAAGTATTTTCAATGGAGAAGTATTATATGAACCCAACTTTAATTTCATTGGTGTTGATTCTTTTGAATATGTACTTTATGACTCAATGCCTGCACCAACAGATGCAAACTGTCCAGCCCATGTTCGTAAGTATGACATTGGATTGGCTAGCATAATGATACAACCTAGCCCGATTATTAAAATTTCTGGTACTGTTTGGAATGATGTGAATGGTAGTGCTAATAACACATTTAATACTATTTACTCAACACCAGAAAATGGAACTAATATTCAAAATTCATTGTACGTTTATTGTGTTGATAGCACTGGGAATGTGATTGACTACTCAACGGTTAATCCCGATGGCACATACACATTAGCGGGCATCCCAGCTAATAGATCTGATTTAAAATTAATCCTAACTTCTTCTGTTACAACAGTTGGAAGTAGTGAGCCAAACGCTGAAATTTCAGATATTCACTGGAAAAATACAAGTCCGATTATTAGAACAAATTTCACCACAGGAAATCTTTTCATCAATAATATAGATTGGGGTGTTGAGGAATTGCCTACCGCAATTGCAGCAGACACCATTAAAAATGAAAAAAATAAAGGTGGTTTTGGAAACATCACAGTACCACCAACCTCTTTCAATGGAACAGATCCATCTAATGGAATTATCGACTCAATTATTATTACAGATTTCCCTAGTAATGTAAATTCTATTACTATCAACGGTACTACTTACACCAATGGCGGAAATTGTCCTCCAGCAACAACCTGCTCAAATTGGCCAGGAAGCATTACCATTCCAACAAACGCAAATGGAAATCCTACTCAACAAATTCTAGTAGATCCTAACGATGGAGGAAAAATCAAAATCAAAATTCCATTTAAGAATGTTGATAATGCAGGTAAAGCAAGTTTAAACAGCGATACTGTTATTATTGAATTGCAAAATAGTTTACCAATTGCAAATGATGACACCGCTTCTATTGACGAAGACGGCGTATTAAATGGAAAAGTTTGCGACAACGATACAGCAAGTGGCGACGGAGGAAATAATTGGAACCTAGTTTCAACTTCTTCTCATGGAACATTAGTTTTTAACGGATGTGATTATACATACACGCCTGATTCTAATTATAATGGCCAAGATACCTTCTACTATTCATTATGCGATATAGATGGAGATTGTGATACAGCTATGGTAGTCATTACCATTAATTCTGTGGACGATTTCCCTATTGCAGAAAACGATACAGCTTCTGTTGATGAAGACGGCGTGTTAAATGAAAAAGTTTGCGACAATGATACAGCAAGTGGCGACGGAGGAAATAACTGGAATCTAGTCTCAACCACTTCTCACGGAACATTGGTATTTAACGGTTGTGACTATACGTACACGCCAGATGCCAATTACAATGGCAAAGACACTTTCTATTATTCAGTTTGTGATATAGATGGAGATTGCGACACGGCAATGGTGATTATTACTGTAAACTGTATCAAAACAGCCGCCCCTAGCACTCATGCAATACAACCTACCTGCTCTGTATCAACTGGATCTATTGCAATTACGGCTCCTATTAGAACTGGATTATTTTATAGTATTAATGGCACAGACTTCCAAGCAGATACTTTGTTCACAAATGTTTCGGCAAATACTTATAATGTAACTGTAAAAAATGGCACATGTGAATCAGATCCAACATCAGTTACTATTAATGCACAACCGACCACTAGTGAGGCGCCAACAGTTTCTACCATTCAGCCAACCTGTGCTGTGAATACTGGAAGTATTACGATAACCTCTCCTGTTGCTGCAGGACTTACATATAGTATTAATGGCTTGGACTACCAAGCTGATACTGCATTTAAAAATGTATCAAGCGGAAGTTATTCTGTTACAGTAAAAAATGGTAGTTGTATTTCAAATGCTACCACTGCAGTAATTAATGTAGCTCCAGCTAAACCAAATGCTCCAACTGTTAGTGTTACTCAGCCTACTTGTTTGGTAACAACAGGCACAATAAAAATAAGTTCTCCTAAAGGTGCTGGATATTCATACAGTATCAATGGAATCAACTATCAAGCAGATACTACTTTTAACAATGTAGCTTCGGGCACTTATAATGTTACCGTTAAAAATAATGATGGTTGTATTTCTAATGCAACTGCTGCAACAATAAATGTAGCGCCTACCAAACCTAACGCGCCAACTATTTCAATTACACAGCCCACATGTTCCGTAACAACTGGTACCATTACCATAACTGCACCTACTGGTTCGGGGTATACATATAGCATCAATGGAAGTACTTACCAAACAAGTACAACCTTTAGCGGGGTGGCTTCGGGCACATATAATGTAACCGTTAGAACAGGTACAGGATGTAATGTTTGTACATCCAATGCTACTTCTGCTGTGGTTAATGCAATTCCTGCAAAACCTAATGCTCCAACTGTTAGTATCACTCAACCAACTTGTGCAGTTTCAACAGGATCAATTACCATAACTGCACCTACGGGTTCGAGCTATACTTACAGCATCAACGGTAGCACATATCAATCTGGTACAACCTTTAATAGTGTAGCTTCAGGAACCTATAATGTAACAGTAAGAACAGGCACAGGATGCAATGTTTGCACTTCCAATGCTACATCTGCTGTGATTAATGCAGCGCCTACTAAGCCTGCTACTCCTACATTAACTGTTACACAGCCTACATGTAGTATTGCAACAGGTTCTATTAAAATAACTGCGCCTACTGGCACAGGAATAACTTATAACATTAATGGAGGTACTTACCAATCAACTGCAACGTTCTCTGGTTTAGCTTCAGGTACATACAGCGTAACTGTTAAAAATGCTTCAGGTTGTATTTCAAATGCTGCGTCTGCAACAATAAGTGCTGCGCCTACAACACCAGCGGCTCCTTCTATTAATATCACACAACCAACTTGTGCAGTTGCTACTGGAACCATAACTATTTCGGCTCCAACAGGTACAGGTTTAACATATAGCATCAATGGAAGCACTTATCAATCAAGTACTATCTTCTCTGGTGTAATTGCGGGAACTTATAATGTAACGGTAAAGAATAGCAGCGGTTGTGTTGCTTGTACATCAACAGCTACTGTTGCTACCATAAATGCAGCACCAACCAAACCGAATGCTCCAACCGTTAGTATTACGCAGCCTACTTGTTCAGTTCCTACAGGCTCAATTACAATTACTGCTCCAACCGGAACGGGGTTAACATACAGTATCAATGGAAGTACATACCAATCAAGTACAACCTTTACAGGAGTAAGCGCGGGTACATATAGTGTTACTGCTAAAAATACTTCTGATTGTATTTCAACAGTAACAACTGCTACCATTAGCACTGCTCCTTCTACACCTGTTGCGCCAACAGTATCTGTTACACAACCAACATGCGCTGTTGCTACTGGAACCATAACTATTTCGGCTCCAACAGGTACAGGTTTAACATATAGTATCAATGGAAGTGCTTATCAATCAAGCACTATCTTCTCTGGTGTAATTCCCGGAACTTATAATGTAACAGTAAAGAATAGCAGCGGTTGTGTTGCTTGTACATCAACAGCTACTGTTGCTAACATAAGTGCAGCACCTACCAAACCAAACGCACCGACAGTAAATATTACACAACCTACTTGTTCATTATCTACAGGCACGATAACCATTTCAGCTCCAACGGGTACTGGTTTTACCTATAGCATAAATGGAAGTACCTACCAATCTGGTTCAACCTTTACAGGAGTAAGCGCGGGTACATATAGTGTAACTGCTAAAAATGCAACAGGTTGTATTTCAAGTGCAACTACTGCTGTAATAATTATTGCTACTTGTCCATTAACTGGAATATATCACACAACAACGGCTTGTAGTGACTTTAATGCTGGCTTAGGTCAAAAAGTAAGTTCATTGTGTTACACAGCTTCTTGCGGAAAAGTAACAAACGTTACTCCGGGTCAGTTCTTCTATTATACAACTATCACTGCCCCATCTGCTAGTTTTAGCGTTGATATTGTGCAGTCTAAATCTATTAGCACATTTGGACTATTTAGCATACAACAAACAGACCAAGCAACTTTATGGAATGGCAGCTGTACTAAAGTAGCAACAGGTGTGACCGTTTCAACAGGCCAAGGCAGAGTAAGTATTACAAATGCTACAATTGGTGCCAAGTACGTACTCTCTGTTAAATATGACTCAAAATCAGTTATTGGATCTTCTTATACAGGAAGCACAGCACCTAATTGTTTATACAGTTTTGAGAGTAGAATCAATAATGTATTAGTTGCGAACAGTCAAGCTAGCATAACCATGACTACAAGTTGTTCGGGTTCATTAATCGCAAGAGGTACTGCAGCAATTACCCCAACAGATAACAATTGGGATGTTATGGTTACACCGAACCCTACAACTACAACATTTGCTATAAATATTTTATCAGGTGTTAACGCACCAATATCTATAAGAGTAATGAATGCCTTTGGTAAAATAGAAGAAAGAGCAACCTTCTATAACAAATCTAATATATTGATAGGCAGCAAATTACAAAGAGGAACCTATTTTATGGAAATCATACAAGGTGAACATAAAGTAATCAAAAAAGTAGAAAAACTGTAGTGATATATGGGGGTAACATAAAAAATTACCCCCATTTTCTATTTTTTTTTTTTTTGAAATAAAAATATATTTTAAATTACACAAAAATTCATAAACCAACTTATTAAATTAAAGATGAAAAAATTAATTCTACTTACCACAATTACCGCTTTTTCTTTCATGGCAAAAGCACAATTATCTTATGGACCTTATGTTAGTTTAGGTGTATCTAGAGCATCAAAAACTGATTGGACTCAACTTTCTGGTGGGAAGGTTTTAAGTACTCCAAATTATTCAATGGATTTCAAATCAGAAGGTGCATTAACTTATGGTTTAGGTATGGATGTTTCTTATCGCCTTAATAAACAAGTGTCACTTGCTTCTGGCTTAGGATACCAACACACCTCAGCGACATTTAAAAGATCAAATGATTTGCCAAAAAGCGAATCAACAATTTGGGAAGAAAAATACACAAACGACTATATCAACATACCTGTTGTAGCTTTATACGATTTACCAAAAGGCTTCTTTGCTGGGGGTGGTGTTAATGTTTCAGTAGCATTAAATTCAGATTTTAGCAGAAGTGGTGCAAGTGTTACAAGTGCAGTTAATTCGCCAGGAGCTGCAGCAACCATTGCTCAGGGATACGTTGATTTACAGACTAATAATAAGTTGTCTAGCGCTAGTTTTGGATTTTTACTAAGAGGTGGTTACAAATTTGGACCTTATACAGTTAGTGGGGATTTAAATTTTGGATTAAACAATCTTAATAAAGTAACCGACCAAAAATTCAATCAAGCTTATTTTGATGTGCATTTTGGATATAACTTATGCCATAAATAATTATTGCATTTTGATAAATAAAAAACGCCTCAAACGAGGCGTTTTTTATTTTATATCCCTTTATACAATTTTCTATCAGTTACATAATGTTCACTTCTCTTTCTAATCGAACACCAAATTTAGCTTCAACTGAAGCAATGATTTTTTCACTAAGTTGAAGCACGTCCTCTCCTTTAGCATTGCCATAATTTACCAATACCAAAGCTTGCTTGGCATAACAGCCTGCGTCCCCTTCCCTATAACCTTTCCAACCACATTGTTCAATCAACCAACCGGCTGCTAATTTTATCCTGTTTTCGCCTGTAGCATATCCAATAATTGAAGGATAATCATGTTGAATTGTCTCAAAATGCTTTACATCAATTTCTGGATTTTTAAAAAAACTTCCGGCATTACCAATTTCAATTGGATTAGGTAATTTACTTTGTCTGATGTTAATCACCGCTTGAGAAATGGCATGCAAGGACAAGTCTTTTACCCCCATATTTTCCAATTCTTTACTTATAGCCCCATAAGTAATATTATAAGAAGGCTTTTTTTGCAATTTGAAAGTTACCGAAGTGATGGCGAATTGATTTTTATATTTATTCTTGAACACACTCTCTCTATAACCAAACTCGCAATCTTTATTTAAAAAAACATTCACGCTTTTATCTTTGATGTGCATGGCTTCTAAAGAATGAAACACATCTTTTATCTCTACACCATAGGCACCAATATTTTGCATCGGACTTGCTCCTACACAGCCTGGTATTAATGCAAGATTTTCCAGACCAGCATACCCTTTTTGAACACAATACATTACAAAATCATGCCAAACTTCTCCAGCGCCCACTTTTACAAAATAATGCTCGTCGGTTTCTTGTAATAATTCAATCCCCTTTATTTCGTCTTTTAATACAATGCCATTTATATTTTTAGTAAACAACAGGTTGCTTCCCCCGCCTAATAGCAAGGTGTCTGATGAAGCACAAATGTCACTGGATAGTATTTCCAATAATTGATCAGAGGTTTGAAAAAATGCAAAATATTTTGCAGGCACATCCATGCCAAACGTATTGAAAGGCTTTAATGATATGTTCTGCAGAATCTTCATCTAATTGCTCTTATTGTATTTCGTTTTAGAATTATTTATTTTTTAAAAAATTATGCCGGATCTACATCTGCAATAATAGTAATTGATTTGAACTTTTTTTCAGATAAAAGTATATTTATATGATGTTGTATTACTTTTTTATTTTTAAAAGACATCCCCGCATCTTTTGGGAGCTTTAACATGATTTCCATTAAATATTGATTTCTTAATCTTCCGATAACGGGTTGTGCGGGTCCCATTACATAGTCTTTAAAATCGCTTCTTAACAAGGCTGCAAGTTTTTGTGAGGCCAACTTCACTGTATCATTGTCCTTGTGTTTTAATGTAATTAATACCAACCTGCTAAATGGCGGGTAGAAAAATTCCTTTCTGTTTGCAATCTCAAATTTAAAAAACGCAGCATAATCATGCTGCTGAACCATCTTTATAACAGGATGTTTTACATTAACCGCTTGAATCAATACTTTTCCTTGTGAGCCTTTTCTGCCCGATCTTCCACTCACTTGTTCCATTAATTGAAAAGCTCTTTCATGCACTCTAAAATCGACAAAGCTTAATAATCCATCTGCATCTAACACTCCTACTAAACTTACATTATCAAAATCTAGCCCTTTCACTACCATTTGAGTACCTACTAATATGTCAATATGATGCTGTTCAAATTGTTGAATCAATGTATCATGAGCGGTTTTACCTTTCACCGCATCAACATCCATTCTGCCTACTCTATATTCAGAAAAATCTTGTTCGAGTTGTTCTTCGATTTTTTCTGTTCCAAAGTTTTTTTCTACCCATTGATTACTACCACAAGCGGTACATTGAACTAGATTTGGATATAGGCTTCCGCAATAATGACAATGTAATTTTTTACTGAACTTATGCAGGGTTAATGACACATCACAATGATGGCATTGCGGAATAAAGCCACAGGTTCCGCAATATATGTATGGATTGTAGCCACGTCTATTTTGAAAAAGAATTACTTGTTTTTTTTGTTGTAATGTTTTTTCAATCGCTTCTTTTAATTGAGGACTGATCATTACTTTACCTTTTTGAGCTACTTGAGCAGTATTTACAATCTCAATAGAAGGCATTTCGATTCCGCCGTATCTTTCTGTTAATTGAACAAAGCCATATTTTTGTTGTGTTGCATTATAATAGCTTTCTACAGAAGGAGTACCACTTCCTAACAATACTTTGGCATTAAAAAGTGAAGCATAATAGATTGCGGTGTCTCTTGCCTGGTATCTTGGTGCAGGATCTTGCTGTTTAAAAGACGCATCATGTTCTTCATCTACAATAATCAAACCTAGGTTATTAAAAGGCAAAAAAATTGCACTTCTGGCACCTAAAACAATGTTGATTTCACCTGAATTAATTTTATTCCACAGTTCCACTCTTTCCTGATCATTAAACTTAGAATGATACACAGCAATATGACCGCCGAAATATTTTTGTAACCGTCTAATAATTTGAGAGGTCAAAGCGATTTCGGGAAGAAGATATAAAGCTTGTTTATTCAATAAAATCTGCTCTTCAATGAGTTTAATATATAAAAGCGTTTTACCACTACCTGTTACCCCTTGCAACAGACATACATTTTTTTTAGCAAAGGTTTCTTTTAATTGAGCTAGGCAATCTGACTGCTTATCAGATAATTGGAAGTCGATATTGATTGATTTGGGGAGTTGTTTAATTCTATCAATGTTAATTTTGGAAGTAACTAAAATCTCTTTTTCACTTAAGGCATTTAATTGAGCATCTGTTGCTTTTGCTTTTTCTAGCAATGATTTCTTATAAACAATGCCCATGGTTTTTTGAAGATGCAGGAAAGATAACAATAGTTCCATTTGTTTGGGCGCCCCTTTCCAATTATTCAATAATTGGGAGAGTGAATTCTCATTATCATACTTTTTGTGCAGCTCAACAATGGTTGTTTTTTTGGGTTGATATTTTTCTGATAATTGTTCCCAAGCAAAACAAATATTTTTTTCTAACAAGCTTTTGATTACAGGATACACGCGTGCCCCATCCATCAGCTGAACGATTTCAAACATTTGAAGTTGCTTTCTGATTTGCAAGGCTTCGGCAACAACAAATTCCTCATCGTTTAACATCGAAAAATCATCTCCGGCATCCTCATTAATAACCAAAATAGTTTCACTATTTAACTTAAAATTCGAAGGAAGAGCCGCTGCCATTACCTCTCCTTCGGAGCACATATAATATTGACTCATCCAATTCCATAAATGTAATTGTTGAGGATATACAATTGGACATTCGTCCAACACATTTATAATCGACTTAGTGGGATATGGAGGCTTCTGATAGTTAATTGATTTTATAATGCCTGTATACTTCTTATTTTTACCAAAAACTACTTCTGCCCTACAACCAATAATGGCTTTTGCAATTAAATCTATGGGCACTTCATAGGTGTATACTTGTGGCAAGGCTAAAGGCAAAATGATTTCGGCCCAAACACCTGAGCTATTTTCATTGAATAATATGTTACTGTTTTCGCTCATCAATTTTTAATCCAGCTGGCTTTATAATGAACCAAGGCTAACTCCATCTTTTGAAATACTTTTTGTTTTAGTTCTTGCAAATTGCTCAAGTCATAGCCTTCTACAGAAACTTCTTCTAAAAAAACTGACCTAGACTTTCCAGGTGTCAGGGAAAACAAACTTCCATAATGCATTCTGTCGTAAGTGTCTAAAAACAATAATGGCTTTATCGGAGTGTTTGTTTCAATTGCGATTCTAAAAGCGCCATCAAAAAAATCCAAGAGAGGCTTACTGGTTTCGTTAAAGGTACCTTCGGGCGCAATAGCGATTGAGATATTATTATTAACAGCTTCTTTCAGCAACGCTACACTTTTTTGTCTATTAGTTTTATCTGATCTCTTTACAGTTATAACAGCACTTCTGTAAATAAAACCGATAATAGGAATCTTCCCTATTTCATATTTCCCCAAGCCTCTGATATTTTGCTTACGAATGGTTGCGACTAAAATTAATGAATCCAAATAAGAGATATGATTAAATACAAAGATCATAGGCTTTTTAGTATCATGAGGCACCTCAAAAATATTCTTATGAAAAATCCCCAATAATAAAAGAGCTATATCTAAAAATACACGAGCGATATTATAGATGGCATTGCCCCTTTTTTTACTAGGTAAAAAATATGTTAGTAAAACAATAGGAAAAAGAACACTCAAGAAAATAAAAAAAATGAACGTTGCATAAATATTATACACGATTTGAAAAAAGCGACGAAAGGGCTTAAACATAGGCACGAAAGTAAATCGTTTTCGACTAAAGTAGGGGAAAAATCGTGTTACAAAGTGAATATTTATATAGGATTATGGCAAAAAAACGAAAAATGCTATACCAATAGATATTCTCAAGAATAAAGGCTCTTATTTCAAAAAATCGATAGAAATAAAAAAAATCAAAAAAATGTTCCTGAAATTAACTAAAATACTTACCTTTGCCGTCCTAAATTTAGGTACATTATGTTAGCAGTAGTTAAAATTGCGGGTCAGCAATTCAAAGTAAAAGCAGGAGACAGCTTGTATGTTCCTCATATTGAATGTAAAACTGGTGATTCAGTTGAATTCAAAGACGTTTTAATGACAGATAACGGCGGTTCTGTGAATATCGGAGCCAATGTAAGTGCTGTTGTAAAAGCAGAAGTCGTAAATGACTTAGTTAAAGGCGACAAAGTAATTGCCTTTAAAATGAAAAGAAGAAAGGGCTTCCGTAAGAAGCACGGACATCGTACACAGTATACTCACATCAAAGTAACTGCAATCGCATAATTAATTTTGAAGTAAATTTTTCAAAATTCAAATTTTAAACAATGGCACATAAAAAAGGTGAAGGATCAGTAAAAAATGGTCGTGATTCACAAAGTAAAAGACTTGGAGTGAAAATTTATGGTGGGCAATCTGCTGCTGCAGGTAATATTATTTTACGTCAGCGCGGAACTGTTTATCATCCTGGTAAAAACGTTGGCTTAGGTAGAGATTTTACAATTTTTGCTTTAACTGATGGGGTGGTAGAATTCAGAAAATCTAAAGGAGATAAAACTTTAGTTTCTGTTGCTGCTATTTAAAAAAAATATTTTTTTAAACTTTTTTTTGGTAATTAGAAAATAATATTTATTTTTAATTATTATTTACTAACCAATTAAATTAAAAAAAAATGGCAACAAAGAAAAAAGCTGTAAAAAAAGCTGCTCCTAAGAAAGCTGCTGCAAAGAAAGCTGCTCCTAAAAAAGCTGTAAAAAAAGCTGCTCCTAAGAAAGCTGCTGCTAAAAAAGCTGCTCCTAAGAAAGCTGCTGCTAAAAAAGCTGCTCCTAAGAAAGCTGCTCCAAAAAAGAAGTAAGCTATTTTTGCTAACAGCAAAAGATACTGTCTCGGTTTTTACCGAGACTTTTTTTTTTGCAACACTTCCCTCTCCTCTTTTAATACTTACAATATTACTATATGGATAATTATCAAATCGCCGACACAATATCCCTTTTAGCCAAACTAATGGAAATTCATGGCGAAAATGCTTTTAAAATAAAATCATACACATCAGCGGCATTCAATATTGAGAAACTAACTGTTCCATTGACAACTATTGAACATGCTAACATTGCTTCTATTCAAGGAATTGGCGCATCTACTGCGCAAAAAGTAATCGAGCTCATTACAACCGGACGAGTTGAAGCGCTAGACTCATTCATTCAAAAAACTCCAGAAGGTATTTTAGAAATGCTCCAAATCAAAGGCATTGGACCTAAAAAAATTAATACTATTTGGAAAGAAATGCAAATCGAAACTGTAGGAGAATTGCTTTATGCATGTAAAGAAAACAGACTAAAGCTTTACAAGGGATTTGGTGAAAAAACACAACAAAATGTCATTGCTTCTAT